>NZ_JBIWPF010000022.1:0-53179 GCF_044768125.1 Streptomyces sp. NPDC101166
CCACGCTCGAACCGAACTCGCGCGGGAGGTGCCCCCATCGCCGCCGCGAGCCCCGCCCTCCGGGCGGACGACGCTACTTTCGAAACACGCCCTAGAAGCCGTGCGGCAGCCAGGGCGCCGCCCAGCCGCCGAACGCCACCGACGCCTCCTGAAGCGCCCCCGGGCGCAGCTCCCGCACCCGGCCGGCCGCGCCCAGCGATCCCAGGCTCACGCCGCCGAGATACACCGCCCCCAACTCCCGTACGGAAAGGGCGAGATCAGCCGCGTCCGTCGTCCGCTCACAGCTCGCCCCCTTCGCGTCGCCTGCCAGCCGCCAACGCCCCGTGTTCCATGGGCAGAAGGCGTCCTCGACCTCCAACACCACGTCCACCGGGGCCGGATACGTCCGCGCCTCGAGCGCGGCTCCGACGTCGACCGGCCGCACGTACAGCGAGTCCCGCACCCGCAGGTCGCACCGGCGGATGTCCGAGACGAGGTGCTGCCAGCTCTCGTCCACGGGCCGGCCCCGCACCTTCAGCGAGGTGGTCAGGTCGATCCCGAACAGGAACCGCCACAGCGCCGCGCCCGACTCGGGGTCCGCCGCGACCAGATCCTGCAGCGTCACCTGTCCGTTGTGTCCGGCGTCCGTCCACCGCGGACTCACCCGGAACCGGGCGTACCCGGTGATCTCGCCGTCCCGTTCGGCGAGCACGCACTGCAGCGCCGACGCGCCGCCCCGCGCGCTCTCCGGGTCGAGCACCCCCAGCCGCTCCCACCCGGGCCGCCGCGCCAGCATCCCCGGCCGCAGCGGCACCGTGCGCGCGTACAGCGCCTCGCACACGTCCAGGCTGCTCAGGGGATCGGCGTAGCGCAGGCGTACGTCATCGGCGCCGGGCGGGACGGACAGCCGCACCCGGCTCGTGTCGATCTCGGCGTGGAGGGACGAGGTCGCCGCGCCGTACCCGAACCGGCCGTAGATCGCGGGCTCGGAGGCGGTGAGGACGGCCAACGGATCGCCCCACGCGCGTATGTCGTCGAGCTGGCGCCGCATCATCGAGGTGAGGACGCCGCGCCGCCGGTGCGTGGCCGCCACGGAGACCATCGTCACGCCCGCGGCCGGCACCGAGGCCCCGCCGGGCACCGTCAAGCGGAAGTCGAACGCCCCCGCGGTCCCCACCAACAGGTCGCCGTCCCAGGCGGCCAGGGAACGCTGGTGGGGAGTGAGCGCTCTCCACAACTCACGCTCCTCGCCGGGTTCGTCGACGCCACCGAAGGCGCGGACCAGATTGTCGTACCATTCGTCCCAGCCATCCTGCCGCAGCACCGTGAGGGCTGCGGCCGGAAGGGCCGCACGCCCCGTCGCCTCAGTCGTCATGAATCATGCCTACCAGCGCAATGCGGGACGAGCCAGGGAATTTCTCCCTCCTCGCGGCGGAATCGCTTTCCGTGCCGTTCACTGTGAAGTCGAAGCTCGGACGGGGGACAAGTGGGACCTCCCGTGCCAAGCGGCGGGTCGGATGGATAGGGTCCCGAACTAATGGCGGCAGGACTACAGCGGCGCGCGGAAGCCGAGACGTCGACGGCCCGGTTGAAGCACCTGGTGCACCGGGTCCGCACCGGCGTGCGCCGGAGCGCCGTCGACTACTTCCGCGGCGACGGCTCGGACTGGATCGCGCTGGCCGGACTGCTGCTCACCGTCCCCCTGATCGCCGCCACCACTCTCGCCAACTCCGTGTGGTGCTCGCCGGCCGCGCTCGTGCTGCCGATCGTCGCGGGCGGCCTCCTGCTGCGCCCGGCGAGCCTGTTGGGCCTGTACGCGGCGGCCGCCACGGCACTCATCGTGGAGTCGGTGCAACTCGGCCCGTACACCGAGGGCCCCTCCCGGGTCACCCCGGGCGTCGTGCTCGTCGTCGCGGCCTGCGGTCTCTTCGGGCTGCTCATCGCCCAGTTCCGCAGCCGGGTCGGCGTGCCGTGGCGGCGCGGCGGCACGATGCTGTTCGACCTGCGTGAACGCATCCGCGTACAGAGCAAGTTGCCGACGCTGCCGCAGGGCTGGCACCGCGAGATGGCGCTGCGGCCCGCCGGCGGCCAGTCGTTCTCGGGCGACTTCGTCGTCGCCGCCCGCACCAACGGCGGCCGCACCATGGAGGTCGTCCTCACGGACGTCTCCGGCAAGGGCATGGACGCCGGCTCTCGCGCCCTGCTGCTGTCCGGCGCCTTCGGCGGCCTGCTCGGCTCGCTGCCCCCGCACGCCTTCCTGCCCGCCGCCAACGGCTACCTCCTGCGCCAGGACTGGGACGAGGGCTTCGCCACCTCCATCCACCTCGTCCTGGACCTCGACTCCGGCGACTACGAGCTGTACTCGGCCGGGCATCCGCCGGGCCTCCAGCTCAGCGCGGGCAGCGGCCGCTGGGAGGAGAAGGCGGCCGAGGGCCCGCTGCTCGGCGTGTACGAGGGCGCCCAGTTCGACCCGGTGAAGGGCGCCCTGCGCCCCGGCGACGTGCTGATGCTCTTCACGGACGGTCTGGTGGAGACCTCCGACCGGGACATCGTCGAGGGCATCGACCGCCTCACCGGCGAGGCCGACCGCTATGTCGCCGGCGGCTTCCAGGGCGCCGCCTGGCATCTGATCGAGGCCGTCGCCAAAGACGTCAACGACGACCGCGCCCTGCTCCTGATCTGCCGCGAGGGCCCCACGGCCCAGACGCCGCCGCTCTTCCAGGGCCGCTAGGGCGCGTGTGGAAAGTCCTTCCCCCACTGCCTCCAGGGCGTGGGAGGTGCGTGCGGGAGGCGCCCCCATCGCGCCGCGAGCCCGCCCTCCGGGCGGACGACGCTACGTTCGAAACACGCCCCAGCCGACACGAGGGAGAGGCCCCGCATGCTCACGCTGACCGAGGTGGAGGCGCTCGCCCGCGCCGCGCACGAGGGACAGACCGACAAGGCGGGCCGCCCCTACGCCGAGCATCTCCAGGCGGTGGCCGAGGGCGTACGGGACCGGGGCGGGGACTCCGACCAGATCGCCGCCGCCTGGCTGCACGACGCCGTCGAGGACGACGCCCTGACCGAGACCTGGCTGCGCGAGGCCGCGCTGAGCGACCGTACGAAGGCGGTCGTGCTGGCCGTCACCAAGCGGGCCGGGGAGACGCCCGAGGCGTACGCGGGGCGCGTCCTCGCCACCCCGGGCGCGCTGCTGGTGAAGGAGGCCGACCTGGCGCACAACGCGGACCCGGCCCGGCTGGCCGTCCTGGACGCCCCGACCAGGTCCCGGCTGACCGAGAAGTACGCGCACATGCGCGCGCTGCTCGGCCTCACCGACGGCGCCGGGACGCCCTAAGGACAGCCTCTAGGCCGAGACGCTCTCGCGCCGCTGCTCTCCGGCGCGGAGACGTTCGCGGTCCCGCTCCTGCTCCCGCTCGCGGGCCTCACGGCCGGCGTCCCGGCGGAACGCCCACTCCATCTTCGGCTCCACCACGCACCGGAACACCCGCCGGACGGGCTCGGTGCACAGCAGGGTGACGGCGGCGCCCACGGTCAGGCTGACGGCGATCACGCCGAGCGGGCCGTGCAGCCAGGCCGGCTCGAACAGCCCGGTGTAGATCGCGCTCTTGAGCAGGAAGCCGTGCAGCAGATAGCCGTACAGGGTGCCCGCGCCGAGCGGGGTGAACCAGGTCGTGCGACCCGGAACCAGCGCGAGGAAGCAGGCGGTCAGCAGCAACGAGCAGCCGAACATGGCGAGTTGCATGACCGGGCCGGTCCACCAGGGCGCGCCCATCTCCTGCGCGGAGTCACGGTGGTAGAACCAGGCGTGGTCCATCCGCGGCACCGCCCAGTAGGCGAAGGCCAGCGCGAGGGCGAACAGCGGCACCGCAGCGATCCGCGCCGAACGGCGGCGCACCAGCTGGAAGTGCTCGGGCCTCAGGCACAGCCCCAGCACGAAGAACGGCAGGAACTGCAGCAGGCGCTGGAGGTCGAGGTCGTCGCCGATGGCGGGGGAGAGGGACGCCAGCATGGCGACGGCGAGCGCGACCGGCAGCGGACGGCGGAGCAGGTTCCACACGGGGGTGGTCAGCCGCCAGACGAACAGCGCGCACAGGAACCAGGTCAGGTAGTACGGGTCGAGGAGATTGAGCTCCTGGCCGGGGTCGCCGCCGGCGTAACGCGCGAAGAGGGTGTAGCCGGCCTGGAACACGACGTATGGCACGGCGACGCCGGTGACCAGCCGCTTCAGCCGGTTCGGGCTCGCGTCGAAACGACGGGAGAAGTAGCCGGAGATGACGATGAAGGCCGGCATGTGGAACGCGTACACGACGAGATACGCCGCCTGGAGCGGCCGGTCGCCGCCCTTGAGCGGCTCCCAGGAGTGAGCGACCGCGACCAGCACGATCGCCAGGTACTTGGCGTTGTCGAAGAACGCGTCACGCTGCTCGGGCCGTCTGTCGGGGGACTCCCGGCGCTGATCTTTCTCGCTCGGGGAAGAGCGCGGGCTCGGCACGAGAGACGAAGCGGCGTGGAACATCTGAGGCACCCTAGCGTTGTCCGCGGCGATACGTGAAACGCGTGAGTGCGCTTCTCCTTATCCGCGCCCGGCTACCCGCGAATTCGCCGAACTCGACGCTCCCATTGTTGTCTTGTGGGTCACAGGCCGCCCCGAATGTCATGAATCATCCAGACTAAAAAGTACATACCGCCGGTTGTGCGCCCGTGGCCATCCGCCTCCCTCACAATTCGAATCAATTACGCAGCAGTTGTGAACGAATCGCGGGAACGAGCCCTCGAATTACGGTGCGGCGCCTTTTCCGGCGGCCTCGCCCGCGGTACGTGACGGACGGCCGGTGTCGAGGATGCGTCACGGGCCGCATATAAGGGCCCTGTTGGTGGCACGATGGTCTCTGCGGGGTACGCGGGGTCGCGACCCCGGGCCGGCAGTGCGGAACCGACCGAGGGTGCGTGATCAGTTGTGGCCATCTCACTGTCAGTGGTGCTGCTGTTGGCGATCGTCCTGGTCGTCCTGATCCGGGGCGGCTCCATCAAGCCGGGCCCCGCCGTCGTGGCGATCCTCTTCGGCTTCTTCCTCGCCTCGACCGGCATGGCCCCCTCGATCAACCGCTTCCTCAACTCCCTGGCGGAGACGATCAACCAGATCAGCTTCTGAGGCGCGCGGCCCCGGGTGTTCGTCGGGGCGGCGGAAGGGCCGCGGGAGGGGCACGAGAGGGGCACGGCGGGCTGCCCGGCGCCCCTGGAACTGATCAGGGCCAGGCCGGAGGAAAGATCCTCCGGCCTGGCCCTGAGTCGTACAGAGCGGGCGACGGGAATCGAACCCGCGTAGCTAGTTTGGAAGACTAGGGCTCTACCATTGAGCTACGCCCGCGCAGGACGCGCCGCGGTCCAGGCCGCGGCACTGCAGGCATCGTAGCGGGTCCGGCCGTCTTGTCGCACACCGTGGTCCTCGGGGCGCGTCACCGCTCGTCCGGCGGCTCGGCGAAGGCGGCGGTCGGGCGGGCCGCGGGCATGTACCCTACGTGTCGCACCAGACGGGGTGTGGCGCAGCTTGGTAGCGCGTCCGCTTTGGGAGCGGAAGGCCGTGGGTTCAAATCCCGCCACCCCGACCACCTGCGCGAACCGCCTGCGCGATCCCGCCGTACGCCTGGCCGTTGATCGTCTTTTGGGCGGTCCCCCGGCTGCGGCTACTATGCAAACTGCGCGCCCGTGTGTCCCGAGCCCACTCGGCCTGAGAATCCCGGGCGGCGAATCGCCGGACCTGTCTGGCTCCGGCGAAACCCAAGAAGTCAGCCACAAGGAGACCGAACCGTGAAGAGCGCCGTGGAGACCCTGAACCCGACCCGGGTTCGGCTCACTGTCGAGGTGCCCTTCGAGGAGCTCAAGGACAGCCTCGACGCGGCGTACAAGAAGATCAACCAGCAGGTCACGGTGAAGGGCTTCCGCAAGGGCAAGATCCCTGCGCGCGTCATCGACCAGCGGTTCGGCCGCGGTGCGGTCCTGGAGGAGGCCGTCAACGACGCGCTTCCGAAGTTCTACACCGAGGCGGTCAACGAGGCCGAGATCGACGTTCTCGGCCAGCCGGAGGTCGACATCACGGAGCTGAAGGACGGCGAGACGCTGAACTTCACCGCCGAGGTCGACATCCGCCCCTCCCTGGACCTCCCGGAGGACTTCTCCTCCATCGAGGTCGAGGTCGACGCCGTCGAGGTGACCGACGAGGACGTCGAGAAGTCCGTCGAGCAGCTCCGTGAGCGCTTCGCCTCCACCTCCCCGGTGGAGCGGGCCGCCGAGGACGGCGACGTCGTCACCGTCGACCTCGAGGCCAAGGTCGACGGCGAGGTGCTGGAGGACGGCGTCGCGAGCGGCGTCTCCTACACCATCGGCTCCGGCGAGCTCCTCGACGGCATCGACGAGGCCGTCAAGGGCCTGGAGGCCGGTGGCGAGACCACCTTCACCTCCGAGCTCAAGGGCGGCTCCGCGGCCGGCAAGGAGGCCGAGGTCACCGTCAAGGTCACCCAGGTCGCCGCGCGTGAACTGCCCGAGCTGGACGACGACTTCGCGCAGCTCGCGTCCGAGTTCGACACGCTCGACGAGATGAAGGCCGACAGCCGCAAGCGCCTCGCCGACATGAAGCAGTTCGACCAGGCCACCCAGGCCCAGGAGCGCGTCCTGGAGAAGCTCCTGGAGCTCGTCGAGGTGCCCGTCCCCGAGAAGCTGCTCGAGGACGAGGTCAACACCCGCAAGCACAACCTGGAGCACCACCAGCTCGGCCAGATGGGCCTCGACCTGGCGAAGTACCTGGAGATCCAGGGCAAGACCGCCGAGGAGTTCGAGACCGAGACCCGCGAGGCCGCGGTCAAGGGCATCAAGACCCAGTTCGTCCTGGACGAGCTGGTCAAGCGGGAGAAGCTCAACGTCAACCAGGAGGAGCTCACCGAGCACCTCATGCGCCGTGCCGCCTCCTCCGGCATGTCGCCCGACCAGTTCGCCCAGGCCGTCGTCGAGGGTGGCCAGGTGCCCCTCCTCGTCGGCGAGGTCGCCCGCGGCAAGGCCCTGGCGCTGGTCGTCGAGTCCGCCACGGTGAAGGACACCAACGGCGAGGTCATCGACCTCGACGACGAGGACGAGGAGACCGAGGAGACCGCTTCCGCCGAGGCGGAGACCTCCGAGGACAAGACCGAGGCCTGAGTCGCCGAGCGTCACCGCTGAGGCGGTCGAAAGGGGCCCTGGGGCGATCAAGCTCCGGGGCCCCTTCGCCGTACGCCGGGGCAGCGCCCCAGCGGCCCGGCCGGCCCGCTGTGCGGCTCCGCCGCGCGGGCGCGCCGGGCCGCGGTCGCTCCCGCGGCCCGAACACCACCGAAGGGCCCCCGACGATCCGCACCGCCCCTCCGGCGGAGCTCTACGCCCCCGGCGAACACTCACCTCTCCGGGATTCCCCGAAGGGACCCGCGCGTTAGGGTCCATGAATACGAGGGCAGGGGAGTCGCCGAACCGCCGGACGGCCCCACGCCCCGGCAGAACACGTGAGACGGCCCGGCGCCGTCGTAAAGACGAGCAGGTGGATACGTGACGAATCTGATGCCCTCCGCCGCCAGCGAGCCTTCCTTCGGTGGCGGCCTCGGTGACCAGGTCTACAACCGGCTGCTCAACGAGCGAATCATCTTCCTCGGACAGCAGGTCGACGACGACATCGCCAACAAGATCACCGCACAGCTGCTGCTCCTGGCCGCGGATCCGACCAAGGACGTCTACCTGTACATCAACAGCCCCGGCGGCTCGGTGACGGCAGGCATGGCGATCTACGACACGATGCAGTACATCCCGAACGACGTGGTCACCATCGCCATGGGCATGGCCGCGTCGATGGGTCAGTTCCTGCTGACCGGCGGCGCGGCCGGCAAGCGCTTCGCGCTGCCCCACGCCGACATCATGATGCACCAGGGCTCCGCGGGCCTCGGCGGCACCGTCTCGGACATCAAGATCCAGGCCGAGTACCTGCTGCGGACCAAGAAGCGCATGTCCGAGCTGACCGCCCAGCACTCGGGCCAGACGGTCGAGGCGATCATCCGCGACGGTGACCGCGACCGCTGGTTCACCCCGCAGGAGGCCAAGGACTACGGCCTCATCGACGAGATCATCACGCATGCCTCCGGTGTTCCGGGAGGCGGCGGCACCGGAGCCTGACCGCCCCGGCCTCGCCACGCACCGCCGAGACTTCAGCCCGAAACGCACCAGGATGGTGAACACGCACATGAGCAACTTCCCCGGCGCCGCCAGCGGCCAGTACGAAGGGCCCCGGCCCGACAGCCGCTACGTGGTCCCGCGCTTCGTCGAGCGCACCTCCCAGGGCATCCGCGAGTACGACCCGTACGCGAAGCTCTTCGAGGAGCGCGTGATCTTCCTCGGCGTCCAGATCGACGACGCCTCCGCCAACGACGTCATGGCGCAGCTGCTGTGCCTGGAGTCGATGGACCCCGACCGGGACATCTCGGTCTACATCAACAGCCCCGGCGGCGACATGACCGCCCTCACGGCCATCTACGACACGATGCAGTTCGTGAAGCCGGACATCCAGACGGTCTGCATGGGCCAGGCGGCCTCCGCCGCGGCGATCCTGCTCGCCGCCGGTACGCCGGGCAAGCGCATGGCCCTGCCGAACTCCCGCGTGCTGATCCACCAGCCGGCCGGCTCCACAGGCCGCGGGCAGCTCTCCGACCTGGAGATCATCGCCAAGGAGTTCACCCGGATGCGCGACCAGCTGGAGAACATGCTGGCCAAGCACTCCAACCAGCCGCTCGAGAAGATCCGCGAGGACATCGAGCGCGACAAGATCCTCACGGCCGAGGAGGCGCTGGAGTACGGCCTGGTCGACCAGATCATCTCCACCCGGAAGATGAACAACAGCGAAGTACGCTGACGCGGGCGTGGTAACGTCCGCCGCCCCTTGGCGCGGTGTGTGACACGGTCCACGTGCGGTGGGTCGCAGTGAACCGTGCCAAGGGGGGCCCGAACGGGGGGCCCGGCAAGGTACCGTCGGACATAAGGCAGCACCAGGAGCCGCTGGACTCTTAGCGTCCAGGCGTCTCCCAGGCGAAGGGGAAGCACACCGTGGCACGCATCGGTGACGGCGGCGATCTGCTCAAGTGCTCGTTCTGCGGCAAGAGCCAGAAGCAGGTCAAGAAGCTCATCGCAGGGCCCGGTGTGTACATCTGCGACGAGTGCATCGATCTCTGCAACGAGATCATCGAGGAGGAACTCGCCGAGACGAGCGAGGTGCGCTGGGAGGAGCTCCCCAAGCCCCGCGAGATCTACGAGTTCCTGGAGGGGTACGTCGTCGGCCAGGAGCCCGCGAAGAAAGCCCTCTCCGTCGCGGTGTACAACCACTACAAGCGGGTCCAGGCCGGCGAGAACGGCGGCGCCCAAGGCCGTGACGACGCCATCGAGTTGGCGAAGTCCAACATCCTCCTCCTGGGCCCCACGGGCTCCGGCAAGACCCTGCTCGCGCAGACCCTCGCGCGCATGCTGAACGTCCCGTTCGCGATCGCCGACGCCACCGCGCTCACCGAGGCGGGATATGTCGGCGAGGACGTCGAGAACATCCTGCTGAAGCTGATCCAGGCCGCCGACTACGACGTCAAGAAGGCCGAGACCGGGATCATCTACATCGACGAGATCGACAAGGTCGCGCGCAAGAGCGAGAACCCCTCCATCACGCGTGACGTGTCGGGCGAGGGCGTCCAGCAGGCCCTGCTGAAGATCCTGGAGGGCACCACGGCATCGGTGCCGCCGCAGGGCGGCCGCAAGCACCCGCACCAGGAGTTCATCCAGATCGACACGACGAACGTCCTGTTCATCGTGGGCGGCGCCTTCGCGGGCCTGGAGAAGATCATCGAGACTCGGGCCGGCGCCAAGGGCATCGGCTTCGGCGCGACGATCCGCTCCAAGCGGGAGCTGGAGGCCAAGGACCAGTTCGAGGACGTCATGCCCGAGGACCTGGTCAAGTTCGGCATGATCCCCGAGTTCATCGGCCGCCTCCCCGTCATCACCTCGGTGCACAACCTTGACCGCGAGGCCCTGCTCCAGATCCTCATCGAGCCGCGCAACGCGCTGGTGAAGCAGTACCAGCGCCTCTTCGAACTCGACGGCGTGGAGCTGGACTTCGAGCGCGAGGCCCTCGAGGCCATCGCCGACCAGGCCATCCTCCGCCAGACCGGCGCGCGCGGCCTGCGCGCCATCATGGAGGAGGTGCTGATGTCGGTGATGTACGAGGTGCCCTCCCGCAAGGACGTCGCCCGCGTCGTCATCACCGCCGACGTCGTCCACTCCAACGTCAACCCCACCCTCATCCCCCGCGACGCCCGCGGGCGGGGCTCGGGGGAACAGAAGACGGCGTAGCGGTCCCGTACGCGGATCAGGGCGCCCCGGCCTCGGCCGGGGGCCCTAGGGCCTGTCTGACAAATCCCCGCCTGCTCTGCGGCGTCCGGTACGCACGCTCGCCGCGTTGCCGAACCGCCCACGTGACTCCGCCACCCGGGCGCCCCGGCGTCTTGCGATCGCACGCACCGGACGCCGCAGAGCCCGCCCTTCGGGCGGACGACGGGGATTTGTCAGACAGGCCCTGATCCGTTCCACGGCGCTCCCGGGCCGGCCTGCGCCGGTCCCGGTCGCGCGCTGACCGCGCGGCGCGGTCACACGCCTTCGCTGCGGTGCAGGGCGGTGCACACGGCCCTCAGCGTGGCCGTGGTCCCGTCCGGGCCGAAACCGCAGCCCCAGTGCCCGGCCCCGCCCGCGGCGCACCTGATGTAGGCGAGGGTGCCGTCCTGGCCGTCGAGAGTGACCGGCTGGGTCGTGTGCTCCAGCACCTCCAGCCGCCGTCCCTCGCCCGCGAGCGCGTCCGTGAAGGCGCTCAGCGGGTCGGGGCCGGAACCGCACACGGTCCGGGACTCCCCGTCGAGGGTGATCTCCGCCTTCAGCGTGGTCTGTTCGGCCGGGCCCGTCGACGTCTCGTGGCGCAGCAGCGCGACGCGCGCCGCAGAGGGCAGGAACTCCCCGGTGAACAGCGACCACAGTTCCTCCGGGGACACCTCGCGGCCCTCCCCGTCGGACAGCGACTGGACCATCCGGGAGACCTCGGCCTGCAGGCCGCGCGGCAGCCGCATGCCGTACACGGAGTTCAACAGGTAGTCCACACCGCCCTTCCCGGACTGGCTGTTGACCCGGACGATCGCCCGGTAGGAGCGGCCGATGTCCTTGGGGTCCACGGGCAGGTAGGGCACGTCCCAGGCGAACTCCGAGAGGGGGACCCCCTCTTCGGCTGCGCCGCGCTCCAAGGCCTTCAGCCCCTTGTTGATGGCGTCCTGGTGCGAGCCGGAGAACGAGGTGTGGACCAGCTCGCCCGCATACGGGTAGCGCTCGTGCACCCGCATGCGCGTGCACTCTTCGGAGATCTCGCGGATCGTGTCGAGGTCGGAGAGGTCGACCTGCGGGTCCACGCCCTGCGTCATCAGGTTCAGGCCGAGGATCACCAGGCAGACGTTGCCCGTTCGCTCGCCATTGCCGAACAGGCAGCCCTCGATGCGGTCGGCGCCCGCGAGGATGCCCAGTTCCGCCGCGGCGACGCCGGTCCCGCGGTCGTTGTGGGGGTGCAGGGACAGGCACACGTGTTCACGCCGGGAGAGGTTCCGGCTCATCCACTCGACCTGGTCGGCGAAGACGTTGGGCGTCGAGCATTCCACCGTGGACGGCAGGTTGAGGATGATCTCCCGTCCCTCCTCCGGCTCCCACACGTCCATCACGGCCTCGCAGACCTCGAGCGCGAATTCCGGCTCCGTCTGCGAGAACGACTCGGGCGAGAACTGAAAGCCGATGCGGCCCGGACGGCGGTCGGCCAGGTCGCGGCAGAGCCGGGCGTGGTCCACGGCGAGCTTCGTCAGACCGGCTCGGTCCAGCCCGAAGACGACACGGCGTTGCGTCGGCGAGGTCGACGTGTACAGGTGGGCGATGGCCTGTGGGGCGCCTTCCAGTGCGTCGAAGGTACGTCGGATCAGGTCCTCGCGGGCCGGCACGATCGCCTGGATCAGGACGTCGTCCGGTATCTCGTCGTTCTCGACGAGACTGCGGACGAAAGCGAACTCCGTCTCGCTGGCGGCCGGGAAGCCGACCTCGATCTCCTTGTAGCCCAGTCGCACGAGGAGCCGGAACAGGCGGGTCTTGCGGTCGAGGTCCATGGGGACCGGCAGGGCCTGGTTGCCGTCCCTCAGGTCGGTGGAGAGCCAGCGCGGCGCCTTGGTGATGCGCCGCTGCGGCCAGGTGCGTTCGGCGAGGTCCACCGCGGGGGCCGGCCGGTAGCGCCCGTAGGGCAGGGACGTGGGTTGCTGCCGGAGCGCGTCCACTGCGAAGGTTGCTTTGCTCATGAGCGGTTCTCCCTATACCGGATGCGATCAGCTCACGGGCGGGCGGCGAACCGGCGGGCCGTACCCGTCCGGTTACCGAGCGCCGCTGTCGGTGGGCGGCCGCCGGGCCGCCCGGAGGGCTCCGGGGCCGCAGACGAGGGCCCCGATGACGATGGCGCTGATGGGCAGGGCCATGCCGAGCCGCAGGACGTCGGCGTACTCACCCGACGTCGTGGCCTCCCCGTCCGGCACGCGCTGTTCGATCAGCAGGCCGACGAGGGTCACCGCGAGGACCGGACCGAGCTGGCGCATCGTGCCCAGCACGCCGGAGGCGGCGCCGGCCAGCTGCGGCGGCATCTCCCGCATGGCCACCGCGGCCATGGGGGCGATGAGCAGGCCGTTGCCCAGCCCGATCACGACCATGGGGGCGAGGAACGTGCTCCAGGAGGCGGCAGGGTCCATGACCGCAGTCGTCCAGATCATGCCGACGGCGGTGAGCACCAGACCGGCCAGCAGGATCGTCCTCGCGTCGAAGCGGTCGGTGAACCGCCCGGCGAAGGGTGCGAGCGCCGTCGAGATCAGCGCCGGCGGCGCCAGAGCCAGGCCCGCCCGCAGGGCGGAGAAGTCCAGCACGGACTGGAAGAACAGGGTCAGCAGCAGCATCAGCGCGATGATCCCGAAGGCCACGGAAGCGGCCACCACCAGCATCGCCGAGAAGTTCCGGTCGCGGAACAGCGGGAACGGGACCAGCGGCTCGGCGTTCTGCCTGCGCCGCTCGTGCAACAGGAAAGCGGCGCCCAGGACGACCGACGCCGCCAGCATCACCAGCACCCACGGCGCCCAGTCGAAGCGCTCACCCTCCATCAGGGGGAAGGTCAGACAGAACAGCCCGGCCGAGGCGAGGGAGATCCCGCCCAGGTCCAGCCGGTGCCGGCGGTCGAAGCGCAGGTCGGGCACGGCCAGCAAGGTCAGCACCACGGCCGCCGCGCCCACCGGGACGTTCACGTAGAAGATCCACTGCCAGCCGAGCGAGGTGACCAGCACCCCGCCCAGGGAGGGGCCGACGACGGCGGCGACGCCGCCGACGGCCCCCCACACGCCGAGCGCGAGACCGCGCCGCTCGGCCGGGAACAGACTCACGATCATCGCCATCGTCTGCGGCAGCAGCAGAGCCGCGCCGAGACCCTGCAGGGCCCGGGCGGCGATCAGCACGCCGATGCTGTCCGCCAGGCCGCAGACCAGGCTGAACACGGTGAAGACGACGATGCCCAGGAGGAAGAGCCGACGAGGACCGTACAGATCACCGAGGCGCCCGGCGGTGATGAGCAGCACCGCCACCACCAGCACGTAGGCGTTGACCGCCCACAGGACGTCGGGGAGCGAGGCGGATAAGTCCTCCCGGATGTCGGGGATGGCGATGTTGACGATCGACACGTCGAGCATCGTCAGGAAGAAGCCCAGAGCGAGCACGATCAGGCTCGTCCAGGGGTTCGTCCGCCATCCCCGTCGGCTCTCGGCCTTCTGCTGGACCGATGTCATTCTTCCCTCCACACAGCCGGTGGCACCTTGTTGGTGCGCTCAACCCGGCTCAGTCTGCCCGTCCGGCGGGCGGTGATGGCGCCGGGGAAACGCGCGTGCACCGCGGCCAAGTGGTAGAACTCGGAGGTCAGATGGGCTCGTACGGCCTCGGCGTCCGCGTCGCCGGTGTACTCCAAGGTGAGCGCGGTGGCCGCCTTGAGGGAGTCGGTGGCCCGGGTCAGCACCAGCTGGGCCTCGTCCACCCCGGCCAACTCCCGCGCGTGGGCGAGTACTTCGCCGACGCTGAACAGGGCGCTGCGCAGGCTCACCGCGTCGTCCGCCCGGCCGAGGACGCGCAGTGCGTCGGGGCGGCCGCACCGGCACTCGGCGGCGGCCAGCCGGTCGCCGAGCCGGTAGCGGACGGCCGGCATGGTCCAGCCGGCGCCGCGCCTGGTGAGCAGGGCCCCGGCCTCCTCCAGCTCCAGCATCTGGTCGGGCATGAGGTGCAGCGTCTGGAGCTCGCACTCGGGAGTGTTGGTGCCGATGATGTACGTCTCCACCGAGCCGTAGTTGGCCCAGTAACCCGCGTCGGGGAACGCCTTCGCGACGGTCTGGTGCTTGGCGTCGGTCCAGGGCTCGGCCATCCAGATGACGGTCCTGATCGGCAGGGGCTCCCCGGCCGCGAGCACGCCCTCGGCGAAGTCCGCCAGCGCGGTGGGCGTGCCGGCCAGCGCGTCGAGGCCGATGTCCCGGAACATCGGCAGCCAACCGGCGACGTCCTCGGGCGCGAACGGGCCGGAGGGGACGACGGTGCAGTGAGATCGTTCGCCCAGCGTCTGCATGTAGTAGTGGGACGCCCACAGCCTGCCCGGGTTGAACAGGTTGAGCATGACGCTTTCCGGTGTCAGCGGCCGCCACTGCTCCAGCAACCGGTCCACCGCCTGGTGGTAGGGCACATAGGTGAGCTTCGGCTTGCCGGTGGTGCCGCCGCTGGACATCAGCAGCGCGCCCGGGCCGACCGCGGCCTCCCGGGTGACGGAGAGGATCTCGGCGGGACCCGTGACCGGCAGGTCGGACAGACGGGCGGCGTCCGGCGGCACCTTGGCACCGCCGCGCGTCTCCAGCCGGCGCGCCTGGGCGAGGACGTCCTCCCAGGGCAGGTCACCCAGGGTGGCGGTCATACGGCGGCCTCCCGGCGGGCGGCGATCCACCGGGCGTGCGCCGCCGTGTAGGCGCGGAAACGCCCCTCGATGACCTGCCGTTGGATTTTGGCCACTTCATCGTTCGGGGCGTAGCCGCAGGCTCCGTCGGGTTCCACCTCCGACAGCCAGAACTGCTCGCCGTCCCAGAGGAAGTCGGCGCAGAAGTACGGCATGTCGAGCCGGTCGGCGATGTAGTCGATGGAGCTCTTCAGCTCCTCGGGCACCTCCGGGTACTCCAGCCGGCCGCCGTTGACGAGGTTGGCGGTGAGCGAGGCTCCCTGCGGGATGCGGCGCAGCACCGTGTGGGGCTTGCCGTCGATCACGTAGACCCGGAAGTCGTTGACGCCCTCGCCCAGGTAGGGCTGCACGACGAGCGCCGTGTCGGCGCCGCCCGCGAGGCCGATGAGCCCGCGCAGCTCGTGCTCGTTGCGCGCGAGGCACACGCCTATGCCCATGCCCCAGTAGGCGGGCTTGACCATCAGCGGGTACTCGAGGTTCTCCAGCGTCGGCTCGTAGTGCCTGCTGATGGCGTCGCGTCCGGCGCCGATGCGGACGGTGGGCACCTGGGGCACCGGGCAGTCCCTCAGGTACAGCATGGTCGCCATCTTGTCGGTGGTGATGTACGACTTGTGCGGGTGGATGGGCAGGTAGAAACCGGCCTGTTCGAGGATGGAGTAGGCGAACAGCTGGTTGCACACTTCGGGCACCTGATGCGGCAGCGACCACAGCGAGGTGACGAGGATGGTGTTCTCCGGTGTGATCCGCTCGCCGTCGAGGAAGACACGGGGCTCGGCGCCGGCGAAGTCGACGGCGAGCGCCTCGGCCTTGTGCAGGGACATCTGCAGGCCGCAGTCGGCGGCGATCTCGGTGTACGTCGTCCAGATGGCGGCGGCCTCGGCGGCCCGCTGGCGTACGGTGCCGCGGTCCGGATAGATCCAGCACAGGCGACGCGCCAGCTGTTCGGGGGCTGCTGTGGTCACGCGGCACTCACCTTTCCGTCGTCTCGTGTGTCAGGAACGCGCGGATGGCTCCGCAGAACTGTTCGGGCTGTTCCAGGAAGCACAGGTGTCCGGAGTCATCGAGGAGCTCCAGACGGGACCCGGGAACGGCCTTGGCGAGCCACGCGCCGACCTCGGGCGGATAGACCTGGCTACGGGCGCCGTGCACCCACAGGACCGGCACGTCGATGGCGGACACCCGCTCCCGCCAGTCCTGGCTCAGCACGTCGGCGAGGAGCCCGTGCATCGCCGCCGCCGATGTGCGGCGGGCCTGCGCCACCAGAGACTCGACCATGGCGGGGTCCGGCGTGGAGCCTGCCGCGAACGATCCGCGGACCAGGTTCTCGGCGACCGCGCCCGGGTCCCGGCCGGCCGTCTCCAGCAGGACGTCGGCCGCGTCCCTGTCGAGGGTGCCGAAGGCGGCGTGGTCCCAGCCGTCCCCGGCCAGCAGCCAGGGCGTCTGCTCCACGGAGACCAGCGCCCGCACCCGCCGGTCGCCGAACTCCTCCAGATACGTCCAGGCGACGGTCGCCCCGAGGGACCAGCCGACCAGGGTGACCTGGTCGGGGCCGCATGTCTCGACGACCTCCGCCAGCCCTGCCGCGGCCCGCCGCAGGGTCGGCTCGGTGTCCCCTGCGGGAGAGCCGCCGTGGCCGGGCAGGTCCACGCTCACCACGGTGTGGTCACGGGCGAGATCGGCCACGACCGGCGCGAAGAAGTCCTTGGTCGCGCCCAGGCCGTGCACCAGGACGACGGCCGGGCCGCTGCCTCGGCGCTCGTGGTTCAGCATCGGTCTCACCCTCCTGTCCGGTTGGCGTTGAGCCCGAAGCGGGCCCGCAGCCGAGGCTTGTCGATCTTGCCGACGGGGGTACGCGGTATCTCCGGTACGACCTCGACGGTGGCGGACAGACCGCGACCGGCCAGCACACCGGTGACCTGCTTGACCACGTCGTCGGCCGTGCCGTCCGCGACGGACCGCACCACGGCCACGACCCGGTCGGTGAACTCGCCCGGATCCACCGGCAGCACCACGGCCTCCGCGCCCGGGCACTCCTCGGCGATCTCCGCGTCCAGGACGGGAGCCAGGACGGGCCCGCCCGGAGTGGACAGCACCTCGGTCACCCGGCCGATGATGCGCAAGCCCCCGCCCGGCACCTCCTGCGCGACGTCCCCGGTCCAGAACTCGCCGCCCCGGAAGGTGCGCGCGTTGGCCTCGTCCGCGAACAGATAGCCCTCACTGGTGCAGTCGGAGCGCAGCACCAGCTCACCGGTGTCCGGGGCGCGGTCCGACAGCGCCGCGATCCGCGCGCCCACGCCCCGCACCGGCACCATGGCGCCCGAGGTCTGCACCTCGTCCGTCATGTTGCCGAGCGCGATGCCGAACTCGGTGGATCCGTAGATCTGCCGGATGCGGATGCCCAGCACCTCCGCGGCGCCCCGTACGACGGCGGGGCCGAGGTAGGCGCCGCCGCACAGCGGCCGGCGCAGCGCCGACAGGTCCGCCCCGCCCGTCTCCTGCGCGGAGCGGATCAGTGCCTCGTAGTGGCTCGGCAGCGCACTCATCACGGTGGCCCGCTCGTCGCTCAGCCGCCGCAGATGGGCCGCGGCCGACGCGGTCGGATCGGCCAGCACCAGCCGCGCACCGCTCAGCAGCGCGGCGAAGACGTGCAGGTCGGTGGCGTGGGCGACGTCCAGCGGGTGACGGCAGTAGAAGACGTCGCCGGCGCCCAGCCGGGTGTCCGCGAGCCAGCGCAGCCGCTCGGCGACGAACTTGTCCTGCCGCCACACCATCATCTTGGGGAAGCCCGTCGACCCCGAGGTCCACAGCTGCCGGAACAGCCCGTCGTGCGGTCGGCCGGGCAGCGGCGCGGGCGGCGTGGACCCGTCCGCCACGGCGGCGAGCGGCACCGTGGGAACGGCGTCCGCCGGGGCGTGGTGGGCGCGGTCGGCGACCAGGAGCACAGGCCGGGCCAGCTCCAGGGCGCGCGCCGTCTCCTCGGGGGTGAAGTCGCTCATCAGCGGCACGTAGCGGGCCCCGAGCCGGGCCACGGCGAGGATCAGGCCGACGTAGCGGGCGCTGTTGGGCAGCGCGAACGCGACGGTGTCGCCCGGGCGCACCCCGTGGGCGTGGAGTCCGGCGGCGAGCCGCTCGACGAGCGGGAGCAGCTCACCGTAGCGGACCTCGCCGCCGTCCACATCGGTGATCGCGACGTCGCCGGGGCGCCGCGCGGCGCTGTCGGCCACCGCCTGGCACAGCACCGCGCCGACGTGGCCGGCCAGGGTGTCCGTCATGCGGACATCCACGCGGCGTAAGTGCCGTAGCGCCAGTCCTTCGCCAGGCAGTCGACGTGGCTGAAGCCGACCTTGCGCAGCCACTCCATCTGCATCTCCAGCGTGGCGCAGATGTCGATCTTCATGCGCTCCTTGCCGGCCTCCCATTCGTCCGGCGGGCACTGCTCGCGCTGGACGTGCGCCTCGTGCTGGTGGTCGTACATCACGTCGACAGCGGCGTTCGGTCCGCAGAACTGCTCGACGTTGACGAAGACGCCGCGCGGGGTGAGGGCCTGGTGGATGCGCCGGAACAGGTCCTCCTTCTCCGCGTGGGTGAGGTGGTGGATCGCCAGTCCGGAGACGACGGCGTCGAACGGGCCCTCGGGCAGCGGGTCCTTCATGTCGGCGACCTGGATGCTGACGCGCGGGTTGTCTGCGAACCGTTCCCGGGCCTTCTGCAGCATGGCCGAGGAGTGGTCCACCAGGACCAGTTCCGCCTCCGGCAACTGCTCCAGGAGAGCGCCGCCGAGCAGTCCCGTGCCCGCGCCGAGGTCGAGGATGCGGGCCTGCTTCGGCACGCTCTGCACCACCGCGTACACACCACTGGCGTAGATGAGGTCGAAGGAGGGGATGAGCTTGCGCCGCATCGAGTCGAAGGTGCTGGAGTTCCAGATCTCGGGCTTGCCGGTGGTGGTCATGGTGTGACTTCTCCGTTCGTCAGCTGAACAGGTGGGGGAGGTCGGCCAGGTGGTGGGCGGCCACTTCCCGGCCGAGGGCGGCACTGATGGTGTCGGTGTTGCGGTAATGCACTCCGGCCCAGACCCGGGCGTCGACGGTGTCCTGGGTGAGCTGCCGCCAGTCGGTGTAGGCACGGCTCACCAGGCCCGGGAAGAAGGAGTTGGTGAGGGTGAACGGCTGAGGGGCCCGGGCGCCGAGCACCGTGGTGAGCACGGCTCCCGCGGCCCCCGCGAAGCATGCGTGACCGCTGGGGTACTCCGGATGCGGCGGGGTCGGGATGAGCGGCGCCCAGTCGGTCTCGCCCCGGGTGTGCAGGGCGGTGACAGGGCGCCAGTACGCGTAGAAGTACTTGGCCTCCTGGCACACGATCTGCGTGTCCACCGAAGCGGTGTGGAAGACGGCCAGCAGAGCGACCCGGGTGTGCAGCGGCCGCGTCAGGTCGGCGACCGCGTGGCGCAGGACCTGGGTGTAGGCGGTGAGCGTGCCCTGGGCCCAGATCCGCGCCGTCACCGTCTGCTGCTCCGTGCGCGTGTGGCTGTCGGCGGAGCCGACGGCCCGCACCTCGGCGAGGTCGTCGAGGAACGTGCGGGAGCCCACCGCGGGCGGCGGGCCCGGACGGAACCGGGTGACGTCACGGAGCAGGAAGGGGCGCGCGCGGCCCTGGCCGGCCTGGATGGCCGGGGCGTGGGCGGGCGGAGTCGGCCGCCACACGCCGTCCGCCGGGGGCGGTGGGGACCACGGGATGTTGATCGACGCCTCGTCGAGTCCGTCCCCGGCGCGGTCCGCGAGCAGCCTGGCCGCCTCGGCGCGCCCCGCTTCGACGCCCGCCTGCCGGGCGGCGCCCGCCGGGAGGGCGTCCAGCGAGCGGGTGAGCTCCGTCTCCAGGGCGGCGGTCTGGCTGGGCAGCCTCGCCACGAGGGCGTCGTGCACGGCCGTGGCGACCGCCGCCCGGCGGGCCACTTCGGACGGCGAGCGGCGCACCGCCCGGGCCGCCGCGAGCCAGGCGATGGCCCAGGTGGCGGAATCGATCACCGGGGTGAGGGGGGTGCCGGCCGCGGCGATCGCCCGGCTGGTCGCCTCGTACCAGCGGACCACCGTGTCCTCGTCGTCGACGGCGCCGGAGCCGACACCGGTGTCCCGGGCGGCGGCCGGGCGGGCCGCCACCGTGGACATCCCGGCGGCGAGCAGAAGGCCGAGTGCGGCGCGGCGGGACGTGCTGATGCGCGTGCTGTGCAATGCGGTTCCCTTTCACAGGCCGTGAGAAGACGCGGCGGATCATGAACGCGACCGGATCGGGCGGTGAGCCCGGTGAAGACGTGCGGCTACCGCCGCCGGCCCAGGGAGGGCCCGTCGGGAGTGCGCCGGCCGGCGCTCAGCACCAGAGGGCGGAACGGAAGTACGGGTCCTCGTCCGGGCGATGACCGGTCAGCCGTTCCGCGACGAGCCTCGCGATCAGGTCGGCCCCCTCCGGGGCCATGACCGAGTGGTGGTCCCCGTCCACCCAGCAGGGCTTCGCCGCTTCGGCGAGCCGTTCCTCCAGGGGAACGAGGCCGGGGAAGGCCCGGCCGTCACTGCTGCGGGCCCGCAGCAGGAACAGCCCGCCGGGCGCTCTGCCCGGTTCGTGGGCCTCCAACAGCGCGGAGTTGTCCGCGTAGACCTGGAACAGCCGCAGCAGGTCCTCGTCGGCCACCGGTCCGGCGAGCAGACCGGCGGTCACCAGGGTGTCCTGCACGGACCTCAGGCACGCGGCCGGATCGCCCTGGTCGGTCAGGCGTTCGGGCACGTGGGTACTCACGTCCGCTCCCTGCGCCAGGTCCGAGAAGAAGCCCGTCACCCGGTTCCGGAAGGAGACGGGGGACACCTCGGGCGCACCGGTGAACGAGTCGATCGCCATGACCGAGGCGACCACCCGGCCCCGCCGCCGCAGCCAGTCGGTCAGGCTCACGGCGATCGTGCCGCCCATGGACCAGCCGACCAGGTGGAACTCACCCTCCGGGACCGCTTCCAGCAACGCCGCGCCGTAGGAGGCCACCAAGGCGGCCATGTCGGGCGGCGGGTGCTCGCCCGGCGACAGTCCGGCGGCACGCAGCCCGTGGACCGTGGTGCCCGCGGCCACCGGATGCTGCTCCAGAGCCCGCACGAGCCACTCGTAGCAGAGCACGTCGCCGCCCACCGGGTGCACCAGGACCAGGTGCCGCCGCGAGTCAGGCGCCACGGCGTCCCTGATCGGCACCAGGCACGACGCGGACGGCTGCGCATCCTCACGCCCGCCGCCCAGTTGGGCGGCCTGCTCGGCGATGGTGCGCCCACGCATCAGCGCGGCCAGCGGCAGCGTGCGGCCGAAGGTCTCCTTGATCCGGTGGAACAGGCGTACCGCGAGCAGGGAGTTGCCGCCCAGGGCGAAGAAGTCGTCCGTGACCCCGCGGACCGCCGCGCCCAGCAGGTCCCGCCACAGTTCGAGCAGCCGGGCCTCTTCGGCGGTGCGCGGGGCGGCCCCCGCCCCAGAAGTGCCGGCGGGTGCGCCGGCCGCCGGGTCGAGTCGGCCGAGCAGCGCCTTGCGGTCCACCTTGCCGTTGGAGCTGAGCGGCACCGCGTCCATGACCTGGATCATGGACGGGACCATGTAGGACGGGAGCTCCGCGGCGAGATGCGCGCGCAGTTCCGCACGGTCGGGGTCCCCGCCGGGAGCCGGACTGACGAACGCTGCCAGACAGGGCTCATCCGGTGCTCCGGCGACCAGGGCGACCGCCGTCTCGACCTCCGGCCGGGCGGCCAGCCTGGTCTCGATCTCCCCCAGCTCGATCCGGTGGCCGCCGATCTTCACCTGGTCGTCCTCGCGGCCCAGGAACTCCAGGATGCCGCCGGGCCGGTAACGGGCCCGGTCCCCGGTGCGGTAGAGCCGCTCACCGGTCGCCGGGGCGGTCAGGAACGAGGCCTTCGTCAGCTCGGGCTCGTTGTGGTAGCCCTCGGCGACGCCGGCGCCACCGATGTAGAGGTCGCCGGGCACCCAGACCGGCACGTCGCCGAGCTGGCGGTCGAGGACGTGCATGGTCTGGTTGGCGAGGGGAAAGCCGTACGGCACGCTCGACCAGCCGTCCGGCTGCTGCTCGGTCCAGAAGTGGTTGGACCAGATGGACGCCTCGGTCGCGCCGCCCATCGCGATGACCCGGGCCGACGGGCAGGCCTCGGCGATGCGGTCGAGCAGCGGCAGCGGAATCCAGTCGCCGCTCAGCATGATCAGCCGCAGCGAGCCGAGCACCTCGGCGGCCCGAGCCCCGAAGTACTCCAGGGTGACCTGGAGGAGCGCGGGAACGGAGTTCCACACCGTGACGCCGTGGCTCCGGCAGAGTTCGCCCCAGCTCTCCGGGTCGGGCACGTCGCGTTCGGGCGGTACGACGAGACAGCCGCCGGCTCCGAGGACGCCGAAGACATCGAACACCGACAGGTCGAAGGCGAGCGAGGACACCGCCAACACCTTGTCCCGCGGCGTCAGTTCGAGCCGGTCGACCAGGTCGCGCAGCGTGTTGGCGGCGGCTCCGTGGGAGATGACCGCGCCCTTGGGCGTCCCTGTCGAGCCGGAGGTGTAGATGACGTAGGCGGTACGGCTCAGCTCGCCGCCGAGCCCGTCGGGCGCGTCGGCCGCGGCGTCCGCCTCCGTGAGCTCGGCGAGGCCGGGCACGGCGACGGTCGGGAGGGTCGCGCGTTCGTCGTGCGGGGTGTCGGCGGGCACGACCACGGCGGCGGTGCAGCTCTGCCGCAGCACCTGCGCCACGCGCGAGGCGGGCCAGTTGGGAGCGATGGGCAGATAGGCGCCGCCGGCCCGGAGAACGCCGAGGACGGCCACGCTCTGCTGCCACGACTTCGGCACGCGCACGGCGACCAGATCGGGCCGGGCCGGGTCGCGTCCGACGCCCGCGGCGCGCAGCCGGGTGGCGAGGAGACCGGAGAGCCGGTCGAGTTCGCCGTGACGGAGGAGATGGTCGCCGTCGGCCACAGCGGGCGCGTCGGGGCGCCGCCGCAACCGCTCGATGGCTGCCTCGTGCAGTTCGCCCGCCAGGCCGGGGACGGCCGTGTCGTTGGCCCGCCGACGGTCGCTCAGCTGGTCGTCGGGGAGGGGGGCGGGTTCGTTGCGGGTCCAGGCGCGGGGGTCGGCGGCGAGGCCGAGCAGTCGCTGCCGGTGGTAGGCCGCGAGGTCGTCGACGAGCCCCGGCGGGAAGGCTGTCGGGTCGTGGTCGAAGTTGCAGACGAGGTCCCCGGACTGTTCGTAGACCTGATGGTCGAGGAGGACCTCGGGGGTGCTGATGGCGCTGTACACGAGAGCGGCGCCCGGCAGACCCAGGCGGAAACCGTCCGTGATGCCGTCCACCAGGTCGAGCCCGCTGCTGAAGACGAAGGGGACAGGGTTGCCGCTCTCACCGCGCCGTTGGTTCAGCATGCGTCCGACCTCGACGCCGGACACGTCACGGGCCTCCAACGCGGTGTAGAGGCGCTCCTGGTAGGCCTGACATCGTTCGACGAACGAGCCTTCCCGCGGGGTGTAGTCGACGAGGACCGTGGTGCTGCCGCAGCCCCACAGACGGTCCGCCCCGGGGCTGCCGCCGGCCCGGTGGGAGGCGAGGACGGTCACGCTGCCGGCGCGGTCGCCCGACCATCGCAGCAGGCATTCGACGTACAGCCCGAACAGGGCGGCGCCGGGGGACAGGCCCGCTTCGGCGGCGTGGCGCTGGAAGCCCTTCCAGGCGTCCGGGCCGACCCGGTGCCCGCTGCGGTGCAGGGCCTGCCTGGGGCTCGCGGGGTCGCCGTCGGAGGTGGCCCGGGAGACGTCGGCTCCGGCGGCGCGGGGCAGGTCCGGGGCGGCGGGCAGGGAGTCGAGGCGCTCTTCCCAGTGGCGCAGGGCGTTTCGGTACGCGGGGGAGGAGAGGCGTTCATCCTGTTCGCGGACGAACTCTTCGAAACTCAGGAGTTCTGCCTGCGGCTGGTGTTCGGGATTCGCGTAACACTGTTCGAGTTCGGCGAAGAAGAGCTGGATCGTGACGCCGTCGAATGCTGTCAGACGGAGGGCTGTCTGAAGGTGTACGGATCCCTCGGGTAAGTACACCAGACGTAAAAGGAAAGGTTGCCCCGCCGCGTGGTCCGGGATATCCGCGGGTATCGAATCCCGAAGTCTGCCGAGTTCTTCCCGTGCGGCCGCCGGATTCAGGTGGGAAAGATCGCACACCGTCACAGGTGGGGCGTTCTTCTCGCTGTCGGCGACGGATGCGAAGGATTGCGTGCCGTCGGCCGAGATGCGCAGTCGGAGGACGGGATGAACACGTCGCATCCTGTTCAGCGCATCGGCGAGCCGGGCCGGGTCCGGGGCCGCGTGCGCCGGGAAGCCGTACTCGTGGATGTAGAGCGCCGGTGCGGCCAGGTGGCCGACTCCCTGTTCGCCGACGAAGTACGCCTGCTGGAGATCTGTGAGCGGGAAAGGAGCCTCGGGGATGTCGTCGCTTCCCCGGAGAAGTGAGCTCAGCTCATCGATGCAGGTCTGGATGATTGCCCTTGATCGGGCGTCGAGAGGTGGTTCCGGTAAATCCGGACATCGATGGTCCGATTCGGGTGCTTTTCCGTGCTGCGCCATGGACACATTACCCCCTGTTGGCTATGTCCGAAGCGGGTGGCTCAGGTGTTGCCAAAGGTGTTCAAGTGCGAAGTCGGTATACCGACCGTAGTCTCCGACGCCGTTGACGCGCGACCGTGAATGATGTGACTTGCATCACTGTCGATTTTGTTTTGCTTTTACAATCGGAATAGGAATTTCCGCTACCGCTTGAGGTGTGGGGGCCCTTTTGATCTCCCCATGGAGGGCGCGGGAGCACCGCCTGGCGGGGGGGCGCGCTCCACCGGCCTGGTGAGCGGACCTGCCGTCCTCGCCGACGATCGGGTCGCCCCGACTTCGAGCTCGGAGGGCACGCAAGCGGAAGCCGGTACCACCGACGCATGCGGCGGTACCGGCTACCGGGCCGTCCCGGGGTGTTGCGACGACTCCTGGAACCCGAGCATGCGACCGGGGCCCTTCGTCCCACCGCTTCGGCGTCAGGCCTTGACGCGGACCTCGTCACGGAACTTGGCCGTCAGCTCGGCCGCGCCGTTCAGGTCGGCGGCCTTGCCGCCCATCGCGTCCGCCAGGTCCATGCTGATGACGATGCCCAGCGTGCTGTGGTCGCCCCAGATGCACACCGGCATGCTGAACTCGCTCGGCCCGGCCTCCGCTTCGGCCCCCGAGCCGCTGGAGATCTTCGTCTCCTGGCACTTGAGGACCGCGCCCTTCAGCGTGGCCGGCTTGAACTCCTTCGGCGAGCCGACGAGCTCGCCCTCGTCGTCCTTGCCCGCCTCCTTCTTCATCTCGGCGAACATGCCGTCGACGACCGCCTCCGGGTCCGCGATGTCACCCGAGACGCCCATGAACTTGATCATCCGCTGGGAGAGCGGATTGCTCTTGTCGCCGGATTCGTACTCGGCTTCCACGTCCTTGGCGTTCTTCACGCCGTGCTTCTCGGCGTCCTTCAGGTCGTCCTCGCTGAAGGCGTCCTCGTCCGAGTTCTTCGTCTTCTTGTAGTCGGTGAGCACGGTCGCCGGCGTGGTCAGTTTGTGCGGGCCGTCGTCGGCGACGTCCGAGCCGCCGCCGTCGTTGCCGAGGACGAGCGCCGCACCCACCGCGATCGCGGCGACGACCGCCACCGCGCCGATGATGATCGCGGCCTTCTTCTTCCCCCCGCCGGCCGGTGCGGGCGGCTGCGGAACGCCGTACGGGGGCTGGCCGTAGGGCGCCTGGCCCATGGGCGCGGTGGGCGGCTGCTGGCCGTAGGGGCCCGGCTGCTGCTGCGGGTAGCCGTAGCCCGGCTGCGGGGCCTGGGGCTGCTGGGGGTAGCCATAGCCGGGCTGCGGGGCCTGCGGCGGCTGGCCGTACGGGCCGGGCTGGCCGTACGGACCGGGCTGCTGAGGCTGCTGCCCGCCGTACGGGCCCGGCTGGTTGTAGCTCATTCCTGGGTTCCCCTCCAGATGCTTATGTAGTTCTCACATCCTGTCTTAAGCCTTGGGAACCGTCGGCTGTGGGGCCCTCACCGTTACAGAACAAAGGCGTTTCGGGACTGCCCCGTGACACCCCTAAACTGAGCCCGTGACCGAGAACGCTCAGCAGCAGCCACCAGCGCCCAGCACCGAACTGCCGACCCAGTACGCGCCGGCCGAGGTAGAGGGGCCGCTGTACGAGCGCTGGGTGGAGCGCGGTTACTTCGAGGCTGACGCGAAGAGCGACAAGCCCGCGTACACCATCGTCATCCCGCCGCCGAACGTCACCGGTTCCCTGCACCTGGGCCACGCCTTCCAGCACACGCTGATGGACGCGCTGACCCGCCGTAAGCGGATGCAGGGTTACGAGTCGCTGTGGCTGCCCGGCATGGACCACGCCGGCATCGCGACCCAGAACAAGGTCGAGCAGCAGCTCGCCGAGGAGGGCAAGTCCCGCCACGACCTCGGCCGCGAGGAGTTCGTCGAGCGCGTCTGGCGGTGGAAGGAGGAGTACGGCGGCAAGATCCTCGGCCAGATGCGCCGCCTCGGCGACGGAGTCGACTGGGAGCGCGAGCGGTTCACCATGGACGAGGGCCTGTCCAAGGCCGTCCTCACCATCTTCAAGCGGCTCTACGACGACGAGCTGATCTACCGCGCCGAGCGCATCATCAACTGGTGCCCGCGCTGTCTGACGGCCATCTCGGACATCGAGGTGGAGTACCAGGAGGACGCGGGCGAGCTCGTCTCCATCCGCTACGGCGAGGGCGAGGACAGCCTCGTCGTCGCCACCACGCGCGCGGAGACGATGCTCGGCGACACCGCCGTCGCCGTCCACCCCGAGGACGAGCGCTACAAGCACCTGGTCGGCAAGCAGATCAAGCTCCCGCTGACCGACCGGACCATCCCCGTCGTCGCCGACGAGCACGTCGACCCCGAGTTCGGCACCGGCGCGGTCAAGGTGACCCCGGCCCACGACCCCAACGACTTCGCCATCGGCCAGCGTCACGGCCTGCCGGCGCTGACCGTCATGGACGAGCACGGCGTCATCACCGTCCATGGCCCCTTCCTCGGCCTGGACCGCTTCGAGGCCCGCTCGGCGGTCGTCGGCGCGCTCAAGGACCAGGGCCGCATCGTCGCCGAGAAGCGCCCGTACATGCACTCCGTGGGCCACTGCTCGCGCTGCAAGACCACGGTCGAGCCGCGGCTGTCGATGCAGTGGTGGGTCAAGGTCGGCCCGCTGGCGAAGGCCGCGGGGGACGCCGTCCGCGACGGCCGGGTCAAGATCCACCCCGAGGACATGTCGAAGCGGTACTTCGACTGGGTCGACAACATGCACGACTGGTGCATCTCGCGCCAGCTGTGGTGGGGCCACCGCATCCCGATCTGGTACGGCCCCGACGGCGAGGTCGTCTGCGTCGGCCCCGACGAGGAGCCGCCGGGCACCGAGGCCGAGGGCTGGAAGCAGGACACCGACGTCCTGGACACCTGGTTCTCCTCGGGCCTGTGGCCCTTCTCCACGCTCGGCTGGCCCGAACAGACCGACGACCTGCGCAAGTTCTACCCGACCGACGTCCTGCTGACCGGCCACGACATCATCTTCTTCTGGGTCGCCCGGATGATGATGTTCGGCCTCTACGCCATGGACGGCGAGGTCCCCTTCCGCACGATCGCGCTGACCGGCCTGGTCCGCGACGAGCGCGGCAAGAAGATGTCGAAGTCCTTCGGCAACGTCGTCGACCCGCTCGACTGGATGGACAAGTACGGCTCCGACGCCGTCCGGTTCACCCTCGCCCGCGGCGCCAACCCCGGCACCGACGTGCCGATCGGCGAGGACTGGGTCCAGGCGTCCCGGAACTTCGCCAACAAGATCTGGAACGCGACGCGCTTCGCGCTGATGAACGGCGCGACGGTCGACGGGCCGCTGCCCGACCCGTCCGAGATGTCCTCGACGGACCGCTGGATCCTCTCCCGCCTCGGCAGGACGGTCGCCGCGGTCGACGCGTACTACGAGGACTACCAGTTCGCCAAGCTCTCCGACGCGCTGTACCACTTCGCGTGGGACGAGGTGTTCGACTGGTACGTCGAGCTGTCCAAGACGACCTTCCAGGGGGGCGGCGAGCCGGCGAGGGTCTCCGGCCGCGTCCTCGGCGAGGTCCTCGACGTCACGCTCAAGCTGCTGCACCCGGTGGTCCCGTTCGTCACGGAGTCCCTGTGGACGACCCTGACCGGCGGCGAGTCGATCGTCGTCGCCCAGTGGCCGACCGACTCCGGCTTCCGCGACGCCGACGCCGAGCGTGAGATCGAGACGCTCCAGTCGGTCATCACCGAGGTCCGCCGCTTCCGCGCCGACCAGGGTCTCCAGCCCGGCCAGCGGGTCCCGGCCCGGCTGAACCTCGACGGCACCGCTCTCGCGCCGCACGAGGCCGCCATCCGCCAGCTGCTGCGCCTCCAGCCGGAGGGCGAGACCTTCGCGGCGACGGCGACCCTGCCGGTCGCGGGAGCGACGGTCGCGCTGGACCTGTCCGGCACGATCGACGTGGCGGCGGAGCGCAAGCGACTCGCGAAGGACCTCGCGTCGGCGGAGAAGGAGAAGGCCCAGGCGAACGCCAAGCTCGGCAACGAGGCCTTCCTCGCCAAGGCGCCCGACCAGGTCGTGGACAAGATCCGCACCCGGCTGGCGAAGGCGGACGAGGACATCGCCCGCATCCAGACCCAGCTGGAGCGCCTGCCCCAGGCGTGAACAGCGCGTCAGCGGACCGAAGGCCTCCGGAGCAACCGACCGTGTTCATCCAGCTCCGGGGGCCTTCGCCCATCTCTGTCACCGCCCGTCCGTAGACTGGCCCCGTGAGCGACGAAGACCCCGGCAACGGCCCCCATGACACGCCCGACTCCCTCGACGCCTTCGAAGAACTCATCGCGGCCGAGACGGATCGCGACCCCGATCTCGCGGTGATCGAGGCCGGCAGCCGCACCCTGCGCACGCAGGGCGGCCCGCCCAGCGCCGACGTGCCCGCGCGCCCCGAGGACCCGGAGGTCGACAAGGCGCTGCGCGAGGTCGAGGCGGAGCTGGCCACGCGCTGGGGCGAGACCAAGCTGGAGCCGTCCGTCGCCCGCATCGCCGCGCTGATGGACGTCCTCGGGGACCCACAGCGCTCGTACCCCTCCCTGCACATCACGGGCACGAACGGCAAGACCTCCACCGCCCGCATGATCGAGGCCCTGCTCGGCGCGTTCGAGCTGCGCACCGGCCGGTACACCTCCCCGCACGTCCAGTCGATCACCGAGCGGATCAGCCTGGACGGCGCGCCGATCTCCGCCGAGCGGTTCGTCGAGACGTACCACGACGTCAAGCCGTACATCGAGATGGTCGACGCCCAGCAGGAATACCGGCTGTCCTTCTTCGAGGTCCTCACCGGCATGGCGTACGCCGCCTTCGCCGACGCGCCCGTCGACGTCGCCGTCGTCGAGGTGGGGATGGGCGGCTCCTGGGACGCCACCAACGTGATCGACGGGGACGTGGCCGTCGTCACCCCCATCGACCTGGACCACACCGACCGGCTCGGTGAGACGCCCGGCGCGATCGCCGGCGAGAAGGCCGGGATCGTCAAGCAGGACGCGACGGTCATCCTGGCCCAGCAGCCGGTCGACGCCGCTCAGGTGCTGCTGAAGAAGGCCGTCGAGGTGGACGCCACGGTCGCCCGTGAGGGCCTGGAGTTCGGGATCGTGTCCCGGCAGGTCGCCGTCGGCGGGCAGCTGCTCACCCTGCGCGGGCTCGGCGGCGAGTACCCCGAGATCTACCTCCCGCTGCACGGCCCCTACCAGGCCCACAACGCGGCCGTCGCGCTCGCCGCCGTCGAGGCGTTCTTCGGCGTGGGCGCCCAGCGGCCGGAACCGCTGGACATCGACACCGTCCGCAAGGCGTTCGCCGCGGTCTCCTCGCCGGGCCGCCTGGAGGTCGTACGCCGGTCGCCGACCGTCGTGCTGGACGCCGCCCACAACCCGGCCGGCGCCCGGGCCACCGCCGAGGCGATCGGCGAGGCGTTCGACTTCAGCCGGCTGATCGGCGTCGTCGGCGCGAGCGGCGACAAGAACGTGCGCGAGCTCCTGGAGGCCTTCGAGCCGATCTTCGCGGAGATCGTCGTCACGCAGAACTCCAGCCACCGCGCGATGGACGCGGACGAGCTCGCCGCGATCGCCGTCGAGGTGTTCGGCGAGGACCGTGTCCAGGTCGAGCCCCGGCTGCCCGACGCCCTGGAAGCGGCGATCACGCTCGCCGAGGAGGAGGGCGAGTTCGCCGGCGGCGGCGTCCTGGTCACCGGATCGGTCATCACCGTCGGGGAAGCCCGGCTGCTGCTGAAGGGCTGAGTCCATGCGCACGCTCTGTTCCTCGACCCTGATCGGCGAGTTCTTCATCATCGGCTTCGCCGGTCTGGTCGCCATGAAGGACCCCGACCTCTCCATGTCCACCGTGTGGACGGTGTGCGGCGTCGCCATGCTGCTCAGCGTGCTGCTGTGCGCCATGGTGACCCGGCCCGGGGGAGTGGCCCTGGGCTGGGCCCTCCAGATCGCCCTGGTCGCCGCCGGCTTCGTCGTGCCGATGATGTTCGTGCTGGGCGTCCTCTTCGGCGCCCTGTGGTGGGCGTCCGTGCACTACGGCCGCAAGATCGACGAGGCGAAGGCCCGCTTCGCGGCGCAGGCGGACACCCCGTCCCCGGACGCTGCTGACGCTGTGTGACAGGCGCGCGGACACGCCCTGTAGCCTCGTCCCACCGCACACCGGCAGTAGAAGGAGTCCTCCCGTGAGCCAGCGCACCCTCGTCCTGCTCAAGCCCGACGCCGTTCGTCGAGGCCTGACCGGCGAGATCATCAGCCGCATCGAGCGCAAGGCCGATTGGCGGATCACGGCGCTGGAGCTGCGCACGCTGGACCAGGACACGCTGGAGCAGCACTACGGCGAGCACAAGGGCAAGCCCTTCTACGAGCCGCTCGTGGAGTTCATGTCGTCCGGGCCGGTCGTCGCGCTGATCGTCGAGGGCGAGCGGGTCATCGAGGGCGTGCGCGCGCTCGCCGGTCCCACCGACCCGATCGCGGCCGCGCCCGGCTCCATCCGCGGCGACTACGGCGTCATCGTCCGCGAGAACCTGATCCACGCCTCCGACTCCGAGGAGTCCGCCGAGCGCGAGGTGAAGATCTTCTTCCCCGGCCGGGCCTGAGCGACCCCGGGGGAAGGGCGCTGGGGCCGCGCCGGCGCGGCGGCCGACGCTTCCCGCGAAGGTTTCGCGGATTTTTCTGATGGGCCGTCATCGCGACCGTCCGTCTGACCTGGGACGGCCGTGTCCTTTTCGGCCGTCCCTCGGCATATGCGCGGCGATCGGGGGAACGGATGCCCCCTATGGACCGTCTCCACAAGCGAGGCGCTCCGGCATCTGCTGACAATGGCGAAGACCCTCGCGCAGTGTCCGTGCAGGCGCGTCTACGATGGAAGCCTTCACGTCACAGCACCCACCTCGCCGACCTGAAAAGCCCTCAAAAGCTCATGGGAAGGCCTGTCGAATCCTGATGGGGAACTCAATGTCGTTCATCGGCCGTGACATGGCTGTCGACCTCGGGACCGCCAACACGCTGGTGTACGTCAGGGGTCGCGGGATCGTACTCAACGAGCCGTCCGTCGTCGCGATCAACACCAACACCGGTGGCATCCTCGCGGTCGGCGCCGAAGCCAAGAAGATGATCGGCCGCACGCCCGGCAACATCGTCGCCGTGCGTCCGCTGAAGGACGGCGTGATCGCCGACTTCGAGATCACCGAGCGGATGCTCCGCTACTTCATCCTGAAGATCCACAAGCGGCGCTACCTGGCTCGCCCGCGGGTCGTCGTCTGTGTGCCCTCGGGCATCACCGGTGTCGAGCGCCGCGCCGTCATCGAGGCGTCGACCCAGGCCGGAGCACGCCAGGTGCACATCATCGAGGAGCCCATGGCCGCGGCCATCGGCTCGGGGCTGCCGGTCCACGAGGCCACCGGCAACATGGTGGTGGACATCGGCGGCGGCACCACGGAGGTCGCGGTCATCTCGCTCGGCGGCATCGTCACCGCCCAGTCCATCCGCGTCGCGGGTGACGAACTGGACAACGCGATCATCCAGCACATCAAGAAGGAGTACTCCCTCCTCCTGGGTGAGCGGACGGCCGAACAGATCAAGATCACGATCGGTTCGGCGTACGACCTCGACGCCGACGAGCACACCGAGATCCGCGGCCGGGACCTGGTCTCCGGGCTGCCGAAGACCGTCGTCATCTCCGCCGCGGAGGTGCGCAAGGCGATCGAGGAACCGGTCAACGCCATCGTCGACGCCGTCAAGACCACCCTCGACAAGTGCCCGCCGGAGCTGTCCGGCGACATCATGGACCGCGGCATCGTCCTGACCGGCGGCGGCGCCCTGCTGCGCGGCCTCGACGAGCGGCTGCGGCGCGAGACCGGCATGCCGATCCACATCGCCGAGGACCCGCTGGACAGCGTGGCGCTCGGATCCGGCAAGTGCGTCGAGGAGTTCGAGGCGCTCCAGCAGGTCCTGGACGCCGCGCCGCGCAGATGACGTAACACTTCGATTCCGCCGTACGAGACGATCTCCTCTCGTGCGGCGGATCGTTGATATCGAGGCATAAGCTCCCACAAAGCGCCCCTTGGCCGCGCAGGCCGGGGGCCACCCGAATTCCCCGCAGAGGAAATTCCTACAGAGGAAGGGCACGGCCGCCGCACGTGAGGGACACACGAGAGAGCCGGCTGCTCCTGGTGCTGCTGATCGCCGTCGCGTTCGCACTGATCACGGTGGACATCCGCGGCGGGGAGGACTCCCCGGTCGACGGTGCCCGACGGGCCGCGGCCGCGGCCTTCGGCCCGATCGAGGACGGCGTGTCCTCGGCGGTCGACCCGGTCGGCAACGCCGTCTCCGCGGTCCGCGACTCCGGTGAGCGACACGACCGGCTGGCGGAGCTGGAGCAGCGCAACGCGGCTCTCGAGGCGAAACTCGGCAGCGACGACCGCAACCGCAGCCGGCTGACGCAGCTCGACAAGATGCTGAAACTCGCCGGCGCCGGCCAGTACGGGATCAAGGGCGCCCAGGTCATCGCGATAGGAGCCGCCCAGGGCTTCTCCTGGACCGTCACCATCGACATCGGCGCCGCCGACGGCGTCAAGCGCGACATGACCGTCCTCAACGCCGACGGCCTCGTCGGGCGGGTGACGACCGTCGGCCCGAACACCGCGACCGTGCTCCTCGCCAACGACCCGGACTTCACCGTCGGCACGCGCATGGAGGCCGGTGACGAACTCGGCTTCGCCTCCGGGCAGGGCGACCGGCCGCTGCGCGTCGAACTCCTCAACGGCAAGGCGGAGGTGAAGGCGGGCGACCGGCTCGTCACCTTCGGCTCCCAGGCGGACCGGCCGTTCGTGCCGGGTGTCCCCGTCGGCGTGGTCTCCCGCGTCGACCCCTCCGGCGGCGACCTCACCCGCACCCTCTACGTCACGCCGTACGTCAGCTTCACCAAGCTCGACATCGTCGGCGTCGTCGTCGAGGCCCCGAAGAAGGACCCGCGTGACACGGTGCTCCCGGCCAAGCCCAAGCCGGTCCCCACGCCGACGGTGACCGTCACGGTCACACCGAACGCGAACGCACCCGCCGACGGCCAGGACGAGCAGTAGGAGCTGACAACGAATGCGCGTCAACCGGATCCTGCTCTCCGTGCCCCTGGTGATCGTCGCCCTGGTGGTCCAGGTGAGCGTCCTCGCCCGCCTCCATCTCCCGGGCGCCGTGCCCGACCTGCTGCTGCTGACCGTGCTGGGCCTCGCCCTGGTCTACGGCCATGTCGGCGGCGCCCTCATCGGCTTCGGCGCCGGACTGCTCGCCGACCTCGCGCCGCCGGCCGACCACGCCGCCGGGCGCTACGCCCTGGTGCTGTGCGTGATCGGCTATCTCGCCGGGCTCGTCAAACCGGAGAACGGCCAGGTCAAGTCGGCCACCGGACCGATGGTGGTGGTCGTGGCCGCCGCAGTCGGCTCCACCCTGCTGTACGCGGGCGTCGGCGCCCTCGTCGGCGACACCGCGGCCCGAGGCGTCGGCCTGACCGGCCTGCTGTTCACGGCGGCCCTGTACGACCTGCTGCTCGCCCCGTTCGTGGTGCCGGGCGTGATGTTCCTGGCCCGGCGCGCGGAGAACGACCCGCTCGCCGAGACCACCTCCGGCGGCAAGGCCGCCGACATCTCCTCCGGCTGGCTCTCCTCCGGGACGGGCCTGAGGGTGGGCGGACAGCGCGGCGGACTGCGGATGAAGGCGGCCCGGGCCCGGGTGGCGCGGGCCGGGCGCATCAAGGGGGTCAAGCGGCTGTGAGCGGCGGCGAGTTCACCCGGACGGGGGACCGCCCCGGCGGAACGGGGCGGAGCGGGCCGGACGTTCATCATTCGTACGCGGCGGCATCCGCACAGAGAGACGCACGACAGACAGACGCACGTCAGCGCACTGAGAGGGGGAGGCAGCCGCAGTGACCAACATTCCCGAGACCGGGCGGACCCCACGGGTCCAGATCCGGCTCGTCGTGATCCAGATCCTCGTCCTCTCCCTGCTCGGCACCCTCGGCGGCAGACTGTGGTACCTCCAGATCCGGGAGGGCGCCGCCTACGCCAAGGAGGCCTCCGGCAACCACGTCCAGCAGGTCGTCGAGCCCGCCGTGCGCGGCTCCATCCTGGACGCGCGGGGCGTGCCCCTCGCCGACAACGAGACCCGCCTCGTCGTCTCCGCCTCCCGTACCGACCTGCTGAAGCAGAAGGACGACGGCAAGGCCGTCCTGACCAAGCTCGCGGGCGTCCTCGGCATGAGCGCCGACGAGGTCACGCAGAAGGTCCGGCTGTGCGACGCGCAGACGCCCCAGCCCTGCTGGAACGGCTCGCCGTACCAGCCGATCCCCATCACCGACGAGGCCACGCCCAAGCAGGCCCTGCAGATCCGCGAGCGCGCCGAGGACTTCCCCGGCATCACCGCCGAGCCGGAGGCCGTGCGCCGCTACCCGGCCCCCGGGGCCGCCAACACCGCCCAGGTCCTCGGCTACCTCTCCCCGGTCACCGACGAGGAGATCACCAAGGCCCAGGACACCGACTCGCCCTTCCTGCGCTCCGACCAGGTGGGCCGCAGCGGCCTGGAGCGCGAGTACGACAGGGAACTGCGCGGCAAGGCCGGCGTCACCCGCTACGAGGTCGACAACCTCGGCCGGGTCATCGGCCAGGCCGAGGCCGACGCGGCGCAGCCCGGCTCCAACCTCGTCACCAGCGTCGACGCCCGGGTGCAGCGGGTCGCCGAGTACGAGCTCAACGAGGCGATGAAGGCCGCCCGCAAGGAGTGGGACCGCAACACCAACGAGCGCTACAAGGCCGACTCCGGCGCGGTCGTGGTGATGGAGGCCAAGACCGGCCGCATCGTCGCCATGGCGTCCAACCCGACCTACGACCCGAACGCCTGGGTGGGCGGCATCTCCGCCAAGGACTACAAGCGGCTCACCGGCAAGTCCTCGAACTACCCGCTGCTCAACCGGGCCATACAGGGTCAGGCAGCCCCCGGCTCGGTGTTCAAGGTGGTCTCCACGGCCGCCGCGGTCCAGGCCGGCTACCCCTTCGACGGCCGCTACAACTGCTCCAGCTCGTACTCCGTCGGCGGCCAGGTCTTCAAGAACTTCGAGTCCCAGAACCACGGCCCGATCAGCCTCGGCCGTGCGCTGGAGGTCTCCTGCGACACCGTCTACTACGGGCTCGCGCACCGCGAGTGGCAGAAGGACGGGGGCATCAACCCCAAGAAGAAGCCCAAGGACTTCTTCTACAAGACGGCTCACCAGTTCGGTCTCGGCGCGGAGACCGGCATCGACCTGCCCAACGAGGTCAGCGGCCGTGTCCCCGACCGCGAGTGGAAGCAGGCGTACTGGGACGCCAACAAGAGCGCCTGGTGCAAGACGGGGAAGAAGGACGGCAGTTACGTCGAGAAGATCGCGTACGAGAACTGCCTCGAAGGCAACAAGATGCGCGCCGGTGACGAGATCAACTACTCCATCGGCCAGGGCGACACCCTGGTGACGCCCCTTCAGATGGCCACCATCTACGCGGCCATCTCCAACGGGGGCACGCTGTACGACCCGACGGTCGGCAAGGCAGTCATCAGCGCGGACGGCAAGAGCGTGCAGGAGATCAAGCCGAAGTCGCACGGCAAGCTGCCCGTCAGCAGGCAGACGCTGGCGCAGATGGACGACGCCCTCGCCGGCGTCGCCACCCGCGGCACCGCCGCCTGGCGCTTCGGCGGCTGGCCGCAGGACAAGATCCAGATGCACGCCAAGACGGGCACCGCCGAGGTCTACGGCAAGCAGACGACGTCGTGGTTCGCCACGTACACCAAGGACTACGCGATCGTGATGACGATCTCCCAGGGCGGCACGGGCTCCGGAGCCTCCGGCCCGGCCGTGCGCAACATATACGACGCGTTGTACGGCATCTCCGACGACGGCACGATCACCCCGAAGAACGCGCTGCTGCCCACCCCCCAGAAGGTCCTGCCGACGATCAAGACGGATGGCACCATCGCGTCCCCGAAGATCACCAAGGACCCGGCGAAGGAGCAGCAGGCCTTCCAGAAGGCCCCCGAGGAGGGCGCCGCGGCGGCCGGCGGTTCGCAGCCGGCCGCGACGGTGGCCTCGCCCGAGGCCAACCGCGACACCCGGCGGCGACGACGGCGCGGTCCGCGCGGTCGGGGAAGCCGGAGGGTGAGCTCATGACCGGCGCGAACGGGTTCTCCGTCTCCGGGTACGGGCCGCAGCGGGCCGGCTGGACGCGGCTGCTGGCCCGCGACTCGGTCGCCCGGCGTCTGGACTGGCCGATCCTGCTGTCGGCCACGGCCCTGTCGCTGATCGGCTCGGTGCTGGTGTACTCGGCGACGCGCAACCGCACCGAGATCAACCAGGGCGACCCGTACTACTTCCTGATCCGGCATGTGATGAACACCGGGATCGGACTGGCCCTGATGGCCGGGACGGTCTGGCTCGGCCACCGCGCCCTGCGCAACGCGGTGCCGGTCCTCTACGGGCTGTCGGTGCTGCTGATCCTGATGGTGCTCACCCCGCTGGGCTCCACGGTCAACGGCGCGCACTCCTGGATCGTGCTGGGCGGCGGATTCTCGCTCCAGCCCTCGGAGTTCGTGAAGATCACGATCATCCTGGGCATGGCGATGCTGCTGGCGGCCCGGGTCGACGCGGGCGACAAGCCCCACCCCGACCATCGCACGGTGCTTCAGGCGCTGGGCCTCGCCGCGGTGCCGATGATGATCGTGATGCTCATGCCCGACCTCGGCTCGGTCATGGTCATGGTGATCATCGTGCTGGGGGTGCTGCTGGCCTCGGGCGCCTCCAACCGCTGGGTCCTCGGCCTGATCACCGCGGGCGCGGCCGGCGCGATCGCCGTCTGGCAGCTGCACATCCTCGACGAGTACCAGATCGCCCGCTTCGCGGCCTTCGCCAACCCCAGCCTCGACCCGGCGGGCGTCGGCTACAACACCAACCAGGCCCGGATCGCGATCGGTTCGGGCGGACTGACCGGAGCGGGGCTGTTCCAGGGCTCGCAGACGACGGGTCAGTTCGTCCCCGAGCAGCAGACGGACTTCGTGTTCACGGTCGCCGGCGAGGAGCTCGGCTTCGTCGGCGGCGGCCTGATCATCGTCCTGCTCGGCGTCGTCCTGTGGCGCGCCTGCCGCATCGCCCGTGAGACGACCGAGCTGTACGGCACGATCGTCGCCGCCGGCATCGTCGCCTGGTTCGCCTTCCAGGCCTTCGAGAACATCGGCATGACGCTGGGCATCATGCCGGTCACCGGCCTTCCGCTGCCGTTCGTGTCGTACGGCGGATCGTCGATGTTCGCGGTGTGGGTGGCGGTGGGACTGCTGCAGTCGATCAGAGTGCAGCGGCCCATGTCGGCGTGATTCCCGGGCGGTCCGAGGGCCACCGGGGGCGCGTTACGCTAGATGGTCACCCCTGCCAGCTCAAGAAGGTTCGAGAGATGCCTGTCGCATCGGTCTTCCCGCAGCTCGAAGCTCTGCTCCCGCATGTGCAGAAGCCGATCCAGTACGTGGGCGGCGAGCTGAACTCCACCGTCAAGCCCTGGGACGACTGTGACGTCCGCTGGGCGCTGATGTACCCGGACGCGTACGAGGTCGGTCTGCCCAACCAGGGCGTCATGATCCTCTACGAGGTCCTCAACGAGCGGGAGGGCGTCCTCGCCGAGCGCACGTACAGCGTGTGGCCGGACCTCGAGGAGCTGATGCGCCAGCACGGCGTCCCGCAGTTCACCGTGGACAGCCACCGCCCGGTGAAGGCCTTCGACGTGTTCGGCCTGTCCTTCTCCACGGAGCTGGGCTACACGAACATGCTCACCGCCCTCGACCTCGCGGGCATCCCGCTGGAGTCGAAGGACCGCACGATCGACGACCCGATCGTCCTCGCGGGAGGCCACGCGGCCTTCAACCCCGAGCCGATCGCTGACTTCATCGACGCGGCGGTCATCGGCGACGGCGAGCAGGCCGTGCTCGACATGACGGAGATCATCCGCGCGTGGAAGGCGGAGGGCCGTCCCGGCGGCCGCGAGGAGGTCCTGCTGCGCCTGGCCAAGACCGGCGCGGTGTACATCCCGGCGTTCTACGACGTGGAGTACCTGCCCGACGGCAGGATCGGCCGTGTGGTCCCCAACCGCTCGGGCGTGCCGTGGCGTGTGTCGAAGCACACGGTCATGGACCTCGACGAGTGGCCCTACCCCAAGCAGCCGCTGGTCCCGCTGGCCGAGACGGTCCACGAGCGGATGTCGGTGGAGATCTTCCGCGGCTGCACCCGCGGCTGCCGCTTCTGCCAGGCCGGCATGATCACCCGCCCGGTCCGCGAGCGGTCGATCACCGGCATCGGCGAGATGGTCGACAAGGGCCTGAAGGCGACCGGTTTCGAGGAGGTCGGCCTGCTGTCGCTCTCCTCCGCCGACCACAGCGAGATCGGCGAGGTCGCCAAGGGCCTCGCGGACCGCTACGAGGAGGACAAGATCGGCTTGTCCCTCCCGTCGACCCGTGTGGACGCCTTCAACGTCGACCTGGCGAACGAGCTGACGAGGAACGGCCGCCGCTCCGGTCTCACCTTCGCCCCCGAGGGCGGCTCCGAGCGCATGCGCAAGGTCATCAACAAGATGGTCTCGGAGGAGGACCTGATCCGCACGGTCGCCACCGCCTACGGCAACGGCTGGCGGCAGGTGAAGCTGTACTTCATGTGCGGTCTGCCGACGGAGACCGACGACGACGTCCTCCAGATCGCCGACATGGCGATGAACGTCATCCAGAAGGGCCGCGAGGTCTCCCGCTCCAACGACATCCGCTGCACGGTGTCGATCGGCGGGTTCGTGCCCAAGCCGCACACGCCGTTCCAGTGGGCGCCGCAGCTGTCCGCCGAGGAGACCGACGCCCGGCTGGAGAAGCTCCGCGACAAGATCCGCGGCGACAAGAAGTACGGCCGTTCGATCGGCTTCCGCTACCACGACGGCAAGCCCGGCATCGTCGAGGGCCTGCTGTCCCGGGGCGACCGCCGTATCGGCGCCGTCATCCGCGCCGTCTACGAGGACGGCGGCCGCTTCGACGGCTGGCGCGAGCACTTCTCCTACGACCGCTGGATGAGCTGCGCGGACAAGGCGCTGGCGGAGTTCGGCGTCGACGTGGACTGGTACACCACCCGGGAACGCGGCTACGAGGAGGTCCTGCCCTGGGACCACCTGGACTCCGGCCTCGACAAGGACTGGCTCTGGGAGGACTGGCAGGACGCCCTCGACGAGACGGAGGTCGAGGACTGCCGCTGGACGCCGTGCTTCGACTGCGGCGTGTGCCCGGCGATGGGCACCGAGATCCAGGTCGGGCCGACCGGGAAGAAGCTGCTGCCGCTCTCGGTGAAGCAGCCCGCGGGCAGCGGGCACAGCCACTGAGCGCGCGCCGCCTGACGCGGTGAGGGGCGTTCGAGGGGTCGGAGACCCTTCGGACGCCCCTTTCGCGTGGCGGCGCGGGCGTCAGGACGCCGGGGTGGTCCCGCTGTTCAGGGCGCCCTTCCTCGGACGCAGTGACACTTCCGCCCACACCTGGTCGGTGCAGTCGAGGATGGACGCGTCGCTGTCGTTGATCTCCCTGGTGCAGGTGATCTCGTAGACGCGTCCGGTGGTGGTGAGGACGTCGAAGGCGACGGTGTCCGTCTCCGCGAGCCCCGACACCGCGGCCGCGCAGGGAAGGCCGGCGCCCTTGCCTCCGGCGGGGTAGCCCTCGTTGCCGGTGAGGTCGGTCCACAGCATGGGGCGGTCGCCGTCGCCCGCGATGTCACGGACGCCCGCGTAGTAGCGTCCGCCGGTCAGCACGCTGCGGTACTCGACGCCGGCCTCGGCCCGCAGGGCGTCGATGTCGGAGCACGGGACGCGGGCGCCGCCCGGTGCGGCCGGGCTCGGCCGCCCGTGCCCGTATTCGCCCTTGGGGTCCTTGCACTCCTTGTCGCCGCGCCCGCTCCGCGACCCGGCGTCCCCCGGCTTGTGGAAGGCGGGCTTGGCGGGGCCGGGCTTGGTCCGGCCGGGCTTGTGCGCGGCGGGCTTGGCAGGTCCCGGCTTGGTCTGACCGGGCCGGTGGGAGACGGGCTGCGTGGCGCCCGGCTTCTGCGCGGCGGGCTTCGCGGGGCCGGGCTTGGTCTGGTGGGGCTTGTGTCCGGCCGGTCCGGCGACGCCGGGCTTCTGCGGGGAGGGCTTCTGGGCGGCGGGCTTCGCGGGGCCGGGCTTGGTCTGGTGGGGCCTGTGTCCGGCCGGTCCGGCGACGCCGGGCTTCTGAGTGCCGGGCTTGTGCTGGGCGGGCTTGTGCGCGGCGGGCTTCGCCGGGCCCGGCTTGGTCTGGTGCGGCTTGTGGGGGGACGGCTTGGCCGGGCCGGGCTTCTCGTGGGCCGGCCTCGGGGCGGTCACCTCGCAGGCGTCGGCCGGGGTGACCGCCGTCGCGGTCGCGGGGCCCGCCGGGGCCCACGCCGTCGCGGCGGCGGGGCCGGCCGCGCCCGCAGCCAGCAGCAGCGCGAGGGTGGCGGCCAGGCCCGCCGTCCGGAACCCGGCGCGGACCGACGGCCCGAGACATGAGGGCGGTGTCCTGAGGACAGGACTCATCTCTGTGCTCCTTGCTCTCCCGGTTCGGGCGATTCCCCTGAACCCGAGTGCGAGCGTGACGGGAACACGTGGGGCAGGGGCGTGTACGGGGGCGGAACGCGCCGACAATCGACGTATCGGGCTAACGCCGTGGACGTCGGGCGAATCCGGACGGGCGACAGCGGATCCGGACGGGCGGCCACGGCGTCTACCTGGGCATGGACCTCCAGAAGAAGCCGCCGGCCCAGCCCGCCCGGCCGGACCCCGAGGGGTGTCTCGTCGTCGCGCTCCGGCTGCCCGTGCGAATCGTCGCGTTCGTGCTCGTCGTGCCGGTGCGGATGGCCTGGGACGCGCTCGTCGGGGCCGGCCGCCTGCTGCGCGACGCGGTGCTGCGGCCTTGCGGCCGGGCCCTGCTGTGGCTGGGCGAGGTCCTCGTCGTCCTGCCGCTCGGCCTGCTGTGGCGGTACGGCGTCGTCCCCGTCGCCCGAGCCCTCGCCTGGCTCGTTCGCGTCCTGGTGGTCGTGCCGCTGGTGTGGCTCTGTGCACACGTGCTGGTCCCGGTGGCCCGGGCCCTCGCCTGGCTCGCGCACGGTCTGATCGTGGTCCCGGCCCGCTGGCTGTTCGAGTGGATCCTCGCCCCCGTCGGGCGGGCGATCGGCTGGGTCCTGTACTGGGCCGGGCGGATCCTGCTCGTGCTGCCCGTGCTCTTCCTCCACCGCTGGGTCCTCGCCCCCGTGGGCCGGGTCCTCCTCGTCGTCGGCCGGGAGATCCGGGACGCCCTCGGGCACGCCTGGCGGATCGCGGGACATGTGTCGCTCGCCGTGGGGCGGTTCCTCGGCGCCCTCCTGCGGTGGACCTTCGTGGAGCCCGCGCGCTGGGTGTACCGCACGGTGCTGACGCCCGTCGGGCACGTCGTCCGCGACGCGGTGCTGCGCCCGGCAACCCGGGCCGCCCGCGCGGTCGGCCGCACGGCGCGGCAGGCGCTGAGCGCCGTCCGAGAGTCCGCCCGGCAGGCCCGCGCCGACATCCGCCGGCTGCTCCTCGGGGAGCCCCGTGACCCGCGTGTGCGCGAGGCCGTCGGCCGACGGGAACCTTCGGCTCTCGGGGCACGTACTCTTGGTAGCAGTACGACCGCTCTCACGAAGGACTGAACGACACTGGGCAAGCGACAGCCCGAAGGCCCGCCGCCCGCACCCGCGGTGCAGCGCATCCGACTGCGCTACACCAAGCGCGGCCGCCTCCGGTTCACCAGCCACCGTGACTTCCAGCGCGCCTTCGAGCGCGCGTTGCGCCGTGCCGAGGTGCCGATGGCGTACTCGGCGGGGTTCACGCCGCACCCGAAGGTGTCGTACGCCAATGCCGCACCCACCGGCACGGGCAGTGAGGCGGAGTACCTGGAGATCGCGCTCACCGAGGCGCGAGACCCGCAGAAGCTGCGTGAGCTGCTCGACGAGTCGATGCCCGACGGGCTGGACATCGTCGAGGCGGTCGAGGCCCGCACCTCCGGCCTCGCCGACCGGCTCACGGCCTCCGTGTGGGAACTGCGCCTGGACGGCGTGGACCCCGCGGACGCCGACCGCGCGGTGGCCGCCTTCAACACGGCCGACACCGTGGAGGTCCAGCGCCGCACCAAGAACGGCGTCCGCACCTTCGACGCCCGCTCCGCCGTGGTCCGGCTGGAAACGCACCTTCCACAGGCTGATAGGCCTATCGACCAGCCCTGTGCGATACTGCGGCTGGTTGTTCGGCACGTGACGCCTGCCGTACGACCCGACGACGTCCTGTCCGGTCTTCGCGCCGTGGCCGACCTGGCGCCGCCGGTCCCCGCAGCGGTGACCAGGCTGGCGCAGGGGCTGTTCGATGAAGAGACCGGCGCGGTGACCGACCCGCTCGCGCCCGACCGCGAGGCAGCCGGGGCCCGTTCAACGGCCGATGCGACTGCCGCCGCGAAGGCGCCGGCGTAAGGAAGGTTCCGCACAGGGACGGACGTCGTAGCGCCGCCCTCGTACTCGGGAGCCACCTGGGTCGGGCAGCGCACCGACCAGAAGACTTTCGCCAGGCCGTAGGCAAATCGGCGTACGGAACCGGCGAGACAGGACACAGAGAGCTCCCGTGCGGCGGCCGCGCCCCGGGCGGCGGCACCGCGCACAGCGCGAGCCGCGGACGTCAACGGCGACCGATCCCCTGTGATCGGCACCGGACCAGCGCGGCGCCCGGGAGCCTGACGGGAGACACACCCGCATGCTCGAGCCGACCGAACCCACCCAGGGTTCCGAAGAACACAACAACACCCCCAGCGACACCCTGCCGCCGCGTCGTCGGCGCCGTGCCGCCTCCCGCCCCGCCGGTCCGCCGGTGGGCGCCTCCGCCGACGCCCCGGCCGAGACCGTCGAACCGGCCGTGCCGGCCGTCGCGTCCGCCGACCTGGCGGACGACGTCGACGAGGAGAAGGCCGACGAGACGGTGGAGACCGTCGAGGCCGCCGGGACCGACGCGACACAAGAGGCCGCGGAGGCGGTCGAGGCCGCGCCCGTGCGTCCGCGTCGTCGTGCGACCCGGCGTGCCTCCGCGCCCGCCGGTGCTCAGGACGCGGCGCAGGCCGTGGTGACCGCCGAGACCATCGCGCCCGCCGAGGCGGCAGCGCCCGTCGCGGAGACCACCGCACAGGAGACCGCCGTGACGGAAGACGCCACCCCGCCCCGCCCCCGTCGTCGCGCGACGCGGCGCGTGGCCACTCCCGCCACCGCCCCCGAGGCGACGGAGACCGCGCCCGCGAGCGGCGCCGACGAGGCGACCGCCGACACCGCCGGGGAGTCCGCCGCCGAGGCCGCGCCCGCCCCCCGCACCCGTCGTCGTGCGACCCGCCGGGCCTCCGCGCCCGTCGGAGCGCCGCAGGAGGCGGAGGCCGCCGCGCCGGTCGAGGCCCCCCAGGCCGTCGAGACCCCGGCAGAGGCCCCCGCGGTGGAGACCCCCGCCGAGCAGGCCCCCGCCGAAGAGGCCGCCCCGCGTCGTACGCGTCGTCGTGCCACGCGCCAGGCGTCCGCGCCGGCCGAGGAGCAGAGCGCGACCACCGCGACCACCGAGACCCCTGAGGCAGAGGCGCCCGCCGCGCCCGCCGCCGCCGAGAAGCGGCAGGCGCCCGCCGCGCAGGCCGCCGAGGCGCCCGCCCCCCAGGCCGACGAGGACGCCGCTCCCCGCCGGCCGAGGCGCCGGGCGGTCCGCAAGGCCGCCGGCGGCTTCTCCGAGCCCGCGCGTCCGGCCGGCGACGAGGGCGACGGGCCGCGTCGTCCCGCCCGCCCCGCCGTCGCCGTGTTCCAGGCGCCCGTCTTCACCGAGCCCCGCTTCCAGACCCCGGAGCGCGCGGCCGCCGAAGCCGCGGCCGCCGAGGCGGAGCCCGTCGCGCCCGCGCAGGCCGTCGCGCCCGTGCAGTCCGCGCAGCCTGCGCCGACCGCCGGGACCGAGGAGCCGTCGGAGGAGCAGACCGGGGCGCGCCGCCGCCGTCGCCGCCGGGGAGCCGGTCAGGGCGACGAGGCCGCCGAGACCACGCGTCAGAGCGCCCCGAGCCCCCAGGCCGCCGAGGCCGCCGAGACCGTCAAGCCGTCCACCGAGGACGAGACGGTGCCGGAGGAGCCCGAGTACGCCGACGAGGCGGCCGAGGCCGCGGACGGCGCCGAGGGCATCGACGAGGCAGCTGAGGGCGATGACGACGGCGACGAGGGCGGCTCGCGTCGCCGTCGCCGCCGGGGCGGCCGTCGTCGCCGTCGTGGCGACGCCTCGGACGGCGAGTCCGGGGACGCCGACTCCGACGACCTGGCCGCCGAGCACACCGAGCAGGACTCCGAGGACACCTCCGAGCAGGACGAGGACGACGCCGACGAGGGGGACGAGGCCGCCGGCTCCACCGCGGGCAGCCGCCGTCGCCGCCGTCGTCGCCGTCGCGCCGGGGACAGCTCCCCCGACACCGAGCCGGGCGAGGGCGACCCGGAGCGCACCGTCGTCAAGGTCCGTGAGCCGCGCAAGGCCGGCGAGCCGTCCGACGAGGTGCAGTCCATCAAGGGCTCGACCCGCCTGGAGGCGAAGAAGCAGCGCCGCCGGGAAGGCCGCGAGCAGGGCCGTCGTCGTGTCCCGATCATCACCGAGGCGGAGTTCCTCGCCCGCCGCGAGGCCGTCGAGCGTGTGATGGTCGTCCGCCAGCACGGCGACCGCACGCAGATCGGCGTCCTGGAGGACGGCGTGCTCGTCGAGCACTACGTCAACAAGGAGCAGTCGACCTCGTACGTCGGCAACGTCTACCTGGGCAAGGTCCAGAACGTGCTGCCGTCGATGGAGGCCGCCTTCATCGACATCGGCAAGGGCCGCAACGCCGTCCTGTACGCCGGCGAGGTCAACTTCGAGGCGCTGGGCATGGCCAACGGGCCGCGCCGTATCGAGTCCGCCCTGAAGTCGGGCCAGTCGGTGCTCGTCCAGGTCACCAAGGACCCGATCGGGCACAAGGGCGCCCGTCTCACCAGCCAGGTCTCCCTGCCGGGCCGCTACCTCGTGTACGTGCCCGAGGGCTCGATGACCGGCATCAGCCGCAAGCTGCCCGACACCGAGCGGGCCCGGCTGAAGACCATCCTCAAGAAGATCGTCCCCGAGGACGCGGGCGTCATCGTGCGCACCGCCGCCGAGGGCGCGAGCGAGGAGGAGCTGCGCCGCGACGTCGAGCGGCTCCAGGGGCAGTGGGAGGACATCCAGAAGAAGGCCAAGAACGGCGGCGGCTCCAGCGCGCCCACGCTGCTCTACGGCGAGCCGGACATGACCGTCCGGGTCGTGCGCGACATCTTCAACGAGGACTTCACCAAGGTCGTCGTCAGCGGCGACGACGCCTGGTCGACGATCCACGGCTACGTCTCGCACGTCGCGCCGGACCTGGCCGAGCGGCTGTCGAAGTGGACCTCCGAGGTCGACGTCTTCGCCACCTACCGGATCGACGAGCAGCTCGCCAAGGCGCTGGACCGCAAGGTCTGGCTGCCCAGTGGCGGTTCGCTGGTGATCGACCGGACCGAGGCGATGGTCGTCGTCGACGTCAACACCGGCAAGTTCACCGGTCAGGGCGGCAACCTCGAGGAGACGGTCACCAGGAACAACCTGGAGGCGGCCGAGGAGATCGTGCGTCAGCTGCGGCTGCGCGACCTCGGCGGCATCATCGTGATCGACTTCATCGACATGGTGCTGGAGTCCAACCGGGACCTCGTCCTGCGGCGCCTCCTCGAGTGCCTGGGCCGGGACCGTACGAAGCACCAGGTGGCCGAGGTGACCTCGCTGGGGCTCGTGCAGATGACCCGTAAGCGGGTCGGGCAGGGGCTGCTGGAGTCGTTCTCCGAGACCTGCGTCCACTGCAACGGCCGCGGTGTCATCGTGCACCTGGACCAGCCGTCGGCGTCCGGTGGCGGCGGCAAGCGCAAGAAGCGCGGTCGCGGCGGCGACGGACAGGGCCACGAGCACGAGCACGAGACCGTGACCGCGGAGGCCACCGAGGCGGAGGCCCTGCCGGCCGTCGCCGACGTGGAGTCCGAGGCCGAGGTCGCCGCCGAGGTCGCCGAGCCGGTCGCCCTGGAGGCGCCCGACTTCGCGCCCGACGAAGAGCTGTACAGCAGCGTCGCCGAGGCGGAGGCCGCGGCCACGCGCGGTCGCGGTCGGCGTCGGGCGAGCCGTCGGGTGTCCGCTCCGGCGGGCGCTCCGAGGGGCAACGCCAGGCGGACGGCCGCCGCTTCCGAGTCCGGGGAGACGGCCGAGCCGTCCGCCCGCCGGGAGACCGTGCCCACGGCGCAGGACGTCACCGCCGAGCAGGAGGCCGAGCGTCCGGTGCTGCCGGACGAGGCCGCCACGGCGCAGGCCGAGCCGGTCGCCGCGGAGGACCCGGTGGTCGAGGCGGCCGCCGCCGCCCAGGCCCCGGCCGCCGAAGCCCCGGCCGCTGAGGAGGCCGCGCCCAAGGGCCGTACGCGCCGCCGTGCCACCCGTAAGGCGTCCGCGCCGGCCGGGTCGCCCGCCGGGGCGGAGAGCGCCGTGGTGACGGTCGCCGAGACCGCGCCCGCTCAGGCCCCGGCGGAGGAGCCCGAGCCGGCCGCACAGGCCGCTGCCGAGGCCGCCGAGGCCCCGGCGGAGCCGGTGGCCGCCGAGAGCGCCGCTCCGGCCCGTCCGAGGCGTCGTGCCGTCCGCAAGGCCACCGCGTCCACCGCGTCCGAGGAGACGGCCGTCATGGTCGTCCCGTCGGAGGCGACCGGTGCGGAGACCGCCGCTGCCCGGACCGCCGGCGCGGAGACCGCCGAGCCGGTCGCCGAGACGGCGGCGGCCCCGGCCAAGAAGGCGGCCCGCAAGACCGCCAAGAAGGCCACGGCGAAGAAGGCCGCCACCAAGAAGGCGACGGCCACGGCGGAGAAGACCGCCGCGAAGAAGACGGCCGCGAAGAAGACGACGGCCAAGAAGGCGGCAGCCAAGTCGACGGCCAAGAAGACGACGGCGGCGGCGCGGCGCACCGCGCCCTCGGTGTCGGCCACGACCGACGAGGACTGAGCCGACAAGGGCTGAGCCGAGGGGCCGCCGGTGAACACCGAGCGGCCCCTCGGTGTTCACCGGCCCCCGCCCGCCCCGCCCTGCGGGGGCCGGACTCGGCCGGTTTGACCCCTGACCAGCCGCCCCGTAACCTTGACCGTCGGCGTGTCGTGTGGCGCGCCACATCCCCGTAAACCTCTTCCTCCCGGGTGCCTCGGCGGCCGGGAGAGGTCCGTTCGTGGCGTTCCGCCCGGCGGCTGGACTGCGGGGGTGCCGTTCCCGAGCGAGAGAGTGAGATCCGCGTGTACGCCATCGTGCGCAGCGGTGGTCGCCAGCACAAGGTTGCTGTCGGCGACATCGTTGAGGTTGACAAGATTTCCACTGCCAAGGTTGGCGACACGGTCGAGCTCTCGACCCTGCTCGTTGTCGACGGCGACGCTGTGACCAGCGACCCGTGGGTGCTGGCCGGCATCAAGGTCCAGGCCGAGGTCGTGGACCACCACAAGGGCCAGAAGATCGACATTCTGCGCTACAAGAACAAGACCGGCTACCGCCGTCGTCAGGGCCACCGCCAGCAGTACACGGCGATCAAGGTCACTGAGATCCCCGCGGCTGCGAAGTAAGGGACTGAGGAGAGATGGCACACAAGAAGGGCGCATCGTCCACCCGGAACGGTCGCGACTCGAATGCCCAGCGGCTCGGCGTGAAGCGCTTCGGCGGTCAGGTCGTCAACGCGGGTGAGATCCTGGTCCGCCAGCGTGGCACCCACTTCCACCCCGGCGCCGGCGTCGGCCGTGGCGGCGACGACACGCTGTTCGCGCTGCTGCCGGGCGCGGTGGAGTTCGGCACCCACCGCGGCCGCAAGGTCGTGAACATCGTCCCGGTCGGCTGATCGGACGCTTACGCGAGGCGGACCTCACTTCCCGGTCGGGAAGGCGGGTCCGCCTTTCGCGTGTTACCCCCACAACACAGACGTACGTTTCTCTGGAGGCACCGAACCATGACCACCTTCGTGGACCGCGTCGAGCTGCACATCGCCGCGGGTAACGGAGGTCACGGCTGTGCCTCCGTCCACCGGGAGAAGTTCAAGCCGCTCGGCGGCCCGGACGGCGGCAACGGCGGACGCGGCGGTGACGTCGTGCTCACCGTCGACCAGTCCGTGACCACGCTGCTCGACTACCACCACTCCCCGCACCGCAAGGCCACCAACGGCAAGCCCGGCGAGGGCGGCAACCGCTCCGGCAAGGACGGCCAGGACCTGGTCCTGACCGTGCCGGACGGCACCGTCGTCCTGGACAAGGCGGGCAACGTCCTCGCCGACCTCGTCGGCCACGGCACGTCGTACATCGCCGCACAGGGCGGCCGGGGCGGCCTCGGCAACGCCGCTCTCGCCTCCGCCCGGCGCAAGGCCCCCGGCTTCGCGCTGCTCGGCGAGCCGGGCGACCTCCAGGACATCGTCCTGGAGCTGAAGACCGTCGCCGACGTGGCGCTGGTCGGCTACCCGAGCGCCGGCAAGTCGTCGCTGATCTCGGTGCTGTCCGCGGCCAAGCCGAAGATCGCCGACTACCCCTTCACCACCCTCGTGCCCAACCTCGGCGTGGTGACCGCCGGTTCGACCGTCTACACCATCGCCGACGTGCCCGGTCTGATCCCGGGCGCGAGCCAGGGCAGGGGGCTCGGCCTGGAGTTCCTGCGCCATGTGGAGCGCTGCAGCGTCCTCGTGCACGTCCTGGACACCGCCACCCTGGAGTCCGACCGCGACCCCACCTCCGACCTCGACGTCATCGAGGAGGAACTGCGGCAGTACGGCGGGCTCGGCGACCGTCCCCGCATCGTCGTCCTGAACAAGATCGACGTGCCGGACGGCAAGGACCTCGCGGAGATGGTGCGCCCGGACCTCGAGGCGCGCGGCTACCGCGTCTTCGAGGTGTCAGCGGTGGCGCACATGGGCTTGAAGGAGCTGTCCTTCGCCCTCGCCGACCTGGTGGGGCAGGCGCGGGCCGCCAAGCCCCAGGAGGAGGCCACGCGCATCGTCATCCGGCCCAAGGCGGTCGACGACACCGGCTTCACCGTCTCGCAGGAGGAGGACGGCCTGTACCGCGTCCGCGGTGAGAAGCCCGAACGTTGGGTGCGCCAGACCGACTTCAACAACGACGAGGCCGTCGGCTACCTCGCCGACCGGCTCAACCGCCTCGGTGTCGAGGGGGAGTTGATGAAGGCCGGCGCTCGCGCCGGGGACGGCGTGGCCATCGGGCCCGAGGAGAACGCGGTCGTCTTCGACTGGGAGCCGTCCATGACCACCGGCGCGGAGATGCTCGGCCGGCGCGGCGAGGACCACCGCTTCGAGGCCCCCCGCCCCGCCGCCCAGCGCCGCCGCGACCGCCAGGCCGAACGGGACGAGGCCGAGCGGGAGTTCGACGAGTTCGACGCCTTTTAGGGCGTATTGCGAAAGGGGCGTCGCGAAAGGGCGTCGCCCCTCCGAGGGCCTATCCCCCGTCTGGTGTGTGCGATCGCCAGGCGGAGGGGTGCCCTCGTCCTCCCACGGCCCCCTGGAGTGATGCACGCGAGGCGTCATGGCCTCGGCATACGCCGAGATGGTGCACCCTCGCCAATGACGGGGACCCGACGGACCCTCACCTCCGCCGAGCAGCAATCTGGCGCACTGACCCTCGGCGCACACCCTCCCGGATTCGCCATCCGCGTCGGAACTTTGCGAGCTGGTTCGCGCCCGGGGGCCGAAACTGCGGCCCCGGAGGACGGACCTGCGGGGCCGCACGGTGAATATCTCCGCCGACTGCTCCGTATGTACGGCCTTGCTCTTGTGCGCACACGGAAAACGGAAAGTATCGTTCCGGAATTCATTGTTGGTTGCGTCGGCTTGCTGCAGCACCGCGATTCAAGGTCGACGCGTCAGAACGCCGAAATCCTCAATGGCCGATATCGGCCTGTGGGGTGGCCGATTCGAGCCGATCAGTGATCCATGGTGATCGCTTTGCGTGACAGGCGTGCGGTCCTGACGCTCGCGGCTGCTGGTTGCGGCGCGACAGCGGGACTCCTGCGCAGTTCGTGGCGGTGACGGCGGACGAGTTCGCCACCCGGCCCCAGCCCGCCGAGGGGTGGGGCTTTACCTTTTCTTGGCTTTCACCCCGGCAACCATATTTGTTGTGAGTGGGCTCACATCAAAAACGTCGAGGGTGTCTCGGTTTGCCAGTTTCGTCGAGTGGACGCACCTGACCGCCTGGGATTTCATGTGCGTGTTCGAGTGTATTCCGACGCGCAAGCTAGTTCTTGCCCGGTCGGCGGCGGGTGGGGGAACAGCGCTATGGCCAGTCGTGTCTCAAACCCATTCTTGCTTCCCTTTCGGAGTGGAAAGCGAGGAGCTTCATGAAGGTGATGGCCTTAATCAAGGCAACGTCTCGTGGGAGGAGGGACATGGGCACCACGCCGGCCGCACCCGGCGGGTCGGGTGCGGTCATGTCCGTGGCGGGTGAGGCTCCCGGCTTCGCGATGGAGCACTTCGACTACCCGCAGGCCGACAAGATCCCTTGCCGAGAACGAGCGTCGTCCTCAAGCGCGGTGACGGCCACATCACCCTTGCCGACTGCACGAACGCCGGAGATCGGCTGGAGATGCTGACGTCCGGATGGCTGACCCTGGAGGCCGCCTCCGTCTACGCCTTCCGTGGCAACGACCACTCCACCGAGGTGGACATGACGGCCGGGGCCGAGAAGAAGACCTTCGAGACCGGTGGGAACTCGTGGACCTCGGTCGGGCAGGCGGCGGACCCGGGCGGTGCCCGCACACGCTCCTGGAGATCAGGTCCGTCACGTAGCGACGCCGAGGCGCTCGTACCCTCCGCACCGGCTACCCGGGCATGCCCCACCAGGCGAGGCGGCGTTCGACGTCTCTTTGACGTGTCTGCCTCAGGTGTGCCTGCCGTCCGCCGACCCAGCGGCGTCGGCCTCGTCGGCCCGCGATTACAAAGACTGTCGCCCTTCTGAGAAGGATCAAAGAATGAAGCGTTCCCGTCCCCTCCGCGCCCGACAGACAGAAGCCGCGGGGGCAGTGGCCCTGATCGCGGCCTCGCTGCTGGCGACCTCCGTGCCGGCCGGCGCGGTATCGGGTGCCGGCGCGTCCGGCGCCGGTTACGGCTTCACCGCCCGTCTCGACATCGGTGAGGGTGAACGTGCTTGCTCCGGCGCCCTGGTCGACCCGCGCTGGGTCGTCACGGCCGCCTCCTGCTTCTCTGCTGACCTGACGACGGGCGCGCCCCCGGCAGAGGGCAAGCCCGCCAAGAAGACCACCGTCACCATCGGCCGCACCAACCTCACCGAGACCGCGGGCCTCGTCACCGAGGTCACCGAGCTGGTTCCCTTCCAGGGGCGCGACATGGTGCTGGCGCGGCTGGCACAGCCGGCCACCGGCATCACGCCCATTCCCTTCGCCGCCACCCCGCCCACGGTCGGCGAGACGCTCAAGGCTGCCGGTTTCGGCCGCACCAAGAGCGAGTGGTCCCCTGTCGCCCTGCACACTGGCTCCTTCACGGTGGACGCCGCTCAGGATGACCAGGTCGCGATCACCGGCCAGAACGGTGCCGCAGTGTGCGCCGGCGACGCCGGCGGCCCCCTGATCCGGGAGAGGGAGGGCAGGGTGGAACTCGTCGCCGTCAACAGCCGTTCCTGGCAGGGCGGTTGTTGGGGCACGGACAGTTCGGAGACCCGCACGGGCGCACTGTCCGCCCGCATCGACGACACCACGGCTCAGGCGTGGGTCAAGGGGACTCGGGAACGCCTGCGGGAGATCGTCCATGCCGCAGACGTCAACGGCGACGGGCTGAGTGACCTGGTGATCCAGCAGGTGGACGGGGCTCTCATGGTCCGGACCGCGAAGGCGAAGGTCACGGGCACTGCCGGACAGCCCGTGTACCGCTTCAACGCCGGGGCCCGCTGGAGCGTCGGCTGGGGCAATTACACCGGTCAGCCCGGCAAGGGCCGGTTGTACTTCGCTGACATGGACGGTGACGGCAAGGCCGACATGGTCGTCCATGGCGCCGACGGTGCCGTCTCCGTCCGTGGGAACAGGGGTAGTTACTTCGACGGTGGCACTCAGTGGAGCTCCGGCTGGGGCAACTACCTCGGGTGGGAGGGCAAGGGCCGGTTGTACTTCGCTGACATGGACGGTGACGGCAAGGCCGACATGGTTGTCCATGGCGCCGACGGTGCCGTCTCCGTCCGTGGGAACAGGGGTAGTTACTTCGACGGTGGCACTCAGTGGAGCTCCGGCTGGGGCAACTACCT
>NZ_JBIWPF010000022.1:53279-103062 GCF_044768125.1 Streptomyces sp. NPDC101166
CGGGTGGGAGGGCAAGGGCCGGTTGTACTTCGCCGACGTGACGGGCGACGGCAAGGCCGACATGGTCGTCCACGGCACCGACGGCAAGATCGCCGCGCGGGTCAACGCCGGCATGTACTTCGCCATCGCGCCCGGCGACGACTGGATCTGACGGGCCCACTCGTCCGAGGGCATGACGGGCTCACACCTCGTTTCCCGCCCCGGCCATCACCCGTGGCCGGGGCGGGCGAGTGGTTCTCCTGCATCTGCGGTGGCACGCCGACGCTCTCAGCACGCTGCCGCAGGCTCGATTCCCGGGGAGCGGAGAATCGGGGAACTGGGGCAGGCGCCGCGTCCATGGAGCCTTCGAGGCCCCCACGGCGTCGAGCCTCGTTCTCAGCGCCACGCCCGCCGCAGCCGCGACCCGCAAGCCCGAACCCGGCAGAGACGGCGATCCGTTAGCCCGCCGGACACGGAGCGCACGAAGGTCGTCCGCGCCTGGCTGCTCGGCGGCAGAGCCGTCCGTGCCGCCGCGCAACTCGCGCTCATGGGCTCCGACACCGACGTGTAGACGTCTCTGGCGGTGGACCTGCCCAGGCTCACCGTGGAGGACGACCGCTTCGCCCTCGTCTCCGCCTGGCGCAGCACATCACTCGTGCCCCTGATCAGGAGCGGCACCGGGGCAGCGGCCTGCAGGCCGCTGCCCCGAATTTTTCTTTTCTGCCCCCAGGCGGATCGTGAAGCCACCGAGAGGTGCCGTGCGGCGTCGTCGGATGTCAGGTGACGGGTTCCGGGTGCGGATCACGGTCCTTGGGGGAGGCGCTCTCGGACTCCAGGGTCGGATCAGCCGCTGGAGACTCCGATTCCTGCCGTCGGCCGAACCTCGGCTTCGCGGCGAGCAGTGGCAGCGTCAGGATGCCCAGGAACATCGGCGCGAACATGTAGCGGGCCAGCGGCGCCGGGTTCGCAGCGATCACCGTCAGCTGGAGCGCCAGCGTCACCGACATCAGGCCCACCGGCGCCCAGGAGCGGTGCCGGCGTGAGAATGTCAGCAGCACCGCGTACGCCACGTAGCACCAGGTGCCGCCGCGGAAGAGCAGCCACTGCAGCTGCGGCGTCTTGCTGGCCTTCCAGACGAAGAACGCCACGTCGTGCAGCTGGTCGTTGAGCGGGCGGATCTTCAGGACGGGCCGGTAGGGGCTGTCCTGGATCTCCTTGTTCCAGTCCGCCCAGCCGAACAGGTTCTTCGGCACGGACGGCGGGCTGATCAGGGTGTGGCCCATCATGTCGACCGGGCCGGGGAAGGGCGACCAGGCGATGTGCGAGCGGCACAGCCGCGCCGCGATCATCTGGTCCGGCGTCCGCTTCAGCACCCGCATCCACAGGTCCAGCAGCTGGCTGTTGAGCTCGTCGGCCTTCTTGCGGTTCATCGGCGGCCGCATCGCCCAGTCGGCGTTGTAGCAGTTGGCCGCGCGGCCGCCCCAGTGCGACAGCGGGGCCACCTTCGACATGAGGTCGGTGTCGGCCTTGCTGAAGGTGTTGGGGGCCTTGCCGTAGACCACCGCGATGTCCGCGTAGTTCATCGCGTAGACCTGGTCCTTCGTCGGCGTGATGACGCCGATCGCCGGATAGATCACGGTCTGCAGCAGACCGGCGGTGAGCGCCGGGATCACCGTGGCGACCAGCAGCGCCTTGCGCATCCTCGGCAGCACCAGCAGCAGCACCGGCGCGGCGATGACCGCGACGAGCAGGCCGTTGTTGCGGAACAGGCCCATGCACAGGAAGCCGGCGAACAGGACCGCGATCTCGTTGCGGAACGCCTTGTCGCGCGCGGAGTCCACCCCGCGCATCCGGCGTACCACGAGCCGTCCGGCCGCGCCGAACGCCAGGACGGAGCCGATGACGAACGGCACGTCCTTCCAGACGAAGATGACGAAGGAGCCGATGGACGGCACCGCCGCACAGGCGACGGTGGCCGCCGCGCTCCACTTGCCCGGCACGCCGAACTGGCGCAGCGTCACCGCCACATAGGCCAGTGCCGCCGCCATGGCGACGCTCTGGGCGAACGTCAGCAGCGCCAGGTCGCCGGTCGTGTTCAGGGACAGCCACACCAGCGCGTCGTAGGCCACCGAGTGGTTGGACATCCAGTGGCCGGTGGTGACGTGCCACACGTACGCGATGGAGTCGTAGCTCATCCCGCCCGGGTAGAAGGCCGCCCACCAGATCAGGAAGATCAGCTGAGTGGTGCCGTAGACGGCCAGCGGCAGCCGTCGCCGCGGCGGAATGCGCTCCAGACGCTTTCTCAGACGCTCTCGGTCAAGGGGGATCCTCGTTGCTTTCAACGCTGCTCCGCGGGCTCAAGAGGGGGTCGGTCGGGGTGCGCGAGCTCCAGCATCCGGGTGATCACCCGCTCGGCGGCATGCCCGTCGTCGAGGTCGCAGAACACGTCCTTGAACTCGCGGTAGGCGTCCGCGTACGAGGCGCTGATGTCCTCGATCCCGGCCAGCGCGTCGATGAGTTCGTCGGAGCTCTGCAGGAGCGGGCCTGGAGCCCGCTTCTCGAAGTCGAAGTAGAAGCCACGCAGCTGGTCGCGGTAGTACTCCAGGTCGTAAGTGAAGAACAGCATCGGGCGGCCCGTGTTAGCGAAGTCGAACATCAGTGACGAGTAGTCGGTGACCAGGATGTCCGTGATCAGGAACAGCTCGGCGATGTCCGGGTAGCTGGACACGTCGAAGACGAAGCCGTCACCGGCGCCGGGTACCGCGTCGACGATGTTGGAGTGCTTGCGTATGAGGAGGACGTGGTCGTCGCCGAGGCGCTCGCGCGCCTTCTTCACGTCGAGCCGCAGATCGAACTTGTAGTTGCCCGCCTGGTAGAACTGGTCGTCCCGCCAGGTCGGCGCGTACAGCACGACCTTCTTGCCCTCGGGCAGGCCTATTCGCTCGCGTACGGCGCGGGCCACGTCCTGCGTCTTGTCGGACAGCAGGAGGTCGTTGCGCGGGTAGCCGGACTCGAGGATCTCGCCGTCGTACTGGAACGCCCGCTTCATGATCGGGGTGGAGAAGCGGTTCGGTGAGACGAGGAAGCTCCAGCTCGGCGTCTCCTCCGCGACCTTCGAGAGGTACTTGCGGTCGGCGAACTGGACGCTGTCGATGTCGTGGCCGATCCGCTTGAGCGGGGTGCCGTGCCAGGTCTGCACGATGACCTGGCCCTCGCGACGCCGGATCCAGTGCGGCAGGTGGGTGTTGGTGACGATGTACCGGCTGCGGCCGAGCGCCTCGTACCAGTCGCGGCTCCACCGGCGTATGACCTTGACGCCCGCGGGGATCTCGGCGCGGCGGTCCTCGACCACCCAGATGTGCTCCAGGTCGGATCCCTGGCGCACGAGCTCCTCGTAGACGGCGCGCGGCGAGTCGGAGAACTGGCGGCCGGAGAAGGAGGCGTACAGGACCGTGTCGCGCAGCGGTGCGGTGCGCGCCTGCGCGTACACGCCGGTGCGCATCTGGCGCTGGCGGAACCAGCCGAACTCCTCGGGGCCCAGGTCGGGGGCGGCCTCGATCAGCAGCCGGTCGAAGAAGCGGTGGGTGAGGGCGTAGTCGCGGCCGCGGACGGCGAAGCGCACGGGCAGGCCGGCGCGCGCGGACGGCACGACGCGGACCGGCACCTCGACGCGGCTTTGGGTGGTGCGGGCGAACAGGTACCAGCGGCCCTGGCGCAGCGGCACCTCGCTGATGCTGGTGGGCACGGGCAGGAAGTCGGCGCGGAACGTGCCGTCGACGACGCCGGCCGGGTGGGAGTGCTCCTCGGCGTGCCGGCTGTGCCGCAGCACGATCTCGACGGGCTCGTCCACGGTCACGGGCAGGGCGCCGGTGAGGAGGAGGCGGCCCTCGGGGGTGACGGAGAGCTCGCCGACCATGGGCTGGACGGGCTGGGTGCGCAGCGCGAGCCGGCCCACGCCGTCGTCGGTGACGGCCGTGACACGGCCGCCCCACTCGGCGACGGGGCCGCCGTGCAGGGGGTGCTGCGGTTCACGGTCGTCGCGGGCGGTGTCGACGGCCACGGAGTGCCCGCGCCTCGCGCCGCCGACGAGCAGTTCGGCCGTCCACTTGTCGACGACCTCGAGGTTCCCGGAGTCGCGGCCCTCGACGTCGAGGTCGGCGAGCGGCACCCGCAGGGAGAAGCCCTTCCCGGCGGTGCGCTCCACCGGGTACTCCAGCTTCGCCTCGGTCGAGCCGTGCTTGAAGCGCAGGGTGAGGGGCGCGTCGCCGGTGGCGGCCTCATGGCCGAGGACGCCGGTCAGCTCCAGTACGCCGTCCTCGACGCGGTGTCCGGTGAGCTTGGCGCGGACCCGCTCGACCCGCAGATAGAGGTGGTCGTCGTTGATGAACGGGATGACCCGTACGTCGTCGTCGACCCAGAACGGGGCGGGGCTCTCGGCGCTGCCGCTCTCGCCGGCCTTGAGCCGGGTGTGGCGGACGATGCCCTGCTGGACGGTGGCCACGGTCACCCGCCACACGGCGTCCCGCCAGCCGCCGCGGGCCTTGAGCTTCGCGGGGTCCAGGTCGAGGGTGAAGCCCGACCAGTCGTAGTTGTGCAGCGACTGACCGGAGGTCTGGGTGGCGCGCGAGGCCTGGGTGCGGGTGGGCCGGACCAGGACGGTGCGCCGGCTGCCGGTCTCGCGCAGCATCAGCACGCGCAGGGTGGTCGGCTGCGGCCGCTCGGCGGCCAGGTTGCGGATGTAGGAGTGGCCGCCGATGTGCAGCCGGCCGTCGCGCCAGACGATCTCCTCGGCGCGGGCCCGGGCGGCGAAGTCGGAGTCGACGCGCAGCACGGAGCGGGGCACGGCGCGCTTCTTGTCGATCACCGGGTAGTCGGCGAGGTAGCGCAGGCCCTGCCGGACCACCGGGACGGCCCGGCCGGCCTCGCGTTCGAAGGCGAGCAGTTCCATGAGCTCGTCGAGCCGGCCCTCGCGGATGAGGTGGCACTTCAGGCGCATCGCGACGGGCAGCCGGGGCATGACGCGGGGGTCGACGCGGCTGAGGAAGTCGGCGGCGCCGGACATGAACAGGTCGCGGAACTCGTCCCCGGCCTGGTCCAGGACGCCCATGAAGAGGGGCAGCTCGTCGGTGATGAAGATCTCGTCGTACCAGCGCTTGTGCTGGACGTACGCCTCGCCCGGCTGGGAGGCGAGGAACCGGCTCACGGAGTCGCAGGAACGGATGCGGTCGCGGACGTTGACCGGCTCGGTGCGGCGCTGGGTGATGGAGGGCGCGCCGCCGGTGCGCTGGCGCCACAGGTAGATCGGCTCGCTGAGCACGTCGACCGCGGAGGCCAGGAAGTGGGCCGGCAGGGTGACCGGCGCGTCCTCGTAGAGGATGCCGGGGAACTGGAAGGCGTGCTTGTCCCAGAACGACCGGCGGAAGACCTTGTTCCAGGCGGTGCGGTCGTAGACGAGGTCCTTGTCGCGGCTGATGTGGGTGCGGGAGCGGTCGGTGCGCAGCCGCTTGGCGTGCAGCGGGGAGACGAGGATCTCACCGGCCTTGAGGAGGTTGACGTTGCCGCTGACGAAGTCCGAGCCGGACTTCTCCAGGCTGGCGATGCACCGCTCGTAGGCGTCGGGCAGGACGATGTCGTCGCTGTCGACGAAGGCGAGGAACTCGGTGCCCTCGGTGAGGTGGGCGACACCGGTGTTGCGGGCCGGCCCGAGTCCCTGGTTCTCCTGTGCGACGACCCGGATCCGGGCGTCTCTCTGCGCCCACCTTTCGGCGATCGCCAGGCTGCCGTCCTTGGAGCCGTCGTCCACGACGATCGCCTCCCAGTCGGTGAACGTCTGGTCCACGAGCGACTGCAGGCACTCGTCGAGGAACAGTTCCACGTTGTAGGAGGGAACGACTAGGGACAGACGGGGAGGCATCTGGGGTACTGCGCCTTTCTACAGGTGTTCGTCAACCGGACTTGCCGGACACGGTAGCTCTAGCCCCGCGCCGGACGGCTCGGACGCTCCGGGGAGATCACCGCAGGGGGGTCGACCTCCTCGTCCAGGAAGACCCTGCGTACCACACGTTCGGCGGCACGCCCGTCGTCGAACTCACAGAAGCGCCTGCGGAACTCGGTACGCGCCTTCGCGGACGTGTCGTCGCACCAGCGCCCCGAGAGGAAGATGTCGACGAGGTCGGTCTCGGTTGCCGTCACATGGCCGGGGGACTGGGCGTGGATGTCGAAGTACGTGCCGCGGGTGGCCCGGTAGGTCTCCCAGTCGTTCGCGAAGAGCACGATCGGCCGGTCGAGGAGCGCGTAGTCGAACATCAGCGACGAGTAGTCGGTGAGCAGGCAGTCGGCGGCGAGGAACAGCTTCTCCACCGAGGGGTGGTCGCTGACGTCGACGACGGTGGAGCCCTCGGCGGAGCCGGGGCCGGAGCCGAGGTTGAAGTAGTGGGCGCGCACCAGCACGGTGAAGCCCTCGCCGAGCTGCTGCGCCAAGTGCTCCACGTCGAGCAGCGGACGGGGAACGGCCATGTAGTCGCGGTGCGTCGGCGCGTACAGGACGACCTTGGCGTCGGGGGCGAGCCCGAGCTCGGCGCGGGCCGCCGCCCGGTCCTCGTCGCCGGCGTTCACCAGGACGTCGTTGCGCGGGTAGCCGTAGTCGAGGGAGGTGTAGGTGGAGGGGTAGGCCCGGTCCCAGACGGCGGTGGTGAAGCGGTTGCTGGAGACGCTGTAGTCCCAGCGGTCGACCCGCTTCATCAGCGTGTCCATCTCCAGGTCCTTCTGGCCGAGCGGGAAGTCGACCAGATCGACGCCCATCCGCTTGAGCGGTGTGCCGTGGTGGGTCTGCACGAAGACCTGGCCCGGCCGCTTGACCACGAGGGTGGGAAAGTTCACGTTGTTCACGAAGTACTTGCTGCGGGCCATCGCGCGCCAGAACGGGAACGAGCCGGGGTGCACGACGGCGGTGCCGGGCGGCGGGGCGTTGCGCGCGCCGGGCTTGAGCACCCAGGTGCTCTTGACCTTGGGGGCGAGTTCGCGCAGCTTCTGGTGGACGGCCGCCGGGTTGCAGGCGTAGTCGGCGTTCCAGTAGGCGGCGAAGACGGCGGTGTCCTTCTGCACCGGCAGCATCCGCTGGGTCCGGTAGTAGGCCATCAGGACGGCGTGACGGACCGGCTTCTTCAGCTTGCGGGCGGCGCGGTAGGCGCGGCGGGCGGCGGGGCGCAGCCGGCGCGGGAGCCGGTCGGCGGGGCGGCGCCGGCGTGCGGCTTCCTTGGCTCCGCTGTCCTTGGGCTCGCGGTAGCCGGCCGGGCGGTGGGCCTGCTCGGCTTGAAGGCGGCGGGCGCGGAACTCGGCGCGGGCGCCGGCGGGCAGCCGGCCCGGCATCCGCTCGATGACGCCGAGGTGGAAGGTCATGCGTTCGAACAGCGCGGGCCGCCAGCGCTCGAACTCGGGGTGCTCGGCGAGGAAGGCGAAGACCAGGTCGTACTGGTCGAAGACCTCGAAGTGCTTGCGGCTCGCGGAGGACAGGATGCTGCCCTGGCGGCGCTGGCGGTAGTGGACGCAGATCCGGTCGAGGACGGCGATGGTCTCGGCGGCGACCAGCACCGGGTAGGTCCAGGGGGTGTCCTCGTAGTAGCCCGTGGGGTACTCGAAGCCCCAGCGCTCGACGAAGTCGCGGCGGTAGGCCTTGTTCCAGGCGACCTGGAGCAGCTGGAGCAGTTCGGGGTTGCCGTCGAGGCCCACGGCCTCGCGGGGGCTCGCGGTGAGCACCGAGCGCTTGGCGTTGGGGCTGACGCGGCCGTCCCAGTAGGTGCGGGCGTAGTCGAAGACGAGCAGCTCGGGGTCGTCGGTCTCCTGGAGCCGGCGGGAGACGGCGAGGAGGGAGCCGGGGAGCATCGTGTCGTCGCTGTCGAGGAAGAGCAGGTACTCGCCGCGGGCGCGTTCCATGCCCGCGTTCCGCGCCCGGCCCAGGCCCACGTTCTGTTCGAGCTGCACCGCCACGACACGGGGGTCCGTGTCCGCGTACTCGGCCATGATCTCGCCGCAGGCGTCGGGCGAGGCGTCGTTGACCGCGATGATCTCGAAGTCCCCGAACGACTGGCTCAGGACGGAGTCGAGGCAGTCACGCAGATACGCCTCGACCCCGTACGCCGGCACGATGATGCTGAACCGGGGAGTGGGGGACGGTTCTGCGGCTTGCGTGGGAGTCATCAGGGCTTGGACTTTCGGCAGGGTTCGGCGGTTTGCGGTCCGCGGGGCGGGGACCCGTCCCGCGCGTGACGATCACTCGGATCTGGTGAGGGCATATCCGAGCAGGCGGCGCACGGCGTCCGAACGGCGTTGACGCAGGGCTCCGGGGAGCATGGTCAGCGCGTGCAGCCGCATGGACAGGTGCCGCCGGGCGGCGCGGGCGGCCTTGGGCCAGCCGTGCCGGTCGAGGTCGTCGGCGACCTCGTTGAAGAACCGTACCGCCTCCGAGAAGCGGGCCCCGGTCACGGCCTCCGCCGAGGAGAGGCTGCCGGAGTGACGTCGGTAACGGAAGGCGAGGGCCGGGTCGACGACCAGCTTCTCGCCGCGCTTGATCAACTCGATGATCATCGCGAGGTCCTGGATGACCGAGAGGTCCTCGCGGAAGCCGACCGGTTTGACGGCGTCGGCGCGCCAGCAGATCGACGGGAAGTACAGCCAGTTCCCGCCCAGGAGGTTCGCGGCGAGCGGCTCGCCGGAGAGCACCAGCCGGGCGCCGTCGGGGTTCTTCGGCGCGTACAGCCGCCGTTTGACCTCGTCGCCCAGGGAGGTGGAGGGGTTGCCGTTCTCGTCTATGACCTCGACGCCCGGCTGGTAGATCGCCGCGTCCGGTTCGGCCTCGACGGCCGCGCGGATCGTCGCGACGTAGGTCGGCAGCAGCAGGTCGTCGCTGCCCAGCATGGTGAAGTGCGTCGACTCGACCAGGTCGACGCACTTGCGGAAGTTGCCGGTGATGCCGAGGTTGCGTTCGTTGCGCATGTAGCGGACCCGGCTGTCGCCGAGTGAGGAGAACCACTCGGGCACGCCCTCCTCGCGGCCGTCGTCGACGACGGTGAGCCGCCAGTCCTTGTCGGTCTGGTCGAGCACGCTGCGCACGGCCGCCTGCATCAGGGCGGTGTCGCCGTAGTGCGGCAGCATGATGTCGAGGGTCTGCACCTGGCTCACTTGCCCTTCTTGCCGAGCGAGGAGCGGCGGCTGAACGCGAGGAGCAGGATCATGCCGATGCGGCCGAGGTAGAGGGTGGCCTTCCACGGCGACTGGCTCGGGGTGCCGGTCACCCGCGGGCGCATCGCGACGGGCACCTGCTCGACGCGGTAGCCGGCGCGCAGGACGGCGATCGTGGACTCCACGGTGTCGCCCAGGTACTCCACCGGGTACCAGCGGGCGAAGGCCTCGATCAGGTCGCGGTTGCAGGCGCGGAAGCCGGAGGTGACGTCGGTGAGCTTGGTGCGCGCCATGCGCGACAGCCAGAAGGCGAGCACGAGCATCGCCCAGCGGCGCGGGCCGCGGGCCTCGTATTCGCCGGTGCCGGCGAACCGGGCGCCCATGACCAGGTCAGCGCCGGTCTCCAGGCGGTCCAGCAGTTCGGGCACGTTGCGCGGGTCGTGCTGGCCGTCGGCGTCGACCTGGATGGCGATGTCGTAGCCGCGGTCGTGCGCGAACTTGTAGCCGGCGCGCATCGCGCCGCCCACGCCGAGGTTGTAGGGGAGCTTCATCACGGTGGCGCCGGCCGCCTTGGCGACGACGGCCGTGTTGTCGGCGGAGCCGTCGTCGACGACGAGGACGTCCACTCCCGGAAGCGTGGTGTAGGTCTCCTTGATGACGTCGGCGACGCCCTCGGCCTCGTTCCACGCCGGCATGATGATCAGTACGCGCTTGCCGTCGATCACTTCAGATTCCCCCGTTCGGCAGATGCGGCCGGGGTCTCCTGTGCGGCGAGCCGGGACCGCAGCTCCGTGACGTCGATGCGGAGCAGGGCCACTTCCTCGGAGAGCGTGCGGCCCTCCTCCTCCAGGTGACCCACCTCCCAGCTGAGCTGGAGGCACACGATGAAGAGGAACGCCACACTCAGGAACAGGATGAGGCTGACGCCCGAGGCGACTCCGACCAGGCGGGCCACCGAGTCCAGACCGGTGGGGAAGAAGCCGAGCGGGATGATCACCAGCCCGGTGATCACCCACAGGAACGCGTACTTCTCCTTGAGCTTCCGCCGGCGCAGCAGCTCGACGATGCACAGGACGAGAAGGACTCCGGTGACCGAGGTCAGCATCCACAGACTCATGCCGCACTCCGGTGTATCGGACGACTCATTGGAAAAAGGCCTGTCTACTCTTCCAGGGGAATTCCGACGCGGACGGCCGCAGAACGAGGCCGCCGGACTGCAGTCCACTGTCCGTCACATTTTGTCGCAATGCTTACGGAGAGTGATAGAATGGTGATCATTCTTAGGAGTGCAACGAACGGTAGCCTACACGAGCGCGGACAACGAGCGTCATGAAGGCGACCACCACGAAGGACCCCGCCGTGTACGCCACCTCGACCCGCGTGCGCAGGGGAAGGGAACTCAGAGTGACCGCCACCAGGGCCGCCGTCCCCACGATCCACGCCACCAGCTGAAGCCGCGCGGCGCCGCTGGTCAGCAGAGCCTGACCCAGCACCATAGCCAGCATGTAGAGGGTCGTCCCGAGCGACAGCCAGGCGAAATCGACCGGCCCCAGCACGTCGGGCGCGCCGAACAGCGCCGGCAGCAGCGCCGGTCCGAGCGCCACCGCGCCGATGCCCCCGGCCACGCCGAGCCCACCGGTGACCGACGCCGCCTTCAGCAGCAGACGGCGGTACTTCAGCGTGTCGCCCTCGGCCGCCGCCGACGACAGCCCCGCGAGCAGCGACACCTGGAAGGCGCCGAACACGAACAGCGGCACCCGCGCCAGGACCAGCGCCGACAACAGCGCCGCGACCAGCGCGTCGTCGTCCGTGGAGATCAGCTTGGTGCTGATCACCGCGATGTTCACCAGCACCTGGGCCAGCAGCGTGGAGCCGACCAGCAGCCCCAGGTGCTCGATCAGGTCACGCCAGTGCGCCGGCGACCCCGACCGCGCGCCCTTGACCACCGGCCCGATCGTCGCCAGCACGGCGAGCAGCGGGGCCACCGTCAGGACCGCCGCGAAGGCGAACACCGAGTGCACGCCGGACAGCGCGAGTCCCGCCGGCAGCACGATCCGCAGCGCGCCGTCCAGCCCCAGCTGCATCCCGTAGGCCTCGAACCGGCCCAGACCCGCGAGGACGCCCCGGGTCACGTACGCCACGGCCAGTGCCGCGAACGCCCCGCCCAGCGCGAGGACCATGCCGGTGTCGCCGTGGAAGAACAACTCGGCGACCTGCCGGGCGAACACGCCCAGCGGCACCAGCACCACCGCGAGCAGGGAGGCGGAGAGCACCGCGCCGCGCCGCAGCACCGGCAGCGCCCCGTCGCCGTGCACCACCCGGGCGGCGACCACCCGGGTGATCTCCTGCTCGACCGGGAAGAAGAGCCCCAGACCTATGGAGGACACCACCGTCCACAGGACCGAGAAGCTCGCCATCCCGTCGACGGGGAGCGAGTGGCCCGCCGCCGCGAGATGGATGTAGCTCGCCACGCCGAGCAGCGCCGTCCCGGCGCCGACGAACGCGGTGCCCTGCGGCAGCGCCGTGGCGATGCGGTCGAGGAGACTCACGCGCCGGTCCGCCCGGATGCGTCCGTCCGCCCGCCGGGAGCGATGACCTTCAGCGCCTCGGCGAGCTGCTCGCGCCAGTCCGGCTGGACCGCCACGCCCGCCGTGGCCCACCGGTCGTGCGCCAGCACGCTGTAGGCGGGACGACGGGCCGGCCGTACGAACTTCTCCGACGTCGTCGGGCGCACCCGCTCCGGGTCGAGACCCGTCAGCTCGAAGGCGGCCCGCGCCAGGTCGAACCAGGTGCCCGTGCCGGACGCGGTGCCGTGATAGACGCCGGCCGGGGCCCGGCCGGCCACGGCCGCCTCGCCCAGGTCCGCGATCTGCCGGGCGAGCGCCACGGTCCAGGTCGGCTGCCCCCGCTGGTCGTCGACCACGTCCAGGGTCTCGCGCTGCCCGGCCAGGTTCAGCATCGTCGCGACGAAGTTGCGCCCGTGGGCGCCGTACAGCCAGGCCGTGCGCACCACATAGCCGCGCTCGGGCAGCAGCCCGGTCACCGCCTCCTCGCCCACGAGCTTGCCGCGCCCGTAGGCGTTCACCGGCGAGGTCGGGGCGTCGTGCGGGTACGGCTCGGCGGCGTCGCCCGGGAAGACGTAGTCGGTGGAGACCTGGATCAGCGCGGCGCCGCTGTCCGCGCACGCCTGGGCGAGCACCCGCGGGCCCTCGCCGTTGATCCGGGTCGCCGCGGCCTCGTCGGCCTCCGCGCCGTCCACGTCGGTCCACGCGGCCGCGTTCACCACGACGTCGTGGCCCGCCACCGCCGCCCGCACCGCGGCGGCGTCGGTGACGTCCAGCTCCTGCCGGGTCGACGCGGTGACCTCGGCCCCGCGCTCCGCGAGCACGTCGGTCAGGTCCCGGCCGAGCATGCCGCCCGCGCCGGTGATCAGCCAGCGGGTCATGCGGGAAGCGCCGCCTTCGCCTTGAGCGGCTCCCACCAGGCGCGGTTGTCGCGGTACCACTGGACGGTGTCGGCGAGGCCCTGCTCGAAGGTGACGAGCGGCGTGTAGCCGAGCTCCTCGGAGATCTTCGCGATCGACAGGGAGTAGCGCAGGTCGTGGCCCTTGCGGTCGGCGACGTGCTCGACCATGTCCCAGCCCGCCCCGCAGGCGTCCAGGAGCAGACCGGTGAGCTCCTTGTTGGTGACCTCGGTGCCGCCGCCGATGTGGTAGACCTCGCCGGCCCGGCCGCCGCGCAGCACCATCTCGATGCCCCGGCAGTGGTCGGAGACGTGCAGCCAGTCCCGCACGTTCAGGCCCTCGCCGTACAGCGGGACCTTCTTGCCGTCCAGCAGGTTCGTGGTGAACAGCGGGATCATCTTCTCGGGGAAGTGGTACTGCCCGTAGTTGTTGGAGCAGCGGGTCACCACGACGTCCATGCCGTGCGTGCGGTGGTACGACAGCGCCAGCAGGTCCGAGCCCGCCTTCGAGGCCGAGTACGGCGAGTTCGGCGCCAGCGGCCAGTCCTCGGTCCAGGAGCCCTCGGCGATCGAGCCGTAGACCTCGTCGGTGGACACGTGGACGAACCGGCCCACCCCGTGGCGCTTGGCGGCGTCCAGCAGCACCTGGGTGCCCAGCACGTTGGTCGTCACGAACGGGGAGGAGTCCGCGATCGAGCGGTCCACGTGGGACTCGGCGGCGAAGTGCACCACCGCGTCCTGGCCGCGCATCACATCGTCGACGATGGCGACGTCGCGGATGTCGCCGTGGACGAAGGTGTACCCGTCCTTGCCGGCGACGGGGGCGAGGTTCTCCTCGTTGCCGGAGTAGGTCAGGTTGTCCAGGACGGTGACCTGGGCGCCCGCGCCCGAGGGCAGCTCGCCGAGGAGCAGCGCCCGTACGAACTGTGAACCGATGAACCCGGCACCGCCGGTGACAAGAATCTTCATAAGAGCCCACATTCTATAGCCCGCCGTATCACGCGCTGTGCAGTGGCCCTTTTCACGGCGGGGGTGGCGGGAGTGGTCCGTACCCTGCCGTAGGCTGCGGGCCCATGCGTGGAATTCTGCTCGCCGGTGGTACCGGTTCCCGACTGTGGCCGATCACCCGTGCGGTGTCGAAGCAACTGATGCCGGTCTTCGACAAGCCGATGATCTATTACCCGCTGTCCACCCTGGTGATGGCGGGACTGCGGGACATCCTGATCATCACCGGACCGGCCGAGCGACCCCAGTTCGAACGGCTCCTGGGCGACGGGTCCGACTGGGGCCTGAACATCGAGTTCGCCACGCAGGAGCACCCCAACGGCATCGCCGAGGCCTTCGTCATCGGCGAGGACTTCATCGGCGACGAGGCCGTCGCCCTGATCCTCGGCGACAACATCTTCCACGGCTACGGCCTCGGCCGTCAGCTCGCCCGCTACAGCGACCCCGAGGGCGGCGTGGTCTTCGCCCACGCCGTCTCCGACCCGACCGCCTACGGCGTCGTCGACTTCGACGAGCAGGGCCGCGCCCGCTCCATCGAGGAGAAGCCGAAGAACCCCAAGTCCCGCTACGCCGTCCCGGGCCTCTACTTCTACGACAGCCGGGTCGTCGAGATCGCCAAGGGCCTCAAGCCGAGCGGCCGGGGCGAGCTGGAGATCACCGACGTCAACAAGTACTACCTCGACCGCGGCGAGCTCCAGGTCTCGGTCCTCGACCGCGGCACCGTCTGGCTCGACACCGGCACCTTCCAGTCCCTCGTCCAGGCCTCCGAGTACGTCCGGGTGGTCGAGGAGCGCCAGGGCATGAAGATCGGCTGCCTGGAGGAGGCCGCCTGGCGCGCCGGGTTCATCGGCGACGACCGCCTGCGCGCGCTCGCCGAGCCGCTGACCAAGAGCGGCTACGGCGACTACCTGCTCGACCTGCTCGCCCACGAGGCCTGAGAGAGAAACGGAAACGGTTCCGATGAAGGTGAACCCCCTTGGCATCGAGGGCGCCTGGGAGTTCGTCCCCCAGCAGCACGGGGACGCCCGCGGCCTCTTCCTGGAGTGGTACAAGGCCGAGCGCATGGAGGAGGCCGTCGGCCACCCGCTCGACCTGAAGCAGGGCAACCTCTCCGTCTCCGCGGCCGGCGTCGTGCGCGGCATCCACTTCGCCGACGTGCCGCCCGGCCAGGCCAAGTACGTGACCTGCGTCCGCGGCGCCGTCCTCGACGTGATCGTCGACGTCCGGGTCGGCTCGCCGACCTTCGGCCGCTGGGAGACGGTGCGCCTCGACGACCAGGACCGCAAGGCCGTCTACCTCTCCGAGGGCCTCGGCCACGGCTTCTGCGCGCTCACCGACGACGCCACCGTCACCTACCTGTGCTCCGAGGGCTACGCGCCGCAGCGCGAGCGGACCGTGCACCCGCTCGACCCGGCGATCGGCGTCGAATGGCCGGTCGAAGGCGTGCCCGAGCTGTCCGCCAAGGACGCCGAGGGCCCGACGCTGGCCGAGGCCCGCGAGGCGGGCATCCTGCCGGTGTACGAGGAGTGCGTGGCCTTCCGGGCCTCCCTGGCGAACCGGGGCTGAGCCCCCCTCCGGTTGTCCCCGGAAGCCGTCCGACCGGCGAAACGCGAAGGCGGCGCCGCCCCCCGCTCACGTAGATTGCGGGGCGAGCGCCGTGGCGGGGAGCACGCGGCGCCAGGGACAGCCGAGTGAGGACGACGCAGGTGACAGAGGCAAGGCAGCACGTGGCGCAGGCCCGCAGGATCGTCGTCAAGGTGGGCTCCTCGTCTCTGACGACCGCCGCCGGGGGACTGGACGCCGACCGCGTCGACGCGCTCGTCGACGTCCTCGCGAAGAGTCGCAGCGGCGGGGAGCGGGAGATCGTCCTGGTCTCCTCCGGCGCCATCGCCGCCGGACTCGCCCCGCTGGGCCTGCGCCGCCGTCCCAAGGACCTCGCCCGTCAGCAGGCCGCCGCCAGCGTCGGCCAGGGCCTCCTCGTCGCCCGCTACACCGCCTCCTTCGCCCGCTACGGCGTCCGCGTCGGCCAGGTGCTGCTGACCAGCGACGACATGAGCCGTCGCGCCCACCACCGCAACGCCTCGCGCACCCTGGACAAGCTGCTGGCGATGGGCGCGTTCCCGATCGTCAACGAGAACGACACCGTCGCCACCGACGAGATCCGCTTCGGCGACAACGACCGTCTCGCCGCGCTCGTCGCCCACCTCGTCCACGCCGACCTGCTGGTCCTGCTCTCCGACGTCGACGGTGTCTACGACGGCGACCCCGGCAGGCCGGGCACCTCGCGGATCGCACAGGTGCGCGGGCCCGCCGACCTGGCGGGCGTCGAGATCGGCAGCGCCGGCAAGGCGGGCGTCGGCACCGGCGGCATGGTCACCAAGGTCGAGGCCGCCCGGATCGCCGCCGCCGCCGGCATCCCCGTCGTCCTCACCAGCGCCGTCCACGCGGCCGACGCCCTCTCCGGCGGCGACACCGGCACCTTCTTCCACGCCACCGGCAAGCGCTCCGCCGACCGGCTGCTGTGGCTCCAGCACGCCTCCACCCCGCAGGGCTCGCTCACCCTGGACGACGGCGCGGTGCGCGCGGTCGTCGAGCGGCGCAAGTCGCTGCTGCCGGCCGGGATCGCCGGCGTGGAGGGCGAGTTCAACGCGGGCGACCCGGTGGAACTGCGCGACGGCGCCGGGCACGCGGTGGCCCGGGGACTCGTCAACTTCGACGCCAGGGAGATCCCCCTCCTGATCGGCCGCTCCACCCGCGAACTGGCGAGGGAACTCGGCGCCGAGTACGAGCGCGAGGTCATCCACCGCGACGACCTGGTGATCCTCCATCCCTGAGCGGGTCCACGAGGGGCACGGGTGACCCCCGGGGCGTCGAACGACGGATTCCGGGCGGGGTCGAACGGCCGGGACCGGCGGGGGACGTTCCGTGAAACCGCCCCAAGGAGCCGCGCGGCCTGCTCAACTTTGTGTCGGGGGCAAGGACCCGTCCACGTCCCCTGCACGGACACGTTCCGCACGAGCGCTGCGTAAAGGAGGCCGTCGTGAGACGAGTGCGCCCTGGGGCGGCGGCGACCCGCGGCGGCGCCGGCGAGGAACGCGCCCTGACCAGCGTCGCGGCCGGGGACCGGTACCGGGCCGCGGAGGCCGACGGCGACGAGGGCGCGCTGGGAGCCGGGCCCGAGGACCTGCCCCGCCTGTGGCACGTCACCCTCAGCGTCTCCGGAGCCGACGCCGACCTGAAGGAGCTGCGGCGCGCCCTGGAACAGCTGGCCCACGACCACCCCTTCCTCCTGACCAGCCGCTACGCCGCCGACCACGCGGAGATCCGCTACTGGGAGGAGGCCCGCGACCTGCACGACGCGGCCGCCGTCGCGCTGCGGCTGTGGGGCGAGCACCGGCAGACGGCCGGACTGCCGGCCTGGGAGATCGTCGGCCTGGAGGTCGTCGACCGCCAGACCTACCACCAGCGCATCGCCGAGGGCTACGGCCCGGCGCCGGCCGCACCGGTGGGCGTCCACCCCTTCTGACCTCGCTTCCGGCACCCGTCCCAGCACGTGTCTCGGCGTGTGGAACGCACGCCGAACGGCGCAGCCCGGCGCACTACCCTTCCCGTATGACCACGCTCTCGCCGTACGACGCCCTCTCCCCGGTCACCCAGGCCGCCTACCGCGCCAAGGCGGCCGCCGCCGACCTCGCGCCGCTGCCCCGGGCCGTGAAGGACGACGCGCTCCTCGCCATCGCGGACGCGCTGGAGGTCCGTGCGAGTGACGTCGTCGAGGCCAACGCCAAGGACATCGCCAAGGCCCGCGAGGCCGGCACCAGCGAGGCCATCGTCGACCGGCTGACCCTCACCCCGGAGCGGGTGCGGGCCATCGCCTCCGACGTGCGGGACGTCGTCGCGCTGCCCGACCCGGTCGGCGAGGTGGTGCGCGGCTCGACCCTGCCCAACGGCATCGACCTGCGCCAGGTCCGCGTCCCGCTCGGCGTGGTCGGCATCATCTACGAGGCGCGGCCCAACGTGACCGTGGACGCGGCCGCGCTCTGCCTGAAGTCGGGCAACGCCGTGCTGCTGCGCGGCTCCGCCTCCGCCTACGAGTCCAACACCGCCCTCGTCCGGGTGATCCGCGACGCGGTCGGCGGCGCCGGGCTGCCCGCCGACGCCGTCCAGCTCGTGCCCGGCGAGAGCCGGGAGAGCGTGCGCGAGCTGATGCGCGCCCGCGGTCTCGTCGACGTCCTCATCCCGCGCGGCGGCGCCTCCCTCATCCGGACGGTCGTCTCCGAGTCCGTCGTCCCGGTGATCGAGACCGGCACCGGCAACTGCCACGTCTACGTCGACGCCCGCGCCGACATCGACATGGCGATCGAGATCCTGATCAACTCCAAGGCCCACCGGGTCAGCGTCTGCAACGCCGCCGAGACCCTCCTCGTCCACCAGGACATCGCCCCCGAGTTCCTGCCCCGCGCCCTCGACGCCCTCGCCGAGGCCGGCGTCACCGTCCACGCCGACGAGCGGGTCATGGCGTACGGCGAGGACTCCAAGGCGACCGTCGTCGAGGCCACTCCGGAGGACTGGGAGACCGAGTACCTCTCCCACGACATCGCCGCCGCCGTCGTCGACTCCCTGGACAAGGCCGTCGAGCACATCCGGCTGTGGACCTCCGGCCACACCGAGGCGATCGTCACCACCTCGCAGCAGGCCGCCCGCCGGTTCACCCAGCTGGTCGACTCCACCACCGTCGCCGTCAACGCCTCCACCCGCTTCACCGACGGCGGCCAGTTCGGCTTCGGCGCGGAGATCGGCATCTCCACCCAGAAACTGCACGCCCGCGGCCCCATGGGCCTGCCGGAGCTGACCAGCACGAAGTACATCGTCACCGGCGACGGACACGTCCGGCGCTGACCCGCGCGCCCCTCGAGGGTTCGCCGAGCCGTCTCAGCAGGCGGATGAATTTCCCTTCCGCCTGCCCAAGGCGACCGCCCAGGTCTACTCTGGACCCGTGCCGGAGGACGTGGGGGGCACGCCGTTCCCGGACGGCTGGGAGCCCGACGACGACCAGGACCGCGGGGTGTCGGACGAAGAGTTCGCCTCCGTGGTCTTCGACGAGGCCTTCGTCCAGGCGGCCGTGGTGCACGAGCCGACCGCCGTCGAACGCCTCCTGGCCGCCGCCGAGGCCAGAGCCGAGGCCTCCGAGGCCGAAGCCCGCCGGGCCCGTGCCCGCGGCGAACGCCACGGACCCGAAGGCCCCCGGCCTTTCGGCCGTGATCCGGACCAGGGCGGCCTCGACGACGACGTGGCCGCCTGGGAACGCCACTACGACGACTACGACGACATCGGCCCCTACGGCCGTCAGGCGCGCTGGCACCGTCCCGTCGCCTGGGTGCTCGCCCTCGTCATGGGCATCGGCATGGTCGCGCTGGCCTTCGCCGCGGTCTACCGGGGGGCCTCCTCCGACAACCGGGACCAGATGCCACTGCCCGCCTCCACCGGCCTGGGCCAGGGCGGCGGCCCCTCCGCGCCGCCCGAGGCGGCCGCCGAAGGGGCCGTCGACCGGCTGCGCTCACCTGTCCCGGCGGTCCCGCAGACGCCCTGAACGACGCCCCCCGACGGGTGAGAACCTGTCAGAAGTTGTCAGAATGCAGGGCGTTTACCCGAGCTCCCCGCGACCTACCCTGAAAGTATGGGCGGGCCTGGCGACCCACCGCAGGGGACACCTGAGGGAGCCCCCGGCGGCGGCGAGGAAGAGTACCGATCCGTCGTCTTCGACGAATCGTTCGTCCGCGCTGCCCGCCTCCAGGAGTACTCCGCCGAGGAACGCATCACCGAGCACGCGCCCGCCGTGCGCCGCCGCCCGCCCGCGCACCGGGGCCTGTCCCGGCAGGCGCTCGTCCTGGTGGTGCTGATCGCGCTCGCCTTCGGCACCGCCGTCTACATGGGCGTCCGCCACCCCTACCAGAACGCGGCCGCCCGCCGGCCGGCGGAACCCCTGCGGATGACGGTCATCCCGCTCGCCCCCCAGGGAGCCGTACCCGGCTCGACCGACACCGCCTCCCTGTACGCGCACAGCCCGGCCGCCAACTTCCGCGTCGGCGCGGCGGGCATCCCGCTGCCCGCCGCCCGGCGCACCGCGCACTTCTCCGACAGCCAGGTCGTCACCGCCCTGCTCACCGCCCGGGACTACGTCATGCGCTCCTCCCTCTACCCGGAGGTGCTCACCGGGCAGCAGGTCCGGCCGGTGCGGCTGCTGATCTCACCCGACCAGCTCGACCAGTTCGACGAGAGCTTCGCCCACCCCGCCGCCGACGGACGGCACGCGCCCACGGGCTGGCTGGTCCGCCTGGACCCCTCCCGGGCCGAGCTGGCCGACCCCGAAATCCGTGTACAGGGCACCCTGGAGGCCGCTGAGAGCGACTCGGCGACCCTGGAGGTCACCGCCGACCACACCTTCGTCTACGCCCTGCGGCCCGTCGGCGCCGATGCCAGGGCGCCGGTCTCGCTGTTCACCGTCCGCCGTGAGCTGCACTTCCGCTTCGACCTCGACGACCTGCGGCTGCGCCAGACCCAGCTGGTCGTCTCCTCCCTCCAGGCCGGCCCGCTGTCCTGCGCCGAGGACTCGGCGGGCCATCTGCGGCCGCTGCTCGCCGGCCAGAGCGCCAAGGCGGGCGGCCCGGCCGGCACGGACCCGTATGTGACGGGCGACGCGCCCGCGCTGTGCGGGTCGCTGGCGAGCAGCGCGGAACCGCAGGTGTGAGCTCGCGGGGGTGAGCCCGCAGGGGGTGAGCCCGCGGGGGGGGGTGAGCAGCGTCCCGCCGTCGGTCAGTCGTCCTCGCGTGGGGGCGTGTCCGCCGGGCGTTCCTTCGGCGGCGCGGAGCCGGTGAAGCCGTCGAAGCCGCGCCGGACCCGGCCGCCCAGGTCGCCCGCCCCGCCCGCGAGGTCGGTGACCAGCTTCATCAGCGGATCCTTGGAGCTCTTGACGTGGTCGGCGTAGTGCGAGGCCGACTCCCGGAAGGAGTCCGTGACCGAGGTGTCCTTGTCCTCGGAGCGGCGCGGGTAGTGACCGTCCATGATCCGCTGGTGGTCGCGCGACTCGGCCCACTTCTTCAGCTCGGCGGCGCGCACGGTGGTGAAGGGGTGCGAGCGGGGCAGCACGTTGAGGATCTTCAGCACGGAGTCGCGCAGGTCGCCGCCCGCCTCGTACTCCTCGGCCTGCTTCAGGAACGCGTCCACGTTCATCTCGTGCAGATGGTTGCCGCCCGCGATCTTCATCAGACCGCGCATCGAGGCCCGCAGGTCCTGGCCGACCAGCAGCCCGGCGCGGTCCGCGGACAGCTCCGACTTGCGGAACCACTCGCGCAGCGCCGTCACGACGGCCATGATCGCGATGTTGCCGAGCGGGATCCAGGCCACCCGCAGGGCCAGACCGGTCAGGAACAGCAGGATGGTGCGGTACACGGAGTGGCCGGACAGGGCGTGCCCCACCTCGTGGCCGACGACCGCCCGCATCTCCTCCTCGTCGAGCAGCTCGATCAGACCCGTGGTGACCACGATGATCGGCTCGTCCAGGCCGATGCACATCGCGTTGGGCTGCGGGTCCTGGGTGACGTACATCGGCGGGACCTTCGGCAGGTCCAGGATGTAGCAGGCGTCCCGCAGCATGTCGTTCAGGTGGGCGAACTGCTCGTCGGACACACGCACCGAGTCGGACAGGAACAGCAGTCTCAGACTCCGCTCGGGAAGCAGTCCGCTGAGCGCCTTGAAGACCGTGTCGAAGCCGCTCAGCTTGCGCAGCGCGACCAGCGCGGAGCGGTCGGCCGGGTGCTCGTACGCACGCGAGGAGATCCCGGGAAAACGGGTGCGCTGCCTGCTCGGCACGTTCCCGTGCCCGTTCTGCTCGTGGCCGTCGTCGGACATGTCATCCCCCATGTGCGTGTGTATGGGCCCTCGTATGTGAGGTCCTTTACGGACCCTTGTGGGGCCCTTTGCGCTCCCGGAGCAGGGCCCAGCCTAGGCGGAGTTACGGTGGACGGGCACCACGCAGAAGGAGACCCGCGCCATGGAGCACAACCCCGCAGCAGCCTGGCTCGCCGAGGCCGCCGGCGCCGCCCAGCGGCAGGGGCCGGGCGACCTGCTCCGCGTCGTCCTGGTCGTCATGCTGGTGGGCTGTGCGCTGACCGCCTGGTTCCTGCTGCGTGGCTACAGGCGGAAGGACGACTGAGCGCCCGGGAAGGTTCCCCGGCGGAGTCGGCGTGAGGGGCGGCGAGCCGCACGCTTACGATGGGCCGACATCTTTATCCCGCCCACATTGGATAGGTCCTGCCGAAGATGAGCTTCCACAGCGCCGCCGCCCAGTTGGTCACCCTCGCAGCCGAGGGCGAGGAGAAGGGCGGCAACCACGAGAGCCTCAGCCCGCTGGTCACCGGCGGTTCCGCCTTCCTCATCCTGCTGCTCCTGCTCTGGGTCACCACCCGGTTCAACCGCGACCGCTGAGGCGTCCGGTGGTCACACCGGGGCATTCCGGACTCCCGTCGGCCGGCCCCCTCGGGCGGGGCCGGTAGGGTCTGCACGCATGGGAGAGCAGGACATGCCTACCGGCCCGGCGCACGGCCCGGCTAAGCGGGGCAGGCGCCGTCTCGGCGTCATGGGCGGAACGTTCGACCCGATCCACCACGGGCACCTGGTGGCGGCCAGTGAGGCCGCCGCGCGGTTCCACCTGGACGAGGTCGTGTTCGTCCCGACCGGCGAGCCCTGGCAGAAGAGCCACCGCAGGGTCTCCCTGGCAGAGGACCGCTATCTGATGACGGTCATCGCGACCGCCGAGAACCCCCAGTTCTCGGTCAGCCGCATCGACATCGACCGGGGCGGACCCACCTACACCGTGGACACCCTGCGCGACCTGCGGGCCCTCAACCCCGACACCGACCTCTTCTTCATCACCGGCGCGGACGCCCTGGGCCAGATCCTGACCTGGCGGGACAGTGCGGAGCTGTTCTCCCTCGCCCACTTCGTCGGGGTGACCCGGCCGGGCCACAACCTCGCCGACCCGGGACTCCCCGAGGGGGGCGTCTCCCTCGTCGAGGTCCCCGCCCTGGCCATCTCCTCCACCGACTGCCGCGTGAGAGTCGCCAAGGGCGACCCCGTCTGGTATCTGGTGCCCGACGGAGTCGTGCGCTACATCGACAAGCGCGAGCTGTACCGCGGCCAGTGAGCCGAGAGGGGTACCGGTGAACGACCGATACGACGCGGGAGACGCGGGATACGACGCCGGCCACGGCGGTGGCCACGACGCCGGGTACGGCGAGGCCTCGTACGAGCTCGTCGGCTACGACGAGTACGGACAGCCGGTGTACCGGCAGGTCCCGGCGCAGTCCTACGACCCGTACGCGCAGCGCGGGCAGCAGGACTACGGCTACGACCAGTACGCCCCCGGCGCGCAGCAGCAGACCCATGGCTACGACCCGTACGCCGCCGGCCCCTACGACACCGCACAGCAGCCGCCCGTCGCCGGCTACGACACGGGCCGTCAGACTCCGGTGGCTCACGACCCGTACACCTCCGGGACCACGGCCCCCTACGACCCGTACGACCCCTACGGGCAGGCGGCGACCAGCGGGCAGCAGCCGCGGGTCACCGAGCAGACCGCCTACATCCCGCACCAGGCGGGCCCGGCCGACGACCGCTCGGCTCAGAGCCGCCAGGCCGCGACGCCCGCGTCGCAGACCGGGCGCCCGCACGCCGAGCCGCCGGCGGAGGAGGCCCGCGGGGCGTCCGAGGGGACCGGATCCCTGGAACGCGATGGTGACGCGGCCCAAGGCGACTACCACACCGAGCAGTTCGCGTTCGTGGAGGAGCCCGACGGCGACTCCGAGGACGTCATCGACTGGCTGAACTTCACCGAGAACCGCACCGAGCGCCGCGAGGAGGCCAAGCGCCGCGCCCGCAGCCGGCTCGTCGCCCTCGTCGTCGTCCTCGCCCTGGTCGCGGTGGGCGGCGTCGGCTACCTCTGGTACGCCGGGAAGCTGCCCGGCCTGTCGTCGTCCGGGGAGTCCAAAACCGGCGCCGCCACCGCCTCCGCCGCGCAGAAGCGCGACGTGGTCGTGGTGCATCTGCACGACACCGGAGGCCAGGGCACCTCCACCGTGCTGCTGGTCGACAACGCCACCACCGAGAAGGGCACCACGGTGCTGCTGCCCAACTCCCTCGTCGTCACCGCCGACGACGGCACCACCACGACCCTCGCCAAGTCCGTGGACGCCGACGGCTCGGCCGGCACGCGCGAGGCGCTGGACACCGTCCTCGGCACCCGGATCCAGGGCACCTGGCGCCTCGACACGCCCTATCTGCAGAACCTCGTCGACCTCGTCGGCACCATCGAGGTCGACACCGACACCGCAGTGCCCGACCCCACCGCCAAGAAGAAGGGCGCCGCCCCGCTCGTCAACAAGGGTGAGAACCAGACCCTCAGCGGCAAGATGGCCGTCGCCTACGCCACCTACCGTGCCGAGGGCGAGGCCCAGAACTCCCAGCTGGAACGCTTCGGCCAGGTGATGCAGGCCGTGCTGCGCAAGGTGTCCTCCGACGCGCAGGCCGCCACGGTCACCGTCCAGACGCTGGCGCAGATCCTCGACCCCTCGCTGACCGACAAGGACCTCGGCGCGTTCCTCGCCCGGCTCGCCGACCTCGCCAAGGGCGGCGACTACAAGACCGCCCTGCTTCCCGTGGAGCCCGACGGCACGCTCAGCGCCCAGGCCGGCGCGAGCGTCGTCAAGGACGTCCTCGGAGGCACCGCGAAGAGCCCCGACAAGGACGCCGCCGTCAGCGTCTCCGTCCAGAACGCGAGCGGCCGCGCCGCCGACACCGAGAACGCGCGCGTGGTGCTCCTCAACGGCGGCTTCACCTTCCTGGACGGCGGAAAGCCGTCCGGCACGCAGGGCGCCTCCGAGGTCCTGTACGGGGACGACGCCGACAAGGACGACGCGGCCGAGGTCGCCAAGACCCTGGGCCTGCCCGCCGGCGCCGTCAAGAAGGGGACGGTCGCCGCCAACGCGGACGTGACCGTCGTCCTCGGCGAGGACTACAAGGCGTCGACCTCTTGAAGAGGCGCCACCCGGCGGGCGGACGTGAAACGGATGGGGCGCCGTCGGCGGTCGTGAGACCCTTGAGGTCAAACGACCGCCGACGGAAAGCCGCGTAGTGACCGCCACCGACCGCTCTCTCGAACTCATCACCACCGCCGCGCAGGCGGCCGCCGACAAGCTCGCGCACGACATCATCGCCTACGACGTCAGCGACGTGCTGTCGATCACGGACGCCTTCTTGCTGGCCTCCGCCCCCAACGACCGCCAGGTCAAGTCGATCGTCGACGAGATCGAGGAGCGGCTGAACAAGGAGCTCGGCGCCAAGCCGGTGCGCCGCGAGGGCGACCGCGAGGCCCGCTGGGTCCTGCTCGACTACGTGGACGTCGTCGTCCACGTCCAGCACAGCGAGGAGCGCGTCTTCTACGCCCTGGAGCGGCTGTGGAAGGACTGCCCCGAGCTCGACCTCCCGGAGGACGCCAAGGCGACCCGCGGCAAGGCCAAGGAGCACGCCGCGCTGAACGCCGAGGAGGACGCCGCCGGCTTCGGGGACCCGCGATGAGTCCGAACTCCCGGGCCGCCGCGGGCCGCACGCAGAGCCGGGGCCGCCGGATCATCCTCTGGCGGCACGGCCAGACCGCCTGGAACGTGGAGCGCCGTTTCCAGGGCACCACGGACGTCCCGCTGACGGAGGAGGGGGTCGCCCAGGCCCGCCGCGCCGCCCGGCTGCTCGCCTCCCTCAAGCCCGACGCGATCGTCGCCTCGGACCTGTCCCGGGCTGCGAACACCGCGGCCGAGCTCGCCGCGCTCACCGCTCTGGACGTCGCTCACGACGAGGGCCTGCGCGAGACGTACGCGGGCGTGTGGCAGGGCCTGACGCACGAGGAGATCGTCGCCCGGCACGGTGACGAGTACGCCGCGTGGAAGCGCGGTGAGCCGGTCCGCCGCGGCGGCGGCGAGCTGGAGACGGAGGTCGCCGACCGCGCCGCCCCCGTGGTGCTGCGGCACGCCGAGAAGCTTCCCGAGGACGGCACGCTCGTCGTCGTCAGCCACGGCGGCACGATCCGCACCACCATCGGCCGTCTCCTCTCTCTGGACGCCCGCGACTGGGAGAGCCTCGGCGGGCTGTCCAACTGCTGCTGGTCCGTCCTGGGCGAGGGAGCCCGCGGCTGGCGCCTGCTGGAGCACAACGCCGGCACCCTGCCGGAACCGGTGCTCGGCGACGACGACTGAGCCCTCACGGGCGGCCCGGGGGCCGATTTCACTTTCCGGCAGGTCGCAGGCTAAAGTTCTTCTTGTTCGCACCGCGGAGCGGAGCGAAACACCACGAGGTTCGCCACGTGGAACCAGGGGCTATAGCTCAGTTGGTAGAGCGCCTGCATGGCATGCAGGAGGTCAGGAGTTCAATTCTCCTTAGCTCCACGGTCCGACTCTCTCCGGAGTCGTCGGAGATCGCTTCGACAAGATCCCGTCCCCCCTCTCGGGGGCGGGATCTTTTGTCGTCGGCTTGAGTCACTTCGGTCCCGGAGGCGTATACCTCTGCGAAAGCGCTTCTCACATGCATGTTCGCGCTCGCTGGGGCAGTCGCGCCGGGGTGCCGTGTCCGGACTGGTACTGAGGCGTCGCTGACCGTATTGGCCCGGCCGTGGCAGAATCAAACGGCCGGAAGGGGGCGCGGCCCGACGGGAGGGAGTAGCGATGCCTGCGAGCATCCTCGGAGAGGTCGGCCACCTCTCCGGAGCGGCATGGACACGGGAAACGGCCACCCGGCTCAGCTGCCCTTCCTGCGGTTCCGCTTTCGTCGCCCAGGTCCTCGGGGACAACGGCGGGATCTCCTACGTGTGTACGGCCTGCCGCCACAGCTGGAGCTGATCGATGGGTGCACACAGGCGGAAGTGCGACTGGTGCGGCAGCGGCACCCCGATCGTGCGGGACATGGAACCGGTCAACCCCGACTACCAGTACTGGTGCGAGGAATGCGCGCGGGCGCTGATCATAAAGGGCGATCCCATCGAGACCTACCGGGAGTTGGAGGGCGAGCCGATCTACGGCCGGCTTCTGGAGGAGCACTGCACCCTCAAGCGGTTCTACTCGTTCGTGACGGCTTGATCCGACTTTTCTCGCCAAAGCGGACGGAACGGAAACGATTTGGTGGTCCGCCCCCCGGACCGTGTAATGTTGGCTTCGCCGCCGGGGAAACCCGCCGGAGCGAAACAAGGGGCTATAGCTCAGTTGGTAGAGCGCCTGCATGGCATGCAGGAGGTCAGGAGTTCAATTCTCCTTAGCTCCACAGCAGATCCCGCCGGATCGGAAAGATCCGGCGGGATCTTTTGCGTTCGCACACTCGCGCGTCCAGGTGTGCCGACGACCCGCCCATGCGCGAGGGGCCGCCTGTTTCCAGGCGGCCCCTCGTATGTGCGTACCGCGTCAGCGGCCCAGGGCGCGGCGTCCGCGGCCCTGGGAGAGGACCGGGAGGTTGCGGGAGGGCGCCTGTCCGCGCGTGTCCTCCTCGACGCGCAGGGCCAGCGCCGGGCAGCGGCGCACCGCGCGCAGTGCCTTGGCCTCCGCGTAGCGGGGCACCTTCGCCTGCGCCACGGTGGGGAAGCCGTCGGCGCCGAGCTGGAAGACCTCGGGGAGGATGTCCGCGCACAGGCCGTGGCCGCGGCACAGGGTCCAGTCCACGAAGATCTTCTGGCGGCTGTCGCCGGTGTCCGCGGGCTCCGAACCGCCCGGGAGGCTCGACGGGCCCATGCCGCCCTCGAAGAGCGGCAGAACGCCCTCCACGGGCCGTCCGCAGCCGTTGCCGAGGACGTGCGCCGCGAGGTCGTCCGTGAACGCCTTGATCGTCGACTCCAGGAACATCGCGGAGCCGTCCGGGTGCGAGCACGCGCCGCGCCGCTTGACGTTCTTGGCGACCTGCTTGAGGGCCTCCAGGGCGGCCGGGCCGCCGCCGTTGAGGATGTCCTCCATGCCGCGCGCCGCGGCCGGCAGACCGAGGTAGCAGGGGCCGCACTGCCCGGCGCTCTCCTCGGCCAGCCACTGGGCCACCCGCAGCGACTCGCCCAGCGGGCAGGTCTCCTGACTGATCGGCAGGATCGCCCCGGCGCCCAGCGCGCCGCCCACGGCGTCCAGGGAGTTGCGGGAGACGATCGCCTCGTTGACCGTCGCGGCGTCGATCCACTTGCCGTGGTAGCCGCCGGTGAGCACGCCCTGCGGGACCGGAGGGGCGCCCGCCAACTGCAGGACGTAGCGCAGCGGGACACCGGTGGGGACCTCGATCACCAACGGGCGGGCGACGGCGCCGGACACCGTCAGCATCACGGTGCCGGGCTCGTCGTACAGGCCGGTGTTGCCGTAGCGCTCGGCGCCGATGCGGGCGGCGATGGCCAGTTGGGCGAAGGTCTCGGCGTTGGACAGCAGGGTGGGGGCGCCGCCGACGCCGTTCTGCGAGGCGCTGACCTTGCGGCCGGGCGGGATCGCCGGGCCGCCGTCGATGGAGCGGATCACGGAGGCGGCCGCGCCGGTGACCATGCGGATCGGGTTGCGCTGGACGAAGGCCTTCAGCGCCGAGCGGCGGCCGTTGCTCAGGCCGCGCTCGGCGAGGGCGGCCTCCATGGAGCGCTCGGTCGACTCACGGGTGACCGCCACCACGAGCGTGCGGGCGCCCAGTGCCTCGGCGACGAGCAGCGCGCCGTCCAGGATGAGGTGCGGGGCACGGTTGATCATCACCGTGTCCTTGCGGCAGGCCGGTTCGTCCTCGCTGCCGTTGACGACGACGACCGGCCGCACGCCCCGCTTGATCGCCGCGTCGGCGACCGAGCGCAGCTTCTTGTGGAAGGGGAAGCCCGCGCCGCCGCGGCCCTTGAGGTTGATGCGCTCGGAGAGCTGCGCGAGCTTCTCCCCGCCCATCGGTTCGAGCGGCCCGTGCACCTTGAGGTGCATGGGCAGATCGAGTCTTTCGACAAGGTCGAAACCCGACGTGAGCTGCGGAAGCCCGACGACGCGGACTTCCGGGGTGTCGGGCAGGGCCTCGTTCACCTATAGCCTCCGGAAGGCATGTTCCAAGGTTCGCCCGCACCCGGAGTGTCGAAGGACGCTCCGGGCGCTGGGTCGCCCGCGGGACCGCTGTTGTACGTGTCGTTCGGGTTGTACGCGTTGTACCCGGTGTTCGTCTCACCGGTGTTGTACGCATCACTCCCGGCGTATCCGGCAGTGCCCGGATTGCCATAGACCGGGATGGTGAATCCCGTGTCCTGGAGCGGGTCGTAGACCGACTGGGGCGCCTCGCCGACCGGCGGCGGGGAGGGAATCGGCCAGCTGCCCGAGGTGCTGCCGCCGTTGTCGACCCGCGGCATCGCCTCCGTGGCCTGCATGTCGAACGGCATGTTCATGCGCGCGGTCTGGTCGGCCCCGTACGACTGCTGCCCGCGGGGGGTGTTGACGGCGCGGTAGGCGGCGGCGAAGCCGTTCGCGGGCTCCGCGCCGGCGGGCGCGTCGAACAGCGGCGACGAGGACGGCGACCTGCGCGAGGAGCCCATGGTGTCGGCGGTGGAGGAGCGGCTCGAGCGGCTCTCGTATCCGGGCAGCGAGCCCGACCCGGTCGCCTCGGCCATGCGCGCGCGGCTGGCCTCCAGCGCGTCCCGGCCGGCCGGCTCGGGCTCGCCGCCGATGATCGCGCCGATGCGGTCGGCGAACTGGCGCTTGATCGGGCGGGGGGCGGCGCGCAGCGCCAGGGCGGCCATGACGCCGACCAGCGACAGCCCGTACAGGATCACGAAGATCGGCTTGGCCGCGCGACCCGCGTAGAGTCCGTGCAGCAGCGCGGCGCACCAGGCCGGATAGGCCAGCATGTGCATCGCCCGCCAGCGGGCGGCCACCGGGGCCGGGGAGGCGAACCGGGAGCGCAGCGCTCCGGTGATGCCCACGAAGATCATCAGCAGGCCGGCCAGGGAGCCGAGGCCGATGAGGAAGCCGCTGCCGGTGACGCCGAGCGAGAACGGGATGATCGCGGCGATGAGCTGGGTGTGCTCCAATGCGATCTTCGTGGTGATGTGCAGCAGCAGGAACGCGATCGAGGCGACGGCCGTCGTCCGGTGCACCGCCTGGCCGACGATGCGCTGGCGGGTGTTGAGGACGACCCGGTCCTGGGCGACCAGGCCCCAGATCACCGAGCAGCTGAGCGAGACGAGGGAGAGCACACCCGCGCCGAAGTTCAGGAACTCCTGGAACCGGTCGCCTCCGACCAGTACGACCACGGGTATGAGGATGAGGACGACAGCGGTCGCCACCCCGTAGGCCGACCGGCCGGGCTTGGGGAGCGAGCTGTTACTACGAGTGTTCATGGGGGCAACTCCGAGCAGTTCGGGAAAGCGGTCCCGCTGCCGAACTCTAAGTGGGCGCCATACCGATGGGTACGAGGTTTGAGTATTGCGTTGTTATCAAAGGACAGTGCGGCTGGTGGGATGTCCCATAGCGGCTGTTACGCCAGGTAAGCTTTGACTCTGGTTCAGTCTCGGGGGCTCCGTGCGGTCGGTGTCATTGTCGACCACGCATACGGAAGCGCGTCGCAGTCTGCTCAAGCGCTGCGGTACCCTTTGCCCATGCGTGCCGTACGCCTTCTGCTTAGCGAGCCGCGCTGATCAGTCCCGAACGCCGGTGAACCGGACGGTTCGGAATCGGCGCGGCGTCCCCTCCTGTGCGAGGGGTTTTTTCGTTTCTTGAATCGCAGCCGCTGGCAGAGACGATCGATGGAGCTTAAAGGATCATGAGCGAGACGAACCCCGCGGCCGCCGAGACGGCCGCGCCGCACCGCTACACGGCCGCCGTCGCCGCCGAGATCGAGGCACGCTGGCAGGACTTCTGGGACGCCGAGGGAACCTACGCGGCGCCGAACCCGGAGGGTGATCTGGCGGGCGACCCCGAGGTCGCCGCCTGGCCCAAGAAGTTCATCATGGACATGTTCCCCTACCCGTCGGGTGCGGGACTGCACGTCGGTCACCCCCTGGGCTACATCGCCACCGACGTCTTCGCCCGCTACCAGCGCATGACCGGCCACAACGTCCTGCACACCCTGGGCTTCGACGCCTTCGGCCTGCCCGCCGAGCAGTACGCCGTGCAGACCGGCACGCACCCGCGCGTGTCCACCGAGGCCAACATCGAGAACATGAAGGCCCAGCTGCGCCGGCTGGGCCTGGGCCACGACAAGCGCCGGTCGTTCGCCACGATCGACCCGGACTACTACAAGTGGACCCAGTGGATCTTCCTGCAGATCTTCAACTCCTGGTACGACCAGGAGGCCGACCGGGCCCGCCCGATCGCCGAGCTGGTGGCCGCGTTCGAGTCCGGTGAGCGCCCCGTGCCCGGCCACACGCGCGCGTGGAGCGAGCTGGACGCCGCGGAACGCGCCGACGTCCTGGGCGATTTCCGCCTGGCCTACGCCTCCGACGCGCCCGTCAACTGGTGCCCCGGCCTGGGCACGGTCCTGGCCAACGAGGAGGTCACCGCCGACGGCCGCTCCGAGCGCGGCAACTACCCGGTCTTCAAGGCCAAGCTGCGCCAGTGGAACATGCGCATCACCGCCTACGCCGACCGGCTGCTGAACGACCTGGACGCGCTGGACTGGCCCGAGGCCATCAAGCTGCAACAGCGCAACTGGATCGGCCGCTCCGAGGGCGCCCGCGTCGACTTCCCCATCGACGGCGAGCGCATCACCGTCTTCACCACCCGCCCCGACACCCTGTTCGGCGCGACCTACATGGTGCTGGCCCCCGAGCACCCGCTGGTCGAGAAGTTCACCCCGGACGCCTGGCCCGAGGGCACCCGAGAGGCGTGGACCGGCGGCCACGCCACCCCGGCCGACGCCGTCGCCGCGTACCGCGCGCAGGCCGCCTCCAAGTCCGACGTGGAGCGCCAGGCCGAGGCCAAGGACAAGACCGGCGTCTTCATCGGCTCATACGCCACCAACCCGGTCAACGGCGAACGCGTCCCGGTCTTCATCGCCGACTACGTCCTGATGGGCTACGGCACCGGCGCGATCATGGCCGTCCCGGCGGGCGACCAGCGCGACTTCGAGTTCGCGCGCGCCTTCGAGCTGCCGGTCCACTGCATCGTCGAGCCGACCGACGGCCGCGGCACCGACACCTCCACCTGGGAGGACGCCTTCGCCTCGTACGAAGCGAAGATCATCAACTCCTCCAACGACGAGATCTCCCTGGACGGCCTGGGCGTCACCGAGGCCAAGGCGCGCGTCACCGACTGGCTGGAGCGGTCCGGCATCGGCGAAGGAACCGTCAACTTCCGTCTGCGCGACTGGCTGTTCAGCCGCCAGCGCTACTGGGGCGAGCCCTTCCCGATCGTCTACGACGAGGACGGCGTCGCCCACGCCCTGCCCGAGTCGATGCTGCCGCTGGAGCTGCCCGAGGTCGAGGACTACTCGCCGCGCACCTTCGACCCGGACGACGCGGACACCTCCCCCGAGACGCCGCTGTCGCGCAATGAGGACTGGGTCAACGTCACCCTGGACCTGGGCGACGGGCGCGGCCCGCGCGCGTACCGGCGTGAGACCAACACCATGCCCAACTGGGCCGGTTCCTGCTGGTACGAGTTCCGCTACCTGGACCCGCACAACGGCGAGAAGCTGGTCGCCCCCGACATCGAGCGGTACTGGATGGGCCCGCGCGAGGGCCTGCCGCACGGCGGCGTCGACCTGTACGTGGGCGGCGCCGAGCACGCCGTGCTGCACCTGCTGTACGCGCGCTTCTGGTCCAAGGTCCTGTTCGACCTGGGGCACGTCTCCTCCGCGGAGCCGTTCCACAAGCTGTTCAACCAGGGCATGATCCAGGCGTTCGTCTACCGCGACAGCCGGGGCATCGCGGTGCCGGCCGCCGAGGTGGAGGAGCGCGACGGCGCCTACTACCACCAGGGCGAGAAGGTCTCGCGGCTGCTGGGCAAGATGGGCAAGTCCCTGAAGAACGCGGTCACCCCGGACGAGATCTGCGCCGAGTACGGCGCCGACACCCTGCGCCTGTACGAGATGGCGATGGGCCCGCTGGACGTCTCCCGCCCGTGGGACACGCGCGCGGTGGTGGGCCAGTTCCGGCTGCTGCAGCGGCTGTGGCGCAACGTCGTCGACGAGGGCACCGGCGAGGTGACGGTGGTGGACGCCGAGCCCGGCGAGGACACCCTGCGGGCGCTGCACAAGGCGATCGACGGCGTGCGCCAGGACCTGGAGGGCATGCGGTTCAACACCGCCATCGCCAAGGTCACCGAGCTGAACAACCACCTGACCAAGGCCGGCGGCCCGCTGCCCCGCTCCGTCGCCGAGCCGCTGGTGCTGCTGGTCGCACCGCTGGCCCCGCACATCGCCGAGGAGCTGTGGCGCAAGCTGGGCCACACCGACTCCGTCGTCCACCGCGACTTCCCCGTCGCCGACCCGGCGTACGTCGTGGACGAGACCGTGACCTGCGTCGTGCAGATCAAGGGCAAGGTCAAGGCGCGCCTGGAGGTGTCGCCGTCCATCTCCGACGAGGAGCTGGAGAAGGCGGCGCTGGCCGACGAGCACGTCGTCAACGCGCTGGGCGGCGCCGACATCCGCAAGGTGATCGTGCGGGCGCCGAAGCTGGTGAACATCGTCCCTGCGTGACGTGCCGCGCCCTGCGTCAGGGTGGTCCCCTACGGGCAGGTTCGGGGTTCTTCTGGAACTTCGGACCTGCCCGTGGCGTTTACCGTTGAAGAGAGCGGCGCGCGGTGTGCCGGGGCCCGGTTTGTCAGGAGGAGCTCGTGGAAGCGGTGATCGCAGTCTTCGCACTGCTCTTCGTGCTGTCCCTGGCGCTGGGCGCCTACGCCACGGTGAAGGCCGTCGGCGCGGCCAAGCGCAGCGTGGACCGCACCCTCACACAGGCCCGGCGCACGGTCGAGGACCACACGCTGCGGGCCAAGTCCTTCACCCAGTTCGGTCCCGCCGCGGAGATCGCCCAGCTCCGCCTCAGGCTGCGCACCTCCATGCGGGCCACCCAGGACGCGCTGCGGGCCGGCGCAGTCGAGGACGAGTCCCTCAAGGAGTCCCTCGCGCTCTTCCAGCGCCTGAGCGCCCACGGGTACGAACTGGACGCCGAGCTCAAGCGTCTGGAGACGGAACCCGACCGGGCCACGCTCACCGAGCGGCTGCCCTCGCTGCGCGAGCGCACCGAGCGCGTCACGGCGTCGGCGGACTCGCTGCGCTGGGCGGCCCGGGACCGGGCCCGCCGCTTCGCGGACGAGGACCTGGACGCCCTGAGCGCCGAGATCGACGTGGAGGCGGGCGCGCTGCGCCACTGGACCACCGCGGACCCCGGTCCCGCCTCGGCCGCGTGGCCCGAGACGCCGGCCGCCGCCCCGGAAGAGGAGAGGCGGCCGCGGACCTCCGGTGTGCGCACCGCGCGGGAGCCGGCCCGGCCCGCCATCACCCCGTCGGGGCCCCGGCCCACGTACCCGTGGCAGAAGAAGCCCCGGCCCGAGAGCACGACGTGACACGGCGTCCGGCGCTGCGCCTGACAGCGCTGCGGACCCGCCGCCGGGGCCCGCGCGGCGAGGTCCGGCCGGACGGGGCCGGGCTGCCGTCCGTGGGCTACGCGAGGTAACCTCCAGCTCATGTCCCGCCATGTCGCGATCGTCACCGATTCAACGGCCTACCTGCCGCAGCGGACGATGGAGCGCCACGGCATCACCGCGGTGCCCCTGACCGTCGTCGTCGGCGGCCAGGCCCTCGAAGAGGGCACCGAGATCTCCACCCGCTCCCTCGCCGTGGCGCTGCAGAAACGACGCTCCGTCACCACCTCGCGCCCGAGCCCCCAGCTCTTCGCCGAGACCTACCGCAAGGCCGCCGCGGCCGGCGCCACCGGCATCGTCTCCCTCCATCTCTCCGCCGAGCTGTCCGGAACGTACGACGCGGCCGTGGTCGCGGCGCGCGAGGCGCCGGTGCCGGTGCGGGTGGTGGACACCGGCATGATCGCGATGGCGCTCGGCTTCTGCGCGCTCACGGCCGCCGAGACGGCCGAGGCGGGCGGCAGCGTCGACGAGGCGGTCACCGCCGCCGAGAAGCGGGCCGCCGCCACCTCCGCCTACTTCTACGTCGACACCCTCGACTATCTGCGCCGCGGCGGCCGGATCGGCGCCGCCCAGGCCCTGTTGGGCTCCGCGCTCGCGGTGAAGCCGCTGCTCCAGCTCGACGGGGGCCGGATCGAACCTCTGGAGAAGGTGCGGACGGCGTCGAGGGCGATCGCCCGCCTGGAGGAGCTGGTGGCCGAGCGGGCGGGCGGCGCCCCGGTCGACATCGCCGTGCATCATCTCTCCGCCCCCGAGCGGGCGTCGGCCCTCGCGGACCGGCTGCGGGCCCGTGTGCCCGCCCTCGGAGAGCTGCATGTGAGCGAGGTGGGCGCGGTGATCGGGGCGCACACCGGGCCCGGGTTGCTGGGAGCCGTGGTTTCGCACCGGTGACCTCCGTGTCGCGGGAGAGCCGGCGGCCCTTCGGCCTCTTCTCCTGATCCTCGATGAGACGCACTCGTGTGGGTGACGAAGTTGTCCACAACCGGCGCGCTGTCCACGGAAATTGAGCAAGATCACCGCGATGTGGCGAAGTGTCCGATCCTCGTCGCATGGCACTTCGATCACGTTCACATACGACGAACCCGACCAGTGGCCCCGGCCGGCGGCCCGGCTCCGACGGACGCCTCCGACACCGGCGTGACCCCGCTCGCGGCCGGGTGGGGGGCCGTCCTGCCCCGGCGGAGGAACTTCGCCGACGGGCGGAGCTGATGTTCGGCGGACCGGGAGGAGGGCCCGCGGAGCGAGGCGGGCGCGGCGAGTCGGGGACCGGGCCGCCGGGGCGTGGCGGCGTGCCACTCGGTGGGCGTGCGGCCGGGGGCATGGTGGGGGAGCCGGCACAGCCGTCCGGTGATGTGCTCGTGGCAGTGGACGGGCCCGAGGCGGTGGTCGACGAGTTCGCGGGGCGGCTGCGTCCCGCGGACGACGAGACGCGGGCCGCCGCGGACGGGGCGGACTGGCGGACGCGGGCGGGGCTCGCCCTGCGGGAGCGGATGCCGGTCTGGGTGCAGGCGCGTTGCGGGCTGGAGGCGAGGAGCGCGATCGCGCTCTCCGTGGTCGTCGTCGCCGTCGGGGCCTTCGCCGTGCAGCACTTCTGGTCCGGCGGGGCGCAGACCGTGCGGGCGCCCGAGGTGGTGCGGGCGGCCCCGTACGAGGGAGGCGAGCGGAGCGGGCCGGGCGGCGGGCGGGAGGCTGCTGTCGGAGCGGGCGGCGCGGCGGGCGTGGTGGCGCGGGGTAAGGCGGGTGTCGCGGGCGCCGGCGTGGGCGTGGTCACGGCCGAGATCGTGGTGGACGTCAGCGGGAAGGTGCGCGAACCCGGGATCCATCGACTGCCGGCGGGCTCGCGGGTCGTCGACGCGCTGAACGCGGCCGGCGGGGTGCGGCCGGGCACGAACACCGACGGCCTGAACCGGGCGCGGTTCCTGGTCGACGGGGAACAGGTCGTCGTCGGCGGCGGCGCAGCGGTGGGAGGTGGCGCGATCGGCGGTGGCGCCGCGAGCGGGCCGCCGGCGGGAGGGGCGGCGGGGCCGGGGGCGGGGGTTCCCGTCTCGCTCAACACGGCCACCGTGGAGCAGCTCGACGCGTTGCCCGGAGTGGGGCCCGTCCTGGCGCGGCACATCGTCGACTACCGCGCGCAGCAAGGCGGTTTCCGCTCCGTGGACGAGCTGCGCGAGGTCAACGGCATCGGTCAGCGGCGCTTCGCCGACCTACGCGATCTCGTACGGCCATGAGGGGCGACGACATCTCGCCGACGGTGGCGGCGGCGGACGCCGAGCCGGGTACGGGGCCACGCCGGGCCGTGCACGCGGCCTCGGGGAGGCGGCTGGGAAACGCGCATCCGCGGCAGGAAGGCCCGGTGGATCTACGGCTCGTGCCGCCGGCGCTCGCGGCCTGGGCGACGGCGGCCGTGGCGCTGGACGCGTCGCCGGGGCTGCTGACCGCCGTCGTGCTCGTCTGCCTGACGGTGACCGGGGTCCTGCTCGGCGCGGGACGGCGGGAGCGGCCCGCCTCGGGTGCGAGCGCCGGCCGGTCGCGGGCGACCGTCGCCGCGGTGCTGCTCTGCGTGGCCGCGGCCGCCGCGTCCGCCGGGCTGCACGGCGCCGACCTGCGACGCGGACCGGTGCCCGCCCTGGCCAGGGAGTACGCCACGGTCACCGTGGAGGCGGAGCTCACCTCGGACCCCCGGCTCGCCCGCCCGCGCTTCACAGGAGACAGCCGCGCCCCGGACTCGGTGCTGGTCGACGCGGAGATCCGCAAGGTCGAGGTGAGTGCGGGGCGGGCCGGGGTGAAGGAGGCGGCGGGGGCCGGACCGTGGGAGGGACGGGTCAGAGCGGTGGCGGTGCGCACTCCGGTGCTGCTGGTGGTCGATGTCGCGGGCGCCGGGGGACCGGGAGCCCGGGGGAGGGCCGCGAGGGCGGAGTGGCTCGGGATGCTGCCCTCTTCTCGGGTGCGGGTGACCGGGCGGCTGGCGCCGGCGTCGAGCGGCGGGGACCGGACCGCGGCGGTGCTGCGGGTGCGGGAGCGGGCGGGGCCCGTGGTGGTGCGGGGGCCGACGGCGGCGCAGCGTGCGGCGGGACGGCTGCGGGCCGGGCTGCGGGAGGCCACCGACGGGCTCCCGGCGGACGCGCGGGCGCTGCTGCCGGGGCTGGTGGTGGGGGACACCTCGCGGATCACGCCCGAACTCGACGAGGCCTTCAAGGAGACGGACCTCGCCCACACGCTCGCCGTGTCCGGCAGCAACCTCACGATCATGCTCGCCCTGCTCCTCGGACCGCCCGGTCTGGCCCAGCACGTGGAGCGGCGCGGGCTGGCGCCGAGGCTCGGCATCTCCCTGCGGGCGACGGCGCTGCTGGGCGGCGTGCTGACCCTCGGGTTCGTCGTGGTGTGCCGGCCCGACCCGAGCGTGCTGCGGGCGGCGGCCTGCGGCGCTGTCGTCCTGCTCGCGCTGGCGACCGGTCGCCGGCGGTCGCTGATCCCGGCGCTGGCGACGGCGGTCCTGCTGCTGGTGCTCTACGACCCGTGGCTGGCGCTCAGTCCTGGTTTCCTGCTGTCGGTGCTGGCCACGGGGGCGTTGTTGACGCTGGCCCCGCGCTGGAGCGCTGCGCTGCGCCGGCGCGGGGTGTCGCCGCGGCTGGCGGAGGCGCTGGCGGCGGCGGGGGCCGCGCAGGCGGTGTGCGCGCCCGTGGTGGTCGTGCTGTCGGCGCGGGTGAGCCTGGTGGCGGTGCCGTGCAATCTGCTGGTGGAGTTCGCGGTGGCCCCGGCCACGGTGCTGGGGTTCGCGGCGCTGGCGACCGCTCCGCTGGCCATGCCGGTGGCCGAGGCGCTCGCGTGGTGCGCGGGCTGGCCGGCCGGGTGGATCGCGGGGGTCGCGCGGACCGGGGCGGCGCTGCCCGGTGCGGGGCTGGACTGGCCGGGCGGCTGGACCGGGGCGCTGCTGCTCGCCGTCGCCACGGCCGCGCTGGTGCCGCTCGGGCGGCGGCTGACGAGGCGTCCGTGGCTGTGCGGGATCTGCGGAGCGCTGCTGCTGCTCGTGGTCGTGCGGCCGCCGCCGCTGACCCGGGTGCTCACCGGCTGGCCGCCGCCGGGCTGGCGGCTCGCGATGTGCGATGTGGGGCAGGGCGACGCGACGGTGCTCGCGGCGGGCGCGGGCACCGGGGTGGTGGTGGACGCCGGACCCGATCCGGTCCTGGTCGACCGGTGTCTGCGCGCCCTGGGCGTCACCCGGGTTCCGCTCGTGGTGCTGACCCACTTCCACGCCGACCATGTGGCGGGGCTGCCGGGGGTGTTGAGGGGCCGGGCGGTGGGGGCGATCGGGACGACGGAGTTCGAGGAGCCGGCCGACCAGGCGGAGTTCGTGCGGAGGGAGGCGCGGGAGCGGGGAGTTCCCATGGTGCGGGCGGCGGCGGGGGAGCGCAGGCGGGTCGGCGCGCTCGACTGGGAGGTGCTGTGGCCTCCGCCGGCCACGACCGCCGCGGCGGAGCCGGACGGGCCGAACGACGCGAGCGTGACCCTGCTGGTGCGCACGGCCGGGCTGCGGATGTTGCTCCTCGGGGATCTCGAACCCCCGGCCCAGCGGGCGCTGCTGCGCTCGCCGGCGGCCGCGACGCTGGCCGGCGGGGTGGACGTGCTCAAGGTGGCCCACCACGGTTCGGCCTATCAGGACCCCGATCTGATACGCACTCTGGCGCCGAGGATCGCGCTGATCAGCTGCGGGGCGGACAACCGGTACGGCCACCCGGCTCCGGGCACGGTCGCGGCGCTGCGGGCGTCGGGCGCGGTGGTGCTGCGCACGGACCGGGACGGGGCGCTCGCGGTCGCGGGTACGGGCGCTGAGCTGCGGGTGGCGCGAGACTGAGGGCATGGACTCCGCACAGGCCGCCTTCGCGCCGCTCGACTCCCCTCTGCTGGACGCCTATCTGCGCCGCCTCGGCGTCGCGCACCCGGCGTGGCCCACCGCCGACGTGCTGCGGGAGCTGCATGTGCGGCATCTGCAGACCGTGCCGTTCGAGAACCTGTCCGTCCATCTCGGGGAGGAGATCGTCCTGGAGGAAAGACGGCTGGTGGAGAAGGTGGTGGAGGGCCGCAGGGGAGGGTTCTGTTACGAGCTGAACGGCGCGTTCGGGGCGCTGCTCGCGGCCCTCGGCTTCGATGTGACGCTGCTGGCCGGGCGGGTGTACGGGGAGGAGGGGCGGCCCGGGATTCCGTACGACCATCTCGCGCTGCGGGTGCGGACGGTGGACGCGGGGGAGTGGCTGGCCGACGTGGGCTTCGGGGCGCACAGCCACTGTCCGCTGCGATGGGAGCACCGGGGCGAACAGGAGGATCCCGGGGGCGTGTTCAGGATCGTGGAGGCCGGGGCGGACGCGGCCGGGGTGAAGGGCGGGGCGGACCGCTCGGCCGGTGACCTGGACGTCGTCCGCGACGGCTCGCGCCAGTACCGGCTGGAGGTGCGGCCGCGGGCGTTGGGCGACTTCGCGGCAGGGGCGTGGTGGCACCGGACGTCCCCGGAGTCGCACTTCACCCGGTCGCTCGTCTGCTCGCGGGTGACGGAGGACGGCGGGAGGATCACGCTGAGCGGGCGCCGGCTGAAGTCGACGACGGCCGACGGGGCGAGCGAGGAGCGGGAGTTGACGCGGGACGAGGAGGTGCTGGCGGTGTACCGGGAGCGGTTCGGGATCCGGTTGGAGCGGGTGCCCGCGGTGCGGGCAGGATGGGGGCGTGAGTGATGTGAGACATGTGCTGGTGCTGCCCGACCGTGACGCCGCGGAGGAGGTGGTCGAGGCGCTGCGGGAGCGGTTCGGGGTGCGTGAGGAGCCGCAGGTCGTCCGCGACGCCTTGGCCGGTGAGGACGACGCGGAGGACGCGCAGTGGCTGGTGGTGCTGCGCGACGAGGAGGGGCGGCTCGACGCGGCCGGGCTGGACGCGTTCGCGGGGGAGTGGGAGGGGTGGCGCGAGGAGCCGTGACGCTTCCCGGCCGCCTGTCCTCGCGGCCGCGCTCAGGGCTCTTCGGGCGGGGCCGCGTTGTCAGTGGGCCGTGGGATGCTGTGGGGGATGGCCAGGAAGACTGCGAACGACGACCTTCTCGCCCCGGTGACGCTCGCCGTCGGGCAGGAGGACCTGCTGCTCGACCGCGCCGTGCAGGAGGTGGTGGCCGCCGCCCGGGCCGCCGACGCCGACACCGATGTGCGCGACCTCGCCCCGGACCAGTTGCAGCCCGGTACTTTGGCCGAGTTGACCAGTCCCTCGCTCTTCGCGGAGCGCAAGGTCGTCGTCGTGCGCAACGCGCAGGACCTGTCGGCGGACACGGTGAAGGACGTCAAGGCGTATCTCCAGGCTCCCGCCGAGGAGATCACGCTCGTGCTGCTGCACGCGGGCGGGGCCAAGGGCAAGGGGCTGCTGGACGCCGCGCGCAAGGTGGGGGCGCGGGAGGTGGCCTGCCCGAAGATGACCAAGCCGGCGGACCGGCTGGCCTTCGTGCGGCAGGAGTTCCGGGCGACCGGGCGTTCGGCCACGCCCGAGGCGTGCCAGGCGCTCGTGGACGCCATCGGCAGCGACCTTCGGGAGCTGGCGTCGGCGGTGTCCCAGCTCGTCGCCGATGTGGAGGGGACCGTCGACGAGGCCGTCGTCGGGCGGTACTACACCGGGCGGGCGGAGGCGTCGAGCTTCACCGTCGCGGACCGGGCCGTCGAAGGGCGGGCGGCGGAGGCGCTGGAGGCGCTGCGGTGGTCGCTGGCGACCGGCGTCGCGCCCGTGATGATCACCAGCGCGCTCGCGCAGGGCGTGCGGGCGATCGGCAAGCTGTCCTCGGCGCGCGGGGGCCGTCCGGCCGACCTGGCGCGGGAGTTGGGCATGCCGCCGTGGAAGATCGACCGGGTGCGGCAGCAGATGCGGGGCTGGACGCCGGACGGGGTCGCCGTCGCCCTGCGGGCCGTCGCCGAGGCGGACGCGGGCGTGAAGGGCGGCGGGGACGACCCGGAGTACGCGCTGGAGAAGGCCGTGGTGACGATCGCCCGCGCGGCGCGGTCGCGGGGGCGCTGAGCGCTCCGCCGGCGGTGCCCCGGGGTGCGTTGTGCTGGGGCTGGGGGTGTCCCGGGCTGCGGGTGTTGCTCGTGTGGATTGCGCCCGGATGCGGGTGTTGCTCGGGTTTGTCGCGCCGGGGTGCGGGTGTTGCTCGTGTCCGTCGTGCTGGGGCTGCGGGTGCCCGGGGTGCGTTGTGCCGGGGTGCTGGTGTTGCTCGGGTGCGTTGTGCCGGGGTGCCGGTGTCGCTCGTGTGCGTTGTGCCGCGGGGCGGGTAGGGCGGAGTGCGGGTGTGTCTGTGGGCTGCGGGCGGGGTGTGGCTGGTCGCGCGGTTCCCCGCGCCCCTTCAGAGCGCTGCCCCGAGCGGCGATTCCGAGGCGCCGTCGGGCCGCCCCCCCCCCACGGCGGTGCCGTGCTCGCAGCCGGAAGCCCCCGTGCGCCGTCCTGGGGAAGGGCGGGTACGGGGGCTTCGGGTCACGCTGTGTGGAGCCGCGCCCGCGTGGCGAACGCAGGCCGCGCGCGGCTGCCGGGGGCCGGACGGGAGCGGATGAGAGAGGGCCCGCTCTGGGTCCTTCCGGCGGTCAGATCAGAAGGGTTCAGCCCTTGAGGGTCGCGACCTTGGAAGCGAGCGCCGACTTCTTGTTGGCGGCCTGGTTCTTGTGGATGACGCCCTTGGAGACGGCCTTGTCGAGCTGACGCGCGGCAGCGCGCTGGTACTCGGTGGCCTTCTCGACGTCACCCGCGGCAGCGGCCTCGCGGGCCTTGCGGATCGCGGTCTTGAGGGAGGACTTGACGGCCTTGTTGCGCAGCCGCGCCTTCTCGTTGGTCTTGATCCGCTTGATCTGGGACTTGATGTTCGCCACGAATGAGCCTTTACAGGTTCAGGCGCCGGCCCGCACGGATGCCGCGCGGATCCCGCACCAGGTGATTTCTTGATGACGTGCCTCGCGCTGAGAGGGCATGAGACACAGCTGCCCAGAGTACCAGTGGCCCCTAGGGCGGCCCAAACCGCTTCCAGGTCCCCACGCGTGGGACCATGGAACCTACGTATCGATCCGACCGAGGCATAAGGCGCCTCAAGAGACAGGACCCTGCGTGCCCGCGATCCCTAACAACGTGCCCGAGCCGAGCCGTACCGACCCGGCGCTGATCCGCAACTTCTGCATCATCGCGCACATCGACCACGGCAAGTCCACGCTCGCCGACCGGATGCTCCAGCTGACCGGTGTGGTCGAGCAGCGGCAGATGCGCGCCCAGTACCTCGACCGCATGGACATCGAGCGCGAGCGCGGTATCACGATCAAGTCGCAGGCGGTGCGTCTGCCGTGGGCTCCGAGCCACGACAAGGACAACACGCACATCCTCAACATGATCGACACCCCCGGGCACGTCGACTTCACCTACGAGGTCTCGCGGTCGCTCGCCGCCTGCGAGGGGACCGTCCTCCTCGTGGACGCCGCCCAGGGCATCGAGGCCCAGACCCTCGCCAATCTGTACCTGGCGATGGAGAACGACCTCAAGATCATCCCTGTGCTGAACAAGATCGACCTGCCGGCCGCCCAGCCGGAGAAGTTCTCCGAGGAACTCGCCAACCTCATCGGCTGCGACCCGGAGGACGTGCTCAAGGTCTCCGCCAAGACCGGCGTCGGCGTCGACCTGCTGCTCGACAAGGTGGTCGCCGAGGTGCCGGCCCCGGTCGGCGTCAAGGACGCGCCCGCCCGCGCCATGATCTTCGACTCCGTCTACGACTCCTACCGGGGCGTGGTCACCTACGTCCGTGTCATCGACGGCCAGCTCAACAAGCGCGAGCGGATTCGGATGATGTCCACGGGCGCCACCCACGAGCTGCTGGAGATCGGGACCAACTCGCCGGAGATGCTGGCGGCCGACGGTCTCGGCGTCGGCGAGGTGGGCTATCTGATCACGGGTGTGAAGGACGTCCGCCAGTCCAAGGTCGGCGACACCGTCACCAGCCAGGCCAAGGGGGCGACGGAGGCGCTCGGCGGGTACAAGGACCCCAAGCCGATGGTCTTCTCCGGCCTGTATCCGCTGGACGGCTCCGACTACCCCGAGCTGCGCGAGGCGCTGGACAAGCTCCAGCTCAACGACGCCGCGCTCGTCTACGAGCCGGAGACCTCCGCCGCCCTCGGCTTCGGCTTCCGCGTCGGCTTCCTCGGCCTGCTCCACCTGGACGTGATCCGGGAGCGGCTGGAGCGCGAGTTCGGGCTCGACCTCATCGCGACCGCTCCGAACGTGGTCTACCGCGTGGTCATGGAGGACGGCGCCGAGCACACCGTCACCAACCCGAGCGAGTTCCCGGAAGGCAAGATCAGCGAGGTGTACGAGCCGGTCGTGCGCGCCACCGTCCTGGCGCCGACCGAGTTCATCGGCTCGATCATGGAGCTGTGCCAGACCAGGCGCGGCACCCTGCTCGGCATGGACTACCTCTCCGAGGACCGGGTCGAGATCCGCTACACGCTTCCGCTCGCGGAGATCGTCTTCGACTTCTTCGACCAGCTGAAGTCGAAGACGCGCGGGTACGCGTCGCTGGACTACGAGCCCACAGGCGAGCAGACCAGCTCCCTCGTCAAGGTCGACATCCTGCTGCACGGCGACAAGGTGGACGCGTTCTCCGCGATCACCCACAAGGACCAGGCGTACGCGTACGGCGTACGGCTCGTCGCCAAGCTCAAGGAGCTCATCCCGCGGCAGGCCTTCGAGGTGCCGGTGCAGGCGGCCATCGGCTCCCGGGTCATCGCCCGCGAGACCATCCGCGCCATCCGCAAGGACGTCCTCGCCAAGTGCTACGGCGGCGACATCTCCCGTAAGCGCAAGCTGCTGGAGAAGCAGAAGGAAGGCAAGAAGCGGATGAAGATGGTGGGTTCCGTGGAGGTTCCGCAGGAGGCCTTCATCGCCGTGCTCAGCAGCGACGACAGCTCCGGGTCGGCCAAGGGCAAGAAGTAGCGGTCCGTTCGGCTGCCGAGGGGCCCGTCGCGCGGTTGCGCGGCGGGCCCCATGCCTGTGGTCTGTGAAAAGTGACAGTACGTGACCCCTTACGTGCCGGGCGGTCGCCCTCTACGCTGAAGCCTGCTCGATAGTTACTCGCGAGTTAAACAACAGCCGCACTGAGCCAGCCGCATCGTCGCGGGCCCCGGAGGATGTCGTGAGCGACACACAGACCCTGATCGAGAACCGTCCGCCGTCCGTCGCGGGCCTCTTCCTGGAGCGCGTGTCCGCCACGCCCGACGCGGAGGCGTACCGGTATCCGGTGCCGGCCGCGTCCGGCCAGGGCCCGGACGACTGGAAGTCGCTGAGCTGGGCGCGGACCGCCGAGCGGGTGTACGCCATCGCGGCCGGGCTGATCGAGCTGGGGGTGCAGCCGGAGCAGCGGGTCGCGCTCGCCTCCTCCACCCGGATCGAGTGGATCCTCGCCGACCTCGGCATCATGTGCGCCGGCGCGGCGACCACGACGATCTACCCGCAGACCAACGCCGAGGAGTCGGCGTTCATCCTCTCCGACTCCTCCAGCCGGGTGCTGATCGCCGAGGACGCGGCCCAGCTCGCCAAGGCGGTGGAGAAGCGCCCCGAGCTGCCCGAGCTCACCCATGTGGTCGTCGTCGACGCGGCGGGCCTGGAGAGCGTGGACACCGGCGACTGGATCCTCACGCTCGACGAGCTGGAGAAGCGCGGCGCCGCCCGGCTGGAGCAGGAGCCGGAGCTGATCAAGGAGCGGGTCGGCGCGATCGCCAAGGACCAGCTCGCCACCCTCATCTACACCTCGGGCACCACCGGCCGCCCCAAGGGCGTGCGCCTGCCGCACGACAACTGGTCGTACATGGCGAAGGCGATCGCCGCGACCGGCCTGGTCAGCGGCGAGGACGTGCAGTACCTCTGGCTGCCGCTCGCGCACGTGTTCGGCAAGGTGCTCACCTCCGGGCAGATCGAGGTCGGGCACGTCACCGCCGTGGACGGCCGCGTCGACAAGATCATCGAGAACCTGCCGGTCGTGCAGCCGACCTACATGGCGGCCGTGCCCCGCATCTTCGAGAAGGTCTACAACGGGATCGCCACGAAGGCCCGGGCCGGCGGCGGCGCCAAGTACAAGATCTTCCAGTGGGCCGCCGAGGTCGCCCGCGAGTACGCCAAGGTCGCCCAGGACAACTTCCGGCGTACCGGAACGGCCTCCGTGCCCTTCGGGCTCGGCGCGAAGCACAAGGTCGCCGACGCGCTCGTCTACTCCAAGATCCGGGAGGCGTTCGGCGGGAACCTGCGCGCCTGCGTCTCCGGCAGTGCGGCCCTGTCGCCCGAGATCGGCTACTTCTTCTCCGGCGCCGGGGTCCACATCCTGGAGGGGTACGGCCTCACGGAGTCCTCCGCGGCCTCCTTCGTGAACCCGGGCGAGGCCTACCGCACCGGCACCGTCGGCAAGCCCCTGCCCGGCACCGAGGTGCGGATCGCCGAGGACGGCGAGATCCTGCTGCGCGGCCCCGGCATCATGGAGGGGTACCACGGCCTCCCGGACAAGACCGTCGAGGTGCTGGAGGCGGACGGCTGGTTCCACACCGGCGACATCGGCGAGCTGTCGGCCGACGGGTACCTGCGGATCACCGACCGCAAGAAGGACCTGATCAAGACGTCGGGCGGCAAGTACATCGCGCCGGCCGAGGTCGAGGGCCAGTTCAAGGCGGTCTGCCCGTACGTGTCGAACATCCTCGTGCACGGGGCCGACCGGAACTTCTGCACCGCGCTGATCGCCCTCGACGAGCCGTCCATCCTCGGCTGGGCCGAGGAGAACGGGCTGGCAGGCAAGTCGTACGCCGAGGTCGTCGCCGCGCCGGCGACCGTGTCCCTGGTCCAGGGGTACGTCGAGCAGCTCAACCAGGGGCTGCAGAAGTGGCAGACCATCAAGAAGTTCCGGCTGCTGCCGCGCGACCTGGACGTGGAGCACGGCGAGATCACGCCGAGCCTGAAGCTGAAGCGGCCGGTGGTGGAGCGCGAGTACAAGCACCTGATCGACGAGATGTACGCCGGCACCCGCGAGGCGTAGGCGGCCAGGGGCGCGGAGCCCGGCTCCGCGCCCCGGCTCCACGCCCTCGCGCTCACCTCGCGCCCGCGCTCACTCCGCGCCCCGGCTCCACGCCCTCGCGCTCACCTCGCGCCCGCGCTCACTCCGCGCCCCGGCTCCACGCGCCCGTGCCCCGGCTCCACGCGCCCGTGCCCCGGCTCCACGCGCCCGCGTCCCGGCTCCACGCCCTCGCGCTCACCCCGCGCCCGCGCTCACTCCGCGCCCCGGCTCCACGCCCTCGCGCTCACTCCGCGCCCGCGCTCACTCCGCGTCCCGGCTCCACGGGCCCGCGCCCCCGCACCTCACTCCGCGAGCCCGGCGTTCTCCGTGTCCCCGCCGCCCCCGGTGCCGGTCTCAGTGGGGGGCTCGGCCTTTCCGCCCCCGTCCTGGGTCGAGGAATCCAGCAGGGCGCACACGACCGTCAGCAGACGGTCGACGTCCACCGGCTTGGGCACGTAGTCGTTGGCTCCGCGCGCGATGGACTTCTCCCGGTCGCCGGGCATGGCCTTGGCGGTCAGGGCGACGATGGGCAGGCCCGCCCAGCGCGGGGTGCGGCGGATGGCGGCGATGGTCTCGTAGCCGTCCATCTCCGGCATCATGATGTCCATCAGGACGAGTTCGACGTCCGGGTTGCGCTCCAGCGTCTCGATGCCCTCGCGGCCGTTCTCCGCGTACAGCACGGGCATGCCGACCCGGCCCAGGACATGGGTGAGCGCGAAGACGTTGCGGATGTCGTCGTCCACGATCAGCACCCGCCGCCCGGGCAGGACCTGTCCGGCCCGCCCCGCCTGCCAGGCCTCCAGCTTGGTGAGGGCCGGCCAGGAGTCGTCGCTCTCGGGCGCCCCGGAGGAGGGCTCGGCGGTCAGGACGGACGCGCCGCGGTCCTCCGTGGCCGTGTGGCCGGGGCTGACGACCGGGACGTACAGCGTGAAGGTGGAGCCCCGGCCGGGCTCGCTCTCGGCGACGATGCGGCCGCCGAGCAGCCCCGCGATCTCCCGGCTGATGGACAGACCGAGGCCCGTGCCGCCGTACTTGCGGTTGGTGGTGCCGTCGGCCTGCTGGAACGCCTCGAAGATCACCGGGAGTTTCTCGGGCGCGATGCCGATGCCGGTGTCGGAGACGGTGAAGGCGATCACCTCGTCGCTGCTCTTCACATACCGGTAGTCGGGGTCGGCGACCCGGTTCACCCGCAGCTCCACCCGGCCGGACGCGGTGAACTTGATCGCGTTGGAGAGCAGGTTGCGCAGGATCTGCTGGAGCCGCTGCTCGTCCGAGTACATCTCGCGCGGCACGTCCTCCCCGACCGTCACCTCGAAGGCGAGCCCCCGGTCCAGGGTGAGCGGGCGGAAGGTGGCGTGGACGTAGTCCAGCAGCTTGATGAGGGGGAGCCGTTTGGGGCGTACGTCCATCCGGCCGGCCTCGATCTTCGACAGGTCCAGGATGTCGTTGATCAGCTGCAGGAGGTCGGAGCCCGAGCGGTGGATCGTCGTCGCGAACTGCACCTCCTGGTCGGAGAGATGACCGTCGGGGTTGTCCGACAGCAGCCGGGCCAGGATCAGCAGGGAGTTCAGGGGCGTGCGCAGCTCGTGCGACATGTTGGCCAGGAACTCCGACTTGTACTGGGAGCTGGTCGCCAGCAGGGCCGCCTTCTCCTCCAGTTCCGCGTTGGAGCGCCGCAACTCGGCCTGCTGCTTCTGGAGCTCGTCGGAGCGCTCCTGGAGCTGCATGGCCAGGCGCTGGGACTCGCCGAGCAGCGACTCCGTGCGGGAGTTGGCGATGATGGTGTTGATGGCGACGCCGATGGTGTTCACGAACTGGTCGAAGAACGCCAGGTGCACATCGGAGAACCGGGAGAAGGACGCCAGCTCGATCACCCCGAGGAGCTTGTCCTCGAAGAGGATCGGGATGATGACGATCGTGGTCGGGGAGGCCTCGCCCAGACCGCTGTTGATCTTGATGTAGTGCGGCGGGGCTCCCTCGACCAGGATCCGCTTCTTCTCCCGGGCCGCCTGGTGGACCAGGCCGTGCACCGGCAGCCCGCCCGTCTCCACGGTGGCGCCCTCCGCCGAGCCGTAACCGGCGATGAACGCCAGCCCCTTGGCCGGAACGGTCGTCCTGACGGCCGCCTCCCCTTCGGGATCGGCCAGGTAGAACGCCCCGTACTGCGCGTTCACCAGCGGCGTCAGCTCCCGAAGGATCAGGTCGGCGACCTCCATCAGATCCCGGTGCCCCTGCATCAGGGCGGCCAGCCGGGCCAGATTGGACTCCAGCCAGTCCTTCGCCCGGGTCGTCTCGCGCAGGTTGGCCACCATCAGGTTGATGTTGTCCTTCAGCTCGGCCACCTCGCCGCGCGTCTCCACGGAGATCGAGCGGGACATGTCGCCCTGGGCGACCGCGGAGGCCACCTCGGCGATCGCGCGGACCTGGGTGGTGAGGTTCAGCGCGAGTTCGTTCACGTTGGTCGTCAGGCGCTTCCAGGTGCCGTACACGCCCTCCACCCTCGCTTGGCCGCCGAGTTGCCCCTCGGAGCCCACCTCGCGGGCCACCCGGGTGACCTCGGAGGCGAAGGAGGACAGGGTGTCGACCATCGTGTTGATGGTGATCTTCAGCTCCAGGATCTCGCCGCGCGCGTCCACGTCGATCTTCCGTGACAGATCTCCCTGGGCGACCGCCGTGGCCACCTGCGCGATGTTGCGGACCTGTGAAGTGAGGTTGTCCGCCATGTAGTTGACGTTGTCGGTCAGATCCCGCCACACGCCCGAGACGCCCAGCACCTGGGCCCGTCCGCCGAGCCGGCCGTCCGTGCCGACCTCGCGGGCCACCCTGGTCACCTCGTCGGCGAAGGCCCGCAGCTGCTCCACCATCGTGTTGACGGTGTCCTTCAGCTCCAGGATCTCGCCCCGGGCGTCCACGGTGATCTTCTTCGACAGGTCGCCGTTGGCCACCGCCGTCGTCACCTGGGCGATGTTGCGGACCTGTGAGGTCAGGTTCAGCGCCATGAAGTTGACGTTGTCGGTGAGGTCCTTCCAGACCCCGGATACGCCTCGCACCTGCGCCTGGCCGCCGAGGTTGCCCTCGGTGCCGACCTCGCGGGCGACGCGGGTGACCTCGTCGGCGAAGGCGGAGAGCTGGTCGACCATGGTGTTGATCGTCGACTTCAGCTCCAGGATCTCCCCCTTCGCCTCCACGGTGATCTTCTTGCCCAGATCCCCCTGCGCGACGGCCGTGGAGACGAGCGCGATGTTGCGGACCTGCGAGGTGAGGTTGTCCGCCATGAAGTTGACGTTGTCGGTGAGGTCCTTCCAGACCCCGGAGACGCCTCGCACCTGGGCCCGGCCGCCGAGGTTGCCCTCGGTGCCGACCTCGCGGGCGACGCGGGTGACCTCGTCGGCGAAGGCGGAGAGCTGGTCGACCATGGTGTTGATCGTCG
>NZ_JBIWPF010000022.1:103157-121507 GCF_044768125.1 Streptomyces sp. NPDC101166
CGTCGACTTCAGCTCCAGGATCTCACCCTGCGCGTCCACGGTGATCTTCTGGCTGAGGTCGCCGTTGGCGACGGCTGTGGTCACCTGGGCGATGTTGCGGACCTGTGAGGTCAGGTTCGACGCCATGAAGTTGACGTTGTCGGTGAGGTCCTTCCAGACGCCCGACACGCCCCGCACCTGAGCCCGGCCGCCCAACTGGCCCTCGGTGCCCACCTCGCGGGCGACGCGGGTCACCTCGTCGGCGAACGCGGAGAGCTGGTCGACCATCGTGTTGACGGTCAGCTTCAGCTCCAGCAGCTCGCCGGTCGCCTCGACGGTCACCGTCCGGGTCAGGTCGCCGCGCGCCACCGCCGTCGTCACCAGGGCGATGTCCCGCACCTGCGCCGTCAGCCGGGACGCCATGGTGTTCACCGCCTCGGTCACGTCCCGCCAACTGCCCGACAGCCCCTGCACCTTGGCCCGCCCGCCGAGCCGGCCCTCGGTCCCGACCTCCCGGGCGACCCGGGTCACCTCGCCGGTGAACAGGGACAGTTGGTCCACCGTCTTGTTCACGGTCCGGCCCAGCCGGCGCAGATCGCCGCGCAACTCCCTGGTCCCGTCGTGCAGATCGACCCGCTGGGTCAGATCCCCTCCGGCCACCGCGTCCAGGACGCGCGTCGCGTTGGCCGCGGGGGCCACCAGGGCGTCCAGCAACTGGTTGACGTCGTCCACCCGCGTGGCCCAGCCGCCGTGGCCGGGACTGGCCGACAGCCGCTCGTCCAGACGGCCGTAGCGCACCACCTCCCGCTTCACCCGGCGGACCTCGGCGTTGAAGTGCACGCTGCGGTCCAGGATCTGGTTGAAGACGGACGTCAGTTCGGCCGCGATCCCGTCGCCCGACTCCGGCAGCTTCGTGAAGTCGCCGTCGCGGGCGGCGGTCATCGCCGCGAGCAGCGGGCGCAGCTCGGATGCTCGAATCCTGTCCTCAATACGTCCGTCTTCGAGCACATGCGGAGCACTGTTCTCACTCATGACGGCCCACTTCGATAACTCGGCGCTTATGGGCGTGGTCAGTCTGTCACTCTGACGGCGTCCGGAGAGGCGTAATCGTCCGAAGACCGAGGGCCGATCGTCAGGTCGAGGCTCGAAACGTCGACCGTCCGAGGAGCTGCGCATGGGGGTCATTCCTACGCAACGGGAGACCGTGTCCCGGCCCGGCGGCGCGTCCGCCCGCCCGGGCGGGCTCCCGGCGCGCACGCGCGCGACCCTGGCCGGCGGCTCCCACGCGCCCGGCGCCGCCCGCGACCTCGTGCACGGCGCGCTGACGGAATGGAGCGGCCTCGGCCTGCCCGGCGCGGAACACCTCGCCGGGCGGCTCGCGGAGGACGCCGTGCTCGTCGTCAGCGAGCTGGTCACCAACGCGGTCGTGCACGCCGGCACCGACATCGACCTGGTGTGCCGGCTGTGCCCCGCGGAGGACGACGAGCCCGAGGCGTACGCCGTCGTCGTGGAGGTCTCCGACCGCCACCCCTCCCGCGCACCGCGCGACAGCACGCCCGAACCGCCCCACGACACCCCGGAGTACGGCCGCGGACTGCAGCTGGTCGCGACGCTGGCGGAGGCGTGGGGCGTGACGTACCGCCGGGGGACGAAGACGGTGTGGGCACGGCTCGGGCCGATCGCGGAGAACACTGCGAACGCCGGGGAGGCGTACGGCGACGACGCGCCCATGACCGCCTGCACCGCCCGCGCCGAAGCCGCCCCGGCCGGCGGCGCCGGCAGCGCCCGCACCGACGCCGACCCCGCCGCCCGCACCGCCGGCACCGGGGCCGACGCCGTCGCCGGCGACACCGCCCGCACCGGCGCCGACGTCCCCGCCCGCTTGCCCGCCCCCACGCACCACCCCCGTGACTGGCTCGGCCGGGGCGCGCTCTCCTTCCTCGCCGAGGCGTCCGACCTGCTCGCCGGGCAGCTCGACGAGGACCTGGTCGCCGCGCTCACCGGCCAGTTGCTCGTGCCGCGGCTGGCGGACTGGTGCGCGGTGTGGCTGGAGGACGAACTCAGCGCGCGCGGCTGGGGCGACGGCACGTGCGGGCCCGGACCGCGGCTGGCCCGCGTCTGCCACGGCGGCGAGCACCACATCGAGGAGCTGCGCCGCACCCTGGAGAAGGACCCGCCGCACCCGCCGCACCCCTCGCACCCGCCCGACGCGGCGGGCACCGGGCCCACCGCCTTCCCCTGGCCCGCCGAGGCGCTCGGCCCGGGCGGCTCCGCCCTCGCCTACCGGCTGATCGCCGGCGGCCGCCCGCTCGGCACGCTCGTCATCGGCCGGGCCGGGCTGCTCCGCTTCCCCGACGAGGTCACCGGGCTGGTCGAGGACCTCGGCCGCCGGGTGGCGCTCGCCATCGGAGCGGCCCGCCAGTACGCCCGCCAGGTCACCATCAGCGCCGTCCTCCAGCGCGGCCTGCTGCCCGGCGCGGTCGCCGAGATACCCGGACTGCGCAGCGCCCTCGTCCACGAGCCGCGCGAGCAGGGCGGCCCGAGCGGCGACTTCTACGACCTGTTCCCGGCGGGCGACGGCCGCTGGTGCTTCGCCGTGGGCGACGTGCAGGGCAAGGGCCCGGAGGCGGCCGTCGTCATCGGACTGGCACGGCCCTGGCTGCGGCTGCTGGCCCGTGAGGGGTACGGCGTCCCCGAGGTCCTCGACCGCCTCAACCAGCTGCTCCTCGACGACGCCACCGAGGCCGCCGACGCCGCGGCCCGTGCCTTCGTCGGCCCGGCCGGACCGGCGGACGGGCCGCAGACCCGCTTCCTCTCGCTGCTCTACGGCGAGCTCGTCCCCTTCGACGGCGGGGTCCGCTGCACCCTCGCCTCCGCCGGGCACCCGCTGCCGCTGCTGCTGGGACCCGACGGGACGGTCACCACGGCCGCGCAGCCGCAGACCCTCCTGGGGGTCGTGGAGGACGCCACGTACATCAGCGAGACCCTGGAGCTGCGGCCCGGCGACACCTTGCTGTGCGTGACCGACGGCGTCACCGAGCGCCGCTCGGGGCCGCGCCAGTTCGACGACGACGACGGCCTGGCTCTCGCGCTGGCCGGATGCGCCGGCCTCGACGCCGACCTGATCGCCGAACGCGTCCGCGACCTCGTCCACGCCTTCGGCGACGACCCTCCGGAGGACGACCTGGCCCTCCTGGTGCTGCAGACCGATTAGCGGCGGCAGGGGCGGGGAGGGCGCGTCGCCCGGTGCGGGACAATGGAGCACATGCCTTCCGCACTCCCCGACGGTGAGCCCGTTCCCGACGACGGTGCGCTGCCCTCGTCCGCGCTCGCCGGGGCGGCCGACCGGCCCCTCGGCTTCTACCTGCACGTGCCCTACTGCGCGAGCCGTTGCGGGTACTGCGACTTCAACACGTACACCGCCACCGAGCTGCGCGGCACCGGCGGTGTGCTCGCCTCCCGCGACAACTACGCCGACACCCTGATCGACGAGATCCGGCTCGCCCGCAAGGTGCTGGGCGACGATCCGCGCGAGGTGCGGACGGTGTTCGTCGGCGGCGGCACGCCCACGCTGCTGGCCGCGGACGACCTCGTGCGGATGCTGGGCGCGATCCGCGAGGAGTTCGGGCTCGCGGCGGACGCGGAGGTGACCACGGAGGCGAACCCGGAGTCCGTGGACCCGGCGTACCTCGCGGCCCTGCGCGAGGGCGGCTTCAACCGCGTCTCCCTCGGCATGCAGAGCGCCCGGCAGCACGTGCTGCGGACCCTCGACCGCACCCACACCCCCGGACGGCCCGAGGCGTGCGTGGCGGAAGCGCGGGCGGCGGGCTTCGAGCACGTCAACCTGGACCTGATCTACGGCACGCCGGGCGAGTCGGACGACGACTGGCGGGCCTCCCTGGACGCCGTCCTCGGCGCCGGCCCGGACCACGTCAGCGCCTACGCCCTGATCGTCGAGGAGGGCACCCAGCTCGCCCGCCGCATCCGCCGGGGCGAGATCCCGATGACGGACGACGACGCGCACGCGGACCGCTACCTCATCGCCGAGGAGACCCTCGCCGCGGCCGGCTACCACTGGTACGAGGTGTCCAACTGGGCCACCTCACCGGCGGCCCGCTGCCTGCACAACGAGCTGTACTGGCGCGGCGCCGACTGGTGGGGCGCCGGGCCGGGCGCCCACAGCCACGTCGGCGGGGTGCGCTGGTGGAACGTCAAGCACCCGGGGGCGTACGCGGCGGCGCTGGCGGCGGGCCGCTCACCGGGCGCCGGCCGCGAACTCCTCACGGACGAGGACCGCCGGGTCGAGCGCATCCTGCTGGAGCTGCGGCTGCGCGAGGGCGTACCGCTGGACCTGCTGCGGGAAGAGGGGCTCACGGCCGCGCGCCGGGCGCTCACGGAGGGGTTGCTGCAGCCGGGGCCCTACGACGAGGGCCGCGCCGTCCTCACCCTGCGCGGCCGGCTGCTGGCGGACGCCGTGGTCAGGGACCTCGTGGACTGAAACGCCCGCCCGGCCCCGTCAGCCGGTGACGAAGTCGATCAGCTCCTCCACCCGGCCGAGGAGCTCCGGCTCCAGGTCCTTGTAGGAGCCCACCCGGGCCAGGATCGCCTGCCACACCGCGCCGGTGTTGTCCGACGGCCAGCCCAGCGCCCGGCACACCCCGGTCTTCCAGTCCTGGCCGTGCGGCACGCGCGGCCACGCCTCGATGCCCAGGGACGACGGCTTCACCGCCTCCCAGACGTCGATGTACGGGTGCCCCACCACGAGCGCGTGCTCGCTGGTCACCGACTGTGCGATCCGCCACTCCTTCGTGCCGGGGACCAGGTGGTCCACCAGGACGCCGAGCCGCGCGTCCGGTCCCGGCGCGAAGTCCTCGACGATCGACGGGAGATCGTCGACGCCCTCCAGGTACTCCACCACCACGCCCTCGACGCGCAGGTCGTCGCCCCACACCTTCTCGACCAGCTCGGCGTCGTGCCGCCCCTCGACGTAGATCCGGCCGGCGCGGGCCACGCGCGCGCGTGCGCCCGGCACGGCCACCGAACCCGAGGCGGTGCGGGCGGGTCGCGCCGGACCGCCCGACGTGGGCCGTACGAGCGTCACCGGGCGCCCCTCCAGCAGGAACCCGCGCGGCTCCAGCGGGAACACCCGGTGCTTGCCGAAACGATCCTCCAGGGTGACCGTGCCCGCCTCGCAGCGGATCACCGCGCCGCAGAATCCGCTGCCCGGCTCCTCCACCACCAGGCCGGGCTCCGCCGCGACCTCGGGGACCGGCTGCGGCTTCTTCCAGGACGGGGTCAGATCGGCGGAGTACTGGCGCATTCGCACGACGATAGGAGAAGCAGGGGCGCTGTCACGGCGACACGCCGAAACGGGCGGCCAGGGCGTCCCGCTGCGCCCGTACGAACGCCGCGTCCACGACCGCTCCGTGACCGGGCACGTACAGCGCGTCCTCGCCGCCGAGGGCGAGCAGGCGGTCCAGGGCGGCCGGCCAGTGCGAGGGCACGGCGTCCGGCCCTGCCTGGGGCTCGCCGGACTCCTCCACCAGGTCGCCGCAGAACACCGCCTCCGGCGACCCCGGCACCAGCACCGCCAGGTCGTGCGCCGTGTGACCGGGGCCCACGTTCGCCAGCAGGACCTGCCGCCCGCCGCCCATGTCCAGGGTCCACTCCCCGGAGACCAGGTGGCGGGGCCGCACCAGGGCGTCCACGGCCTCCGTCGCCGCCGCCTCGTCGAGCCCGTTGCGCACCGCGTCCGCGTGCAGATCGGCCCGCTCCCGCGCGAACACCGACTCCGCGCCCACCGCCGCGAACACCTCCGCGCCCGCGAACGCCGCCGCCCCGAACACATGGTCGAAGTGGGGGTGGGTGAGCGCGAGATGAGTCACACGGCGTCCGGCGAGCCGCTCCGCCTCCGCCCGCAGCCGCGTGCCCTCCGCGAGGCTCGAACCCGCGTCGATCAGCAGCACCGCCCCGGTCCCCACGACCAGCCCCGCCGTGCAGTCCCAGCCCGGCAGCCGCCGCCGTCCGACCCCCGTCGAGACCTGCTCCCAACCCAGCTCTTCCCAAGTGACCGTCATACCGCGACGCTAACCGTGACGAACCCGTCGGCCGGCACGGGACCGGACCGACCTTGCCCCCTGCGCACCCCACGGCCGTACACTTGCCGGGGAACGCTGGCACTCGGATGTGACGAGTGCCAGGCAAGGCGCCAAGGGGACGAAGCACTGGAGGTGTGCGCGGATGCTGAGTGAACGGCGGCTGAAGGTACTGCGCGCCATCGTCCAGGACTACGTCGGCACCGAGGAGCCGGTCGGCTCCAAGGCGCTCACCGAGCGCCACAGCCTCGGAGTGTCCCCGGCGACGGTCCGCAACGACATGGCCGCCCTGGAGGACGAGGGCTACATCGCCCAGCCGCACACCAGTGCCGGACGCATCCCCACCGACAAGGGCTACCGCCTCTTCGTCGACAAGCTCGCCGGCGTCAAGCCGATGACCGGCCCCGAGCGGCGCGCCATCCAGAACTTCCTCGACGGCGCCGTCGACCTCGACGACGTCGTCGCCCGGACGGTCCGGCTGCTCGCGCAGCTCACCCGCCAGGTCGCCGTCGTGCAGTACCCGTCGCTGACCCGGTCCACGGTGCGGCACGTGGAACTGCTCTCGCTCGCCCCGGCCCGCCTCATGCTCGTGCTGATCACGGACACCGGGCGGGTCGAGCAGCGGCTGGTGGACTGCCCCGCGCCGTTCGGCGAGGCCTCGCTCGCGGACCTGCGCGCCCGGCTCAACAGCCGGGTGGCGGGGCGCCGGTTCACCGATGTGCCGCCTCTGGTGGAGGATCTTCCGGAGGCCTTCGAGGCGGAGGACCGCGGCACGGTCTCGACGGTGCTCTCCACCCTGCTGGAGACACTCGTCGAGGAGAACGAGGAGCGGCTGATGATCGGCGGCACCGCCAATCTCACCCGCTTCGGACATGACTTTCCCCTCACCATCCGGCCCGTCCTGGAGGCGCTCGAGGAGCAGGTCGTGCTCCTCAAACTCCTGGGCGAGGCAGGGGATTCGGGCATGATCGTGCGTATCGGGCACGAGAACGCCTACGAGGGACTCAACTCCACTTCCGTGGTGTCGGTCGGCTACGGTTCGGGCGGCGAGGCAGTCGCCAAGCTCGGCGTGGTCGGACCGACCCGCATGGATTACCCGGGAACGATGGGAGCGGTACGCGCAGTGGCACGGTACGTCGGACAGATCCTGGCGGAGTCGTAAGTGGCCACGGACTACTACGCCGTTCTCGGCGTGCGCCGCGACGCGTCGCAGGAAGAGATCAAGAAGGCCTTCCGGCGGCTCGCCCGCGAGCTGCACCCGGACGTCAACCCCGATCCGAAGACCCAGGAGCGGTTCAAGGAGATCAACGCCGCTTACGAGGTGCTGTCGGACCCGCAGAAGAAGCAGGTCTACGACCTCGGCGGCGACCCGCTCTCGCAGGCCGGCGGCGCGGGCGCGGGCGGCTTCGGAGCCGGTGGCTTCGGCAACTTCTCCGACATCATGGACGCGTTCTTCGGCACGGCGTCCCAGCGGGGCCCGAGGTCGCGCACGCGGCGCGGCCAGGACGCGATGATCCGGCTGGAGGTGGATCTGGAGGAGGCCGCGTTCGGCACCACCAAGGACATCCAGGTCGACACCGCGATCGTCTGCACCACCTGCAGCGGCGAGGGTGCGGCGCCCGGCACCACGGCCCAGACCTGCGACATGTGCCGCGGCCGCGGTGAGGTGTCGCAGGTGACGCGGTCCTTCCTGGGCCAGGTCATGACCTCGCGTCCCTGCCCCCAGTGCCAGGGCTTCGGCACCGTGGTGCCCACCCCGTGCCCCGAGTGCGCGGGCGACGGACGGGTGCGGTCGCGGCGCACGCTGACGGTGAAGATCCCGGCCGGTGTCGACAACGGCACCCGGATCCAGCTCGCCGGCGAGGGCGAGGTCGGACCGGGCGGCGGCCCGGCCGGCGACCTCTACGTCGAGATCCACGAACTGCCGCACGCGATGTTCCAGCGGCGCGGCGACGACCTGCACTGCACGGTCACCCTCCCGATGACCGCGGCGGCGCTCGGCACCAAGGTGCCGCTGGAGACGCTGGACGGGGCGGAGGAGGTCGACATCCGGCCCGGAACGCAGTCGGGGCAGTCCATTCCGCTGCACCAGCGCGGAGTGACGCACCTGCGCGGCGGCGGCCGCGGCGACCTCATCGTGCACGTGGAGGTCCAGACGCCCACCAAGCTGGACCCGGAGCAGGAGCGGCTGCTGCGCGAACTGGCGAAGCTGCGCGGTGAGGAGCGCCCCCTGGGGCAGTTCCAGCCCGGGCAGCAGGGGTTGTTCTCCCGGCTGAAGGACGCCTTCAACGGGCGGTGAGGCGGGGGCGGAGCCCCCGGCGGGACAGGGCGCCGGGACGTGACACCATGCGGTCATGTCCTCCGCGCTGACCGGTCTTCTCCGCCATCCGATCGTGCAGGCCCCCATGGCGGGCGGCGTCTCCGTCCCCCGGCTCGCCGCCGCCGTGTCCGAGGCCGGCGGGCTCGGCTTCCTCGCCGGCGGGTACAAGACCGCCGACGGGATGTACCGGGAGATCAAGCAGATGCGCGGGCTCACCTCCCGGCCCTTCGGCGTGAACCTCTTCATGCCGCAGCCCGAGCAGTCCGGTGCAGGCGCCGGCTCCACCACGGCGGCGGGCGCCGCGCCCTTCGACGCCGGCGCCGTCGAGGTGTACGCCCACCAACTGGCGGGCGAGGCCGCCTGGTACCGCACGGAACTCGGCGACCCGGACAGCGGACGGGACGACGGCTACGACGCGAAGCTCGCGGTGCTGCTCGACGACCCGGTGGCGGCGGTGTCCTTCCACTTCGGCGTGCCGAGCCCCGAGGTGCTGGCCTCGCTGCGCAGGGCCGGGACGTTCACGCTGGTCACCGCCACGACCGTCGAGGAGGCGCTCGCCGTGGAACGGGCCGGCGCGGACGCGGTGATCGTGCAGGGCATCGAGGCCGGCGGCCACCAGGGCACCCACCGGGACGTCCCCGACAACGACGGCTCGGGCATCGGACTGCTGTCGCTGATCGCCCTGGTCCGTGAGGCGGTCGGGCTGCCCCTCGTCGCCGCCGGCGGCATCATGCGCGGCAGCCAGATCGCCGCCGCCCTCGCGGCGGGCGCGAGCGCCGTCCAGCTCGGCACCGCGTTCGTCCCCACGCCCGAGTCCGGTGCGGCCGCCGCGCACAAGGAGGCGCTGACCGATCCGTTGTTCGTGGGCACCCGGCTGACCCGCGCGTTCACCGGCCGGCCGGCCCGCGGCCTGGTCAACCGCTTCCTGCGCGAGCACGGACGCTACGCGCCCGCCGCCTACCCGGAGGTGCACCACCTCACCGCGCCGCTGCGCAAGGCGGCCGCCGCGGCGGGCGACGCGCAGGGCATGGCTCTGTGGGCGGGGCAGGGCCACCGGATGGCCCGGGACATGCCGGCCGGCGAGCTGGTGGAGGTACTGGCGGCCGAGGCCGGCGCGGTGTGGGCCGCGTCGGCGGCCGACGCAGAAGGAGGTGCGGGGCGATGACGGCTCCGGTGTTCGTGCTCGATCCGCTGGAGGTTCCCGACCTCAGCGGCGGCGAGGTCGTGCTCGACGGCCCCGAGGGGCGGCACGCCGTCTCCGTGAAGCGGCTGCGGCCCGGCGAGGGCGTCGTCCTCACCGACGGGCGCGGGCGCTGGGCCGAGGGCGTCGTCAAGGCCGCCGAGGGCAAGGACCGGCTGGTCGTCATGGATCTTCAGAGCATCCACGAGGAGCCCGAGGAGCAGCCCCGGATCACCGTCGTGCAGGCGCTCCCCAAGGGCGACCGGGGCGAGTTGGCCGTGGAGACGATGACCGAGACCGGCGTCGACCGCATCGTCCCGTGGTCCGCAGCCCGCTGCATCACGCAGTGGAAGGGCGACCGGGGCGCCAAGGCGCTGGCGAAGTGGCGGGCCACCGCCCGCGAGGCCGGCAAACAGTCCCGCCGGGTGCGCTTCCCCGAGGTCGCGGACGCGGCGACCACCAAGCAGGTGGCGGCACTTCTCGCCGGCGCGGACTTCGCCGCCGTACTCCACTCGGACTTCGAACAGGGCAGCGAGCCCCTCGCCACCGCCGAACTCCCCGAGCGGGGAGACATCGTGCTGGTCGTCGGCCCCGAAGGGGGCGTTTCCTCCGACGAGTTGGCGCTGTTCAAGGAGGCGGGCGCGAAGCCGTACATCCTCGGCCGCACCGTCCTGCGCACCTCGACCGCCGGCACCGCCGCCACCGCCCTCCTCCTCGGCCGCACCGGCCGCTGGTCCTGAGAGACCCTCACGCGGGCGCTGTACGGGGCGCGTGAGCGGCGGCACGCGCTCTACCGCGACCGCCGCGGCGGTGGCAGTCTGCCCGCATGGGGGCTTGGAGACGCATCAGGGCAGGACGGCCGGGGACGCGCACGGCCGCGGCCACGGCACTGGCGCTCGTGGCCGTGGGCGGGCTCGCGGCGTGCGATCCGGGCGGGCTGAGCGCCGCGTCCGTGGCGTACACCACCGACGAGGCCGCCACGGCCGAACTGGCCCGCCGTAAAACGGACGTACGGTGGCTGACCTGTACCGCCGACTACGGCAAGGGCCGCGCCTCGGCGGGCGAGGAGACCGTCGCCTCGGTCAAGTGCCAGGGCGAGACCGACGACGGCCGCGACATCGAGGTCACCGGCACGGTCACCCGCGCCGTCGACGGCTCCTGCGTACGCGGCGACCTCCGCGCGCAGGTGGGCGGGAGAGAGGTCTTCCGGGTGAGCGGACTCGGCGACTGCGCGTCGGCGACGCCCTCACCGCTTCGACCGCCCCCCTCCGCGAACCCGGACCGACCGGAGCGGCCCACCGTCACCGTGACCGTCACCCGGACCGTCTGGTGCCCGTCCGACACCCGCTGCGCACCGGTCGAGGGCAAGTGAGGGCAGCGCCCCTGAGCCCCTGTTCACCGCCCGCGCCCTTGCCTAGAGTGATCGGGTGACACAGTCCGCGACGCCTGCTGCGTACATCCGATACCCGCATCTGCACGGCGAACTGGTGGCCTTCACCGCCGAGGACGACGTGTGGCTCGCCCCCCTCGACGGCGGCCGCGCCTGGCGGGTCAGCGCCGACAACGTACCCGTCTCCGCACCGCGCATCTCACCCGACGGCACGACCGTCGCCTGGACCTCCACCCGCGACGGGGCCCCCGAGGCGCACATCGCCCCCGTCGACGGCGGACCGTCCACCAGGCTGACCCACTGGGGGTGTTGGCGCACCCAGGTGCACGGCTGGACCCCCGACGGGCAGGTCCTGGCGCTCACCGCACACGGCCAGGCCAGCCTGCGCCGCAGCTGGGCGCACGCCGTCCCGCTCGACGGCGGACCGTCGACGGTCCTGCCGTACGGCCCCGTCGGCGGCGTCGCCCACGGCCCGCACACCGTGCTGCTGTCCGCGACCATGGGCCGCGAGGCCGCCCACTGGAAGCGCTACCGGGGCGGCACCGCGGGCAAGCTGTGGATCGACCGGTCCCTCGGCGACGGAGAGGGTGCCGGGGAGTTCACCCGGCTGCACGAGGACCTCGACGGCAACATCGAGCACCCGGTGTGGGCGGGCGACCGGATCGCCTTCCTCTCCGACCACGAGGGCGTCGGCGCGCTGTACTCCTCCCTGGCCGACGGCTCCGACCTGCGCCGGCACACCCCGCTCGACGGTTTCTACGCCCGCCAGGCCGCCGGCGACGGCAGCCGGATCGTGTACGTCGGCGCGGGCGAGCTGTGGATCCTCGACGACCTCGACGGGGCCGAGCCGCGCCGGCTCGACGTCCGTCTCGGCGGACAGCGCACCGACCGGCGGCCGTTCCCGGTCGCCGCCGCCCGCTGGATGGGCTCCGCGATGCCCGACCACACCGCGCGCGGCAGCGCCGTGGAGATCCGCGGCGCCGTCCACTGGGTCACCCACCGCCACGGCCCGGCCCGCGTCCTTGCCGCCGAGCCGGGCGTGCGGGCCCGGTTGCCGCACACCTTCCGCGTGGAGGGCGAGGAGTGGGCGGTGTGGGTGACGGACGCCGAGGGAGAGGACGCCCTGGAGTTCGCCCCCGCCACCGGAGCGGCCCCCGGCGCAGCCCCGCGCCGGCTCGCCGCCGGACGCCTCGGCCGGGTCCTGGAGCTGGCCATGGCCCCCGACGGCAGCCGGGCCGCCGTCGCCGCGCACGACGGGCGGCTGCTGCTCGTCGAACGGGAGACCGGCGAGGTCCGCGAGGTCGACCGCAGCGAGGACGGCGAGGTCGGCGACCTGGTCTTCTCCCCCGACTCCGGGTGGCTCGCCTGGTCGCACCCCGGTCCGCGCCCGCTCAGCCAGCTCAAGCTCGCCAACACCACCGACCTGTCGGTCGCCGAGGCGACCCCGCTGCGCTTCCAGGACTTCGCGCCCGCCTTCACCCTCGACGGCAAGCACCTGGCGTTCCTGTCCGCCCGCGCCTTCGACCCCGTCTACGACCAGCACGCCTTCGACCTGTCCTTCGTCGCCGGCGCCCGCCCGCACCTCGTCACGCTGGCCGCCACCACCCCCTCCCCGTTCGGCCCGCAGCGGCACGGCCGGCCCTTCGAGATCCACGACAAGGACGAGACCCCCGACAGCGAGGGCACCCCGGCCACCCGCATCGACCTCGAAGGGCTCGCCGACCGGATCATCCCCTTCCCCGTCGAGGCCGGCCGCTACTCGACGCTGCGCGCCGCCAAGGACGGCGTGCTCTGGCTGCGCCACCCGGTGCGCGGCGTCCTCGGCGCCTCGCGCGCCACACCCGACGCCCCCGACCCGCACACCGAGCTGGAGCGCTACGACCTCGCCCAGCGCCGCCTGGACCATCTCGCCTCCGACGTCGACGACTTCGACGTCAGCGGCGACGGCAAGCGGCTGCTGCTGTGGACCGACCACAAGCTGAAGGTCGTCCCCAGCGACCGGCGCGCCTCCGGCGACGAGGACAGCGACTCCAACATCACCGTCGACCTCGGCCGTGTACGCCAGACGGTCGACCCGGCCGCCGAGTGGCGGCAGATGTACGACGAGACCGGCCGCGTCATGCGGGACAACTTCTGGCGGCCCGACCTCGGCGGCGTCGACTGGGACGGCGTCCTCGACCGCTACCGTCCGGTCCTGGAGCGGGTGGCGACCAAGGACGACCTGATCGACCTGCTGTGGGAGGTGCACGGCGAACTCGGCACCTCGCACGCCTATGTCATGCCCCGCGGCGGCTACGGCAGCGGCGCCCGCCAGGGTCTGCTGGGCGCCGACATCTCCCGTCACGAGGACGGCAGTTGGCGCATCGACCGGATCCTGCCGGCGGAGACCTCCGACCCCGACGCCCGCTCCCCGCTGGCCGCGCCCGGCGTCGCCGTGCGCCCCGGCGACGCGATCGTCGCCGTCGCCGGGCACCCCGTCGACCCGGTCACCGGGCCCGGACCGCTGCTCGTCGGCACCGCCGGCAAGGCGGTCGAGCTGACGATCTCGCCGGCCGGCGGGGGCGAGCCGCGGCACGCCGTGGTCGTGCCGACCGACGACGAGGAGGCGCTGCGCTACCACGCGTGGGTCGCGGACCGGCGGGCCCATGTGCACGAGAAGTCCGGTGGGCGGCTCGGCTATCTGCACGTCCCCGACATGGTCGGCTCCGGCTGGGCGCAGCTCCACCGGGACCTGCGCGTCGAGGTGGCCCGCGAGGGGCTCGTCGTCGACGTGCGGGAGAACCGGGGCGGGCACACCTCCCAGCTGGTGGTGGAGAAGCTGGCGCGGCGCATCGTCGGCTGGGACGTGCCGCGCGGGATGCGGCCCACCAGCTACCCGGAGGACGCGCCGCGCGGGCCCGTCGTCGCCGTCGCCAACGAGTTCTCCGGGTCCGACGGCGACATCGTGAACGCCGCGGTCAAGGCGCTCGGGATCGGGCCGGTGGTGGGCACGCGGACGTGGGGCGGGACGGTCGGCATCGACAGCCGGTACCGCCTGGTCGACGGGACGCTGATCACCCAGCCGAAGTACGCGATCTGGCTGGAGGGGTACGGGTGGGGGGTCGAGAACCACGGCGTCGACCCCGACGTCGAGGTCGTCGTCCGCCCCCAGGACCATGCGGCGGGCCGGGACGTCCAGCTGGACGAGGCGGTGTCGCTGGCGCTGGCCGCACTGGAATCGACGCCGGCGAAGGTGCCGCCCACTGTCGGAGAAGGGTGAGATCACCCAGCCCGTCCGGCGATTGAGGACGAGGCCCGTTCAGGGCCGAAGCGGGGGTCCGGGGCGGCAGCCCCCGGGGGGACGATGGGGGTCCCCCCGCTCGAGCGAAGCCGAGAGTGGGGGAGGGTAGGGGCGGCGGGGGCGGAATCCGCCTCCGCCCGCGACCGGGCGGCGGTCGATACCATGCCCCCACAGAGATCACCGGCGAGAAAAGGAGACCCGCATGGCAGGGGAACCGCAGGACGACTGCCTGTTCTGCAAGATCGTCGAGGGACACGTCCCCGCGACCATCGTCCGCGAGACGGAGACCACCCTCGCCTTCCGGGACATCAACCCCCAGGCGCCCACCCACATCCTGGTGATCCCCAAGGCGCACCACAAAGACGCCGCCGCCCTCGCCGCCGACGCGCCGCAGCTCGCCGCGGACGTCCTCCGCGAGACACAGACGGTGGCCGAGCTGGAGAAGCTGGACAGCTACCGCACCGTCTTCAACACCGGCAGCGGCGCCGGCCAGACCGTCTGGCACGCCCACGCGCACCTCCTCGGCGGCCGGGGCCTGCACTGGCCTCCCGGATAACCGCCGTGTCCGTACGCGAGTTGGTCGTCCTCGGCACCGCCAGCCAGGTCCCGACCCGGCACCGCAACCACAACGGCTACTTCCTGCGCTGGGACGGCGAGGGCCTCCTCTTCGACCCCGGCGAGGGCACCCAGCGCCAGATGGTGCGCGCCGGCGTCGCCGCCCACGACCTGAACCGGATCTGCGTCACCCACTTCCACGGCGACCACTCCCTCGGTCTCGCCGGGGTCATCCAGCGCGTCAACCTGGACAAGGTGCCGCACCCGGTCACCGCCCACTACCCGCGCTCCGGGCAGCGCTTCTTCGACCGGCTCCGGTACGCCACCGCCTACCGCGAGACGGTCGGCGTGACCGAGGCGCCGGTCGACACGGACGGGCCGCTGGTGACGACCGGCTCGTACACCCTGGAGGCGCGCCGGCTGTCCCACCCCGTGGAGTCCTACGGCTACCGCCTCGTCGAGCCGGACGGCCGCCGCATGCTGCCCGACCGGCTCGCCGCGCACGGACTGAGGGGGCCCGACGTGGGGCGGATCCAGCGGGAGGGCGCGATCGGCGGCGTCGGCCTGGAGGACGTCAGCGAGGTGCGGCGCGGCCAGCGGTTCGCGTTCGTCATGGACACCCGGCTGTGCGACGGCGTGCACGCGCTCGCCGAGGGCTGCGACATGCTGGTGATCGAGTCCACGTTCCTCGACGACGACATCGAACTCGCCATCGAGCACGGTCACCTGACGTCAGGTCAGGCGGCGCGGGTCGCCCGGGACGCGGGGGTGCGGCATCTCGTCCTCACCCACTTCAGTCAGCGCTACTCCGATCCCGGGGAGTTCGAGCGGCAGGCGAGGGCCGCCGGGTTCGAGGGCGAGCTGACGGTGGCGCACGACCTGCTGCGAGTGCCGGTTCCGAAACGGCGGTGAAGCGGCCGTACGATGCTTTGATGCCCCTCCCCAAAGCTGAACTGCACCTGCACATCGAAGGCACCCTGGAGCCCGAGCTGGCGTTCGAGCTGGCCGCCCGCAACGGGGTGTCGCTGCCGTACAAGGACACCGAGGAACTGCGTGAGGCGTACCGGTTCGAGGACCTCCAGTCCTTCCTGAACCTGTACTACGAGCTGATGGCGGTCCTGCGCACCGAGCGGGACTTCGAGGACCTCGCCGACGCCTACCTCGCGCGGGCGGCCGCGCAGGGCGTGCGCCACGCGGAGATCTTCTTCGACCCGCAGGCCCACATCGACCGGGGGGTGTCGATGGGCACGGTCGTCGAGGGGCTGTGGCGGGCGCTCGGCCGCAGCCGGGAGCGGCACGGCGTCTCCACCCGGCTGATCCTCTGCTTCCTGCGCGACGAGTCCGCCGAGTCGGCCCTCGCCACCCTGGACGCGGCGAAGCCGTACCTGGACAGGATCACCGGAGTCGGGCTGGACTCGGCCGAGGTGGGGCACCCGCCGGTGAAGTTCCGCGAGGTGTACGAGGCCGCCGCCGCGCTGGGGCTGCGCCGGGTCGCGCACGCCGGCGAGGAGGGGCCGCCGCAGTACATCACCGAGGCGCTGGACGTGCTCGGCGTCGAACGCGTCGACCACGGGCTGCGCTGCATGGAGGACCCGAAGCTGGTGGCGCGGCTGGTGCGCGAGCGGATTCCGCTGACGCTGTGCCCGCTGTCCAACGTCCGGCTGCGCGCCGTCGACACCCTCGCCGACCACCCGCTGCCCGCGATGCTCGACGCCGGGCTGCTCTGCACGGTCAACTCCGACGACCCCGCCTACTTCGGCGGCTACGCCGGCGACAACTTCGACGCCGTACGGCGCACGCTCGGCCTGGACGAGGAGCGGCTGCGCGAGCTGGCCCGCAACTCCTTCGTCGCCTCCTTCCTGGAGGACGACGAGGAGCTGCGGGCGCGGTACCTGGCCGAGGTGGAGGCGTACGCCTTCTGACCCGGGCCGGTCAGTCCCCGGCACCCGCCCGCCGGGGACCGGCCGTGTCGTACGCGCCCCGCACGGGCGCGACCGGGGTGTCCAGGGCGATGTCCACGACCGGCTGCTCGGGCGCGCCGACCTGCGGCACCGAGCCGTTCGGCGTGCCGGTGGCCGCGGCGACCACGGCCGCCGGGGTGCCGCCGCGCCGGCGCACCGCGCCCGGCAGCAGCGGGCGCCCGCCCGTGTGCAGGGCGACGGCGGTCATGGGGACGGCGACGACCAGCAGACCGGCGCCCAGGACCAGCCCCATCGCGGGGAACCCGGCCTGCGCGGACAGCAGACTCCCGGTCAGCGGACCGGCCGCCGTCCCGAGCGAGGACGCCGAGCCGACGAGCACCGCCCAGCGGCCGCGCGGGTCGAGCGAGGCGGCCAGTCCTATCAGGTACGACAGCACGATCGGGTAGAGCACGTTCCAGGCGATCTCGCCGGCCGCGAAGCTGCCCAGCCCGGTCGCGGACGCGCTCAGCGCGATGCACCCGGCGATCAGCACGGTCCCGCCGCCGATCGGCGCCGCCCGGCCCAGCCGCGGGCCGAGCGCCCCGGCGCCCAGCACCCCCAGCAGTCCGGCGCCCAGCGCCACCGCGAACACCACGCCGACGGTGGCCTCGGTGAGGTGAGCCTGCGTCAGGCCGATCCGCCCGCTGACGCCCCACAGGGAGTTCTGCACGAGCGACCAGCACGGCATCGCGACGGCGAGCACCAGCCCCGACCGCAGATGGGGGAGCCGGGAGGCGGTCGATCCCTGCCGGACCGGCGCGGTGACCGTGCGGCCCGGGAGCCGACCGGTCGACGGCCACACGGCGAGGGCGGTCAGCGCGATCGCCGCCAGCGGCTGTCCGTGCCCGGGGCCCAGGTGCGGGACCGTCAGATAGACGGCCCCCGCGAGGGCGGAGACGCCGAGCAGACCGAGCGTGGAGGCCCGGTGCGGGTCGGGCTGGGCGGCGATCCGGGTCGCGGCGACCGTCGTGGCCGTACCGGAGCCGAATCCGCCGAGGACGGCGCCCGCGACCACCGCGGGCACGCTGTCGGCGAGAGCGGCCCCGCCGTAGCCGAGCACGGCCAGCACCAGCCCGAGCCTGGCCAGGGTGCGGGCGCCGACGCGCTCCACCCGGGAGGCGAGGGCGAACCCGGCCGACGCCGAACTCAGCAGCAGGGCGCTGCCGACGGCGCCGGCCTCGGTGGCGGACAGCGCAAGCCCCGCGTCCAGCCTGCCGACGACGGTGGGCAGGAGATAGGGGGCGAGGTACCCGGCCGTGAAAAGGGCGACGAGGGGCCAGGGAGTGGTGCGGGGGGGCGAACACGGGCGTTCCTGGGCGTGCGAAAGGGGCGGCTCTGAAAAGGGGATGGGGCGCCGACCGTCGACGGACAGGAACGCGCGGGCAATTTGTATCAAGCAAGCGGTTGCGAGCAGTAGCTCGGGCCGGGTGATGTGGATCACGTCAGGTTTGGTGCGGCGAAGGTCGGGTAAAAGCGGTCGCCGCACCGGCCCCCGGGGCGGCGGCTAGGGCGTGTTTCGAAAGTAGCGTCGTCCGCCCGGAGGGCGGGGCTCGCGGCGGCGATGGGGGCACCTCCCGCGCGAGTTCGGTT
>NZ_JBIWPF010000023.1:0-110956 GCF_044768125.1 Streptomyces sp. NPDC101166
GGGGGGGGGGGGGGGGGGGGGGGGGGGGGGGGGGGGGGGGGGGGGGGGGGGGGCCGGGGGGGGGGGGGGGGGGGGGGGGGGGGGGGGGGTGGCGCGCGCGCCCCCCCGCCCCGTCCTGGCGGCTCAGCCTGCCAAGATCACCCCTGCGGCGCGAGCCGTCAGAAGCACTCCATCTTGGGGTCGGCGCCAAGACGCATCGACAGCCCGCTGAGCTTGAACGTTCCGGCGGTGGTCGCCCACGCCGTCTGCTCGACGTTCGAGAGGTCGGCCGACTCGGCCTGCTGGGCGAAGCCGCCCGGCAGCACGCTCTCGCCTTCCTTGACGGCGGGGCCGCGGGTCTTGTCCTTGACCGCGACGCCGATGTCGATCTTGTTGAACGTCGCGTCGGCGTCGAGCTGGGCGACGTCGATGTAGAGGTTCTCGGCGGTGACCGGCTTCTTCGGGTCCCTGCCCGCGTCAAGACGCAGGTAGAACGTCTTGTTGATGACCGGGATCGTCGTCTTGACCGACTGGCACATGTTCGTGATCTTCGCGGTCTCGAACGAGGAGACCGCGACCGGAACCTGCGTCTTGGTCTTGCCGTCGACCGAGGTGTAGACGCTGTCGATGCCGCCGTACTGCGCGAATCCGTCACCGTGCAGGGTCTCGGCCGAGACCTTGAACTGCTGACCGGACACGCTGAACGAGGCCGCGAGTGCGCCCTGCGCCAGGCCGACGCCCACACACGCTGCCGCTGCGACGCTGGGCACCATGACCACAGCGAAGCGCTTCCATCTGGTCCCGCCACGCACCTGGGACTCCATATTTCCTCCTTCTCGGACGTACATCTCCTGCCTTGGCTCGCCTCCGGAGCGGCGGCTCGGCCGGGCAGGGATGGGAGAAGCACTACGTCCTCGGGAAGGGGAGCGCCCGAACCCGGAGGCGCGAACCGCGCTTCGAATCACCGGCGATCACCCCCGAGCGACACAACTGGTCGCGCCTGACACGCATCACGCACAACCCTGCTGGACAGGCTTCACCGAGCGGCGAAGACCCCCCTGTCCAAGAGCCGACGCCACTGTCGTCGGCTCTGCTCGGTGGGGACCCAGGGGACCCGTCGACCCAACCGGCTGTCGGGGTACGGAATTGGACCGAGCGTGGCCGATCGTGGTGCATTCTCGCCGCCTGCACAAGGGGGTTCGTTACTGGCTAGTAACGGCCGGATAACCGAACAACGACCCACAGGTCTCGGCCCACGACGCTGGGTGGCAATCATGCCCAGGACAAAACTATTGATCGCTGGACAGAATCCGACAGATCCACGCCTCTGCTTTACTCGCAGTAACAGCGGCCGCGATTACCAAGATTTGGTAAAACGCGGCCGCAGGGGCATCCGGTCGCCAGAATTTTCACTCCGGCATCACAGGCCCCGGCGTTTAGCGACTGGTCAGCACCGGGGCCCGGCGGGGATCAGAACAGGGCGCGCGCCAGAGCCCTGCGCGCCGTGGCCACTCGCGGGTCCTCGGGGCCCACGACCTCGAACAGCTCCAACAGCCGCAGCCGTACGGCGTCCCGCTCGTCACCGGCCGTGCGCCGCACGGTGTCGATGAGCCGGCCGAACGCGTCGTCGACATGACCGCCCACCAGATCCAGGTCGGCGGCGGCGATCTGGGCCGACGCGTCCTGCGGCTTGTCGGCGGCTTCCTTGCGCACCGCCTGCGGGTCCATGCCCTGCACGCGCTGGAGCAACTCGGCCTGTGCGAGGCCGAGCTTGGCCTCGGTGTTGCCCGGGTCGTCGGCGAGCACGTTCTGGTAGGCGCGCACCGCGCCGCCCAAATCACCCGCGTCCAGGGCCTGTACGGCGGCCTCCAGCAGGGCGTCGTACGGACCGGCCGGCGCCTCGGCGGCCTCGGCGGGCTCGCCGGGCCGGGCGTCGGGGTCGACGGTCAGGCCGGTGAGACCGAAGCGCTCCTCGGCGACGGCCACCAACTGGTCGAGCGTCTGGCGGATCTGAGCCTCCGGGGCGGCCCCCTGGAAGAGCGGCAGCGCCTGCCCCGCGACGACGGCGAAGACGGCCGGGATGCCCTGCACCCCGAACTGCTGCATCAGCATCTGATTGGCGTCGACGTCGATCTTCGCGAGCAGGAAGCGCCCGGCGTACTCCGTGGCGAGCCGCTCCAGGACGGGGCTCAGCTGCTTGCAGGGCTGGCACCACTCGGCCCAGAAGTCGATGACGACGGGCACCTCGGCGGACCGCTGGATGACGTCGCGCTCGAACCCCGCCTCATCGACGTCGATGACGAGTTCCGCGGGGGACACCGCCCCCGTCCCGCCCTGCCGGGCGGCTTCGGCGCGCGCCTGCTCCGCCTTCGCCTTGGCCTCCTGGGCCGCCTTCACCGCGGCGAGGTCGACGACTCCGCTCATGGACATGTTCCGTGGCTGCATGCGTCTATCCTCCCCCGTTCCCGCGCGTGCGTGAAAACGATCCGCGAATGCGCCGGGGTCCCCACCCCACGCGCCGCACGATCCTGACTCGTGGACGTCCACCACGAGCTTTCGCTACGAGTCGTAGCGTAATACCCATGGGGCCGGCACGGGGGTCGCTTTCCGGTGATCTCCCTCACTGGAAGCGGCACGGAACGGGGCGGTTATGGTCGAACCATGCAGAGTCGTTCCCCCGCCGGCCGCGCCGGACGGCCGCGCAGCGCGGCCGCGGACGCCGCGATTCTCGCCGCGACCCGGGCGGCGCTGGTCGAACTGGGCTGGTCCAAGCTGACCTTGGGGGACGTGGCGACCCGGGCCGGGGTCGCCAAGACGACGCTCTACCGCCGCTGGCCCGGCAAGAACGAACTGGTCGTGGACGCGGTCGCGGAGCTCTTCGGCGAACTGCGGCTCCCCGACCGGGGCAGCCTGGCCGCCGACATCGAGGGCGTGGTCCTGCAGTTCGCGGCGATCCTGGCCCGCCCCGAGGCGAGGAGCGGTCTGATGGCGGTCGTCGCGGAGTCCACCCGCGACGAGGCGCTGCGCGCCCGTATCCGCTCCTCGATCGTCGACCCGCAGAAGGACCTGGTCCTGGAGGGCCGGGCGCGCGCCCAGAGACGCGGGGAACTCCCCCCGGAGACGGACCCGCTGGAGGCGACCCGCACGGTCGACCTCATCTTCGACGTGGTGGCGGGCGCGGTGGTGCACCGCACCCTCGTGAGCGACGAACCGGCGGACGAGGAGTGGGTGCGCAGCTTCACGAAGGTGTTGCTGGGGGGTCTGGGGTCGACGATGTGATCCCTGGCCCCGATCAAGGGGTGGGCGGGGACGACGGTCCCCGCCCCGCCCGTCAGAACCCCGCGGGCTCGGTGTACACCCCCCACTCCTCCCGCAGCACGTCGCAGATCTCCCCCAGCGTCGCCTCCGCGCGCACCGCGTCGAGCATCGGCGCGATCATGTTGCCCCCGTCCCGGGCCGCCGCGAGCATCGCGTCGAGGGCGTCGCGCACGGCGGCGTCGTCCCTCGCGGTCCGGCGCTGGGCGAGCACCCGCACCTGCTCGCGCTCCACCTCGTGGCTGACGCGCAGGATCTCCAGGTCCCCGGTCACCGACCCGGTGTGGGCGTTGACGCCGACGACCCGCTTCTCCCCCTTCTCCAGCGCCTGCTGGTAGCGGAAGGCGGACTCGGCGATCTCCCCGGTGAACCAACCGTCCTCGATGCCGCGCAGGATGCCCGACGTCACCGGTCCGATGGGGTGCCGGCCGTCGGGGTGGGCCCGCAGGCCCCGCTCCTTGATCCGCTCGAAGATCGCCTCGGCGTCGGCCTCGATCCGGTCGGTCAGCTGCTCGACGTACCACGAACCGCCCAGCGGGTCCGCGACGTTGGCGACGCCGGTCTCCTCCATCAGCACCTGCTGCGTGCGCAGCGCGATCTCCGCGGCCTGCTCGCTCGGCAGCGCGAGGGTCTCGTCCAGGGCGTTGGTGTGCAGCGAGTTGGTGCCGCCGAGCACCGCGGCGAGCGCCTCCACCGCCGTGCGCACGACGTTGTTGTACGGCTGCTGGGCCGTCAGGGAGACGCCGGCGGTCTGGGTGTGGAAGCGCAGCCACTGCGCCTTCTCGCTCTTCGCGCCGTAGACGTCCCGCATCCAGCGGGCCCAGATCCGGCGCGCGGCGCGGAACTTGGCGATCTCCTCGAAGAAGTCGACGTGGGCGTCGAAGAAGAAGGACAGGCCGGGGGCGAAGACGTCGACGTCGAGCCCGCGGCTGAGTCCGAGCTCCACGTAGCCGAAGCCGTCGGCCAGGGTGTACGCCAGCTCCTGCGCGGCCGTCGCTCCGGCCTCGCGGATGTGGTAGCCGGAGACGGACAGCGGCTTGTAGGCGGGGATGCCGGCCGCGCAGTACTCCATCAGGTCGCCGATGAGGCGCAGGTGCGGCTCGGGCGGGAAGAGCCACTCCTTCTGCGCGATGTACTCCTTGAAGATGTCGGTCTGGAGCGTGCCGTTCAGGACGGACGGGTCGACGCCCTGCCGCTCGGCGGCGACCAGGTACATGCAGAAGACGGGGACGGCGGGCCCGCTGATCGTCATGGAGGTGGTGACGTCCCCGAGGGGGATGTCCTTGAACAGCACCTCCATGTCGGCGGCGGAGTCGATGGCGACTCCGCAGTGCCCGACCTCGCCGAGCGAGCGCCGGTCGTCGGAGTCGCGGCCCATGAGGGTCGGCATGTCGAAGGCGACCGAGAGGCCCCCGCCGCCGTTGGCGAGGATCATCTTGTAGCGCTCGTTGGTCTGCTCGGCGTTGCCGAACCCGGCGAACTGCCGGATGGTCCACGTCCGCCCGCGGTACCCGGTCGGGTACAGCCCGCGCGTGAAGGGGTACTCCCCGGGCCATCCGATCCGTTCGAAACCGGCGTAGGCGTCTCCGGGCCGCGGCCCGTACACGGGCTCCACGGGATCGCCGGAGAGCGTGGTGAAGTCGGCCTCCCGCTTGCGCGAGGCGTCGTAGCGGGCCTGCCAGCGTCGGCGGCCTTCCTCGATGGCGTCAGCGTCCATGCTTCGAATTTACTAGGACGTCCTAGTAAATGTCGATGGGAGACCGCCGTACGCGTGCCGTACGGCGGTGGCGGCCGGGCGGGGCGGCCGGCTCAGACTTTGGCGGCCGCGGGGGCGTCCTGGGCGACCTCGCCCTCCAGCTCATGGCTGACCTTGCGCTCCACGAAGAAGGCGGCCGCGGGGATCGTGCCCGCCAGCAGCACCCAGAGCTGCTTCTTCACCGGCCACTTCGCCTTGGAGCCCAGGTCGAAGGCGAAGACCAGGTAGAGGATGTACAGCCAGCCGTGGGCGATGCCCACCACGCGTGTGAAGCTCTCCGCGCCGTCCATCGACAACAGGTACTTGGCGATCACGCCGAGGGTGAGCAGGACCAGCAGCACACCGGTGACGTAGGCCATGACGCGGTAGCGGGTCAACACGCTTCGTTTCATGCGAACGAGCGTAACCACCCGTTCGGGAAGATCTTGCCCGGGGTCGTCACTCGTCGAAGTCGTGGGCCGCGATGCGCAGGGGGCGCAGGAGGGCGAAGATCTCGGCGCATTCCTCCGCGTCGTACACGCCGAGGCCGAAGTCCATCGCCATCAGGTCGTGGGTGGCGGCGTCGACGACCTCGCGGCCCTTGGCGGTGATGGAGGCGAGGGTGCCGCGCCCGTCGTTGGGGTTGGGGCGCTTGGCCACCAGACCCGATCTGACCAGGCGGTCCACGGTGTTCGTGACCGACGTCGGGTGGACCATCAGCCGCTCGCCGATCTTCGACATGGTCAGCTCGCCCTCCTTGGAGAAGGTGAGCAGCACCAGCGCCTCGTACCGCGCGAAGGTCAGCCCGTACGGCTTGACCACCGCGTCCACCTCGGCGAGCAGGATCTGGTGGGCGCGCATGACCGAGGTGATCGCGGCCATGGACGGCACGTTTCCCCAGCGCTGCTTCCAGAGCTCGTCCGCGCGGGCGATGGGGTCGAAGGGGAGGCTGAGCGGCTTCGGCACGGCACCAGACCCTACCCGTCGGTCATATCGCGGTCAGCTCCGTCTCGGCCCTCGGTCCCCTGCGCCGCCGGTCCGCCGGGAGCCGGGGACGGGAGGCCCGCCGCCCCGGCACGCCGGGCCTCCCACGCCAGCGCAGCGCAGCACACCGTCCCGAGCACGCCCGCGCCGGTGACCGCCGCCGTCACCCCGGCGAACTCGGCCGCCACTCCCGCGAGCGCCATCCCGACGCCCTGCACCGTCATCAGCCCGGCGGTCAGCAATGTCATGGCCCGCCCCCGCAGCCCCTCGGGCACCGCCCGCACCAGCCACTGGTCGAGGCCGAGGGTGTACGCCGATCCGGCTCCGGCGAGCACCAGCAGCAGGAGGGAGAGGGGCAGCCCCGGCTCCAGGGCGTAGCCCAGGTACGGCAGGAGGGTGAGGCAGACCAGGGGGAGGACGATCCGCTCCCGGGTGCTCGGCCGCAGGCGCGCGCCCGCGTACAGCTCGCCGGCGATGGTCCCGACGGGCAGCGCGCACATCAGCAGGCCCAGGCCGACCGGTCCCGCGGCGAGTTCGTCGGCGTACGGCGCGGCCAGCGCCTCCGGCGCGACCGTGAACATCGGCGGCACCCAGAACAGCAGCATCAGGACGCGCACCCGGCGGTCGCCGAGGATCCGCCGGGCGCCTTTGAGGGAGTCCATGACGAGGGCTCCGTCCGGCCGGGTCCGGGCGGGCCTGCGCCGGGTACCCAGGCGCAGCAGGGCGGCGGAGGCGAGGAAGGTGCCGACGGTGACCAGCAGCGCCTGGCGCGGGGACACCGCGGTGAGCAGCAGTCCGCCGAGGCCGTAGCCGGCGAGGAGCGCGCTCTGCGACGTGATCCTCAGCAGGGAGCGGCCCAGGACGAACAGGTCGCCGTCGCCGAGGACGTCGGCGAGGGTGGCCATCCGTGTCCCCGCGAACACGGGCGACACCACGGCGAGGCAGCAGCGCAGGCCGAGGAGGACGGCCAGGGGCGCGCCCGGCGCGGCCATCGGCACGACGCACGCCGCGCACACCAGGTCGCACGCCACGAGCACCCGGCGCGCCGGGTAGCGGTCGGCCGTCCCGGCGAGCAGGGTGCCGCCGACGACGTACGGCAGGAAGCCCAGGGCGAAGGCGAGCGCGCTCATCAGGGGCGAGCCGGTCAGGTCGTAGACGAGGACGGAGAGGGCGATCTCGGCGACGACCACCCCGAGCAGGGACAGCAGATGGGCGGCGAAGACGGCGCGGAACTCACGCACGGCGAGGACGCGGGCGTAGCCGGGGGGCCGTGCGGCGACGGCCGTGAGCTGTTCGGGCATGGGCGCCAGCGTGCTCGACCCGCGCGCGGCGGCCTAAAGTTTCGGCTCCAGACGAATCTTCGGGGAGAGGGGCGCGGCCGTGCCGTCACGTCTGCACTTCGGGGAGGACGACTTCCTGCGCTGCCGCTTCGCGGTGTCCCCGCTGTGGGAGACGCAGGACGCCGTACGCACCCTGAAGCGGCCCGACCGGCACGGGTACCACGCGCCCTGGCTGCGCCGGATCCGGGCGGCGGCCGAGGGGCTCGACCTGACCGGGCTGTGGCTGCTGATGCCCCGCCGCGGTCACTCCCCGGACTGGCTGAGCCCACCGCCGGCCGGCCCGACGGCCGCCTTCGAGGAGGAGATCGCGCAGGTCCGCGCGGCCGACCCGCGGGCCGCGCGAGAGGACTCGGCCCGCTCGCTCGCGGACACCCCGGGCGCGCTGGAGCATCCGCTGGCCCGTGCCTGGCTCGCCGACCCCGAACGGATGATCCGGGACCTCGCCGACCTGCTGGAACAGGTCTGGCACACCCTTCTCGCGCCGGACTGGCCCCGGCTGCGGGCCCTCCTGGAGGCGGACATCACCTTCCACTCACGGCGGCTCGCCGAGGTCGGCCTCGGAGGGCTGCTGCCGGAGATCCACCGGCGCTGCGACTGGCGGTCCGGCACCCTCACGGTCGCCTCCAACGGCGAGCACGAGCGGCATCTCGGCGGGCGGGGGCTGGTGCTGATGCCCAGCGTGTTCGTGTGGCCGGACCTGGTCAGCTCCTTCGACCCGCCCTGGCAGCCGACCCTGGTCTACCCGGCGCGCGGCATCGCCGGCTTGTGGGCCGACCCCGCCGGCCGCTCCCCCGACGCGCTGGTACGGCTCCTGGGGCGGGGTCGCGCCGCCGTCCTCACCGCGCTCGACGACCCGGCGACCACCACCGCCCTCGCCCACCGCCTCGGCCTCGCACCGTCCTCGGTCTCCGCGCACCTGACGGTCCTGCGCGACTCCGGTCTGCTGGTCGCCCGCCGCTACGGCCACCAGGTGCTCTACGAGCGGACGCCGCTCGGGATGGCGCTGGCGTCGGGCGGCGCGTGAGCGCGGCCGGCCGCGCCGCTCAGTACAGGGCGCGCAGGCCGAGGACGTCCCCACGGCCGAGGGTGCGGGCGCCCGTGCTGCACGCGAAGGAGTTGGTGTACATGGTCTGCCCCTCGTGCCCGGGGCCGACGTGGGCCAGGCCGAAGACGTGGCCCGCCTCGTGGGTGGCGACGCTGCGGATGTCGTAGGCGTTGGAGCAGTCGCCGCCGGGGTTGTCGGTGAAGACGTAGTCGCCGGTGTTGAAGCGGACGTCGGCCTCCTTCAGCCAGTCCGGACCGCGGGGCACCGGGCGGCTCCAGGAGCAGGTGGTGGCGACGACTCCGCTGGTGAGGTCGCCCGCGTCCCAGACGCTCACCCCGTCGCGCGCGGTGCAGCGGGCCTGGGGGTCGATGTCGGCCTCGTGGTGGGTCACCGTCCAGTACTTGGAGCGCGCCGCGACCGCGTCGCCGTAGCCGCAGTCGTTGCGGGTGCCGGTGATCGCGCTGATGGAGTCCTCGAAGGCGCGGCGGGCCTCGGCGGGGGAGAGACCGCCGGGCAGGGGGCCGTCGCCGATCCACCAGTCGTAGGTGCCGTACTCCTTGTGGTCGGAAACGGAGTAGGCGTTGTCGGCGCACGCGGCGCGGGCGGAGGCGGGGGGCCGCTTCGACGGGCGGGCGGAGGCGGACAGGCCGCGCTCCCCGGTCCCGCCGTGGGCCGTCAGGTCGTACGACACCGTTCCGTCGGCGGCGACCTCCAGGGTGAAGCCGTGGCGTGAGCCGTCCGTCGTCAGGGCGTCCACGCCGACCTTGGTGCCCGGTTCGGGGACCGTGACGCCGGCGCCCTCGTGGGTGACGAGGCGTCCGACCGCTTCGCAGTCCAGCACGGAGGAGCCGGCGGGCAGGTCGTCGACGGTCAGCACCCCGTCGGCGAGCACGCACCGGCCGCTCGCGCGCGGGGGTGTGTCCCCGGCGCTCACCACCGCTCCCGACACCGCCAGAACCAGCACCGCGCCGATACGGCCCACCAGTTGCGGCCCGTGACGACCTGTCACTTCGCCTCCGCCCGAAGGTCCGCCACCCGGGCGGAACTTGATCGATTCCCGGAGAGGTTAGCCGTCCGAAGCGAGCTGAAAACCATCTATATGTCACCCGTTCGAGCGATCACTCGGACGGGTGCACGGCCGCTTGTGCGCGGGGGCGTGCGCCGGGTCCGACCGGCTGCGACGTCGGTCGCGGCGGCGCCTCCCGGTGGCGGCGGTGAGCGGAAGGGTGTACGCGGCCGAGCCGATCGGGGCAACGCTCGGGGCTTCCGGCCCGGCGGATCGCGGAGAAACGTCACTCCTCCGGCTGGCGTCGCTCCCCCGGGTGGGTCAGATGCCGCTCCACCGTCTCCACCTTCGACGTCAGCCCGTCCGTCACCCCGGGGCGGATGTCCGCCTTGAGGACCAGGGAGACGCGCGGCGCCCGCTCCTCGACGGCGGCGACGGCACGCCTGACGACGTCCATGACCTCGTCCCACTCGCCCTCGATGGACGTGAACATGGCGTCCGTACGGTGGGGCAGACCCGACTCGCGGACGACGCGGACGGCGTCGGCGACGTACTCGCCGACCTCCTCGCCCACGCCGAGCGGGGTGACGGAGAAGGCGACGATCACGACGCCTCCACCACGCCCTCGGGCCGGGCGCGGGAGGCGATGACCGCATCCTCGGCCTCGCGGCGCAGCTTGCGCTCCGCGAAGAAGCCGCCGGTGGGCAGGACGGAGAGGACGAAGTAGACGGCGGCGGTGCCGACGGACCACTTCGCGCGGTTCCAGGCGTCCGCCCAGAAGATCACGTACAGGACGAACAGCACGCCGTGCACCATGCCCATGACGGGCACCGCGTTGAATTCCGTGGTCCGCTTCAGCACCGAGCACACGAGCAGCAGCAGGAAGGAGATGGCCTCGGGGGCGGAGACCAGGCGCAGTCGGCGCAGGGCGGAGGCTGTCTTGAGGTCCACGGGTCACCTTCGGTGGGGTCGCGTCGGAATCGGGGAAACGCTTGTGAACACACGCACAAGCGCTCGCCCATTGTGACAAACGCGAGGGGCGGGGCGGGAGGCGGGGCGGAAGCGGGGTCCTGCACTGATCGCTGCACTGATCGCCGCACGGATCCCTTAGGGGACGATCAGGGATGATCTCCGCCCTCGGGACCTGTCGGCCGGGGCTTCGGGAGGCTACCTTCGCTGCGTGGCGATGTTTCGACTTCAGGGCAGCAAGGTGCTCGCCGTCGACATGACCGGGGACGCTGTGAAGGCGAAGAACGGCTCCATGGTCGCGTACGACGGGCAGATGGCCTTCAAGAAGATGAGCGGCGGCGGGGAGGGACTGCGGGGGATGGTGACCCGCAGGCTCACCGGTGAGCAGATGACGGTGATGGAGGTGAGGGGGCAGGGCACGTGCTGGTTCGCCGACCGCGCCTCGGAGATCAACCTCGTGCGGCTCAACGGCGACAAGCTGTACGTCGAGTCGAGCAACCTGCTCGCGACGGACGGCGGGCTGCGGACGGGCACGAGCTTCACCGGGCTGCGCGGTGCGTCCCAGGGCAACGGCCTGTTCACGACGACCGTCGAGGGGCACGGGCAGGCGGCGATCACCTCGGACGGTCCGGCGGTGGTGCTGCGGGTCAGCCCCCAGTACCCGCTGACCGTCGACCCGGGGGCGTACGTCGCGCACCAGGGCGAGGTGCGGCAGTCCTTCCAGTCCGGGGTGACGTTCCGTACGTTCCTGGGCGAGGGCGGCGGGGAGGCCTTCCAGATCCGGTTCGAGGGGGACGGGCTCGTGTACGTGCAGCCGAGCGAGCGGAACACGATCGCGGGGGACGTGTGACATGCCCTTCCGTGAGATCAACTCCAAAATGGTCGAGGCGACGGTGCTGCCGGGGCAGCGGCTGTTCAGTCAGCGCGGCGCGATGCTCGCCTACAAGGGCGAGGTGTCCTTCACGCCCAACATGCAGGGCGGGCAGGGCGGGGTGATGTCGATGCTCGGGCGCCGGCTCGCGAACGAGGACACCCCGCTGATGTCGGTGGAGGGCAGCGGCACGGTCCTGTTCGGGCACGGCGGTCACCACGTCCAGGTCATCAACCTCGCCGACGACACCCTGTACGTGGAGGCGGACCGCCTGCTCGCCTTCGAGGGCACGCTCCAGCAGGGCACGATGTTCATGGGCTCGCAGGGCGGCGTCATGGGCATGGTGCGTGGCCAGGTCAGCGGACAGGGCCTGTTCACCACGACCCTCCAGGGCCACGGCTCGGTGGCCGTGATGGCGCACGGCGGCGTCTTCGAGGTCCCCGTCACCCCGCAGCGCCCGGTGCACGTCGACCCCCAGGCCTACGTCGCCCACCACGGCGATGTGCGCAACAAGCTGTCGACGGCGCTCGGCTGGCGGGACATGGTGGGCCGGGGCTCCGGCGAGGCGTTCCAGCTGGAGCTGAGCGGCAACGGCGTGGTGTACGTCCAGGCATCGGAGGAGAAGCTGTGACCGCCTACCCCGGCGCGGGCCCCCAAGGGGCGGGTCCCGTGGTCCTCGACCCGATGACGCTGCCCGTCGACGACAACGTCAACGCGTACACCTTCTGCGTGGAGCTCAAGGGGAGCCAGTGGTTCCTGCAGAAGGGGAAGATGATCGCCTACTACGGCTCGATGGAGTTCAACGGCGTCGGGCACGGCGGGCTGGACCGTCTGGTGCGGACCTCGTTCCATTCGCCTCTGCACGCGAGCGACTGGGTGGTGGCGCAGGGCTCGGGCAAGATGCTGCTGGCCGACCGGGCCTTCGATGTGAACTCCTACGACCTGGCCGACGGCAACCTGACCATTCGCGCAGGCAATCTGCTCGCTTTTCAGCCAAGTCTGTCGCTGAAGCAATCGATCGTGCCGGGCTTCCTCACATTGATCGGAACCGGAAAGTTCGTGGCCGCGTCGAACGGTCCGGTGGTGTTCATGGAACCGCCCATCCGGGTGGACCCCCAGGCGCTCGTCGGCTGGGCCGACTGCCCCTCGCCCTGCCACCACTACGACCACGGGTACATGACCGGCGTGATGGGCGGTCTACGTGCACTGACGGGCCTGGGCGGGGCGTCCGGGGAAGAGCACCAATTCGAGTTCGTGGGCGCGGGGACGGTGCTGCTCCAGTCGTCGGAGACCCTGATGGCGGAGCAGGCGACGGGCGCGGTTCCGCACGAGCCCGGGGTCCCCGGCGGGGGATACGCGGGCGGGCACGGCGGTGCTCACGGCGGCCAGCCCGGGGTACCGCGCCTTCCCGGACAGCTGGGAGACCTCCAGCGTCGCTTCGGGCTGTGAGCGGTAGTCTGCGGAGTGTGACGTCGAACGCGTGCACGCCGTCACGCCACCCTCGCTAGTTCGCCTTTCAACATTTTAGGTAGACTTCACTTATGGAGACCGAAACGGCCACGCGCTGGCTGACCGATGCGGAGCAGTGCGCCTGGCGCACCCACCTGGAGGTCAACAGGCTGTTGACGTACCAGCTCGAAAAGGACCTGCAGCCGTTCGGCCTGACCATGAACGACTACGAGATCCTGGTGAACCTCTCCGAGTCCGAGGACGTCCGGATGCGGATGAGCGACCTCGCCTCCGCCACCCTCCAGTCCAAGAGCCGCCTGTCGCACCAGATCACCCGGATGGAGAACGCCGACCTGGTGCGCCGGGAGAACTGCGAGTCCGACCGCCGCGGACTGTACGCGGTGCTCACCGAGCACGGCATGGAGACCATGCGGAAGGTGGCGCCCCACCATGTGGCGTCCGTGCGGCGGCACTTCATCGACCTCCTCCCCCCGGAGGCCCTCGGGGAGCTCGACCGGGCCCTGAAGCCCGTCGCGGACCATCTCCGCGGCGAGCGGGGCCGCCTGTAGCGCCCTGCGCACGACACGCCCTCAGGCGGCCGGCAGGCGGAGCTCGAACAGGGCTCCGCCCGCCGGCGCCTGCCGGACCGTGAGCGTGCCGCCGTGCCGTTCGGCCACGTCACGGGCGATGGCCAGGCCCAGCCCCGCGCCGCCCTCGTCCCGGGTGCGGGCCGCGTCCAGCCGTACGAACCGCTCGAACACGCGCTCACGGTCCGCCTCGGGCACCCCGTCCCCGTCGTCGGCGACCGAGACGAGCGCCCACCGCCCGTCCGGCCGGCGCTCCCTGCGCACCGACACGGTGACCTCCTCCCGGGCGTGCCGCCCCGCGTTGTCGAGCAGGTTGGCCAGCACCCGACTCAGCTGCCCCCGCGATCCGGCCACCTCCACCGGCTCCGCGTCCACCCTCACCCCCGTCCGCTGAGCCGTCGCCTCGCGCACCAGCGCCGCCAGGTCGACCCGGGCGTCCGCGGGCCGCTCCCCCGCGTCCAGCCGGGCGAGCAGCAGCAGGTCGGCGGCCAGGTCCTGAAGCCGTACGGTGTCCTCGACCGCGCCCGGCACGTCCAGCAACTCGGGGTGTGCGGCGCCCACTTCGAGCTGGGTGCGCAGGGAGGCGATGGGGCTGCGCAGTTCGTGGGAGGCGTCGGCGACGAACCGGCGCTGGCGCTCCACCGCGCTCTGGAGCGCCGTCAGCGTCTCGTTCGTCGTACGGGCGAGCCGGGCGACCTCGTCGTGTGTGTCCGGCTCGGGCACCCGGCGGGCGAGGTCCGCGGAGGCGGTGATGGCGGCCATCTCGCGCCGGATGCCCTCGACCGGCCGCAGCGCCCGCCGGGTGACCAGCCAGGTCACGCCCGCCACGACCGCCAGCAGCAGCGGGAAGCCGATCAGCATGACGGTGAGCGCGGTGCCGACCGCGCTGTGTTCGCTGGACAGGGGCGCGCCGGCGTGCACGGTCAGGGCGCCCCGGTCGTCGGTCTCGACGGAGACCGAGGCGAAGCGGTAGTCCGCGGTGTCGCCGTCGACGGTGGCGGAGCCGTCGCGGAAGGCGGTGTCCTCGCCGATCTCGCCCGGCCGCGGCGCGGAGGCGTCGGCGTCGTCGTCATCGTCGTCCGGGGTGGCGGCCGCGTGGCCCGCCTGTGCCGGCGCTCGGGCCGCGCCCGGCGCCGGGCGCACCGCGTCCGTCCCGGTCCCGCTGATGCGTTCCAGGCCCTCCGTGGCCGCGACCAGGGTGCCGTCCTCGGTGACCACCTGGACGGGCCGGTCCTCGTCGTCCAGGGACAGCCGGTCGTGGGCGTGCCCGGCGGCGAGCTCGGCGGCCACTTCCCGTGCGGCGCGGTCCGCCTGGGCGCCGGCCTGGCCGCTCAGGCTGGACTCCAGCGCGAGCAGGACCGCCGCCCCGGCGGCGACCAGGGCGACGGCGACGACGAGCGTGGCGCCCAGGGCGGCCCGGGCGCGGACCGAGCCGAGCCGACGCCTCACCGCCCCTCCCCCGGCTCCCCGGGCGCCGCCGGGCCCGACGGCGATTCCGGCCGCTCCAGCCGGTACCCGGCGCCGCGGACGGTGCGGATCAGCCCGGCGCCCAGCTTGCGGCGCAGCGCGCTGACGTACACCTCGACGATGTTGGGATCGCCGTCGTACGCGAAGTCCCAGACGTGGTCGAGGATCTCGGACTTGGACACCACCGCGCCGGCCCGCACCACCAGCTGCTCCAGGACGGAGAACTCCTTGGCGGTGAGCGTCGCCTCGTCCTCCCCCAGGAACACCCGGCGGGCCGCGGTGTCCACCCTCAGCTCGCCGAGGACGTGCACGGGCGAGGCCCCGGCGCCCTGGCCGCGGCGGCGCAGCAGCGCCTTCACGCGGGCGACCAGGACGACGTAGGAGAACGGCTTGGTGAGGTAGTCGTCCGCGCCGGTGTCCAGGCCCTCCGCCTCGTCGTACTCGCCGTCCTTGGCGGTGAGCATCAGGATCGGGACGTCGTTCCCGGCGGCGCGCAGGGCGGAGCAGACGCGGTAGCCGTTCATGCCGGGCAGCATGATGTCGAGGACGACGAGGTCGTACGGCGACTCGCCGGCGCGGTGCAGGCCCTCCAGGCCGTCATGGACGACGTCCACGGCGTAGCCCTCGGCGGTCAGGCCCTTGGCCAGGGACAGGGCGAGCCGCTTCTCGTCCTCGATGATGAGCAGGCGCATGCCCGCCAGGGTTTCAGACCGCACCTGAAGCGGACTTCAGGTGGCTTCAGACTCTCCTCAGCATGGGTCGGCGACGGTGGTTCCCGTCAGACGCACTCGACCCCGCTCGGGAGGAACCACCATGAAGCGCAAGCTCGTCATCGCCGCCGTCGCCGCGTCCGTCGCGATCGGGGGCGGCACCGCGGTCGCCTTCGCGGACGACGGCGCGCGGGGCGCCACACACGGCGTGAGCGGTGCGAAGGTCACCGCCGGGCAGGCGATCGCCGCGGCGCTGAAGGCGCAGCCCGGCACGGTGGTCTCCGCCGGTCTCGACGGCGACGGGGCCGACCGCGGCTGGGAGATCGACGTGCTGGGCGAGGGCACGACGGCCCACACCGTCCTCGTGGACTCCGCCGACGGCCGCGTCCTCGGCAAGGAGACCGACGGCGACGACGCGGACGACGTGCGCGAGGCCCGCGCCCTGCTGAAGGACGCCCGGGTCGGCGCCGCCGAGGCCGCGCGGACCGCCGCCGTCCGGGGAACCGTCACCTCGGTCGAGCTGGACGAGGACGGTCGGGGCGGCTGGGACGTGGAGACCACGGACCCGTCGGCGAAGGAGCACGAGTGGACCGTGGGCCTGAAGGACGCCACGCTCACGCCGGACCGCGAGACCGGCGCCGACGAGGACGCGGACGACCGGGCCGACGGCGACCGGGCCGACGGCGACGACGCCTGACGCCCGGCGGGGACGCCACGGCGTGAGCCGGCACCGCATGAGCCGCCGCCACGGCGGTGCCGCGCCGCGACCGCCGGCCACCGGGGCGCTCCCGTCGGGCTCGTGGCCTCGCGGTCGCGGCGTCGCACGCCCCGGCGCGACCCGGGGTGCCGGCGTCACTCCCCCTGCGTCAGTCCCGCCACCAGTTCGTCCGCCGCGCCGTAGGGGTCGAGTTCGCCTGCGACGATGCGGTCCGCGAGGGCGCTGAGGCGGCGGTCGCCGTGGAGGTCGCCGATCCGCTCCCGCAGGGCGGTGACGGCGATCGCCTCGACCTCGTGGGCGGCGCGGGCGCGGCGGCGCTCCGCCAGGACCCCGCGCTCCTCCATCCACGCCCGGTGCTTCTCCAGCGCCTCCACGACCTCGTCGACGCCCTCCGCGCGGGCCGCGACGGTCTTGACGATCGGCGGGCGCCAGTCGCCGGGGCCGCGGGACTCGCCGAGGCCGAGCATGTGGTTCAGCTCACGGGCGGTCGCGTCGGCGCCGTCCCGGTCCGCCTTGTTGACGACGTACACGTCGCCGATCTCCAGGATGCCCGCCTTGGCGGCCTGGATGCCGTCGCCCATGCCCGGGGCGAGCAGGACGACGGAGGTGTCCGCCTGGGAGGCGATCTCCACCTCCGACTGGCCCACGCCCACCGTCTCGACGAGGACCACGTCGCAGCCGGCCGCGTCCAGCACGCGGATCGCCTGAGGCGCGGCCCAGGCCAGCCCGCCGAGGTGGCCGCGCGTGGCCATCGAGCGGATGTAGACGCCGGGGTCCGAGGCGTGGTCGGACATCCGGACACGGTCGCCGAGCAGGGCACCGCCCGAGAAGGGCGAGGACGGGTCGACGGCGAGGACGCCGACCCGCCGGCCCTGCTTGCGGTACGCCGTGACCAGCGCGGAGGTCGACGTGGACTTGCCGACGCCCGGCGAGCCGGTGAGGCCGACGACGTAGGCGTTGCCGGTCAGCGGGGCCAGCGCCGCCATGACCTCCCTGAGCTGCGGGGACGCCCCCTCCACCAGGGAGATCAGCCGGGCGACGGCCCGGGGCCGGCCTTCCCTGGCCTGGGCGACCAGCGAGGAGACGTCCTGCATCACAGCTCCGTTCACGTGTTCCTACGAAAGAGAACTCAGGCCTTGGGCACCCGCACGATCAGCGCGTCGCCCTGGCCGCCGCCGCCGCACAGCGCGGCCGCGCCGATGCCGCCGCCGCGCCGCTTCAGCTCCAGGGCCAGGTGCAGCACGAGCCGGGCGCCGGACATGCCGATCGGGTGTCCCAGGGCGATGGCGCCGCCGTTGACGTTCACCTTTTCCGTGGAAACGCCGAGGTCGTCCATTGACTGGACGGCGACGGCGGCGAAGGCCTCGTTGATCTCGATGAGGTCGAGGTCGGCGACCTCCAGGCCGTCCTTCTTCAGGGCGTGCAGGATGGCGTTGGACGGCTGGGACTGCAGGGAGTTGTCCGGGCCGGCCACGTTGCCGTGGGCGCCGATCTCGGCGATCCACTCCAGGCCCAGTTCCTGCGCCTTGGCCTTGCTCATCACGACCACGGCGGCGGCGCCGTCGGAGATCTGCGAGGCGGAGCCGGCGGTGATCGTGCCGTCCTTGGCGAAGGCCGGGCGCAGCTTGCCGAGGGACTCGGCGGTGGTCTCGGCGCGGATGCCCTCGTCGTGGCCGAAGAGGACCGGATCGCCCTTGCGCTGCGGGATCGACACCGGGGTGATCTCCGCGTCGAACAGCCCGTTCTTCTGGGCGGCGGCGGCGCGCTGGTGGGAGAGGGCGGCGAACTCGTCCTGCGCGGGCCGCTCGATGCCGAGGCGGGTGTTGTGCTTCTCGGTGGACTCGCCCATGGCGATGCCCTCGAAGGCGTCGGTCAGCCCGTCGTACGCCATCGCGTCGAGCATCTCGATCGCGCCGTACTTGAAGCCCTCGCGGGACTTCGGCAGCAGGTGCGGGGCGTTGGTCATGGACTCCTGGCCGCCCGCGACGATCACGTCGAACTCACCCGCACAGATCAACTGGTCGGCGAGCGCGATGGCGTCCAGGCCCGACAGACACACCTTGTTGACCGTGAGCGCCGGGACGTTCATCGGGATGCCGGCCTTGACGGCGGCCTGGCGGGCCGGGATCTGGCCCGCGCCGGCCTGGAGCACCTGGCCCATGATCACGTACTGCACCTGGTCGCCTTCGATCCCGGCGCGTTCGAGGGCGGCCTTGATGGCGAAGCCGCCGAGGTCGGCTCCGGAGAAGGACTTCAGCGAGCCCAGCAGTCGTCCCATGGGCGTACGCGCGCCCGCGACGATCACCGAGGTCGTGCCGTTGGAACCTGTCGATCCAGTCATGAGCTGCGATCCCCTTACCGGCCTGCACGGGCCGAGGAGTGAACGAGGGTTTACTTCGAATGTACTGAGCGGTAGTGCGCCCCGTCACCTCGCTGTCGGTGTGATCGCCCGCACGTTGCGCAACCACCTCCGGGACGCTCCACTAACAACATGCTGACGCGAATCGACCACATCGGGATCGCCTGCCACGACCTCGACGCCACCGTCGAGTTCTACCGTTCCACGTACGGCTTCGAAGTGTTCCACTCCGAGGTCAACGAGGAGCAGGGCGTGCGCGAGGCCATGCTCAAGATCAACGAGACGTCCGATGGGGGCGCCACCTACCTCCAGCTCCTGGAGCCGACCAGGGAGGACTCCACGGTCGCGAAGTGGCTGGCCAAGAACGGCGAGGGCGTCCACCACATCGCTTTCGGTACGGCGGATGTGGACGCCGACGCGGCGGACATCCGGGACAAGGGCGTACGCGTTCTGTACGAAGAGCCGCGACGTGGCTCCATGGGGTCACGAATCACCTTCCTGCACCCCAAGGATTGCCACGGAGTACTGACAGAACTGGTCACATCGGCCCCAGTTGAGTCCCCTGAGCACTGACCCTCGTACAGAGGGGCCGGTAGGGTTGGGGTCGGTCGCCGCTCTTGACGGGCGACCGACGTCCTGCCGTCTCGGCGGCAGGACCAGCCGGGGTCCGGGTTTCGGGGGACGAGCGTCGGGGCAGCAGCCCGTGCTCCGCCGTTGATCTGACACCATTCCCCGGGGGCCCCGTCCGGCGGATGGACGGAGCTCGTGGAAAAGCTTGCGACCAGGGGACGGATGGGACCGCGCAGTGCGGGGCTACGAGAGCCAGGAGCGGGAACCGGCGGCTGACGTCGACCACCTCACTCGGTTCGAAGCCGAGATGAAACGGCTGAAGACCGAGCGGGAAAAGGCGATCCAGCATGCCGAGGACCTCGGCTACCAGGTCGAGGTGCTGCGCGCCAAGTTGCACGAGGCGCGGCGCACCATCATGTCCCGGCCCGCGTTCGACGGCGGCGACATCGGCTACCAGGCCGAGCAGTTGCTGCGCAACGCGCAGATGCAGGCGGACCAGATCCGCTCCGACGCCGAGCGGGAGCTGAGCCAGGCGAGGGCGCAGACCCAGCGCATCCTCCAGGAGCACGCCGAGCAGGCGGCCCGGCTCCAGGCGGAGCTGCACGCGGAGGCCGTGGCCCGGCGTCAGCAGCTCGACCAGGAGCTTTCGGAGCGCCGGCAGACCGTCGAGTCGCACGTCAACGACAACGTGGCCTGGGCCGAGCAGCTGCGGGCCCGCACCGAGGCGCAGGCCCGCCGACTGCTGGAGGAGTCGCGCGCCGAGGCCGAGCAGGCCCTGACGGCCGCGCGCGCCGAGGCCGAACGGGTGGCCGAGCAGGCCCGCCAGCGGCTCCAGAGCGAGGCCGAGTCGGCCCGGGCGGAGGCCGAGCAGCTGCTGCTGCGCGCCCGCGCGGACGCCGAGCGGCTGCTGAACGCGGCTTCGACGCAGGCCCAGGAGGCCAGCGACCACGCCGAGGCGCTGCGCAGCTCCACGGCGAACGAGTCCGACGCGGCCCGCCGCCAGGCGGGTGAGCTGAGCCGTGCCGCCGAGCAGCGCATGGCCGAGGCGGAGACCGCGCTGCGTGAGGCGCGCGCGGAGGCGGAGAAGCTCGTCACCGAGGCGAAGTCGGCCGCCGAGAAGGCGCTCAGCAGCGCCGAGTCCACCAACGAGCAGCGCACCCGTACGGCGAAGGAGCAGGTCGCCCGGCTGGTCAGCGAGGCCACCAAGGAGGCCGAGACCACCAAGGCGGACGCCGAGCAGCTCGTCGCCGACGCCCGCGCCGAGGCGGAGAAGATCCTCGGTGACGCCGCGGAGAAGGCGCGCACGGTCACCGCCGAGGAGAGCGCGACCCAGCTGTCGAAGGCGGCCAAGACCGCCGAGGACGTCCTGAACAAGGCCCAGGAGGACGCGCGGCGCACCACGAAGGCCGCCGCCGAGGAGGCCGAGCGCATCCGCCGGGAGGCGGAGACCGAGGCGGACCGGCTGCGCGCCGAGGCGCACGACATCGCCGAGGAGCTGAAGGGCTCCGCGAAGGACGACACCAAGGAGTACCGCGCCAAGACGGTCGAGCTGCAGGAGGAGGCGCGCCGGCTGCGCGGCGAGGCCGAGCAGCTGCGCGCCGACGCGGTCGCCGAGGGCGAGAAGATCCGCGCGGAGGCCCGCCGGGAGGCCGTCCAGCAGATCGAGGAGGCGGCCAGGACCGCCGAGGAGCTGCTGTCCAAGGCGAAGGCCGACGCGGACGAGCTGCGCCAGAAGGCCACCACGGACAGCGAGAAGGTCCGCACGGAGGCCATCGAGCGGGCGACCACGCTGCGCCGGCAGGCCGAGGACACCCTGGAGCGCACCCGCAAGGAGGCCGAGCGGCAGCGCGACGAGGCGGTCGACCTCGCGGAGACGATCACCGCCAACGCCGAGGAGGCCGCGCGCGAGCTGCGCGAGGAGGCCGAGCGCGCCGTCGAGGCCCGGCAGGCGGACGCCGCCGAGGAGCTGGCGCGGCTGCACTCCGAGGCCGAGCAGCGGCTCGCCTCCGCCGAGCAGGCGCTCACCGACGCCCGTGAGGAGGCCTCACGGATCCGCCGGGAGGCCGGCGAGGAGACCGAGCGGCTGCGCGGCGAGGCCGCCGAGCGGATCCGTACGCTGCAGCAGCAGGCGGAGACGGAGGCCGAGCGGCTGCGCACCGAGGCCGCGTCCGACGCGTCCGCGTCCCGGGCCGAGGGCGAGGCCGTCGCCGTGCGGCTGCGGTCGGAGGCCGCCGCGGAGGCGGAGCGGCTGAAGACGGAGGCGCAGGACACCGCCGACCGGGTGCGCGCGGAGGCGCAGGCCGCCGCGGAGCGGCTGGAGACGGAGGCGTCGGAGACTCTGGCCGCCGCCCAGGAGGAGGCCGCCCGGCGTCTGCGGGAGGCCGAGGAGTACCTCGGCGGGGCCCGTCAGGAGGCCGACCAGGAGCGTGAGCGGGCCCGCGAGCAGAGCGAGGAGCTGCTGGCGTCGGCGCGCCGCCGGGTGGAGGACGCGCAGGCCGAGGCGGTCCGGCTGGTCGAGGAGGCCGACCGGCGCGCCTCGGAGATGGTGTCGGCGGCCGAGCAGCACGCGCAGCAGGTGCGGGACTCCGTGGCCGGGCTGCACGAGCAGGCGCAGGAGGAGATCACCGGGCTGCGCAGCGCCGCCGAGCACGTGGCGGACCGCACCCGCCGGGAGGCCGAGGAGGAGGCGGACCGGGTCCGCGCCGACGCCTACTCCGAGCGTGAGCGGGCCGCCGAGGACGCGGCCCGGCTGCGCCGCGAGGCTCGTGAGGAGTCGGAGGCCGCCCAGGCGCTGGCCGAGCGGACCGTCGGCGAGGCGATCGCGGAGTCCGAGCGGCTGCGTTCGGAGGCGTCCGCGCACGCCCAGCGGGTGCGCACCGAGGCCTCGGACGCAATCGCCCAGGCCGACCAGGACGCCTCGCGCACCCGGGCGGACGCCCGCGACGACGCCAACCGCATCCGTTCGGACGCGGCGACGCAGGCCGACACGCTCATCACCGAGGCGCGTTCCGAGGCGGAGCGGCTGCAGACGGAGACCCTCGCGGAGGCGGAGCGGCTCCAGGCCGAGACGGCCGCGGAGGCCGAGCGGGTGCGGGCCGAGTCGGTCGCCAAGGCGGAGAAGCTGATCGGGGACGCCACCGACGACGCGGAGCGGCTGCGCGCCGAGGCCGCCGAGACGGTGGGTTCCGCGCGGCAGCAGGCCGAGCGCATCCGGGTGGAGGCCGAGCGCGTCAAGGCCGAGGCCGCGGCGGAGGCCGACCGGTTGATGAGCGTCGCCCGCGAGGAGGCCGACCACACGCTGGACGAAGCCCGCAAGGACGCCAACAAGCGGCGTTCGGAGGCGGCCGAGCAGGTCGACACGCTCATCACGGAGACCACCGCCGAGGCGGACAAGCTGCTCACCGAGGCGCAGCAGCAGGCGCTGAAGACCACCGCGGAGGCGGAGGCGCAGGCCGACACGATGGTCGGCGCGGCCCGCAAGGAGGCCGACCGGCTCGTCTCGGAGGCGACCCGCGAGGGCAACACGCGTGTGGAGAAGGCCCGTACCGACGCGGACGAACTGCTCGTCGGGGCCCGCCGGGACGCGACCGCCATAAGGGAGCGGGCGGAGGAGCTGCGCGACCGGATCACCACCGAGATCGAGCAGCTGCACGGGCGGGCCCGCCGGGAGGCCGCGGAGACGATGAAGTCGACCGGCGACCGCTGCGACGCGCTGATCAAGGCGGCCGAGGAGCAGCTCGCCAAGGCGCAGGCGAAGGCCAAGGAACTGGTGTCGGAGGCCAATTCGGAGGCGGGCAAGGTCCGTATCGCCGCGGTGAAGAAGGCGGAGGGGCTGCTCAAGGAGGCCGAGCAGAAGAAGGCCACGCTGGTCCGGGAGGCCGAGGAGCTGAAGGCGGAGGCGATCCGCGAGGCGCGGCGCACCGTCGAGGAGGGAAAGCGCGAACTGGAGGTGCTGGTCCGGCGTCGGGAGGACATCAACGCCGAGATCTCCAGGGTGCAGGACGTGCTGGAGGCGCTGGAGTCGTTCGAGGCGCCGTCCTCGGCCAAGGACGGCGGGGTCCGGGCGGGGGCGACGATCGGCGCGCCCCGGTCGGGCGGCAAGCCGTCGGAGGGCTGAGGGCTGTAGGTGCGGGGGGCCGGGGCCGGTCGACAGGCCGTGGCGCTGCATGAGAATTGCGTTGCGATCTGGGGCCTTTGACCAACTTTTTGGCAAGCCGTCCGGCGGGGAGCCACCCAAAAGGGGTGTCAATCTCCAGATCAAACACGTATCCGCTCGATGACACAGCGCTTCGGCCCCTAGGATTCCACCTATCACCTCACCGGTCTCATTCGACAGGAACCCCATGAGCGACACTTCCCCCTACGGCTTCGAGCTTGTGCGGCGTGGATACGACCGCGCTCAGGTGGACGAACGGATCTCCAAGCTCGTCTCCGACCGTGACAGCGCTCTCACCCGCATCACCGCTCTGGAAAAGCGCATCGAGGAGCTCCACCTCGAGACGCAGCACGCCCAGGCCCAGGTAAGCGACGCCGAGCCGTCGTACGCCGGTCTCGGCGCGCGTGTCGAGAAGATCCTCCGCCTCGCCGAGGAGGAGGCCAAGGATCTGCGCGAGGAAGCACGTCGCGCGTCCGAGCAGCACCGTGAGCTCGCCGAGTCGGCGGCCCAGCAGGTGCGCAACGACGCGGAGTCGTTCGCCTCGGACCGCAAGGCCAAGGCTGAGGACGAGGGCGTCCGGATCGTCGAGAAGGCCAAGAGCGACGCCGCTCAGTTGCGCCAGGACGCGCAGAAGGACGCGCAGTCCAAGCGCGAGGAGGCGGACGCGCTCTTCGAGGAGACCCGTGCGAAGGCCGCGCAGGCCGCCGCCGACTTCGAGACGAACCTCGCCAAGCGCCGCGAGCAGTCCGAGCGCGACCTGGCGTCCCGTCAGCAGAAGGCCGAGAAGCGCCTCGCGGAGATCGAGCACCGCGCGGAGCAGCTGCGGCTGGAGGCGGAGAAGCTGCGCACGGACGCCGAGCGCCGCGCCCGCCAGACCGTCGAGACGGCGCAGCGCCAGGCCGAGGACATCGTGGCCGACGCCAACGCCAAGGCCGACCGCATCCGTTCGGAATCGGAGCGCGAGCTCGCGGCTCTCACCAACCGTCGCGACTCGATCAACGCCCAGCTGACCAACGTCCGCGAGATGCTGGCCACGCTGACCGGCGCCGCGGTGGCCGCGGCCGGTTCCCCGACCGAGGACGAGCCGGTCTCTCGGGGCGTTCCGGCCCAGCAGTCCCGGTAGTCACGGCGAGCCGAGGGGCGGTGGGCGCAAGGCCCCACCGCCCTTCCGCATGTGTTGTTGCCGTGCGCGTCGGCCGCCGTTCGCCCGCCGGGTTGGCACAGGCCGTACGCCGGTCATAGCGTGGCCCGCATGATCGAGCTAGAAGGGCTGACCAAGCGGTACGGCGACAAGGTCGCGGTCGACAACCTCACGTTCACCGTCAGACCGGGCATCGTCACGGGCTTCCTCGGTCCCAACGGCGCGGGGAAGTCCACCACCATGCGGATGATGCTCGGGCTCGACCGGCCGACCGCGGGGGACGTCCGCATCGACGGGCAGCACTACGACCGGCTGAAGGATCCGCTGAAGTACATCGGAGCACTGCTCGACGCCAAGGGCGTGCACGGCGGGCGCAGCGCCTTCAACCACCTGCTGTGCCTGGCGCAGAGCAACGGCATCCCCGGCTCGCGGGTGCACGAGGTGCTCGACACCGTGGGCCTCACCGCCGTGGCGAGGAAGAAGACGAAGGGGTTCTCGCTGGGCATGGGGCAGCGGCTCGGGATCGCGGGCGCGCTCCTGGGCGATCCCCGGATCCTGATGTTCGACGAGCCGGTCAACGGGCTCGATCCCGAGGGCATCCACTGGATCCGCAACCTGATGAAATCGCTGGCGGCGCAGGGCCGGACGGTGTTCGTCTCCTCGCATCTGATGAGCGAGATGGCGCTGACCGCGGATCACCTCGTCGTCATCGGTCAGGGCCGGCTGCTCGCCGACACCTCGATGGCCGACTTCATCGCGCGCAACTCGCGCTCCTATGTGCGGATCCGCACCCCGCAGCGGGAGCGGATGCTCGACGTGCTGCACGAGGCCGGGGTCACCGTCGTGGAGGCCGGCAACGGCTGCCTGGAGGTGGACGGGGACAAGTCGGAGGCCATCGGGGAACTGGCCGCGCGCCACCAGCTCGTGCTGCACGAGCTGAGTCCCCAGCGTGCCTCGCTGGAGGAGGCGTTCATGCAACTGACCGCTCAGTCGGTGGAGTACCACGCGCACACCGACGCGACGCCCGCACAGCCGCCGCAGCAACCGGGGCAGCAGTGGGGCGACGGCTGGAGGAAGGGCTGACATGGCGGCGACCCAGGTCATCCGGTCCGAGTGGACGAAGATCCGCTCCGTCGCGTCCACGCTGTGGACGCTCTCCCTCGCCGCGGTGGTGACGATCGCTCTCGGCATGCTCATCTCGGCGCTGTCCAAGAGCCAGTTCGACCAGATGAGCGCCGGCGACCGGAGCTCCTTCGACCCGACGTTCATCAGTTTCGCCGGGATGAGTCTCGGCCAGCTGGCGATGATCGTGTTCGGGGTGCTGGTGGTGTCCAACGAGTACAGCACCGGCATGATCCGCGTCTCGCTGGCGGCGGTGCCGCAGCGCGGGGCCTTCCTGTTCGGCAAGATCTCGGTCGCGGCGGGCCTCGCGCTGGTCGTCGGGCTCGTCACCAGCTTCGTCGCCTTCTTCCTCGGGCAGGCGATGCTCGGGGAGCACAAGGCGTCGATCGGGGACACCGGGGTGCTGCGGGCGGTGATCGGCGGCGGCCTCTACATGACGCTCATCGCCGTGTTCTCCATGGGCGTGGCCGCCATCCTGCGCTCGCCGATGCTGTCGCTGGGCATCCTGATGCCGTTCTTCTTCCTCATCTCCAACATCCTGGGGAACGTCGACGCGACGAAGAAGATCGGTCAGTATCTGCCCGACCAGGCCGGCAGCAAGATCATGCAGGTGGTCGCCCCGACCGGCGACGACGCTCCCTACGGGCCCTGGGGCGGCCTGGCCATCATGGCGATCTGGGTGGCGGCGGCGCTGCTGGGCGGGTACGTCACCCTCAAGCGACGGGACGCGTGAACCTTTGGGCTTTACTTTGATTTGAGCGGAACCGTCAGCGCCTCGATATCCTCCTAACCCTTACGGGGGGCGTGCGCCCCGCTGTCCTGAACCTGTCGATGGGTGCGGAGCATGATCGAAGCAGTCGGCCTGACCAAGCGCTACGGCGACAAGACCGCTGTGTACAACCTTTCCTTCCAGGTGCGACCGGGCGCCGTCACGGGCTTCCTCGGGCCGAACGGCTCGGGGAAGTCCACCACCATGCGGATGATCCTCGGTCTGGACAACCCGACGTCGGGGACGGTGACGATCGGCGGCTTTCCGTACCGGAAGCTGCCGAACGCCGCCCGTCATGTCGGCGCGTTGCTGGACGCGAAGGCCGTGCACGGCGGCCGCCACGCCCGCAACCACCTGCTGAGCCTCGCCCAGCTCTCGGGCATCCCGGCCCGGCGCGTGGACGAGGTGCTGGGCGTGGTCGGCCTCCAGGACGTGGCGAAGAGGCGGTCCAAGGGGTTCTCGCTGGGCATGGGGCAGCGCCTCGGCATCGCCGCCGCGCTGCTCGGCGACCCGCAGGTGCTGCTGTTCGACGAGCCGGTCAACGGGCTCGACCCCGAGGGCATCCTCTGGGTGCGCAACCTGATGAAGTCGCTCGCCGCGGAGGGGCGGACGGTGTTCGTCTCCTCCCACCTGATGAGCGAGATGGCGCTGACCGCCGACCACCTGATCGTCATCGGGCGGGGCCAGCTGCTCTCCGACATGAGCGTCCGGGACTTCATCTCGGCCAACTCCGCCGGCTTCGCACGTGTGCGCACCCCGCAGACGGAGCCCGAGCTGCGCGAGAAGCTGGCCGCCGCGCTCACCGAGTCGGGCGGACATGTGCTGCCCGAGCAGGACGGCGCGCTGCGCGTCACCGGGCTGCCGCTCCCCCGCATCAGCGACATCGCCCACGAGGCCGACGTACGGCTGTGGGAGCTGTCGCCGCACCAGGCCTCGCTGGAAGAGGCGTACATGCGGATGACGCAGGGGGCCGTCGACTACCGGTCGACCATCGACCAGAAGGCGGGCCTCCAGCAGCCGTTGCCGCCCGGCGCCCAGCCCCCCATGCCGGTCCCCGGCCAGGGCCAGCCCGGCTGGTACGCCCCGCCGCCCCCGCAGCAGGGCTACGCCCCGCCGCAGCCCGCCCAGACCCCGTACGGCGGGCAGGCGCCGTACGACGGCGCCAACCCGTACGCCCAGCAGACGCCCGGACCCGCGCAGGGCCACCCGGCCCAGCCGGCCCCGGCCCAGCCCGCGCCGGCTCCGGCTCCGGCTCCGGCGGCCTCCGCGTCGCAGGGCCAGGCCCCGGCCGCCCCGGCGACGCCGCCCGCAGCCGCTGCGCCCGTCGCTCCGGCGCCCGCGGCCGCCTCCGCGCCGCAGGGGCCCGCGCCGGCCGCGAGCCCGGCCACCGTCGCCCTGGGCAAGGTCCCGGCGGCTCCCGCGGCCGCCCCCGCGGACCAGGCCCCGGCCGACGCCGCTCCCACCGCCCCGGCTCCCGCGGCCCCGCAGGGGCAGGGCACCGCCACGACCACGACCGAGGACGTCCGATGAGCACCCCGCAGCCCACGTCTCTGCCGGCGGCGCCCGCGTACTCCGGCTACACCTCGCCGATCCCCGTGGTGCGCACCCACCTCGGGCACGCCCTCGCCTCGGAGTGGACCAAGATCCGCTCGGTGCGCTCCACCATGTGGACGCTGGGCGTCTTCGTCCTGCTCGTCGTCGGCATCGGGGTGGGGACGGCCGCGCTGGTGGCCGCGAACGCCGACGGAGCCGACCTGGCGAACGAGAACGCGCTGGCGTTCGGCTTCTTCGGACTGCTCCTCGGCAGCATGTGCGTCATCACGCTCGGCGTGCTGACCACCGCCTCCGAGTACGGCACCGGCATGATCCGGACCACGATGGTGGCCTGCCCGTCCCGGGGGCGCGTCCTCGCGGCGAAGGCCATCGTGTTCTTCCTGGTCGCGTTCGTCGTGACGCTGATCTCGTCGGTGTTCGTCGCGATGATCGACGTGGCGCTGATGCCCGAGGCACGGGAGCCCTCCGGCGGCGAGTGGGCCAAGGGGACGCTCGGCGTGTCCCTGTTCGTCGCCCTGCTCGGACTGCTCTCGCTGGCCGTCGGCTCGATCATCCGGCACTCGGCCGGCGCGATCACCATCATGATCGGCCTGGTGCTCGCGCCGCTGGTGATCGCGCTGTTCATGTTCTCGGAGTCCCTGGTGGACCTGCGCGAGGCCCTGTTCGAGTACTCGATCCCCAACCTTCTCAGCGTCTTCTACTCCACGTCACTGACCGACACCGGCCCGTCCGGCTGGGACCCGCTGTGGATCGCGCTCGGCGTCACGGCCGCCGCCTTCGCCGCCGCCTTCGCCCTGCTGGAGAAGCGGGACGTCTGACGCCGCTAGAACCTCGGCGCGTTACGGGACCGCCGCACCCCCGGGGTGCGGCGGTCCCGCGCGTTCCAGCACGCCTTGTGCCAGTGGCGGCGGTCGTCGACTCCCGCGTGCTCGGGCCAGGCGACGACGTGCGGCACGCCGTCGGGGATCATCTGGTCGCAGCCGGGGCACCGGTAGGCCTTGCCGTGGGCGCTCGCCCCGGCCACATGCCGCACGCTCCACCGCTCGTCCTGCCAGCTCACCGTGGACTCCCAGCCGCCGTACCGGCTCGCACCGTCGTCCTCGGCGCTGCGGCCGAACGAGCCCTCACCCTTGGGTCGGTTGCGACGCGGGGACACGGGACACCTCACGGGGCTATACAGGGAGCAGGGTTCCCGTCCAGCCTACGCGGCCAGGACAGGGGTATCCGAAGGGTGCCGAACCCCACAAGTCCCCCTCAGGGACCGTCCATTCTGCAGACAATCCGCAAAATACTCCGACAGGCCGTGTCCTCGGCACGTGTCAGACGGTTATGCCGGGTGGGGGAGCTCCGCGTCGGAGCCGAGGAAGCAGGAAAAGTCCCATGCGCGTTGGAAGTTTCGTGTTGGCGGCCCAGTTCCCGGGCCAGGGTCAGGGGGAGGCACTGCACCGGGCGGTCCGCTCCGCCGAGGTCGCCGAGGAGGCCGGCCTGGACTCGGTCTGGCTGGCCGAGCACCACTTCGTGCCGTACGGCACCTGCCCGTCGGCGATCACCCTGGCGGCCCTCCTGCTGGGCCGGACCCGACGCCTGCGGGTCGGCACGGCGGTCAGCGTACTGCCCACGGCCCACCCCGTCGCCCTGGGCGAACAGGCCGCGCTGCTGCACATGACGAGCGGCGGCCGCTTCTCCCTCGGCGTGGGCCGCGGCGGGCCCTGGGTCGACCTGGAGGTGTTCGGGGCGGGCCTCGAAGCGTACGAGAAGGGGTTCCCCGAATCACTCGATCTGCTGGTGCGCTGGCTGCGCGAACCCTCGGTCGGTGCGGACGGCGAGCGCTTCCGCTTTCGTGAAGTCCCCGTCGTACCCCGCCCGTCGGAGGCCCTGACGGACTCGGCGGGGCCGGAGGTGGTCGTCGCCTGCACCTCCCCCGCGAGCGTGCGGCTGGCCGCGGAGCGCGGACTGCCGATGCTGCTCGGCATGCACGTCGGGGACGAGGAGAAGGCCGAGATGATCGCCCTGTGGCGGCGGCACGCGCGCGCGGCCGGGCGGCCGGCGGACGAGATCCGCGGCGCGGGCCATGTCTCGGCGGGCGTCTGCCAGATCGCCGACCGGCGCACCGACGCCGTGGAGACGCTGACGAAGGCGATGCCGGGCTGGCTGAAGCAGGGCCTGGACGCCCATGTGACGGTGGACGGCCGCGCCCGCGGCATGCGGGACCCGGTCGCGTACACCGAACTGCTCTGCGGGCTGCACCCGGTGGGCACCCCTCGGCTGTGCGCGGACCGGCTCGCCGCGACGAGCGAGCGGACCGGCGTCTCGCGCTTCGCCCTCCTCGTGGAGGGCTCGGGCGATCTGGCGGCCACCGAGGAGAACCTGCGGCGGCTGGGCGCGGAGGTCCTCCCCCACCTCCGGTGAACGACCCCGCCGCCGAGGAGCCTGCCGCTCCCGTACCGATCGGCGCCTTGTGCGACGCCTTGCGCGAGGAGCGGCAAGCGACAGGCTCACATCGCCTCAGCAGTCCCGGAACTCCGGAGACTGATTCAGCACCTGACTGCGGACCGAGGTGAAACGGGACAGCTTCTCGTCGACCGATGAGTCCAACGGGAACACCGCCACCCGGTGGCAGTTCTGGAAGGCCAGCCGCACGCCGAAGTGGCGCTGCAGCGCGCCGCGAATGGCGTCGCTCGCCAGCGCTCGCAGCAGCTGCCCGCGTGCCTGCTCGTCCGGCGGGGGCGTCTGGTTGTCGGCGAAGTCTCCGCCGTCCACCTTCAGCTGGGCCACCAGGGAGCTGACCATCTCCCATGCGTAGGGCAGGGAGGTCCGGACGCAGTCGACGAATTCTGCTTCGTCGACCTCGCCTCGCTCGGCCTGTTCGAGTAGGGCCGGTGAGACGTCGAGCGACATGGGTTCTCCTCTCGCACCCCCGACGCGCAGGGGTTGCCGGACAGGGAAAGGGAGTTCGCAGTGCACAGACACCGGGAAATGCGAGCACGCTGAGTACACGCATCGCGACCTCCCGTTCCTACGGTAGGCAACGGCCCGTGACCGCACCAGGAGAACGGGCACATAGGGAAATCCTGGTGGGCACACAATCGGCCACTGTCGAACTCACGTTTTCCAGATCAAAAGGTGCGGCTCCACGGGCTCCCGTGCAGCCCGGTGCAGGGTGACGCTCGGGCGAATCGCGTGGCGTGCGGGGCGTCGAGTAGCGTTGCCTGCCATGCGTCTCGTCATCGCCCGGTGCTCCGTGGACTACGCGGGCCGGCTCACCGCCCACCTCCCCTCCGCCCCCCGTCTCATCCTGGTGAAGGCGGACGGCAGCGTCTCGATCCACGCGGACGACCGGGCCTACAAGCCCCTGAACTGGATGTCCCCGCCCTGCACGCTGAAGGAGGGCACGGGCGACGACGCCGGCGTGTGGACCGTCGTCAACAAAGCGGGCGAGAAACTGATCATCACGATGGAGGAAGTCCTCCACGACTCCTCGCACGAACTGGGCGTCGACCCCGGTCTGATCAAGGACGGCGTGGAAGCGCACCTTCAGGAGCTGCTCGCCGACCGCATCGAGACGCTCGGCGAGGGCTACAGCCTCATCCGCCGCGAGTACATGACCGCCATCGGCCCCGTCGACATCCTGTGCCGGGACGCCGAGGGACAGACCGTCGCGGTGGAGATCAAGCGGCGCGGGGAGATCGACGGCGTCGAGCAGCTCACCCGCTATCTGGAGCTGCTGAACCGCGACCCGCATCTGGCGCCGGTGCGGGGCGTCTTCGCGGCCCAGGAGATCAAGCCGCAGGCCCGCGTCCTGGCCACGGACCGCGGCATCGGCTGCACGGTCCTTGACTACGACGCGCTGCGCGGCATCGAGGACGACAAGCTGCGCCTGTTCTGAACGTCGGCACGACGCCGAGCGACGAGGAGGGCCGGGTCCCGTGCGGGACCCGGCCCTCCGGCGTGCCTGCCGGCGCCGGCGGCGCGACCCCCTCGGCTCAGATGATCGTGTCCGGGGACACGAGCGGGGAGCCGGCGGCGCTGGGGGTGCCTGTGCCGCTGCTCTGCGGGCCGCCCGGGGTGGAGGCGGAACCGCTGGCCGAGTTCGACGTGGAGGGGGCGGTGCTGGACGGCGTGGTCGGGGTGTCCGTGGACGGCGTGGTCGGTTCTTGCGTCGGCGTCGTCGGGTCGTCGCTGGGGGTCGGGTCCTCCGTCGGCGTCGACGGCGGCCTGGACGTGGAACTGGACGACGACGGCCTGGGCGTCCCGGTCGGGCCGCCGCCTCCAGGCCCCTGCGTGCCGCTCGGGTCCCCCGACGGCTCCGGTGTCGCCTCTCCCGTCGGCGTCGGGTCGTCGGCGGTGCCCATCGTGCCGTCCGGACCGGGATCCGTCGGCCTGCTGGTCACCGGCCCCGCGTCCCCCGGGCCGGTGTTGTCACCGGGCGTCTCCTCGCCCGTGGAGCCGTCGTCGGTGCCCGCGCTGACGGACGGGCGGACGCCGACCCGGTCGGCGGGGGTGTTCGCGTCGTTCTCGGAGGTCGCGCCGAGCGTCACCACCGTGCCGAGCACCGCGACGAGCACGGCGCCCGCGCCGGCCGCGACGAGGTTGCGCTTGGCCAGGGCCCTGAAGCCGCCGCGGCCGTGGCGGGCGGACGCCGGGGCGGCGGAGGGCACACCGGTGACGAGGGTCGGGGCGGTGGGCGTCGGAGAGGGCGCGGCCGCGGGGACGCCGCGCGGCGGTGACCCGGGCTCCTCACGGCGGGCCTCGGTCCCCTCCTCGACGGCCATGAGCGCGGCCAGGCCCGGCACGTCGCCCGAGCGGTCGGCGACCAGGGCGAGAGCGCGGCGGCCCGCGACGGTGCCCCGCTTGTCGGCGAGGGCGCCGCGCAGGGCGAGGGAGGCCTCCAGTTCGGAGCGGGCCCGGTCGAGCTGTCCGGCGCAGAGCGCGAGGACGCCCAGTTCGTGGTGGAAGTAGGCCCGGTCGGCCGGGGCGGCGGCCAGGCGGGCGGCCTCGGCGCCCTCGTGCAGGGCCTGCTCCCAGGCGCTCCAGTTCAGCCCGGCGGCGAACGCGGGCGCGGCGGCGCGGGCCAGTCGTACGGAGGTGGGCTCGTCCTCGCCCTCGGCGGGCCGGGTGGTGCCGGGCACGACCAGGGCGAGGGCGGTGAGGACGGCGTCGGCCTCGGCGCACACCCGCTCCGGGGTGACCGAGGGGTGTGCGGCCCACCAGGCGTAGTGCTCGGCGGCGGTGTGGGCTCGGCCGTCGACGTCGTCGGCGTATCCGGCGGCCTCGAGCTGGGCGCGGACGCCGGCGGCGAGCCGGTAGCGGGGGCCGACCGGGGAGACGAGCCCGCAGGCGGCGAGTTCGCCGAGGGCGGCGTCGGCGTGGGTGTCGCCGATCAGGGCCGGCAGATGGGCCTGGTGCGGGACCTCGCCGCCGAGGGCGACGGCGAAGCGCAGGGCGGTGCGGGCGGAGGCGCTGAGACGTGCGGCGAGGAGGGGGGCGGGCGCGGCGGCCTCGCCGAGGGAGGGCAGGGGTATCTCCTCGGCCTCGCCCGCACCGGCGTCCAGCGACGCGGTGAAGGGGCGGGCGTCCTCGAAGACGCCGAACTCGTCGACCGCGTCGACGCCGGCCCGGAGCTGGTCGCGCTGGCGCAGCAGAGCGCCGGCCTGGACGAACCGCAGGGGCAGGCCCTCGGACTCGAACCAGAGGTCGCCGGCCCAGTTGGCCTCCTCCTCGGTGAGGACGCGGCCGACGGCCCGCTCGATCACCTCGACGCCGCCGGCGCGGTCGAGGCCGCCGAGGACGACCTCCTCGACGGCGGAGCCCGCGGAGGGGGTGGGCACGTCGGGGGTGGCGCCGAGGAGGAAGGCGCACTCGGGTGTCGCGTCGAGCAGCTCGTCGAGGGCGGCGCCGCCGAACTCCAGGTCGTCGACGACGACGACCGCGCCGATCTCGCGCACGTGGGCGAGCAGCTCGTCGTCCTCGGGGCGCAGACGGGGGGCGTCGTGGACGGTGTGGAAGAGGTCGTGCAGCAGGTCGGAGGGGGTGCGGCGGTAGCCGGTGAGGCGGACGACGCCGTCGGGCGCGAGGTCCTCGCAGTCCTCGGCGACGAGATCCAGCAGACTCGTGCGGCCGGAGCCGGAGGGGCCGGTGAGGCGGACGGTGCGGCCCCGGGCGAGCAGGCGGACGAGCTGTTCGCGTTCGTCCTGGCGACCGAGCAGGGGCTGTGCGGGGGTGCGATTGGTTCCCGCCGGTGCGGGGGGACGGGCGGCGCGGTCGGCCTCGGCGCGCTCCTCGAGGGTGCGCCTGGCGGGCGGCTCGGGCCGTTCGGTGGGCGGGCACAGCTCGATCTCGCTGCCGTCGACGGGGTTGACGGTCAGGAGGTGCTCGCCTGTGTGCAGCCGCGCGGTGCGGGCGGGCGCCGGGCCGTGCGGGGCGAAGTCGGGCGCCAGGGGGTCCCTGGAGGAGCGCGGGCGCGGCGCGTGGCCCTGCCCGGTGTCGGCGTCGGCCGGGCGGGAGCCTTCGGCGTCGTCGTGGCCGTACTCCTCGGGTCCCCGGTTCGTCGGGTCCATGGGTCCCCCCAAAAGCGTCGTGTGGCGTAGCCCCTCCCGGCCTTGCTGCACACTGCGCTGTCGCTTCTGGTCCGGTGCCCGCCTGAGGGATGCGCGCGGCGGGCAGACGAACCGTAAACCTTCGCACAGTATCTACGACAGTCCGGGGGGCCGCGCCGCCCGAGACGTCACAGTCCGGTGAGGATTGCGTGCGGCGCGCGGTTCGTCACGCAGAGGTCAGCGACCGCAACCGTGCCGGTCCGCGCGCCCTGTTCCGGGTCCCCCGTCGGCGCGTTTCACACCCGGGGCAGGGACTCCACTCCGATGCCGCCCTCGATGGCGAGGATGCGGTGCAGCCGGGTGGCGACCAGCAGGCGCTGCATCTGGGGCGGTACGCCGCGCAGGACGAGGCGGCGGCCGCAGCGGCCGGCGCGGCGGTGGGCGCCCATGATGACGCCGAGGCCGGTGGCGTCCCAGGAGTCCAGCGCGGACAGGTCGAGCACGAGGTCGCCTACGCCGCCGTCCACCGCCGTGTGCAGGGCCGTACGGGCGTCCGCCGCGGTGCGGACGTCGAGACGGCCCCCGACGACCAGCTCGGCGTGGTCGCCCCTGATGTACATAGCGCTCCCCTAAGCGTGCGTCTCGTGCTCCGCGGTGTGATGTCCGGTGTTGCCCCCTCTGACTGCGTGAAGCGGTCGGAGGTTGCCGTCTGTGAGCGAACCGATAGCAGATTCACCCGCAGGGGTGAGGCCGGTGAGGCCTGTGCGGATTCCGTGCCTGTAGAAGCCCTGCCCGCTCGCACGCCCGATGTCACCGGCGTCAGCCATCCGGCGCATCGACCGCTTCCTCACGGCTCTCGGCCGGACACTAGCGGGCCTGAGGCGCTGTGTGACCGGTTAGTAACGCGTTTCACGTCTCAGCGCGTGAGACACCGGTCACGTCGTCAAATCCTGTCTGATTCGCACCGATTGACCCCGTGCTGAGCAGGGGTGACGAAGACGACGGAACGGATCGGCGGGGACGGTCTGCCGGGGCACTAGATTGGCCGCATGGTCAATCTGACGCGCATCTACACGAGGACCGGCGACCAGGGCACGACCGCCCTCGGCGACATGAGCCGGGTCGCCAAGACCGACCTGAGGATCGCCGCGTACGCGGACGCCAACGAGGCGAACGCGGTGCTCGGCACGGCGATCGCGCTGGGCGGGCTCGACGCGGAGGTCGTCGCCGTCCTCACCCGCGTGCAGAACGACCTCTTCGACGTGGGCGCGGACCTGTCGACACCGGTGGTGGAGAACCCCGAGTTCCCTCCCCTGCGGGTCGAGCAGTTCTACGTGGACCGGCTGGAGGCGGACTGCGACCGCTTCAACGCGGAGCTGGAGAAGCTGCGTTCCTTCATCCTGCCCGGCGGCACGCCCGGTGCGGCCCTGCTGCACCAGGCGTGCACGGTGGTCCGCCGCGCGGAGCGCTCGACGTGGGCCGCGCTGGAGGTCCACGGCGAGGCGATGAACCCGCTCACCGCGACCTACCTCAACCGGCTGTCGGACCTGCTGTTCATTCTGGCGAGGACGGCGAACAAGGCCGAGGGTGACGTGCTGTGGGTGCCCGGCGGCGAACGCTGAGGAAACCGGCCCCCTGCCGGGGGTCCGGGCGTCGCCGGGTGCCGGGTGGGGAGCACTGACCTCAGCGGCGGGTCGCCTGGTACAGGCCCGTCGCGGCCAGTGCGGCCCCGACGCACATCATCGCCACACCGACCTTCGTCAGGGTGACCACCGGGACCTCCACTCCCCCGGTGAACCGCCACAGCACCAGGCCGACGGCAAAGGTGGCGGCGCCCTCCAGCAGGTTCCTCGACGCGCGGTTCATCGGCCGGCCCTCTCCTTCCGGGGCTCGCTCCGTTCCGGCTCGCCGGCCGGGCCTTTCCTCGGCCAGATCGTGTACGACAGGGTGATCAGCCCGTAGATGCCGACCGTGCGCAGGGCCACCCACTGAAAGCCCCGCAGGGAACTGACGTCCCCGGAGTCACCGACGTACCAGACGGCGAGCTGGAGCAGGACGAGGGCCACGGCCGCGCCGAGGACCGCGCGCAGCCACAGCCCAGCCTCATGGCGGGCGCGGGCCCGGCCGTGGCGCGGGGGTCCCGTGGGCTTGGGCGCTCCGGACAGCCGGTGGGCGGCGTGGCCGTCGAGCCAACGGATCATGTAGTGGCCGTAGGCGACGGTGAAGCCGATGTACAGCGCGGCCAGGCCGTGCTCCCAGCTCGGTTCGGCGCCGTTCCTCAGGTCGATCGCCGTAACGACGAACAGGACCACCTCCAGCAGGGGCTCGCACAGCAGCAGGGCCACGCTGGTCCGGCGCCACCCCAGCAGGTAGCGCACGGCCAGGCCGAGGGCCAGCAGCACCCAGAAGCCGACCTCACAGGCGACGATCAACGCGACGATCACGACGGACTCCCTTCGGTCACCCTTCCAGGCTCCCGTCGGGATCCGCGGTCCTCCTCGTCACCGGTGACGAACCTTCGATACATCGAACGATGCAGTCCCGGACCCTTCCGAGGCATCACCCGCCGATGCGGTGGGCCGTGTTGGATGGAGACATGACCCGCCGACTCCCCCATCCGCACCGGCTCGACGTGTACGCGGCGGCCGGCGGGCTGCTCGGCGGGCTGCTGCTGTGGGGCATCGGGCTGGGCACCCGGCGGGCGAGCGACCCCATCGTCCTTCTCGACGGGCGCTGGCCCGTCCTCCTGCCGCTCTTCGTGACGGCGGGCTGCGAGTTGCTGCGCCGGACCGCGCCGCGCGTCGCCCTGCTGACCGCCACGGCCGCGCTGACCCTGGACACGATGACCCAGGGCAGCCTCGGCACCCTGCTGATGTTCACGGACGTGGTGTACGCGGCCGTGCTGTACGGCACGCCCGCTTCGGCGCGGCGCATCCCGTGGATCACCGGGCTGGTCACGGTGCTCGCGACGGTGGTGCCGTTCGCGGTCTGGCGGGTGCCCGAGGCGCTGCTGATCGGCGTGGCCGTCGGGGTCGTGTCCTTCGCGCCCGCGTCCACCGGCCTGATCGTCCGCAATCACCGGGACGCCGCCGAGGCCGCCCGGCTGCGCGCCGAACAGACCGCGCTGCTCGCCGAGATGGACCGGGCGCAGGCGGTGGGCGCCGAGCGGGCCCGGATGGCCCGGGAGTTGCACGACATGGTCGCCAACCACCTGTCCGCCATCGCCATCCACTCCACGGCCGCGCTCTCCATCGACAGACCTGAGACCTCCCGGGAGGCCCTCGGCGTGATCCGGGAGAACAGCGTCGAGGGACTGGCGGAGATGCGGCGGCTGATCGGGATCCTGCGCGACAGCGGCGGTGACCTGGAACCGGTCGCGGCGCCCACCCTCGACGGCCTCGGCTCGCTGGTCGATGGCGCCCGCGCCAACGGCCTGGACGTCGAGTTCGGCGCCGCCCCGGACGCCGCCGGCGAACCTGTCCCCGCCCCGGTGGGGCTGGCGGCGTACAGGATCGTGCAGGAGTCCCTCACCAACGCCCTCAAGCACGCCTGTCCCGGCCGTGTGACCGTGTGTCTCACCCGGCGGGACGGCTCGCTCACCGTGGAGGTGACGAGTCCGTACGGCGACCGGGACGGGCCGCGGGCCCCCGGCTCGGGCGCGGGGCTGATCGGGATGCGGGAACGGACGGAACTGCTGGGCGGGACCTTCGAGGCCGGCCCGGCCACGGCCGCTCACGGCGGACTCTGGTCGGTGCGCGCCGCCCTGCCCCTCACCGACACGATCGCCACCACCGACCCCGCCCGCACCGCCGTCCGAGGAGGCCCCGCATGATCCGCGTGCTCGTCGCCGAGGACCAGTCCGCCGTACGCGCCGGACTCGTCCTCATCCTGCGCAGCGCGCCCGACGTCGAGGTGGTCGGAGAGGCGGCGGACGGGGAGCAAGCGCTCGCGCTGGCACGGGAGTTGCGACCGGACGTGGTGCTGATGGACGTTCAGATGCCGCGGATGGACGGGGTGTCGGCGACCCGTGCGGTCGTCGCGGAGGGCCTCGCGGACGTCCTGGTGCTGACCACCTTCGACCTGGACGAGTACGTGTTCGGGGCGCTGCGCGCCGGGGCCGCCGGGTTCCTGCTGAAGAACACCGAGGCCAAGGACCTGATCACGGCGGTACGGACCGTCGCGGCAGGCGAGGGCGTCGTCGCGCCGGCCGTCACACGCCGGCTCATCGCCGAGTTCGCGGCCCGGCCGGCCCGGCCGCCGAAGGCCGATCCGGCGATGCTGGAGTCACTGACCCGGCGCGAGCGCGAGGTGCTGGCCTGTCTGGGCGAGGGGCTGTCGAACGCGGGGATCGCCGAGCGGCTGGACATGGCCGAGGCGACGGCGAAGACGCACGTCAGCCGGCTGCTGGCGAAGCTGGAACTGCGCAGCCGAGTGCAAGCGGCCGTGCTGGCGCAGGAGTTGGGGATCTAGGCCCGGGATACGACCGGCCTGAGCAGAGTGGTCCAGACCTATTGACCTGTGGTCCAGACCTTTCTATTCTCGCGGCACCGTGGCGTGAGGCTCAGTCACGCCCCCCACAACTCCCCCCGAGGAGGCGCACGATGCGCTTCAGGAACCGAGTCGCGGCAGGGCTGGTCACCCTGCTGCTCCCCTTCGCCGGACTGGTCGCTCTCGCGAGCCCCGCCGAGGCGGCCCCGTCCGCCACCGCTTCCTACGCCAAGCCCCAGGACTGGGGCACCGGCTTCGAGGGCAAGTGGACGGTGAAGAACACCGGCACCACCACCCTCACCTCCTGGACCGTCGAGTGGGACTTCCCCTCCGGCACGTCCGTCACCTCCGCCTGGGACGCCGACGTCACCTCCTCCGGCGCCCACTGGACCGCGAAGAACAAGTCCTGGAACGGCACCCTCGCCCCCGGCGCCTCCGTCTCCTTCGGGTTCAACGGCACCGGCTCCGGATCCCCCGCCGGCTGCAAGCTCAACGGCGGCAGTTGCGACGGCGGCTCGGTCCCCGGCGACGCACCCCCCTCCGCCCCGGGCACCCCCACGGCCTCCTCGGTCACCGACACCTCGGTGCGACTGAGCTGGTCGGCCGCCACCGACGACAAGGGCGTCAAGAACTACGACGTGCTGCGTGACGGCGCCAAGGTCGCCACCGTCACGACGACCGCCTACACCGACAACGGGCTGACGGCCGGCACCGACTACTCCTACACCGTCCGCGCCCGTGACACCGCCGACCAGAGCGGCCCGGTCAGCGGCGCCCGCGCCGTGCGCACCACCGGCGGCACCACCGAGCCCCCGCCCACCGGCGACAAGGTCAAGCTCGGCTACTTCACCGAGTGGGGCATCTACGGCCGCAACTACAACGTCAAGAACCTGGTCACATCCGGCTCGGCCGCCAAGATCACCCACATCAACTACGCCTTCGGCAACGTCACGAACGGCCGGTGCGCGATCGGCGACTCCTTCGCCGACCACGACAAGGCCTTCACCGCCGACCAGTCGGTCAGCGGCGTCGCCGACACCTGGGACCAGCCGCTGCGCGGCAACTTCAACCAGCTGCGCCAGCTGAAGGCCAGGTACCCGCACATCAAGGTGCTGTGGTCCTTCGGCGGCTGGACCTGGTCCGGAGGCTTCGGCCAGGCCGCCGCCAACCCCGCCGCGTTCGCGCGGTCCTGCCACGACCTGGTCGAGGACCCGCGCTGGGCCGACGTCTTCGACGGCATCGACATCGACTGGGAGTACCCCAACGCCTGCGGGCTGTCCTGCGACACCTCGGGCGCCGCGGCCTTCAAGAACCTGATGGCGGCACTGCGCGCCGAGTTCGGCGCGAACTACCTGGTCACCGCGGCCACCACGGCCGACGGCTCCTCCGGCGGCAAGATCGACGCCGCCGACTACGGGGGCGCCGCGGCCTACGTCAACTGGTACAACGTGATGACGTACGACTTCTTCGGCGCCTGGGCCGCCCAGGGACCGACGGCCCCGCACTCGCCGCTCACCTCCTACAGCGGCATCCCGCAGGCCGGGTTCACCACGGCCGACGCGATGGCCAAGTACAGGGCGAAGGGCGTACCGGCGAACAAGCTGCTCATCGGCATCGGCTTCTACGGCCGCGGCTGGAGCGGCGTCACCCAGGACGCGCCGGGCGGCACCGCCACGGGAGCGGCCCCGGGCACCTACGAGCAGGGCATCGAGGACTACAAGGTCCTCAAGACGTCCTGCCCGGCCACCGGCACGATCGCCGGAACGGCCTACGCGAGGTGCGGCGGCAACTGGTGGTCCTACGACACCCCGGCCACCATCGCCACGAAGATGAACTGGGCGAAGAACCAGGGCCTGGGCGGCGCGTTCTTCTGGGAGTTCAGCGGCGACACCGCGAACGGCGAACTCGTGAACGCCATCAGCAACAACTTGTAGTCGCTCGAGCGACGTCGACGCTCCCCCGGACCACCGTCCGGGGGAGACCCCACCCAGCGAGTGGATGCGGCTACGCCACATTCACTCGCTGTCCGGGCGGGGCCGCCTCCAGCCATGCGAGGAAACCGGTCAGCGCGTCCTCGCTCATCGCGAGTTCCAGTCGCGTGCCTCGGTGGACGCAGGCGAGGATCACCGCGTCGGACAGCAGCGCCAGCTCCTCCTCGCCCTCGGGAAGGCGGCGGCCGGCCACCTCGATCGAGGCACGCTCCAGGACGCGGCGCGGACGGTAGGCGTAGGAGAAGACGCGGTACCACTCGATGCGGTCGCCGTTGTAGCGGGCGACGCCGTAGCTCCAGCCTTTTCCGCTCGGGTCCGGTTTCTCCGGCACGTCCCAGCGCAGGGAACAGTCGAAGGTGCCGCCGGAGCGCTGGATGAGTCTGCGGCGCAGGCCGAAGACGAACAGCCCCAGCGCCACCAGCGCCACGACGATTCCGCACACAGTCAGAGCGAGGACCATCGACACCGACCTCCTCGTCTCCTAGGTACCTTCGACAGGTAACGGAACGGAAAAAACATCCAGATCTGCCTCAGCCGCGGCCGGCTCCGGATCGCTCCGGTGCCGGCCGCGGCTGAGTGACGTCATCACACGGTGAGCTGGATCAGCTCGCCGCCGCTGCGCGCAGTCGTACGTCCGCGCGGCGCTCGGCGGTGGCATCGCCCTCCGCCTTCGCACGCTCGAGCTCGCGCTCCGCGCGCTGGACGTCGATCTCGTCCGACAGTTCGGCGATCTCGGCCAGCAGCGACAGCTTGTCGTCCGCGAACGAGATGAAACCGCCGTGCACCGCGGCGACGACCGTCCCACCGTCACTCGTACGGATGGTCACCGGGCCCGACTCCAGCACACCGAGCAGCGGCTGGTGACCGGGCATGACGCCGATGTCGCCGGACGTGGTGCGCGCGACGACCAGGGTGGCCTCGCCGGACCAGACCTCTCGGTCGGCCGCGACCAGCGCGACGTGCAGCTCAGCAGCCAAGGTGGCTCCTCGGGTCACCACCCGGCGCGTCTGCCGGGTGTTGGTTACAAGTCTAAGGGGCGTGAAAGAGGGGGCGGGACGAAGCCCGCCCCCTCCGGTGTGAGCCTCCGGCTCACGGGCGTGAGCGCGAGGCCCACTCAAGAGCTGTCAGCTCAGGAGACGCCCAGCTCCTTCGCGTTCTTCTTCAGGTCCTCGATACCACCGCACAGGAAGAACGCCTGCTCCGGGAAGTGGTCGTACTCGCCGTCGATGATCGCGTTGAACGCGGTGATCGACTCGTCCAGCGGGACGTCCGACCCGTCGACGCCGGTGAACTGCTTGGCGACGTGGGTGTTCTGCGACAGGAAGCGCTCCACACGACGGGCGCGGTGGACGGTGAGCTTGTCCTCCTCGCCGAGCTCGTCGATGCCGAGGATGGCGATGATGTCCTGGAGGTCCTTGTACTTCTGCAGGACGTTCTTCACCCGCATCGCGGTGGCGTAGTGGTCCGCCGCGATGTAGCGCGGGTCCAGGATGCGGGACGTGGAGTCCAGCGGGTCCACGGCCGGGTAGATGCCCTTCTCGGAGATCGGACGGGAGAGAACCGTCGTCGCGTCGAGGTGGGCGAACGTGGTGGCCGGGGCCGGGTCGGTCAGGTCGTCCGCGGGGACGTAGATCGCCTGCATGGAGGTGATCGAGTGACCACGGGTCGAGGTGATGCGCTCCTGGAGGAGGCCCATCTCGTCGGCCAGGTTCGGCTGGTAGCCCACCGCGGAGGGCATACGGCCGAGCAGGGTCGACACCTCGGAACCGGCCTGGGTGAAGCGGAAGATGTTGTCGATGAAGAACAGCACGTCCTGCTTCTGCACATCGCGGAAGTACTCCGCCATGGTCAGACCGGCGAGGGCCACGCGCAGACGGGTGCCCGGGGGCTCGTCCATCTGACCGAAGACCAGGGCGGTCTTGTCGATGACGCCCGAGTCGGCCATCTCCTCGATGAGGTCGTTGCCCTCACGGGTGCGCTCACCGACGCCGGCGAACACGGAGACACCGTCGTGGTTGTTGGCGACGCGGTAGATCATCTCCTGGATGAGCACCGTCTTGCCGACGCCGGCGCCGCCGAACAGACCGATCTTTCCACCCTTGACGTACGGGGTGAGAAGGTCGATGACCTTGACGCCGGTCTCGAACATCTCGGTCTTCGACTCGAGCTCGTCGAAGTTCGGGGCCTTGCGGTGGATGGACCAGCGCTCGCCGTCGTACTGCTCGTCGACGTTCAGCACCTCACCGAGGGTGTTGAACACCTTGCCCTTGGTGAAGTCGCCGACGGGGACGGTGATGCCCGTGCCCGTGTCGGTGACCGGGGCCTGGCGGACCAGACCGTCGGTGGGCTGCATGGAGATGGTGCGGACCAGTCCGTCACCCAGGTGCTGGGCGACCTCCAGGGTCAGCGTCTTCTTCGCGCCGTCCTGGGCCGGGTCGGCCACCTCGACGTGAAGGGCGTTGTAGATCTCCGGCATGGCGTCGACGGGGAACTCCACGTCGACGACCGGGCCGATGACCCGGGCGACGCGGCCCGTGGCAACGGCCGTCTCAACTGTCGTCGTCATTACCTGTCACTCCCCGCGGTCGCGTCGGCCAGGGCTGCGGAGCCACCGACGATCTCGCTGATTTCCTGGGTGATTTCGGCCTGGCGGGCCGCGTTGGCAAGGCGTGAGAGCGTCTCGATGAGCTCTCCCGCGTTGTCGGTCGCCGACTTCATCGCGCGCCGCGTGGCGGCGTGCTTCGAGGCTGCCGACTGGAGGAGCGCGTTGTAGACGCGGCTCTCGACGTAGCGCGGCAGAAGGGCGTCGAGGACGTCCTCCGCCGACGGCTCGAAGTCGTACAGCGGGAGGATCTCGCCCTTGGGGGCGGCCTCCTTGGCGACCTCGTCGAGGCTGAGGGGCAGCAGACGGTCGCCGAGCGCCGTCTGCGTCATCATCGAGACGAACTCGGTGAAGACGATGTGGATCTCGTCCACGCCGCCGTCCGCCGTCTCCTTCTCGATGGCCTCGATCAGCGGGGCCGCGACCTTCTTGGCGTCCGCGTACGTCGGCTCGTCCGTGAAGCCCGACCACGACTGGGCGACCTTGCGCTCACGGAAGTTGTAGTGCGCGAGACCACGCCGGCCGACGATGTACGTGTCGACCTGCTTGCCCTCGGCCTCGAGGCGCGCCGTCAGCTGCTCCGCGGCCTTGATGGCGTTGGAGTTGAAGGCGCCGGCGAGACCGCGGTCGCTCGTCAGGAGCAGCACCGCGGACCGCACGACCGTCTCGGCCTGCGTGGTCAGCGCGTGCTTGGTGTTCGAGCCGGTGCCGACCGCCGTGACCGCGCGGGTGAGCTCGGTCGCGTACGGCGTGGAGGCCGCCACCTTGCGCTGCGCCTTGACGACGCGCGAGGCGGCGATCATCTCCATCGCCTTGGTGATCTTCTTGGTCGCGGTGACGGATCGGATGCGACGCTTGTAGACCCGGAGCTGGGCTCCCATGAGTCAGGTCCCTTCCTACGTCACTTGGCCGCGGCGGGGGCGTCCTCGCCGAGAAGCCTGCCGTCCGAGGTCTCGAACTGCTTCTTGAACTCGGCGATCGCGTCGGCCACAGCGGTGAGGGTGTCGTCCGACATCTTCGCGCCCTCCTTGATGGAGGTCATGAGGCCCTGCTCCTTGCGGTGCAGGTACTCCAGCAGCTCCTTCTCGAAGCGGCGGATGTCGGAGACCGGGACGTCATCCATCTTGCCGGTGGTGCCGGCCCACACGGAGACGACCTGGTCCTCGGTCGGCATCGGCTGGTACTGCGGCTGCTTGAGCAGCTCGACCAGTCGCTGACCACGCTCCAGCTGCGACTTCGACGCGGCGTCCAGGTCGGAACCGAAGGCGGCGAACGCCTCCAGCTCGCGGTACTGGGCCAGGTCGAGGCGGAGACGGCCGGACACCTGGCGCATCGCCTTGTGCTGGGCCGAGCCGCCGACGCGGGAGACCGAGATACCGACGTTCAGCGCGGGACGCTGACCGGCGTTGAACAGGTCCGACTCCAGGAAGCACTGGCCGTCGGTGATGGAGATGACGTTGGTCGGGATGAACGCCGAGACGTCGTTGGCCTTCGTCTCGACGATCGGCAGACCGGTCATCGAGCCGGCGCCCAGCTCGTCGGAGAGCTTCGCGCAACGCTCCAGCAGACGGGAGTGCAGGTAGAAGACGTCACCCGGGTAGGCCTCGCGGCCCGGCGGGCGGCGCAGCAGCAGCGACACGGCGCGGTAGGCGTCGGCCTGCTTCGACAGGTCGTCGAAGATGATGAGGACGTGCTTGCCCTCGTACATCCACTGCTGACCGATGGCCGAACCGGTGTACGGCGCCAGGTACTTGAAGCCGGCCGGGTCGGACGCCGGGGCGGCGACGATGGTCGTGTACTCCAGCGCGCCGGCCTCTTCGAGGGCGCCACGCACGGAGGCGATGGTCGAGCCCTTCTGGCCGATGGCGACGTAGACGCAGCGGACCTGCTTCTTCGGGTCGCCCGAGCGCCAGTTGTCGCGCTGGTTGATGATCGTGTCGACGGCCAGGGCGGTCTTGCCGGTCTGGCGGTCACCGATGACCAGCTGACGCTGGCCACGGCCGATCGGCGTCATCGCGTCGACGGCCTTGTAGCCGGTCTCCATCGGCTCGTGCACCGACTTACGGGCCATGACACCGGGAGCCTGAAGCTCCAGGGCACGGCGGCCGGTCGTCTCGATCTCGCCGAGGCCGTCGATCGGGTTGCCGAGCGGGTCGACGACGCGGCCGAGGTAGCCCTCGCCGACGGCCACGGACAGGACCTCGCCGGTACGGGTGACCGGCTGACCCTCCTCGATGCCGCTGAACTCACCGAGGACGATGGCGCCGATCTCGCGCTCTTCCAGGTTGAGCGCGAGGCCGAGGGTGCCGTCCTCGAACTTCAGCAGTTCGTTGGCCATGGCCGAGGGCAGGCCCTCGACCTTCGCGATGCCGTCGCCGGCAAGGGTGACCGTACCGACCTCCTCGCGCGAGGCCGCGTCCGGCTTGTACGACTGGACGAAGTTCTCCAGCGCGTCCCGGATCTCCTCCGGCCGGATCGTGAGCTCCGCCATCTGGGTTCCCTGCTCTCCTTGTTGGGCCCGAAGTTTCACTTTGGGGGGATGTCTGAATCCCGGACTCCCCCCTGAAAGAGGTGAATCCTCTGCACGGCCCAACCAGGGCCGCTTGCGTACGTACTGCGGTCTTCTTGCTGCTAGCTCGCCATGCGGCGGGCGGCGTCCTCGATGCGGTCCGCGAGGGAGCCGTTGATCACCTCGTCGCCGACCTGCACCCGGATCCCTCCGAGGACCTCGGGGTCCACGTCGAGGTTGAGGTGCATCTGGCGGCCGTAGAGCTTCGCGAGGGCGGCGCCGAGGCGTCGCTTCTGCGTGTCGCTCAGCGGCACGGCCGACGTGACGACGGCCACGACGCGGTCGCGGCGCTCTGCGGCGAGCTTGGACAGGGACTCGAGTCCCGCTTCCAGGCTACGGCCTCGCGGCGCGGTCACAAGGCGCGTCACCAGACGCTCGGTGGCCGCGTCCGCACGGCCACCCAGCAGGCTGCGCAGCAGCTCGCCCTTGGCAGAGGCGGTGGCCTTCCGGTTCGTCAGCGCGGCGCGCAGCTCGGTGTTCGAGGTGACGATCCGCCCGAAGCGGAACAGCTCGTCCTCGACGTCGTCGAGCGTGCCGGCCTTCTGCGCGGCTGTGAGGTCGGCGGTGTTCGCCAGCTCCTCCAGCGCGTCCGCCAGGTCGCGCGACTGCGACCAGCGGGAGCGCACCAGTCCGGCCACCAGGTCGGCGGTGGTGCCGCTGACCTGGCTGCCGAGCAGGCGCTGAGCCAGTCCGGCCTTGGCCTCGCCGTCCTGCGCCGGGTCGGTGAGGACCCGACGCAGCGACACCTCGCGGTCGAGCAGCGCGGTGACGGCCGCCAGCTCGGCGGCGAGCCGCGTCGCGTCCACGGACGTGGAGTCCGTCAGCGCGTCGAGACGCTCGCGTGCGGCTGTCAGGGCCTCGCGGCTCGCTCCGTTCATCGCGACGCCTCGGCCTTCTCCTCGAGCTCGTCGAGGAAGCGGTCGATGACGCGGCTCTGCCGGGCGTGGTCCTCGAGGGACTCTCCGACGAGCTTGCCGGCCAGTTCGGTGGCGAGCTTGCCGACGTCCTGACGCAGCGCGGACGCGGCGGCCTTGCGGTCGGCCTCGATCTGGGCGTGACCGGCGGCGACGATGTCCTCACGCTGCCGCTGGCCTTCCGCGCGCATCTCCGCGATGAGCGTGGCGCCTTGCTCCTGAGCCTCCTGGCGCAGGCGCGCGGCCTCGTGGCGGGCCTCGGCGAGCTGAGCCTTGTACTGCTCGAGCACGCTCTGGGCCTCGGTCTGAGCGGCCTCGGCCTTCTCGATACCGCCCTCGATCTGCTCGCGACGCTCTTCCAGAACCTTGTTGATGTTCGGGAGGAGCTTCTTGGCGAGGAAGCCGAAGACGATGACGAAGGCGATCAGGCCGATCACGAGCTCCGGAATCGGCGGGATGAGCGGGTTTTCCGCTTCCTCGGCCGCCAGCTGGACCAGGGGGCTCATATCAGTGCCTTTCGTCGAAAGGGGCAGTCCGACGGATCAGGAGACGGTGGTCGGGTAAACGAACGGCATGACCAGACCGATCAGGGCGAGCGCCTCACAGAAGGCGAAGCCGAGGATCTGGTTGGCGCGGATCAGACCGGCAGCCTCGGGCTGACGGGCGAGCGCCTGGGTGCCGTTACCGAAGATGATGCCGACGCCGACGCCCGGGCCGATCGCAGCGAGGCCGTAACCGATCGAGCCGAGGTTGCCCTTGATCTCGACGCCGGCGGCAAGGGTCTGGAGAGCGGACATGCCGGTTCTTCCTTCTCTTTCAAGGACCGGTGGGGGTTGGCCACCGGATGTCTGGTTGGGGGTCGGGAGTGCTCAGTGGTGCTCGGCGAGCGCGCCCTGGATGAAGCTGCAGGTCAGCAGGACGAAGACGTACGCCTGCACCGCCTGGATGAAGAGCTCGAAGGCCGTCATCACGATGACCATCACGAACGAGACGGCGGAGTAGGCGATGCCGATGCCGTTCAGCATGTACCAGCTGGCGATCGTGAAGAGCAGCAGGAGGGTGTGACCCGCGAACATGTTCGCGAAGAGCCGCACGGCGTGGGTGAACGGCCGCACGAGGAGGTTCGAGAACAGCTCGATCGTCATCGACAGCGGGAGGACCCCACCGAGGGACTTGTCGTAGCCGGTGAAGTTCTTCCAGGCGCCGACGAAGCCCTGGCGCTTGAAGGTCAGCGAGACCCACAGGATGTAGACGATACCGGCGAGGACCGCGGGGTAGGAGATGATCGCGGTGACCGGGAACTGGGCGACCGGAACGATCGACCAGAGGTTCATCATCCAGACGAAGAAGAAGAGCGAGACGATGAGCGGGACGTACTTCTCGCCTTCCTTCTTGCCGATGGTCTCGTAGACGACGCCGCGGCGGACGAAGTCGTAGCCCGCCTCGGCGACCATCTGGAGCTTGCCGGGGACGACCTTCGGCTTGGCGAAGGCGGCCCAGAAGAAGCCGACGATGATGATCGAGCCGAGCAGCGCCAGCAGCATCGTCTTGTTGAAGTACGAGTTGCCGTCCGCGTCGCCGAAGAGCGGCTCGAACAGGAACGAGTGCAGGCCCGGAGCCGGGAAGCCACAACCGTCGAACAGGTGGCAGTCGGTCTCGAAAGCGAGCACCTGCGTCGGGTCAGCACTCACCGCGGGCTCCTTCGTCGTGGCGCATAGGTACGGCAACCTCGTTGTGTCGGCGCGGCGCACGGCCGCGTTTCGGCACGGGACTGGTGTTTCGGATGTGGGGGCGGCTGAGGGGCATCTCGCCTCGCGCTTGAGCAGGCGTCAGCTGGGATGCCCGCGCCCGCGATGCCGCAGTTGGCACCGGACGATAGCAGGAGATCTCAGACGTCTTTATCCCGGCCCTACCCCTCACGACGAGTGCCCCGATTTTTCGGGCTTCTCGCTCTTCGAGGAACGCGAGGAGGAGACCGAATCGGGTTCGACGTAAAGGATCTTGGCCTTCATGTGCGCACGGGTCTGCGCGGCGATCCAGGCGATCGTGGCGACGGCGAGCGTGATGGCGAAGGCCCGGGGGTTGAACAGCGTCGTGTTCTTGAACGCGGCCATGAAGACGAACAGCAGCAGGATCTGAGCCGCGTAGAGCATCAGGCCCATCATCTGGAACAGCTGCGGAAGCGATTTGGCGGTGCGCTGCAGGGCGTAGAGACCGATCCCCATGAAGGCGATCACGATGACCGTGCCGACGACGGCGCCGATGGCTCCCTTTCCGCCCGCGACCACACCGCTGACGACGGCTGCGATCGCGCCGGCGGCAACTGTGGGCACGGCGGCCTGGGCCAGGATCCGGACGTCATTGGACGGCATGGCGGCAACTCCGCTTTCGCAGGGGGCAGGGTGTCGTCATGGACGAGCGTAGTCCCGGTCCGACAGGGTGAAGACCTCACACCAATGGACCGTCGCACTGCGGTCCTTCGGCTCTATCCCGGGTTCTCGTGAACCGTATCACAAACTATTTGATGAGGTCTTTACCTGGATGGTGTGCTTGCTGTCACACATGAGAGTGACAGTGCGCGTCTGTGCAGAAACCGCGCCCACTTGTCTGGTATTGGGCGCTTTGCCACCCGTCCGCTTCCCCACGACTTGGCAATGCTCTCGTCAGATTCTTACCTTGCCGTACGCGAACGAGGGCCCACGGCAGTCGCCCCGTTGACCCCGGAGACCCCGATCGTCACAGGAGTTCGCGGCTCCTGCTCTTCCCCCTCGCCCGACTCCCCGGAGGCCCCCGGCTCCCCCGAGCCCGCGGCGAGCGTCGCCGCGGGGGCCGGCAGGACCTTGCGGCGCCGGTAGCGCGGCGGCACGAACGCCTCCGCCCAGCGCGGGGCGCGCGGGGTGAACCGCGGCAGCAGGAGCAGCCCCAGACCGATCGCGCTGAGGAACACCACGCCCAGGACGATCCACATGGACGCCGAGTTGACCGAGTAGGCCAGCGCGCCGAAGGCGATCAGCGCCGACCAGAAGTACATGATCAGCACAGCCCTGCTGTGCGAGTGACCGATCTCCAGCAGCCGGTGGTGCAGATGCCCGCGGTCCGCCGCGAACGGCGACTGGCCCCGCCAGGTACGGCGCACGATCGCCAGGATCAGGTCCGCGGCCGGGATCGCGATGATCGTCAGCGGCAGCAGCAGCGGGATGTAGACCGGCACCGTCTGGTGCACCGTCTCGCGCTCCGAACCGGAGAACAGGTTCATCACGTCCGGGTCGACCTGCCCCGTGATGGAGATCGCGCCGGCGGCCAGCACCAGCCCGATCAGCATCGAGCCGGAGTCGCCCATGAAGATCCGCGCCGGGTGCATGTTGTGCGGCAGGAAGCCCAGGCACATGCCCATCAGGATCGCCGAGAAGAGCGTCGCCGGGGCGGCGGCCTCGATGCCGTACGAGTACCAGATGCGGTAGGCGTACAGGAAGAACGCGGTGGCGGCGATGCACACCATGCCGGAGGCCAGACCGTCCAGGCCGTCCACGAAGTTGACCGCGTTGATCGTGATGACGACCAGCGCCACCGTCAGCAGCGTGCCCTGCCACTGGGTGAGCGCCACGTTGCCGACGCCCGGGATAGGCAGCCACAGGATCGTCAGACCCTGCATGACCATCACACCGGCGGCGATCATCTGACCGCCCAGCTTGATCAGGGCGTCGATCTCGAACTTGTCGTCCAGGACGCCGATCAGCCAGATCAGGGCCGCCCCCGAGAGCAGCGCCCGCGGCTCGTTGGACTTGTCGAAGACCTCGTTGAGGTTCGTCAGATGGTCGGCGACCAGCAGTCCGGCGCACAGGCCGAAGAACATCGCGATCCCGCCGAGCCGCGGAGTGGGCTCCCGGTGCACGTCACGTGCCCGGATCTCCGGCATCGCTCCGGCCACGATCGCGAATTTGCGCACCGGCCCTGTCAGCAGATACGTCACCGCGGCCGTGATGCAGAGCGTCAGCAGGTATTCACGCACGGGCTTCCCCACAGGTCTCGCTGGCCATCACAGCCCCACACCCTAGCGACGGCCGCATATGGTTGGGGACTTACGGGTAGCCACGATGGTTGCATGTGTGGCTGTGTACGGGAGCGCGCCTACCCCGGTTCAGTCCCGATACGGCGGAAACGCCCCTGCGAGCTCCCTCACTTCCTCACGCGCCCTCTTCAGCTCCACCTCGTCCCTCAGCACGCCCGCCATCACCTTGGCGAGCCGCCCCATCTCCCCCTCCCCCATGCCCTGCGTGGTCAGCGCGGCCGTGCCCAGACGCAGACCGCGGCTCTCGGCGTGCGGCAGGGCGCAGCAGTCCAGCACCAGGCCCGCCGCCGCGAGCCGGCCGCGCGCGGTGCGCCCGTCGAGGCCCAGGGGCGCGGGGTCGGCGGTGATCAGATGCGTGTCCGTGCCGCCGGTCGTGACGGCCAGACCCTCCCCCGCCAGCCCGGCCGCGAGCACCCGCGCGTTGGCGACCACCTGATGGACGTACACCGCGAACGCGGGTGTCGCGGCCTCCCCGAACGCCACCGCCTTCGCGGCGATCGTGTGCATCTGCGCACCGCCCTGTGTGAAAGGGAACACCGCCCGGTCGACGCGCTCGGCGAGTTCGCCGCCGCACAGCAGCATCCCGCCCCGCGGCCCGCGCAGCACCTTGTGCGTGGTGGCGCAGACGACGTCGGCGTACGGCACCGGCGAGGGCGCCGCTCCGCCGGCGACCAGGCCGATGGGGTGGGCGGCGTCGGCGATGAGGTACGCGCCGGCCTCGTCGGCCACCTCCCGGAAGAAGGCGTAGTCGATGTGGCGCGGGTAGGCGATGGACCCGCACACGATCGCCTTGGGCCGGTGGGCGCGGGCCAGCGCCCGCACCTGCCCGTGGTCGATGAGCCCGGTCCCGGCGTCCACCCCGTAGGGCACGAAGTCGAACCAGCGGCCGGAGAAGTTGGCGGGCGAACCGTGCGTGAGGTGACCGCCGCAGGACAGGCCGAGGGCGAGCACGGTGTCGCCGGGACGCAGCAGCGCCGCGTACGCGGCCAGCACCGCCGACGATCCCGAGTGCGCCTGGACGTTGGCGTGTTCGGCGGCGAAGAGCGTCTTGGCGCGCTCCACGGCGAGACGTTCGGCGACGTCGACGATCTCGCAGCCGCCGTGGTGGCGGGCCCCCGGATACCCTTCCGCGTACTTGTTCGCGAGCGTCGAGCCGAGCGCGGCCAGCACGGCGGGCGAGGCGAAGTTCTCGGCGGCGATCAACTGGAGCGTCGACGCCTGCCGTTCCCGCTCCCCCAGCAACACCCCGGCGAGCTCGGGGTCCTGCCGCCGCAGCGCATCGGCGGCCGCGCTGACATGGGTGAGCGACATGACGCACTCCGGACCGTCGACGATGCCGTACGTCCAATGTAGGCCGCCCGTCCCGGGCCCGCCCATCACCGCCCGGCCGTAGGGCCCGCTACATCCGCGCGGGCACCCCGGTGAGCGCCGTGACCACGGGGTCCAGCGCCTGGTGTATCTCGTCGCCGATCGACCGGAAGAACGGCAGCGGCGCGCCGTACGGGTCGTACACCTCGTCGGCTTCCGCCGTGGGCGCGAGCAGCCAGCCGCGCAGCGCCGCGGCCGCCCGCACCAGTGCCCGGGCCCGCATCACGACGCCCTCTTCCAGCGGAGGCAACGTCGCCGGGTCGATCGCGTTGACCAGCCGGGTGAACTCCTTGAGCGTGAACGTGCGAAGCCCCGCCGAGTGCCCCATGGAGATGACCTGCCCCCGGTGATCACGCGTGGCCGTCAGCACCAGGTCCGCCCGGATCACATGCTCGTCGAGCAGCTCCCGGCCGGTGAACCCGGACGCGTCCGCGCCGAAGTCGGCCAGCACGGCCTCCGCGTTGGCCTCCATCGGCGCGCCCTCGTGGCCCCAGGTGCCCGCGCTCTCCACGATCAGCCCGCCGGCCAGCACCCCGAGCCGCTGCGACACGAAATGCCGGGTCAGCCGCTCGGTGATCGGCGAGCGGCACACGTTGCCGGTGCTGACGTGGAGGATGCGGAAGGTGTCGCGGGGAAACCCGAACGTCGTCGTCTCCTCCGCGGGCCTGACCCCGTTGCCTATGCCACGCCCCGCGTCAGGGGCTGTCAATTCGCCACCTCGAGGTCGGGTACGACCTTGCGCAGCTCGTCCGCGGAGATCGCGCCCGCGCGCAGCAGCAGCGGCACCTCGCGGCTGACGTCGACGATCGACGAGGGCACGATGCCGGGCGTCGGGCCGCCGTCGAGGTAGACGGAGACGGAGTCGCCGAGCATCTCCTGGGCGGAGTCGCAGTTCTCCGGCGCGGGGTGCCCGGTGAGGTTCGCGGAGGAGACCGCCATCGGGCCGACCTCGGTGAGCAGCTCGATGGCGACCGGGTGCAGCGGCATGCGCACGGCGACCGTGCCGCGGGTGTCGCCCAGGTCCCACTGGAGGGACGGCTGGTGCTTGGCGACGAGCGTGAGCGCGCCCGGCCAGAAGGCGTCGACCAGTTCCCAGGCCAGCTCGGAGAAGTCGGTGACGAGACCGTGGAGCGTGTTCGGGGAGCCGATCAGCACGGGGGTGGGCATGTTGCGGCCCCGTCCCTTGGCCTCCAGCAGGTCGGAGACCGCCTCCGAGGAGAAGGCGTCCGCGCCGATGCCGTACACCGTGTCCGTGGGCAGGACCACGAGCTCGCCACGGCGGACGGCGGACGCGGCCTCGCGCAGACCGGTCACGCGGTCGGTCGCGTCGTTGGTGTCGTATCGCCGAGCCATGTCTAGCGGGCCTCCTCGTGCACGTACTGCCGGTCGAGAGTGTGGGTGGCGCTCACGGCATCGCCTTGCGGGCCGTGGCGAAGCGGGGGCGGTTGTTGAGGTCGGGGTGGTCGGCCGCGTCGGCCCAGCCCCGCTCCTCGGCGAAGATCCACGGCACCTGGCCGCCCTGGGTGTCGGCGTGCTCGATGACGACGACGCCGCCGGGGCGCAGGAGCCGGTGTGCGGTGCGTTCGATGCCCCGGATGAGGTCGAGTCCGTCCTCGCCGGAGAACAGGGCGAGGTCGGGGTCGTAGTCCCGGGCCTCGGGGGCGACGTACTCCCACTCGGTGAGCGGGATGTACGGCGGGTTGGAGATGACCAGGTCGACCTGTCCGTCGAGGTCGGGGAAGGCGTCGAGGGCGTTGCCCTGGCGCAGGTCGACGCGGGACCCCTCGACGTTCTTGCGGGTCCACACCAGGGCGTCCTCGGACAGCTCCACGGCGTGCACGCCGGCGCGCGGGACCTCCTGGGCGAGGGCGAGCGCGATGGCGCCGGAGCCGGTGCACAGGTCGACGATGCACGGCTCGACGACGTCCATGGCGCGCACGGCGTCTATGGCCCACCCCACGACGGACTCGGTCTCCGGGCGGGGCACGAACACCCCCGGGCCGACCTGGAGTTCCAGGTAGCGGAAGTAGGCCCGCCCGGTGATGTGCTGGAGCGGCTCGCGCTGTTCGCGCCGGGCGATGACCTCCCAGTACCGGGCGTCGAAGTCGGAGTCGTGCACGGTGTGGAGCGCGCCGCGCTTCACACCGTGCACGAACGCGGCGAGTTCCTCGGCGTCGGTGCGCGGCGAGGGCACGCCGGCGTCGGCCAGCCGCTGGGTGGCCTGAGCTACCTCAGCGAGCAGCAGACTGCGGGGGCTCGGGGGTCGCCCCCCAATGGATCGCTGCACGCTCGTCCTCCGTGTCGTCCTCGTACGTGGGTGCCTCTTACGCGTTACGCGGCCGCGAGCTTGGCGGCGGAGTCCGCGTCGACGCAGGCCTGGATCACCGCGTCGAGCTCGCCGTCCAGGACCTGGTCCAGGTTGTAGGCCTTGAAGCCGACCCGGTGGTCGGAGATGCGGTTCTCCGGGAAGTTGTACGTGCGGATCTTCTCGGAGCGGTCGACGGTGCGGACCTGGCTGCGGCGGGCGTCCGCGGCCTCCCGTTCCGCCTCCTCCTGCGCGGCCGCCAGCAGCCTGGAGCGCAGGATGCGCATCGCCTGCTCCTTGTTCTGCAGCTGGCTCTTCTCGTTCTGGCAGGAGGCGACGACGCCGGTGGGGATGTGCGTGATGCGCACGGCGGAGTCGGTGGTGTTCACGGACTGGCCGCCGGGCCCGGAGGACCGGTAGACGTCGATGCGGAGGTCGTTGGGGTTGATCTCCACGTCGACCTCCTCCGCCTCGGGCGTGACGAGCACGCCGGCGGCGGAGGTGTGGATACGGCCCTGAGACTCGGTCGCGGGGACGCGCTGCACGCGGTGCACACCGCCCTCGTACTTCAGCCGGGCCCACACGCCCTGACCGGGCTCGGTCTGGCCGCGGGTCTTGACCGCCACCTGGACGTCCTTGTAGCCGCCGAGCTCGGACTCGGTGGAGTCGATGATCTCGGTCTTCCAGCCGACCCGTTCCGCGTAGCGCAGGTACATGCGCAGCAGGTCGCCGGCGAACAGGGCGGACTCGTCGCCGCCCGCGCCCGCCTTGATCTCCAGGATCACGTCCTTGTCGTCGCTGGGGTCGCGCGGGACGAGCAGGAGGCGGAGCTTGTCCGTCAGCTCCTCGCGCTGCTTCTCCAGCACCTTGACCTCGGCGGCGAAGTCCGGGTCGTCGGCGGCGAGTTCGCGTGCGGTGTCGATGTCGTCGCCGGTCTGCTTCCAGGAGCGGAACGTGGCGACGATCGGGGTGAGCTCGGCGTAGCGCTTGTTCAGCTTGCGCGCGTTGGCCTGGTCGGCGTGGACCGACGGGTCGGCGAGCTTCGTCTCCAGGTCGGCGTGCTCACCGACGAGTTCCTCGACGGCCTCGAACATCTCTGGCTCCTGATACTGCGGACGGAAGGAAAGGCGGGCGACCAAAAACGCCGGTCCCGGCGCACCCCGCGGGGCGCGGCCGAGGACCGGCGAAATCAGGCTCGCTACTTCTTGGAGCCGGCGGCCTTGCCGAAGCGGGCCTCGAAGCGGGCCACACGGCCACCGGTGTCGAGGATCTTCTGCTTGCCCGTGTAGAACGGGTGGCACTCGGAGCAGACGTCGGCGCGGATGGTGCCGGCCTCGATCGTGCTACGGGTGGTGAACGACGCGCCGCAGGTGCAGCTGACCTGCGTCTCGACGTACGCGGGGTGGATGTCGCGCTTCAAGGTGTCTCCTAGGTTTCGGGAGGGCGCCGGGTCGCCGCCGCGGGATGCGGATGCGTGAACCGGAGCCGACGTACCAGTCTGCCAGGACTGGTGCCATCCCCCCAAACCGGAGGGGGCGCCGTTGTATTCCCGTGGCCGTCGGCCGGGGCCCGGGAGGGCCACCGGACGAGGGTCACAGGGTGACGACGCCCGCCGCCTCGCCGCTGGCGTTGCCCTCGGTGGCCGTCCTGGGGATCGGCCGGTCCTCCTTGAGGGCCTTCCAGATCGCCTGCGCCTTCTGCTTCTGCAGCAGGACGCGGTTGGGGTCGGCCAGGTCGTACCGGACCGGCGTCGTGACCATGTCCATGTTGCCCGCGCCGATGCCCTTGAGGCCCTCGGCGAAGGACATCAGGGAGTTCAGCGAGCCGAGGTCGGAGTCGGTGGTCACCGTCTTGGTGGCGGTGTCGGCGAGGTCGTACAGCCGGGTGCCGCCGGAGAAGAGGCCGATGTGCTCGACCTGCGCGAGGAGCGCCTTGACGAAGGCCTGCTGGAGCTGGATGCGGCCGAGGTCGGAGCCGTCGCCCACGCCGTGCCGGGTGCGGACGAGGGCGAGGGCCTGCCGGCCGTCGAGCGTGTGCCTGCCGGCCTTGAGGTTCAGGTGGCTGTCGGGGTCGTCGATGTCCTTGGTGGTGGTGATGCCGACGCCGCCGAGCTCGTCGATGAGCTTCTGGAAGCCGGAGAAGTCGACCTCCAGGTAGTGGTCCATGCGGACGCCCGTCAGCGACTCGACCGTCTTCACGGCGCAGGACGCGCCGCCCGTGCTGTACGCCGAGTTGAACATCACGTCCTTGGCGGCGTCGTGCGCGCCGCCCTTCGCGTCGGTGCACGCGGGGCGGTCGACGAGGGTGTCACGGGGGATGGAGACCACGCTGGCCTTCTTGTGGCCCTTGTAGACGTGCACGATCATCGCCGTGTCGGAGCGGGCGCTGCCGTCGTCCTCGCCGCCGCCGAGCTTGCCGTTGGAGCCGGCGCGGGTGTCGGAGCCGAGGACGAGGATGTTCTCGGAGCCGTTGTCGGCCTTGTCGGGCCGGTCGGCGCCGAGGGCCTGGTCGATGTCGACGCTCTTGATGTTGCCGTTGAGCTTGAAGAACACGTATCCGGCGCCGGTGCCGCCGAGGACGGCGATGCCCGCGGCGGTCCAGGCCGCGATGACGAGGCCCTTGCGCTTGGCGCGCGGCTTGCGGCGGCGCCCCTTGGCTCTGCGGCGGGGGGCCGCGGCGTCCCGTGCGCCGGCCTCTCCCGGCGTGACGGGCTGCCCCGGTATGACGGGTTCCGGCGTGCTCTCGGCGGACATGCTCTCCTCGGTTCTCGTCCGGTTTCGGTTACCCCCTCGTCCGGCTCGGTCCGATCGGGACCCTCACCGCACCATCGTCGCTCCGCCCGGCCAGACGGCGAAACTCGGGAAAGGGTTGCACAACGGCCGACACCGCCTCATACCACCGAGAACCCCGATGCGCACCCCGAGCCCTCACGAGCCCCTCGCTCACCTGCACGTTTCGTCGGACCCCCGCCCCGACCGCCCCCGGGCCCCTGTGGCAAACGTCTCGGACAAATACTCGACCAAGGCAAAGGGCCGCCACCCCGATTCGGGTGGCGGCCCTGAGGCACCTACGGACAACGCCCTCGAGGGGCGCGAGGAACTGCGCGACCTGCCACTGCTGCGCCGCACCGAACCGCGTCGGAAAGTCGCGGCCCCTCCGGCGGAGCGTGAAGCGTCAGTCCCCGTTGCCCGGCGTCGGCGTCGTCTTCTGGATCTGCAGCAGGAACTCCGCGTTCGACTTCGTCTGCTTCATCTTGTCGAGCAGCAGCTCGATCGCCTGCTGCGAGTCGAGCGCGTGCAGCACCCGGCGCAGCTTCCAGACGATGCCCAGTTCCTCGCCGCCGAGCAGGATCTCTTCCTTGCGGGTGCCGGACGCGTCCACGTCCACCGCCGGGAAGATGCGCTTGTCGGCGAGCTTCCGGTCGAGCTTGAGCTCCATGTTGCCGGTGCCCTTGAACTCCTCGAAGATCACCTCGTCCATGCGGGACCCGGTGTCCACCAGCGCGGTGGCGAGGATGGTGAGCGAGCCGCCGTCCTCGATGTTGCGCGCCGCGCCGAAGAAGCGCTTCGGCGGGTACAGGGCCGTCGAGTCGACACCACCGGACAGGATGCGGCCGGAGGCGGGCGCGGCGAGGTTGTACGCACGGCCCAGACGGGTGATCGAGTCGAGCAGCACGACGACGTCGTGGCCCAGCTCGACGAGACGCTTGGCGCGCTCGATGGCGAGCTCGGCGACCGTGGTGTGGTCCTCGGCCGGGCGGTCGAAGGTCGAGGAGATGACCTCGCCCTTCACCGACCGCTGCATGTCGGTGACCTCTTCCGGACGCTCGTCGACGAGGACGACCATCAGGTGGCACTCGGGGTTGTTGTGGGTGATCGCGTTGGCGACCGCCTGCATGATCATGGTCTTGCCGGTCTTCGGCGGGGCCACGATCAGACCGCGCTGGCCCTTGCCGATGGGCGAGACGAGGTCGATGATCCGCGTGGTGAGGACGCCCGGGTCGGTCTCCAGACGCAGGCGGTCCTGCGGGTACAGCGGGGTCAGCTTGTTGAACTCCGGGCGCCCACGGCCGTGTTCGGGGGCCATGCCGTTGACGGAGTCGAGCCGCACCAGCGCGTTGAACTTCTCGCGGCGCTCGCCTTCCTTCGGCTGACGCACGGCGCCGGTGAGGTGGTCGCCCTTGCGCAGGCCGTTCTTGCGGACCTGGGCGAGAGAGACGTACACGTCGTTGGGGCCGGGCAGGTAGCCCGACGTGCGGATGAAGGCGTAGTTGTCGAGGATGTCCAGGATGCCCGCGACGGGGATCAGGACGTCGTCGTCGGCGATCTGCGGCTCGGGGCCGCTCATCTCGTCACGGCCGCGACGGCCCCGGCGGTCGCGGTAGCGGCCGCGGCGACCGCGCCGGCCGCCCTCGAAGTCGTCGTCGTCCTGCGGGCCGTTGTCACGCTGCTGGCGGTCCTGACGGCCGCCGCCCTGCTGCTGGCCGCCCTGCTGCTGGCCGCGGTCGCGCTGACCGCCCTGGCCCTGGCCCTGGCCCTGCTGGTCGTCGCCCTTGCCGCGGCGGTCGCGGTCACGGCCGCGCTCACGGCGGTCGCGGCGGCGGCCCTCGCCGTCGTCGCCCTTGGCGTCGCCCTGCGGCTGGCCCTGCTCGTTCTGCGCCGGGGCGGGCGTCTCGGCCTTGGCCGCGCTCTTGGCCTCGGCCGTCACGGTCTCGGGGCTGCCCGCATCGGCGGTGGCGCGGCGGCGACGGCGCTCGGTGGGCGCGTCGGCTCCGGCCGGCTGGCCGGGGATCTCGATCTGCTGCTGGGCCACGGCCTTCTCGGCGGGGGCCTCGGCCTGGGCGGCGTCCGCCTTCTTCTCTGCGGCGGCCTCACCGGTGCGGGCCTTGGAGGTGGCGCGGCGCTTGGGCTTGGTCTCGGCGGCGGCGTCGGCCTTCGCGGCCGGTGCGCCGGATCCTGCCTGCGCCTCCTTGATGACCTCGATCAGCTGGCTCTTGCGCATCCGCGCGGTGCCCCTGATGCCGAGGCCGGATGCGACCTGCTGCAGCTCGGCCAGCACCATGCCCTCGAGGCCGGTACCGCGGCGCCGCCGGGAGCCGGCACCGGTGGCAGGCGCGGAGGCGTCCGTGGAGGGCGCGGCAGCGGTCTCCTCGACACGTGCGCCCATCAGATCGGTGGTGTCGCTCACGAAGGGTCCTTCCCTGGAGCGGACGTCGGCCTGTCTGGCTCGGCGACCGGTTGTGCTGTCCGGCTTCGTGCCTTGATGTGGCGAAGCCGGGGCGGTGGTCCGCCTAAGCGGCGGAAGAGATTTCTGGTGATGGCGCTTCCTCGACGAGGCGTGACACGCGGTGTCACGCAGCCTGGTCGCACCGATTCCGGAGCGTGCCCGTCGGACCGCTCAGCGTCGCTGTACGGCGTACTGCCCAGGTACGACGTACGGAACGCAGTGCGGCTTGGGGAGCTCCCGGAAGAATGTCTGTCCCGGACAGGGACACGAAGCACCTCGCCATGGTGGGGTCGGGTGCAGACTTGAGGTTAACACTACCGGATCCAACAAACATTCCCCCTCTCGAAATCCGGCAACCGCGCGTTACTGGAGGTCGCCGGTGGGCGCGAGCGGCAGAACGCTCGCTCCCTGCAGGTCGAGGCGCAGCCTGTTCGCCGCCCATTCCCGGCCGGCCAGGGCCTCGACCTTGTCGGCCGTCGCCACGTCGGCCAGGGCCATCACGGTGGGTCCGGCGCCGGAGATCACCGCGGGGATCCCGTCGGCGCGCAGTCGCTCCACCAGCGCGGCGCTCTCCGGCATCGCCGGTGCGCGGTACTCCTGGTGGAGGCGGTCCTCGGTGGCGGGCAGCAGCAGCTCGGGGCGCCTGGTCAGCGCCTCCACGAGCAGGGCGGCGCGGCCCGCGTTGGCGGCGGCGTCGACATGCGGCACGGAGCGCGGGAGCAGTCCGCGCGCGGTCTCGGTCAACACCGGCTTACCGGGCACGAAAACCACCGGAACGATGGAATCGTCGGGCTCCATCCTGATGGCGCGGGCGGCGCCGGCTTCCAGCCAGGAGAGCGTGAACCCGCCGAGCAGACAGGCGGCGACGTTGTCGGGGTGGCCCTCGATCTCGGTGGCGAGCTCCAGGAGAGCTGCGTCGTCGAGCTTGTTCTCGCCGCCTATGGTCACCGCCCGGGCGGCGACGATGCCGGCGCAGATGGCGGCGGAGGAGGAGCCGAGGCCCCGGCCGTGCGGGATGCGGTTGGCGCAGACGATCTCCAGGCCGCGCGGCTGGCCGCCCAGGATGTCGAAGGCGGTGCGCAGGGAGCGGACGAGGAGGTGCCGCTCGTCGCGCGGCAGGGTCTCGCTGCCCTCACCCGCGATGTCGATGTGCAGCCCTGAGTCGGCCACCCGGACCACGACGTCGTCGTAGAGCCCCAGCGCGAGGCCCAGGGCGTCGAAGCCCGGACCGATGTTGGCGCTGGTGGCGGGGACGCGCACCCGGACGGCGGCGGCGCGGAACGCTGGACCGGCCATCGCTCGTTGACTCTCCTTGAGCTGCGTGATGGTCGAATGACATTCGATGACGATTCGATGACGTACGAAGACCCTGGGGCCGACGGTACGGCGCGGCGCCGTTGCCGGCCGCGCGACGCGATATGCGAGGGCATATGCGGTAGGCGGGTTCGGTACAGCCTATCGAAGGAAGGTTCTGTGGCGACATAGGGCGCACAGGAGGCGCACGATGCGTGTCGCAAGCCCCTCGTGCACCCCGACGGGGGTAACCCCCTGCGACGCCCGCCCGCGTCCCGGCCGACGTTCCGGCCGGCGTTCCGGCCGGCGGGCGTCGGCGCCCGCCGGCCAGGCCGCAGGTCGCTGGTCAGGCCAGGCCGCGGGTCGCTGGTCAGGCCAGGCCGAGGCGGGCGGCCGCCACCACGGCGTCGACCGGGACGGCGGCCGGCTGCGGGGCGCCGGCCACGGCCCAGTCGGGGTCCTTCAGTCCGTTGCCGGTGACGGTGCACACGATCCGCTGCCCCGGGTCGACCTTGCCCTGCTCGGCCGCCTTGAGCAGACCGGCCACGGACGCGGCCGACGCGGGCTCCACGAAGACGCCCTCCTGCGCGGCCAACAGCCGGTACGCGCGCAGGATTTCACGGTCCGTCACCTCGTCGATGAGGCCGCCGGACTCGTCCCGCGCCGCCAGCGCGAACTTCCAGGAGGCGGGGTTGCCGATCCGGATCGCGGTGGCGACGGTCGCCGGGTCCTTGACGATCTCGCCGCGCACGATCGGCGCGCTGCCCGACGCCTGGAACCCCCACATACGGGGCTTCTTTCCGGCCACTCCGTCGGCGGCGTACTCCTGGTACCCCTTCCAGTACGCGGTGATGTTGCCCGCGTTGCCGACCGGCAGGACGTGGATGTCGGGGGCGTCGCCCAGCATGTCGACGATCTCGAACGCCGCCGTCTTCTGACCCTCGATACGCACCGGGTTGACCGAATTGACCAGCGCCACCGGGTAGTTGTCACTCAGCGCGCGAGCCAGCGTGAGGCAGTCGTCGAAGTTGCCGTCGACCTGGAGGATCTTCGCGCCGTGGACGAGGGCCTGCCCCATCTTGCCGAGCGCGATCTTGCCCTGCGGCACGAGAACGGCCGAAACCATGCCGGCGCGCACGGCGTACGCCGCGGCGGAGGCGGACGTGTTGCCCGTGGAGGCGCAGATGACCGCCTGAGCGCCCTCCTCCTTGGCCCGGGTGATGGCCATGGTCATGCCGCGGTCCTTGAAGGACCCGGTGGGGTTGGCGCCCTCCACCTTGAGGTGGACCTCGCAGCCGGTGCGCTCGGAGAGCACCTGCGCGGGCACGAGCGGCGTGCCGCCCTCGCGGAGCGTCACGGCCACCGTGCTGTCGGACACCGGCAGCCGGTCCCGGTACTCCTCGATGATTCCGCGCCACTGGTGGGTCATTGCTGGTTACTCTCCTTCAACCCGCATGATGCTGGCGACACCCCGCACGGTGTCGAGCTTGCGCAGCGCCTCGACGGTCCCGGTGAGGGAGGCGTCGGAGGCCCTGTGGGTGACGACGACGAGGGAGGCCTCGCCGTCCTTACCCTGCTGACGAACCGTATCGATCGACACGCCGTGTTCCGCGAACACGGTCGCCACCTGGGCGAGAACACCCGGTTTGTCCGCGACGTCGAGGCTGATGTGGTAGCGGGTGACCACATCCCCCATCGGCGAGACGGGCAGGGCGGCATAAGCCGACTCGCCGGGCCCCGTCGCCCCGCTGAGCCGGTTGCGGCAGACGGCGACGAGGTCGCCGAGCACGGCGGAGGCGGTGGGCGAACCGCCCGCGCCGGGGCCGTAGAACATGAGCTGGCCGGCCGCGTCGGACTCCACGAACACGGCGTTGTACGCGCCGCGCACGGAGGCGAGCGGGTGGCTCAGCGGAATCATGGCGGGGTGCACGCGCGCGGTGACGGAACCTCCGTCGGCGGCCCGCTCGCAGATGGCGAGCAGCTTGATGGTGCAGCCCATCTCCTTGGCGGAGGCGAAGTCGGCCGCGGTGACCTCGGCCATGCCCTCGCGGTAGACGTCGTCGAGACGCACCCGCGTGTGGAAGGCGATGCCGGCGAGGATGGCGGCCTTGGCGGCGGCGTCGAAGCCCTCGACGTCGGCGGTCGGGTCGGCCTCGGCGTACCCGAGCGCGGTCGCCTCGTCGAGGGCCTCCTGATAGCCCGCGCCGGTGGAGTCCATCTTGTCGAGGATGAAGTTGGTCGTGCCGTTGACGATCCCCATCACCCGGTTGATCTTGTCGCCGGCGAGGGACTCGCGCAGCGGGCGGATCAGCGGGATGGCGCCGGCCACGGCGGCCTCGTAGTAGAGGTCCCGGCCGTGCTCCTCGGCGACCGCGTGCAGTGCGGCGCCGTCCTGGGCGAGGAGCGCCTTGTTCGCGGAGACGACGGAGGCGCCGTGCTCGAAGGCGGTGGTGATGAGGGTGCGGGCGGGCTCGATGCCCCCGATGACCTCGATGATGACGTCGATGTCCCCGCGTTTGACGAGGGCGGTGGCGTCGGTGGTGACGAGGGCCGGGTCGATGCCCTCGCGCACCCGGGACGGCCGCCGCACGGCGACGCCCGCGAGCTCCACCGGGGCGCCGATCCGGGCCGTGAGGTCGTCGGCGTGCGTCGTCATGATGCGCGCCACCTCTGAGCCGACCACTCCACAGCCCAGCAGCGCCACCTTCAGCGGACGCGTACGCATCATCCGACCTCGTTTCCTCATACCGTCTTCGGTTGGACCAGTCTCACCCACCGAACCGGACTTTCTGACCCGGGTCCGGATCGTGAGACGTTTATTTCATTTTCTCAGCGGCGGCGGACAGGAGATCTTGCGCCTGGCTCCTGCCCCCGTCCGCCTGGCCTTTCACCGGGTTCTCCCTCGGTTCCCACCGAGCCGGTGCCTCACCCGACGTCGAGCCGCAGGAGATCCTCCTCGGTCTCCCGCCGCACGATGAGCCGGGCCTCTCCGCCCGCGACGGCGACCACCGGCGGCCGGGGCACGTGGTTGTAGTTGCTGGCCATCGACCTGCAGTACGCGCCCGTGGCCGGAACGGCGATCAGGTCACCCGGTGCCAGGTCCGCCGGGAGGAAGGCGTCCTTCACCACGATGTCACCGCTCTCGCAGTGCTTGCCGACCACGCGGGCCAGCATCGGCGCGGCGTCGGACGTCCGCGACACCAGGGCGACGCTGTACTCCGCGTCGTACAGCGCCGTACGAATGTTGTCGGACATGCCCCCGTCGACGGAGACGTAGGTGCGCAGCCCGTCGAGCGGCTTGACGGTGCCGACCTCGTAGAGCGTGAAGGCGGTGGGCCCGACGACGGCGCGGCCCGGCTCGACGGAGATGCGCGGCGTGCGCAGCTTGGCGGCATCACACTCACGGGTGACGATCTCGGTCAGCGCCTTGGCGATCTCGTGCGGCTCACGGGGGTCGTCGTCGCTCGTGTACGCGATCCCGAGGCCGCCCCCGAGGTCGATCTCTGGCAGTTCGACCCCGTGCTCGTCCCGGACGTCCTTCAGCAGCCCGACCACCCGGTGCGCGGCGACCTCGAACCCGGACATGTCGAAGATCTGCGAGCCGATGTGGCTGTGGATGCCGATGAGTTCGATCCCGTCGAGCTGGAGGGCCCGGCGTACGGCCTCGGCGGCCTGGCCGCCCGCGAGCGGGATGCCGAACTTCTGGTCCTCGTGCGCGGTGGCGATGAACTCGTGGGTGTGGGCCTCGACGCCGACGGTGATACGGATCTGCACGCGCTGCCGCCTGCCGAGCGACTGCGCGATGTGCGCGACCCGCACGATCTCCTGGAAGGAGTCGAGCACGATCCGCCCGACCCCTTCGCGCACGGCCCTCTCGATCTCCCCCACGGACTTGTTGTTGCCGTGGAAGGCGATCCGCTCGGCGGGCATGCCGGCGGAGAGCGCGGTGGCGAGTTCGCCGCCGGAGCAGACGTCGAGGTTGAGCCCTTCCTCGTGCAGCCACCGCACGACGGCACGCGACAGGAACGCCTTGCCGGCGTAGAAGACGTCGGCGTCGGTCCCGAAGGCGCTGCGCCACGCCCGTGCACGGGCCCGGAAGTCGGCCTCGTCCAGGATGTAGGCGGGGGTGCCGTGCTCCTCGGCGAGCGTCTTCACGTCGACCCCGCCGACGGTGACGACGCCGTGGGCGTCCCGGCTGACGGTCTGGGCCCACACCTTCGGGTCGAGGGCGTTGAGGTCGGCGGGCGGGGCGGAGTAGTGGCCCTCGGGGTAGACGTCGGCGTGACGGGGCCCGGCGGGGTGTGCGGAACGGCTCATCTTGGGAGTGCTCTTTCGGGGCGGGTCAGGGTGTGAACGTTGACCGGGGCTGATCGAGGTGCTGATCCGGATGTTGACGTCGTTCTATGACTCAGATGTCGTTCTGTGACTTCAGAGGTGATCGGGAGCGTCGATGCCGAGGAGAGTGAGGCCACCGGCGAGCACCGTCCCGACGGCTTCGGCGAGCGCGAGCCGGGCGCGGTGGGCGGCCGTGGGTTTCTCGTCCCCGCGGGGCAGGACGGTGGGGAAGAAGGGGAGGGCGGTGTCGGCGAGATCGAGGAGATGCCTGGTGAGGCGGGAAGGCGCGCCGATGCCGTCCGGGTGCGGAAGGGAGGCGGCGGTGCCGAGAACGCGGGGGTGGTCCGCGAGGAGGGTGAGGAGGGGGTGGGCGCCGGGGGTGTCGGCGAGGTGGGGGGTGTGACCGTCGGCGGCGAAGCCGAGGGCGTGGGCGTGGCGCCGGAGGGCGCGGGCGCGCGCGTGGGCGTACCGGACGCGGAAGAGGGGGTTCGCCTCGCGCTGGACGAGGTGGTCGGCGGTGATGCGGGGCCGGTCGCGCGGGGCGGGATGCAGCAGGGCCCAGCAGGCGGCGTCGAGCCCGAGGGGGGCGGGGTCTTCGGGCGAGGGCACGGGCCGCAGGTTCACGGGCTCCCGGTGCAGGACCTCGACACGGCCGCCCTGGGAGCCGACGATCCGCCCGAGGGCGTCGGCGAGGACTTCGGCGCGGACCTCGTAGGGCACGCGCAGTTCGAAGACCCGCCCGGTGAGGGCGTCGGTGTGCCCGTACCGCAGCCCCTCGTCCTGGACGCGCCGCACCAGTTCACCGAGGCCGGCGGAGACGGCGGCGGGATCGAGGCTGATGTTGAGGAACCCGGGCCCGGTGATCTCGACGTCGACGACGCCGACGGCGTCGGACAGGTAGCCCTGGAGCACTTCGGCGACGCGAAGGGGAGGCTGCCCGGCAGGGCGGGCCAGCTGGAGGGCGACGTTGGTCGCGTAGTCACCGCATCCCCCTGGCCCGGGCGGCGCGACGACGACCCGCGAGGGGACGTCCACGCTGAGCTCACCGGCGTCCACGGCACGGCGCACCGCGTGCACGACGGTGCGGGAGAGCTCGACGGGGGTCACGGCACAAGCGTAGGGGAGGAGGGGGGTGGGGAGGCGAGCCGCCGGGGCCGGTGGTCCGGGATATGGACGGCGCCGCGCACCGGGCGCCGCCGGCGGTGCCCCGTCAGGCGGACCGCTCGTGTTTGTGAGGACGAGGCACCCGCGCTAACCCACCGAACCCGGCACCGGCGCCTCCCGCCCCTCCCCCCTCGATCAACTTCCTTACGACGCTGACCAGTTCAGCGGGCTCGAAAGGCTTGCTGAGGAAGGCGTCGACGCCGACCTCAAGCCCGGCCTCGACCTCGTAGGGCGTACAGGCGCTGATGATGGCGAGGGGGAGATCGCGGGTGAGCGGATCGGTACGGAGCCGGGCGGCGGTACGGAGGCCATCGAGCCGAGGCATGACGACATCGAGGGTCACGAGGTCGGGCCGCACCTGATGAACGACTTCCAGACACTCGGCACCGTCGGACGCGGTCACGACCTCGAGGCCCTCCAGCTCGAGATTGACCCTGATCAGCTGCCGGATGACCTTGTTGTCATCGACAACAAGCACCCGACCCGACGCGCCTGACACAACTCGAGAGTAGGTCGACACCGGCCACCGCGTCCGGGTTTTCCCCACTTCCACCCCACGCCCCCGAAACCCGTTCCTGATCACCCGGGCCGAGCTGGTAGTGTTCTACCCGTCGCCGCGAGCAACGCGACGAACACGCCCCCGTAGCTCAGGGGATAGAGCAACGGCCTCCGGAGCCGTGTGCGCAGGTTCGAATCCTGCCGGGGGCACCTTGGATCAGGTGCCTAAAGACCCCGCCACCAGCGAGAACGCTGAGGACGGGGTCTTCGTGTATGTGCAGGCGTATGCAGCACTGAGCGGCCCTATGACGGGGTCTGTGGACTATTCGTGGACAGGATCTTGGGGCATCCTCCCTGGTCAGCCCCAGCGTTTCCGAAGCCTTCCTCAGCCGGCGTCCGGCCACTCCTCAGGGGGCACAGGCGGCGGCTCCGGGTCGCTCTGCCGCTCCGCTTGCCGCGCGTTCTCCGCTCGCAGGCTGGTCAACCACGGCCATAGATCCGGCAGAGCCTGCTGCGGGCAGGCTAGACAGTGCTCGATGCGGCACCGCTGGAATTGATCCGGCGGACACACTCCGTAGACCGTCACCCGCCCATCGGACAGCTCGATCCAGCGGTGCTCCGCCGGCACCGTATGCGCCAGCGGGCGCATGTCCGGCTCCAGCAGCACCCAGTCCTGCTCAAGCGTCGCCACCCGATCCTGCAAGAGCCCGCAGTAAGGACACCGGATCTGCCCACTGCCTAAGCGGCGCGGCTTCTCATCTAAAACCCCCATAACGTGAGAGTCGCCAGGCAGTCGGCCAAGGCGTAGAGCGCGAACCAGACGGAACACCTGGGGTGGCAGTACGCCGATGAGACGAGACGCGACGCGGCAGGTGCAACCAGAACCTAACGGCCGTCGGCGCACGGCCGAGATAAGGCGAAGCCCCCGGCCCATGCGGGCTGGGGGCTAGCGGCCAACGTGGACGATTACTCGTACTCGCGCAACAGCTCCTCGATCTTTCGGTTGGCCACCTCCTGCCGACCATCGATGCACTTGGCATACCGAGAGAGAAGGACCTCCACACTGTTGCCCGCCCGTTCGGCAACCTCGGTCGCATCCACTCCGGAGTTGAGCCAGGTGGACAGCGCCGAGTGCCGCAAGTCGTACGGCCGTGCAGCGAGCGGCGAGGCGACGGCGGCCGGCGGAAGCGCCAGAGGCCGGGCTTCCTGCCAGACGCGGTAATACGTCGACGAGCCGACCACTCCCCCACGCTCGTTGGTGAACAGCCGCCCGTCCTCGGCGGTGCCGAAGGTATCGAGGTGTTGCCGCAGAGTGGCGACGAGCTGAGGCGGGATCGGCACAGGCCGGACTTCTTCGGCAGGCCGGTTCTTCAAGCCGCGGTCGTCGTGCGTCTCACCGGAGTCCGTCCACTGCTTGCCGGCACTGGGTCGTGTCCGGTGAAGGAGCGCCGTACCCCAGCCCGCCTCCGGCAGCTTCAGATCCGCTCCCGTGAGTCCCACGACCTCGGCGGGCCGGAAGGCTCCGTAGTACATGCAGGCGAACAGGCCGACGAGTCGACGGCCGCGAGCCCGGCCATATCCACCGACGTACGAAACAGCGGTCAGCAGGGAACGCGCCTGCTCGGGATTGGCGACCACACGCGGATCGACTTCCCCCGCGACCTTCGGCTTTTTCCACCGAATTCCAGTGATCGGATTCTCTTTGAACTCTCCAAGATCCACTGCATAGTGCAGGGCGTTGACGAGTGTCCGGCGCTTGCGGCGTACGGTCTCCGCGGCAGCTGCCGTTCCGTCGAGCTTCAGCTTCAGCGAGTCCAGAACAGCCCTTGCGACTGCGGCGTCCCCAAGGTCGGCCAGGGGACGCGATGCCTTCGAGACCCAATGCAGCACGCTCGCGACGTCATCCGGCAAGTCGCGATCATCAGGGCCAGGCAGGACGAAGGCCCAGTTGCGTAGCGCCTTCCTGATCAGCTCTTCGGGAGGCTGCCCCGGCCGGTCGTCCAGAAGCGCCATGGTCACCGCGGTCAACGACTCGTTGATCCCGCTACGCGTGTTGGGCGCCGCATGCGGCCACTTCATAGCGAGGTACTTGAGAGCAAAGGCGTACCAGCTCGTCGAAAACGCCTTTTCGACCATCGAGTCAGGCAGCCCCGTGACCGTGTCGAACTCTTCACCGCCGTGGGCGGCCCGGAGGAGTTTGGAACGATAGTGGTCCGCCAGTCCTTTGGTGCGGAACTGATCGGAGAACACATTCCCGGCAACGATCCACCGGACGTCGTAGGACGACTTCTTTGTGTTCCTCTTCCGAACGCCCCACACCTTCACGTCGAGAGACTTCACGCAGCCGCCTCCAACTGCCGCAGCCACGTGGTGAAGTCACTCCGCCAAACGCGCAGTTCTCCATTCGGCAGCTTGAATGCCGTTGGCCCCATGCCAAGCTCGCGCCAGCGGTAGAACGTACGCCGTGAGATTCCGCCCAGCTCATCAAGGATCTGCGGGACGGTCATCAACTCATCTCTCACGTCAGGCTCCTTCCATGGCAGCAAGTTCCTCGCGGGCGGTCTCTCGGTTGAGTTGGATGTCGCGGCGGATCGTGGCGGCGAGCCAGGATTCGCCGGGGGTGTGGCCGTGGCCGGCGTAGGACCAGTGCGCGAGGGTCAGAATGGTTGCCTCTGCGGCGGCCGGATCGGGTAGGCCGAGCGCTTCGCGCTGTTGGGCGGCGCGGTAGTCGGCGCGAGTTCGGCGGAGTGCGCCGAGGGTGGTGGAGTAGCGACGGGACTTGGTGGAGAAGTGGCCGCGGAAGCCGAGCATGTGAGCCCAGTCCCGAAGCTTGCGGTCCGGATAGAGCGCGTGGAGGTCGAGGCAGGCCGCGATCAGTCGAGCCGGGTGGTCCGGGACGTCGAGCAGCACCAGGGCCTCTTTGTTGCCGATGCGGTGGTCGACGGTGCCGGTGGTCTCGGCCGCCTTGGTGGCGTACTTGGCGACGTAGGAGGCGACGGCCTGTTCGGTGATCTCCTCACCGTCGCCGAAGACCCCGATGGGCTGCACGTCGAGCTGCGTGCCCCAGCGCAGGGTTCGGGCGGGCTGGTCACCGGCCGGGGGTACGTCGACCGCGACGCGGCGGGCGGCGGCGCGGATTGCGTCGGTGAGGAGGTCGAGGGTCGCCCAGGCCGGGGGCGGGGAGTCCGGGCCGTCGGGTCCGTCGAAGCGGATCACCGCATGAAAGTGCACGGCCCCGCGCTTCTGGTACTCCGCGACCTTGCCGAAGGCGACACGGGACTGTGCGTGCGCTTCCTTCTGCGTGAGGCCTGCCCGCTTGGCGATCTCCCGGCGCAGGTAGATCGTGAAGTACCGCCACAGCTCGGAGGCGTGGTTGTTCCACAGCACCGCGCCCGCGTAGTCGTACCTGTCCGGGTTGAGCGGGGTGCCGAGTTCGGGGGCATCGTCGGCGTGGTGGACGCCGCAGCGGCAGGGCCGGTTGCCCGGCCGGTTGTGGACGGGGCCGAAGGACGGAGCGGTCAGCGTCGCGAAGACACGGGGGTGATCCCGGAGGGTGTCCGGGGTGCCCTTGGCGGGGTCGCCGACCAGGCCCGCGCGGATCAGGTGGTACGTGTCCCCCGCGTAGGTCCAGGCACAGGAGGGGCACCGGGAGGCGCGCCGGTTTCCGCAGGCGACGCGGAGGCGGCCGCCGGGTTCGCTGTCGGTGCTGTAGCTGTGCAGTACTCGGCCAGTGGCCCGGTCGCGGATGACCGTGGAGCCCTGGAGGTGGATGGGGTTGGAGCAGCCGCCCGTGCGGCGGATCTGGTCCTGCACGCGGTCGAAGCCGGGGGATCCGGCCAGCCTCATCACGTCGGTGAGGGTGGCCGGGTCCAGGCCCGCCATGACGGCGGAGTCGGTCACGCCTTGCTCTCCTTGAGGATCGAGCGGATGACGACCGCGCAGACCGCCACGGAGGCGGCGGTGACGGCGACTGCGAGGAGCATCGAGACCAGGACCGCGCCCACGACCAGGACCACGGCACCGCCACCGGCGACCAGGGCGAGCGTGCTGCCCGCGGTGAGCTGGACGGCCGGCCGGTTGGTGGACGGGGCAGACGGCACCGGGGCGTGAGCCGGGACGTAGGGCACCGGGCTGTAGGCGGTCGGAACCGTCGGGGCGGGGTTCGGCGCGGTGTCCTGCGGCGGGTATTTCGGGGTGAACACGTCGGTGATTCCTTCTGAGGGCGGTCAGTCGAGGAGCGTTGCGACGGCGGGGGCAAGGACGCTGTTCGCGACGAGGTAGCCGCCGAGGAGCAGCAGGGCGACCAGCCACCACGGCGGGCGGGCGAGCTGGATGCCGAGGACGGCGACGACGAGCACGGCGAACCAGAGCGGGACGTCCATGGCGGTGATCTCCTTCTCAGGCCGTGCAGCGGTGGGTGCGGGCGGCGAGTTCGGCGGCGGCGCGGCTGTCGTACTCGGCGGAGAAGTCGCAGCGCGGCGCGGTGCAGGCGGCCAAGTGGCGGTTGCGGCCACGGGCGAGGAACGTGGCGACCTGTACGGGACCGAAGCGGCGGACGTTGCGGAAGCGCGGAGTCACGTGGGCGTTCCCTTCTCAGAGGTGAGCGGCGACGGAGGCCGTCATGGACGGAGGCAGGCCGAGCCGGGCGCGTACGGCGTCGGGATCGGCGGGAAGGCCGGTGGTGGCGCGGTGTTCCTTGGCGAGGGCCTGCACGCGGTCGACGAGTGCGGGTGGGAGGGCTACGGCCGGAGTGGGCGCCGGGGCGGTGACCACGTCGGAGGCGGGCTCCGGTGGCGGGGCCGGGAGGGCGTCACGGGGAGAGGCGTCGACCGCGGGCGGAGCTGAGATCGGTTCGGCGTTCGGTTCCGGGGATTGCGGAGCCGCAGGCTTCTCGGAGGTTCGGGGCTCGTGTGCGAGCAGCGTTCCGCCGAAGAAGGCGAGGGCTGGCCACCCGGCCACCACGACGCGAAGCGGCGCGGGGACGTGGTCCAGGTCGAGGAGACCGGCCGTGGCGACGTTCGCACCCAGGGATGCACACAAGGCGATCAGGAACCACAAGCGCGCTCCCCCGGCGGGCTGTCCGGCCCGCTGCTGTGCACGCATCCGACGCCAGGCGGCGACCAGCAGCAGGTCGACGCTGACCGGGTAGGCCCATGCCTTCCAGCCGCCCTGTCCTGCCGCTTCTGCGAGGTCGTGAAGGTGGGCGAAGGACAGGGCACCCGCGATGGCGGCTTGGATGATCACTGCGTCCACGCGGGCCAGGTGGGCACGCATCGGCTCGCCTTCCTTCCGGTTCGAGGCATGGGAGGGGTAGGGACTTGGCGCGAGGCGGTCGCGCCGGCCGTGGGAGGGGGAGGTGGTTACTCGGTCACCGGGCGCACGGTCGGTGCGGGGGTGACGGGTGACGCCGTTCCGGCAGGCTCGACGGCGACGGCGGGCCGGAGGGCGTCGAGGCGGGGCAGCTCAGGCACAAGGGCGGCGGTGGCGCGGCAAACGGCCGCCGCTTCGTCGAGGGTGAGGTGCGGGGAGCGGGCACGGGACCAACCGCCGGAGGAGTCACCGACGATCGCGACGCCGGGACGTTCGGCGGGGATGGCGGTGGCAGCGAGTGCGGCCTCCGGGGAGATGTCGGCGAGCGCCATGTTCGCCGATGTCTCGTCGTTGACGCGGTGGCAGATACGGCCGGTGAGCTGGGCTCGGAGCATGGTGGCCCCCTTGCCGAGTTCGGAGCCGAAGCGCTGCCCGCATACCTCCAGGTAGAGGCCGGCCGCGCGGCCGAGCTGGGCGACGCGGATCAGCTTGGTGACCATGGCGTCGCGCCGCTTCTCGTCCTCCTTGTTGGCGGCGAGGAAAAGTTCCGCCACCTCGTCGACGACGACCACGACCGGCACCGGCCGTACCTTCTCGGGCAGTCCCCACACGTCCGAGGTGAGGACGGTGTCCGGTCCGACGGCCGAGCTGAGCCCGATCAGCCGGAACCGTGCCTCCATCTCCTCCAGCAGGGCGTCAAGGAGTTCGTTGGCCCGGTCCGGGGTGTCCGCCAGAGCCGACAGGCGGGGAGCGAACGGCGCGAGTTCGACACCCCATTTGCAGTCGATCCCGACGAGCACGACCGGTTGCCGGGCGAGGCCGCACAGCAGGTTCCGCAGGTAGACGGACTTGCCGGATTGCGTTGCGCCGAGGATGAGTTCATGCGGCACGGCACGGAAGTCACGTACGTGCCAGCGTCCGTCATCCCGCAGCGCCAGAGGCAGGGAGAGCAGGCCCCCGTCCTTCGGCCGTCGCAGAGGCCGCCGTACGTCCGCGAGCACATCCCAGCCGATCAGCCGCAGTTCGAGCCATCCGGGCTTGGTCGGGCGGATGTGGACGGCGTGAGCGGCCCATGCGTGTCGCAACCGGTCGGCCGAGGCGATGAAGTCCTCGGGAGCCTGTCCGGCCGCCATGCGCAACCGCATGACCAGTCCTGAACCGGTCGGCCGCGGGAACGACCTGCGAGGCGGTACGGGAGCCGCCTCCCGACCGACCAGCCGAGCCGTGGCCCGACGGACGGCGGAGGCCGGGACCGTCAGGCCGCAGGCATCCATGGTCGCCCGGTAGGTGGTGACCACGCGCACTGCGACCAGCGGGTACCCGACGACCCACCAGAACGCGGCCGGCATACGCCGACGCAGCACCAGCAGGCCCGCGAGAGCCACCAGGCACAGCGTCAGCGTCCACAGTGTGTCGGTCACGGCGGTCAGCCCTTCACCGGCGCGGGGCTGGTGACCATGACCGCGTCCGCCCGGTATGCGATGCCGTGGCGCATCCGACCGCCGAACTCGCTCTCCCAGGGCCGGGCGACGAGGCCGGAGAGGATTACAGGTGCGCCCATGACCAGACCGTCACCGATGCCCGGCTCCGGAACGGTGACCTTGATCATGTCCGAACCGCCCTGCGCGATGAACACCAGCTCCAGGACCATCAGCCGCTGGTTCGTCGTCGGGTCGACGGCGACCTCACCGGTCTGACGGTCCTTCACCTTCACTTCCGGCAGCTTGGTGACGAGCAGCGTTGCGGCCGAGACATCTACGGGGATGACACGCATTTCTTGAACCTCACTCGTTGGCAGTGCCCTGCTGGGCTTCGCTCGGGCTGGATACCCCCCTAGACAGCACAGGGGGTGGCCCGCCCTAACCGTCTAGGGGGGTGGACGACAACAGTAAGCCGACGCCCCATCAACTGTCTAGGGGGGTATACGAGCGTGTCTCGGAGCCGTGAAGGTTCGAGCTACCGCAACGCGAGGTGGAGGACGGTCGCGTCATCGTGCGCTTTACCTCGCGGCCAGCGCCGCCCCTCAGAGTCGCCGGCCTCCACTTCTCGGACTCGGCGGATCAGCTCGGCCGGGCCGGAAGTGCCGACGACTGCCAATGTCTCTTTCCAGGTGGTGAGTTCGAAGCGGTCGACGAGGCGGGTTGCCCCGTCGCTCAGCAGCGTCACGGAAGCCAGGGAAGCGAGAGGCACCGTCCCGGTGAGGGCATGCTCGGCCGCTCGCGGCTCGGGGCCGGCGATCCAGAAGCCGTTCTGCTTGTTCCGAAGCTGCGTCAGGGCGTCGCGGTACTCGGCAAGGGCGGCGGCGTGTTCGGGTGAGCCCGTGGGCAACGCGTCGACCGGTCCGCGCAGCCGCTTGCCGACCTCGTCCAATCGCCGATCAGTGACGGCAGTCGCCTCTCCCCACGCGTCGGCCAGCAGGAGGGTCGAGTCGCCGAGGACGAGGTACTCCAGGTCTTCGCCGCGGGCACGTACAGCGATGACCGTGCTGGTGGGGCTGGCCCGATGCACCAGGTCACAACTGTCTTCGTGCAGCGATCGGACAGCGCGGATCGCGTCGGCCAGGCACTCGGGCAAGGGTCGGGCGGTATGCGTGGTGACGGTGCTCAGCAGTAGTCCGCCCAGCCTTGAGGAGAACCAGGCGACGCCGTGCGAGCATCCGGTTTCCCCGCCGGCCACGCCCGCACCGTCCAGGAGCACGGCAGCGCCGGGCGCGGCGGCGGCGAAGTCCTCGTTCTCTCGGCCCGGTTCGGCAGGTTGAGAGGCGAGGGTGACTCTCACGCCGCCGACTCCTCGTCGTGCCGGTAGAGGGGGGTGAGTAGTTCGACGGATCGCGGTTCGCTGGTCTCCGGGTCGTAGTCGACTCCGACCAGGGTGGAGAAACGATGCTCGCCCACCTGCCCCCACAGGGTGTTCAGGTCGTTGGCGAGCAGCTGCACCACGCCGAGGGAACCTTGCGTGTGGATGCCGGCGATGGCGAGCACCGTGCCGTTGCCGTCCGGCCGGGGCAGCCTGCCGAGGTACCCGACGTCGTACGAGCGGGCCGGATCACTGTCCTGTCCGGACCGGTGCACCGTGCCCGTTCGCCGGTCGACGACGGTCCAGGGTCCGTCTTCGGCTTGCTCCCAGCGCAGCACGGGGTCCTGGGCGTAGGTGTCCCACATCTGCTGAGACATCCGCGGGCCGCAGACGACGACCAGGCCGTCACGATCGAGGTCGATCTCACCGCTCACCAACACGTGCTCGGAGGTGACGTCGAGGCCGTAGGTCCGCCCGAGGTCTTCCAGTCGCTTGCCGGAGCTGACGTCATCCACGGCGACGACCGTGCGGCCGCGTTCGTCGTCGCGCCGCAGCGGAGTCGCGATGATGACCGCCCCACGTCCGAGGAAGGCACCCTCGGGCGCCGGTCCGGTGTGGCGGATCTGATGGATTCGCCCACGACTCAGGCCAGCCTTGGTGGCGATCTGCGCGTACGACAACCCTTGTGCATGGAGGTCCTGAACCACGCGGCGACGGAGCCGGGCGAGTTCGGTCACCTCCTGCTGAGCGTCGGCCAAACGCGTCGTGACCTCCCGCAGGAGCAGGTACGGGTCTTCGATAGCCATAATGCGCTGCAACTCGTCCGACATCACTTCACCTCCTAGCAGTACCCGCGAGTCTAGGGCTCTAGACAGTACGGGCGCGAGGAGGCGTCCGGATCGAACGCCGATCACATAGAACGTGGCCCTGCGTCGAGGCACCCCCTTGGGGCTCACTCTCTACCGCCCGCGCGGCAAGCACGGACCACCGCCGCACGGCACACCATCACAAGTCCACCCGCGCCAAGTCAGCCCAGACACAGCGCCCACCGGCGGGCCGATCCTTCACGCCCCAGTCCTTCGCGCAGGCAGAGACCAGCGTCAGACCGCGACCGCCCTGGTCCAGGCGGGCGTTCACGCTCCTCACCATGGGCTCGTCGTCGCCACCCTGGTCGACGACCTGGATCCGCACGAAGTCGTCGGTGAAGCCGACGATCACCAGGAACCATCCCCGGTACCAGCCGCTCCGTGTGTGCCGAACGGCGTTGGCCGCCAGCTCGCCGACGACCAGAGCAGCATCATCGATCAGGTTCGAGGGCTCACCCTCAAGCAGGGCGGCGACGAAGCGGCGAGCTTCGGCCACTCGCCAGGCTTGGCCGGGGAAGATGCGGGACCACTCTTTGGGCATGCGGAACACTCCTCCGCGTCTAGGGGGCTAGACGATGCAGTGAGCCCAGTATTCCCATGCGCGAGCCAGCAGGACAGGCATCTTGAGGAATTATTCCTCTAACGAGCGCTGGAGGCGTCCAGGTCTCGGAAGTCCTTCATCACCCGGAGAAGCAGTTCCCGCACTTCAGGCCCGAAGGTCGCGGCTTCTTCGAAGCGGCTGAACGTCTCTTCGTAACCGGCGACTTCGGTGGAGCCGGCGAGCACGTGCTCACCGCGGAAGGTCTCGACGACGACCGCCGCTCGATCGCACAGGGTGAACCCGTGACGCGGCATGACGGGCATGGCTTGGCGCCAAGGGACGACGCCGAGTCGAACCGTGCTCAGACTCTCGACGGCCAGCAGCCGGTCGAGCTGAGCGAGCATCAGCGCAGGACTCCCGGGCCAAGTGCGCAACACGCCCTCGGTGAGCACGAACACCGACTCCCGTCCGGGCTCGTACAAGAGACTCTGCCGCTCCACACGGGCAGCGACCGCACGACCGACGCCTTCAGGAGTGGAGTCCGGTGCACTGCCGAAGACGTGCCGGGCGTACTCAGCACTCTGGAGCATGGCCGGCAGGACGACGCATTGGAAGGAGCGGACCAGCCGAGCGGACCGCACCGCTTCATCGAGCGGCGACCCGGCAGTTGCCTCAGCACCGGCCAACTCCACAGTGCCGGGAGCGGCTTCCACGGCGACCAGGAGGTCACGCACCTCCCGAGTGGTCGACTCGTCGAGACCGAGAGCGCGAGTCAAGCGGCCCAAGACGTCGACGCTGGGGACCATGCGTCCGTTCTCCACCTTGGACACGGTGGGCTGACCAACTCCGGCCCTCTGAGCCAGCACGGCCCCAGTCAGACCAGCCTCACCACGAAGCCCCTTCAGGCGCGCTCCGAGCGCCTTCATCCGCTGCTGCCGCTCACTCCCCATGACCAGGGTTCTACACCACGAGGCAGCCCAGCCTAGATGCCTGAGCCGTGCCGATCATCGGTTCCGATGACTCAGGACGATCACCTGTTACAGGTTTCCCTACCTCATCAAGGCGGCTCGCTCCGCTCCCCGCGCGCGGCCCGGCCCCCGGCCGGGCCTGCGCTCCTGTCTCCGCCCCGCTCCAGCCCGGCCGGCGCCCGTGCCGCACACACAGCAATCAACCGCTTGATGCCAGAGAAGGGGTACGTCGTGGCTGGGGCGGTCGGCTCCACGGCTTTAGGCAGCCACTTTGGCGCGAGCCTCGAAGATCATGGCCCCAACGTCGTGCTTTACCGGGCAGGTCCACAGATTGCCCGACGCGCCGCAAGCTTACGGGGCCATGATCACTCGCGCCAAAGCAGCTCCAGCCCAAAGCCGCTGCGCCGACCTTTAGCCAACTACCGGGCCAACCCACTTATTGGGGAAACCTGCATTAGACGGTAGGTGGTCTTCCGCTCCCCAACAGTCTCATCTATTACGGTCGTACCCAAAATGAGAACGTCGTAATTCTCCTGCACAGTTGCATGCGAAGCTTGAGGCCACGCAGCATCATCGATAGCACCCTCATAATCCACTACAGGATCCATCGATTCGTCCCTGAACCCGAACGTTCGCCGCTCGGTATCAATCTTGTAGAGTCGCATACGTCGACGCACCTCTTCGACCTGATCCTCAGGAACGAGCCTCTTCAGCGTTTTCGCAAACTCATCCAGCTTGCCCGCCGGGAGCTTTCGAGCCGTATATGGCAATCGAGTGCCGGCGGCGGCGAGCGTAACGTCTCCCCCGGTCTCGGCGAGCTTCTCCACCATGGAACGGAAGCTCTTCGCGGCTCTAGGCTTGATCTCTGCCAACTTTGCAGAAAGCTCAGAATATTCGAGTGTCAGATCCAGGAGCTCTAGAACCTTTGAGGTGGTCTGGGCGAAGAGGGAATCACCCAGCAAGTCATCTAGTTCGTTCGACGCCATCTCCAGGACAAAACTCGACGCAGCCGCACCAACGACCGAGATTGCCGTCTGAGCTGCTACTTCACTCGGAATCCTGCCTCGCGGGGAGGGGTTTTCCTCCGTGAGGGAGTAGCCGACGTTGTCGTAAACTGACTGAGTAGTGAGAAGCAGACCTCCGATCCCACGAGCAGGCGCCTCACTTCGAGCGAACTGCGGAAGGGAGACACACAGACGCAACCTGGTTCGGCTTTCCTGCTTAGCCTTACTCTCAATGACTTCTTCCGACTCAGCTAAAGGAAGCGTATGAGTTGAAATATCAAGCGCGAAGTCCGGCTCCGGCAGCCACTCTTCTGGGATATCACCGGCTCGAATGGGTTTAGCAGTATCATCCCGCCCCACGTCGTGGGGTAGTGAGACTTGGAAGATGAAACCTTCCGAGGACTCAATGGCAGTCCGCAGGGGAATACCGCCAGAGCGGACCATGTCAAGGCGCGCTTGCGAGACCGGGACATAAAGCCATTCATCGCCTTCATCGCCCTCTTCCGCCCAGGCGGCAAGGAAGGTCTGATCAGTCAGCGAAGTGCAACTGAAGACGCGCGGGCCGTCGTAGTAAACGTACGACTCCTGCATCTTCAGCTCACCAAGAATAGTGTCTCTCGGCATCCAGTTCACGGCACAACCTCAAATCCCTCCCACGCCGCATCATCCGCTGTGCGCCACCACGTGTGATGAGTGCACTTCGGATTTCGCGGCGTGTGCTTCATCCTTCCTGCCCCTGTTATGTCACCTGCGGCTACCTTCTTCTTCCTCAGTGGCCCCACAGCGGACCTGGTCCTTCGAGCATCAGCCACGTCACCGAAGACGCTTAACCCAGCCGCCTCGCAGTCGTCCGGCCAGAACCTTGACCGCAGCCGCCCGACTCCGAGCAGCTCATGATGGTTCATGAAGTCGTCTGGCGTCGGCGGGTCTGTGTCGACCAGCCGGTAAAAGGTACCGGCAGCCGCCTCCGCATCGCTCGGAGGACATGCGTCCGGGAAGCTGCCAGGCCACGTCTCCAAGTTCCCCCCTGGAACGTCATCTGTGATTGTTACCCACCCCTGTGACAGTGACCCTCAAGATGATCTTGGCCATCGAGCTGATCACTGTGCTCATTGTGTCGAACATCTACCCATCGCGCCTAGATATGGAACTAACTCCTGCAGCGGCCCCGAGGGCACGGCGACGTCGAGCGAAGGGACGTCCGGTCTACTCAGTCAGGCGAGTGTCTAACGGCAACCTAGGGTCGAACGCCTGCACAACTTCGGGACGAAGAGGCCGTGCGTCCTGGCGGGAGAGCTGGGTCGTCCCTGGGCCGTACGAGGCCGCTCAGCGTCGCCCTAGATCATGGACTTGAGCAGTAGGGTTATGAAGCTTTTTGGTGGGAACGATCCGGCGTCCGACAGGCGCGCCGTGGACGGTGAGGGGTGCGGAGCGAGTTGGCAACGGACACGACGACGGTGCATGACGTACTCAGGGCGATCCGTAACGGGGCCACCGGGAACAGGGATCTCGGCACCCGATTCGAAGAGCTCATGGTCCAGTACCTGAGCACCGATCCGCAGTGGACCGAGCAGTTCACCCGGGTGTGGATGTGGACCGACTGGCCGGGGGCGGAGCAGGACAAGCGCGACACCGGTATTGACCTGGTGGCACAGGACCGGGAGACAGGTGGCTTCTGCGCCATCCAGTGCAAGTTCTACGAGCTGCACCACACGGTCCGCAAGGAGGACATCGACTCCTTCTTCACGGCCTCCGGCAAGGGCGCCTTCACCCGCCGGATGATCATCTCTACGACGGACAAGTGGAGCGTCCACGCGGAAGAGGCGCTGGACGACCAGCAGATCCCCGTCACGCGGATAGGACTCGCCGACATTGCGAACAGCGCTGTCGAGTGGCACCTGCCCGCGGAGGGCATCGACCACGAAGTCCAGATGACACTGCGGGACAAGAAGAGCCCGCGTCCCCACCAGAAGGCGGCGATCGACGACGTTTTCGCCGGCTTCGCCGAGCATGACCGCGGCAAGCTCATCATGGCCTGCGGCACCGGCAAGACCTTCACCAGCCTGAAGATCGCCGAACGGCTTCAGCAGGAGCGTGCCGAAGCTAGGCAGGGTGAGCACACCACAGTCCTGTTCCTGGTGCCCTCCATCGCCCTTCTCTCACAGTCGCTGCGTGAGTGGTCGTACGAAGCCGAGGTCCCGCTGCGTGCGTTCGCCGTCTGCTCCGATGCTCAGGTCGGCAAGCAGAAGGCCCAGGGCGACGACAAGGACATGTCTACCCACGACCTCGCCCTGCCGGCCACCACCAGCCCCGACCGGCTGATGACGCAGATGGCCAGCGTCGAGGCCACCCCTGGCCTGACGGTGGTGTTCTCGACCTATCAGTCGATCGCCACGATTTCCGCCGCCCAGAAGCAGGGCATGCCGCGGTTCGACCTGATCCTGTGCGACGAGGCCCACCGCACCACCGGCGTCACCCTGTCCGGCCACGACGAGTCCGCGTTCGTCCGCGTCCACGACGACAGCTTCATCGGCGCCGACCGTCGCCTGTACATGACTGCCACCCCGCGCGTGTACAGCGACGAGACCAAGCAGGAGGCTAAGGGCGCCTCCGCGGCTGTCGCCTCGATGGACAACGAGACGAAGTACGGTCCCGAGTTCCACCGCCTCGGCTTCGGCAAGGCCGTCGAGCAGGGACTGCTCACCGACTACAAAGTCCTCATCCTCACCATCGACGAAGGCGTGGTCGCCAAGACCCTTCAAGAAGGTTTCGCCGGCGGCGACTCCGAACTGCGGCTCGACGATGCGGCGAAGATCATCGGCTGCTGGAATGCGCTGGCCAAGCGCACCGGCACCTTCGCCGACGGCTCCGGGTTCGGCAAGGACGAAGCACCGATGAAGCGGGCCGTCGCGTTTTCTCGGTCCATCGCCGACTCCAAGGCCATTAGGGAGCGGTTCAACGCGGTCGTCGACGCGTATGACGACGCTGATGACGACGTGTTGCACTGCGAGGTTGAACACGTCGACGGCACTTTCAACACCCTGCGGCGCAACCAGCTCCTCGACTGGCTCAAGCAGGATCCCGGCCCGAACAACGCCCGCATTCTGTCCAACGCCCGTTGCCTGTCCGAAGGCGTGGACGTCCCCAGCCTCGACGCGGTGCTGTTCCTCAACCCGCGCAACTCTGTCGTAGATGTCGTCCAGTCTGTTGGACGCGTCATGCGTGTTGCGCCGGGCAAGAACTATGGCTACATCATCCTGCCCGTCGCTGTCCCCGCCGGTGTCGCCCCAGAGAAGGCCCTCGCGGACAACCAGCGCTTCAAGACCGTCTGGCAGGTCCTCCAGGCGCTGCGCGCCCACGATGACCGCTTCAACGCAACCGTCAACCAGATCGAGCTGAACAAAAAGAAGCCCGACATCATCGGCCATGGCCACATCGGTGCTGGCGATGAGGAGGTCGGGGAGAAGGACGGCTCTAGCACCGCGGACAGCACCAAGGCGGCCAAGGAGCAGGAAGCCCAAAACGCCCAGCACGTTCAAGACGCCCTGTTCTCCATAAGCGACTGGCGCGAAGCGATCTACGCCCGCATCGTCGACAAGGTCGGCGAGCGCCACTACTGGGAGGACTGGGCCAAGGACATCGCCCAGATCGCCGACCGCCACGTCACCCGCATCAAGGCCGCACTGGAGATCCCGGAAAAGAAGGCAACCTTCGAGGAATTCGTCGGCGAGCTGCGCGCCACTATAAACCCTGGCATCACCGGTACCGACGCCATCGACATGCTTGCGCAGCACATCATCACCAAGCCGGTCTTCGATGCCCTGTTCAAGGACTATGCGTTCGCCGAACACAACCCGGTCTCCAAGGCCATGCAGCGCATGCTCGACGTTCTTGACGATCAGGGCTTGGATTCTGAGACCAAGACACTGGAGGACTTCTACCACTCCGTCCGTGTCCGGGCTGAAGGAATCGACAACCACCAAGGCCGCCAGCGCGTAATCGTCGAGCTGTATGACAAATTCTTTAAGACGGCGACGAAGAAGGCAGCCGAGGCCCTCGGCATCGTCTACACTCCGGTCGAGGTTGTCGACTTCATCATCCGCGCCACCGAGCAAGCGATGGTGAAGCACCTCGGCCGCTCGCTGAGCGACGAGGGTGTCCACATCCTCGACCCCTTCGTCGGCACCGGGACCTTCCCTGTGCGCCTGCTCCAGTCCGGCCTGATCACGCAGGAAGACCTGCTCCGCAAGTACAGCAGGGAACTGCATGCCAACGAGATCGTGCTGCTCGCCTACTACATCGCGGCCGTGAACATCGAAGCGGCGTACATGGAGCTGGCTGGGAAGGAAGCGGAGTACCAGCCTTTCGAGGGCATCGTACTGGCGGACACTTTCCAGCTTGCCGAGAGTCGGGCGGCGCAGCTTGAAGGTATGGATGTGCTGGCCGGTAACAGTGACCGAGCCAAGAAGCAGAAGGCGCAGCCCGTCATGGTCGTCATCGGCAACCCGCCCTACTCGGTAGGGCAGGAGAGCCAGAACGACGACAACCAGAACGTGAAGTACGAGGTCCTGGACGCTCGCATCCAGGAGACGTATGCCGCCAAGTCGACAGCGACGAATAAGAACTCGCTCTACGACTCCTACATCCGTGCGATCCGCTGGGCCTCCGACCGCATCAAGGGCGAGGGTGTGGTCGCCTTCGTCTCCAACGGTGGCTACATCGACAGCAGCACGGCAGACGGTCTGCGTAAGTCGCTGGTCGATGAATTCGACGCGATCTACTGCTACAACCTGCGCGGCAACCAGCGTACGGCCGGGGAGCAGTCCCGTAAGGAAGGCGGAAAAATTTTCGGCTCGGGGAGCCGGAACACCGTCGCCATTTTGATCCTGGTAAGGAGCGGGCAGAGTCTCGGTACGGTCGCGGGCCGTGAGCTGTACTACCGAGACATCGGCGACTACCTCAGCCGCGAGGACAAGCTCCGCGTCATCGGCACGCAAGACCTAAACGCAGTGAAGTGGGAGCAACTCCAGTCAAACGCGGACGGAGACTGGATCAACCAGCGGGACGAGCGATTCAGCGAGTTCCAAGCCATCGGAGATAAGGACAAGAAGGCAGCAGAGAAATCGGTCTTCGCGATCTTCTCGCGTGGCCTAGAAACCGGTCGCGATGCGTGGGTTTATCGGTTTTCGTGCTCGCGCCTAGTCGAGGACGTTGAGGCGTCGATCGACTTTTATAACGAGCAAGTGTTGAGCTTTTCCAAGTATTGCAAGGCTCAGGGCATCACTAGTCCGAGCTCGCGTGATGTAGACGCGTTTATTGATCGCGATGCTACGAAAATCAGCTGGAATCGCATTGACAAAACCCGACTGGCCAGGGGAACGCAGTATTCCTACCAGGGGGAGCGTGTGCGAACGGCTAGTTATCGCCCCTTCTGCAGCCAGTGGGTCTACTTTGACTCGCAGATGAACAGCTACCTCAACCAGCTCCCACACATGTTCCCGACAGCGGAGCATAAAAACCTCGGCATCATTATGACGGGGGTGGGAGCTGCCATGGACTTCACTTCTCTGATGGTCGACCAAGTTCCCGACGTGGCGAACTATGGTGGCCAGACAAACGGCCAGTTCTTTCCTCGCTACTCCTACCGGATTCTCGGCGCTGGAGATGACCTTTTCTCTCTTCCTGAAGAGCAGGTAGGGTATGAGCGAGTCGACAACATCACCGATACAGCCTTGGTCAACTATCGTAAAGTGTACGCCGATCCGGCCATCACCAAGGATGACATTTTCTACTACACCTACGGTTTGCTCCACTCCCCCCAGTACCGTGAGCGATTCGCCGCAGACCTGAAAAAGTCCCTTCCGCGTATTCCAAGGGTGCGGGACTTCCGTGGCTTCGCTGAGGCCGGCCGCAAGCTCGCCGACCTGCACCTGGGCTACGAGCAGGCCGAGCCGTACAAGGGAATCGTCGAGACGGTGACCGGTGACCCGTCAGCGACACCCGCGGCCGAGCTGTACCGGGTTGTGAAGATGAAGATTCCGAAGGTGAAGGGGCAGGCTGACCGGTCGACAATCGTCTACAACACGCGGGTCAAGTTGACCAACATCCCTGAGGAGGCCTATCGCTACCAGCTCGGCGCCCGGTCCGCGATCGAGTGGATCATCGAACGCTACCAGGTCAAGGTGGACAAGGCGTCGGAGATCATCAACGACCCCAACGACTGGTCTGACGACCCGCGCTACATCATCGACCTGCTCAAGCGAATCGTAACGGTCAGCCTGGAGACGATGAAGATCGTGGACAGCCTGCCCGCGCTCGATATCTTGGAGTAGCAGAACAGTCAGTCGCGGACTATTCGTGGACAGGATCTGCTATCCACGAATAGCCTGAGCCCCTGACCTGCTGGTTCATCGTGCCCATACTCGGCCTCCGGAGCCCTAACTGATCACAGCTTCCCGAGCCGCAGGCTTATCGACTGGTTTGTTCAGATATTTGTTGGGAAGCTGCCGGAGCGCCTATTGCTCTCCGCTTGCTGCGCTGCCAGCCGGCGCAGGATAGTGCGGTCCGCCTGCGGGATGGAGTTCAGCAGGCTTATGAACCACGGTGCGATCCACGATGAATCCCGGTGGAGCCACTCGCCTGGAGAGAGGGCGGTACCGGGTACCCAGTCCCGGGAGAGCGGCTTGCTGCTTCGTGTGGCCGCAGCAACGCTTACAGACGGCTCCGATTCTCCAGCGTCCCGCCGCCCGAGCTGAGCTGTCACACCGATCAGCCACCACTGGAACACCCGTTGGGACGGCGACGCCGACTCCACAGCCGCACGCACGGCCGGAGAGACGAGTCCCACTGAATTGAACGCATCAAGCGCCAGCCCCTCCGGCGGATCTAGGTGAGACGCTGTCTCCTCCGTGACCACCAGCGGTGTGTCCGGGAACTTCGCCTCGAATGCCTCCGACACCCGCTCGATCTCCGCGTAAGTATCCGCGGCGAGCTCAGCGTCCAGGAACTCCCTAACCCCGCCGAAGAAGTACGGCGGTGTCTCGATCCTCAAGTCTGCTTGTGCTCTCCGCCTCAGTTCGTCGACAAGGCTCGGCCACGGACGGGAGCTGCTTGAGCCGGAGCCCTGCTCGTACCAGTCTTCCTTCGTGTCATTCGACACGAACAGCACGCGGCGACCACTGGGGGGCAACTGGCGGACATGCGCGATCAGCTCTTCCCAGAGGAGGAAGTCGCCAGCCGACTTCAGCGGCGTGTCCTTGTCGGAGTCGGAGAATCCGGGAGGGATCTTGTTCGGGAACCGGTAGGCGGTCGCCTCCTCCAGACGCTTTCGCAGGATGTCGTCGTCCGGCTGCTCGCCGATACTTTCCCCGTAGAGCTTCGCGATGCGCCTAAGGATGGGGTCTTCCGCATCGGCGGAGTTCAGTGCTAAGCCGTGGTCGGCTTTGAGCATGTCCAGGTGACGTTTGAACTCATGACGGTAGACGTCGAGGTGAGCATCGACGCCGGAATCCGCGACGAGTGCGTCGAGTCCCGCTATCTCCTGCTGGGCCCGGGCGTACCTGTCGAGCTGGGTACACACGACCTTCTTCGCCTCGACGATCGCTTTGCGGGCTGCCATGAGCTTCTTGTTGACCTCTGAGGCAGCATCAGCGAGAGCCCTTTTGCGGGATTCCAGTGTGCTGCGGCGGCCGCGGACGAACTCAAGGCCGACCTGGTAGGGCATCCACAGCCGTCCTGCGGTCTGCTCAAGTGCTGACAGGACCTCTTTCCTGGAGGTCTCGGTGTACTCGTACAGGCTCAGCAGGACGTTCGTGTCCAGCACGATGACGCCGTCTTTGAAGAAAGCGCTGCGCTCCGCATCCTCAGCCGACGGCCCAGGCTGGAGCCAGGCTGCAAACCGCTGCAGCAGTACCGGGTCGTCCATATTCCCCTCCGGCTCGGCCATGGCCCTCCCTTAGCCGATCATCCTGGCACAAGCAGCCTTCAGCCGACGGGCGCGCACGGCTGCAGCGGCTGTGCTGCCTCTCAGCTTCCGTTGCCCCTTGCGGCTCCAAAGCCGCAAGGGGCAGATCTTCTACGCCCCGTCGAAGTCGGCGAGCATGGCTGACACCCGGGCAGGGGCTTTGTCGAGGAGGAAGTCGTCGACGAATACCACGTCCGGAACGTCTCGGCTGTCGGCTGCGGCGGCGTCGCGCACAGAGCTGATGCGGGGGGAGGACAGCGTGGCGTCGGCTGCCTCGAACGGGCCCTTGGCCGCGACCCAGAATCGTTCTTCGAAGAGAACCGCAGGCCCGGTGCCGCCCAGGTCGTCCACGAATTCCGCGTTGCCGGGCGGGAAGTCGGACGCCCAGTACCGCAGCAGTCCCGCAGCCCGGCGGCCATGCTGGCTGCTGGCGGCGCCTGTGCCTTGGAGGATAGCCAGGAGTTCCCCGGCCAGTCGCCAGTCCAGGAGGCTGTGGTACGCCATGTTCGTGTAGTCGCGCAGGCACTGGTAGCACGAGCCGCGGCAGTCGCGGCCGTGCGCACCGTCCGCGAAGCCGGCCAGCATCCTGTTGGCAGTCGCCATGAGCTGCTCGAAGACCTCCCGTTCGGCGAGGTGTGTGCAGTAGCCGGCGCCGTTGTCCAGGGTGTCGGAGAGGAAGGCGAAGGTTCGTGCCTTGCTGCTGCCGGAGCCTGCGCCGTGGATGCCCGATGCGATCTCGTTCGGCTGCACCTGCAGGAGCGAGCCGGCGGCTGTGCGCAGCAGGGCGGCCAGCGAGTACCAGGCAGCCCGTCGGCCTGAGCGGTCGTCGGGGAAGCCGGTGCTCTGCGGCACGGAGGTGAGGTTCAGGCGCAGACCGAGCGCTGGGATCTCGCTTGTCTGGGGGCCGAGCAGGAACAGGTCCGTGTGCTGGGTGGCGCCGATGGCGGTGATGAGCGGTTCCTCATCGGCGGCGATGTCCTTTGCAAGCCAGGGGAACAGATCGGCCGCCCCGGCCTCCAGATAGGCGCCGGACCAGCGTGTGGTCGGGCTTACTCTTGAGAACTGGAACAGTCGGCCGCCGTTGTCGTTGACTGCGTACCGCTCGCCCTTGCCGGCGTGGACCACCATGCCAGGCATCTCGATCTTCAGCGGTGCGCCGTGCTCAAGGTCTGCGGCAGTTCGGGGGGCGAGCGACCTGGCCCTCCATGCGAAGTTGCCGTCGAAGTCGCGTGCCTTACCGGAGTAGAAGCCGGCCGGTTCGCGCAGTTCGATCTCACGGTAGGAGCCGTCGGCTGTTCCGCAGGCGCGGCAGGGCTGCGGTGGGGCATCCTCTTGTTCCGGCAGCGCCTGTACGTCCTCTGCGAGGTGTCCGCAGGCCCGGCAGATACCGATGAGGACGGGCTGCCCGAGTGGTTCCTGCACGGCTCGGGGGGCTCGCCCGGTCGGCTCGAACGCGACTGCGCCGACTGCCGTGTGGACCTGTCCGTCCTTGACCGTCTCAGCGCCGGGAGCGAACTGCGAGATCGCGATGTCCAACGACCGGTCGACCACTCCGCTCGGCGGCCAGGGGTAGGACTCGGAAGGGCGCTTGGTGTACAGGTAGCGGGCCGAGGTGGGGAATCCGAACATCGGCAGCAGGCCTGACTCCGCCAGCCGTTGGCTGAGTTCGTGGTGGCCACGAGACTCGTCGGCGATCTGGGTGACGCGGTTGACGAGCTCCTGGGCCACCCATGCCGCCGCCTGAGCCGGGGACCAGGTGCTGCGAGTGCGGTCAGCGAGGGCTTCGGCGAGACTGCAGATTTCGGAATCGTGCGACTTGATCCATCCGCTGACCGCTTCGCTTACGGCGGGCCAGTCTGCAGTGTGGCCGAACTGGCCGTGGACGTTGCGGGTCGGATCGGGCGCTGTGTCGTCCCCGGCCGCGCCATGCGCCGCGTCGAATGCCCTGCGGAGAACCTCCGCAGCGAGGACCCGTTGATAGATGTCCTTCATGTCCGTGGACAGGTAAGGCGGCGGAGTCGGATCGTTGGTGATGCGCTGGGGGTCTTGGAAGTAGTGCTCGTCGTGGCTGCGGCCGCGGCACACTGTGAGTGCAAGCGCGACCGGCGAGGTGCGCCGTCCTGCCCGTCCCACGCGCTGCTGGTAGTTGAACCGGGTCGGCGGCATGTTCGCCATCAGGACAGCGGACAGCGGGCCGATGTCGACTCCGGCTTCCATCGTGGTGGTGACAGAGAGGATGTCGAGGGTATCGGGGAGCTCGTGCTCCTTGCCGTCGAGGAAGATGCCTTGGAAGCGGGCCTGGCGGGCCTGGGCGTCCAGACGGTCGGTCTGGCCGGTGAGTTCGGCGGCGTTGAGGCGGAAATCACCGAACTGTCTGTGCGCCATCCAGGCGTAGTAGTCGGCGTCTGTGCCCTCGAACCGCTCGGGCGCAGCAGGAAGGGGTCGTCGGCACTTCGTGCACACCCCGACGCCGGGGTGGAGGTGCCGTCGCCGGCAGACGGAGCAGGTCCAGGACACCGCTCGGCCGTGGCGCAGGGCGACGTGCTCAGGCTGAATGACGTATTTCTTGACTGCCTCGCCCCAGATCCGCTCGACGGTATTGCGGAGGTCGTCCGGATCCTGCCCCAGGTGGTCCGCTGCGCTGGCCCAGAAGTCCCGCAGCTTCTTCGGCGGTTCGTCAGCCGGGCTGCGCAGTCCTGCGAAACGGCGCATGTGGCCGAGGACTCGCAGGCTGGCCCGGGCCAGCGCGGCATCGGAGGCCCGCTCGGCTTCGAGGGGTGCCTGATCGGTGGCGAGGGTGAGCCAGCCCAGGCCCAGAGACTCGAAGTCCCGTCCGGCACTGCCGAACAGCCCGTTGAGCAGCTCGCTGGTGAGGGCCTCGCGGATGTCCTGGCGCAGCTGCTCCTGCCGTTCGCTCAGGACCAGGCTGGATTCGTCACGTACCTTGCCACCAGGGACCTCGGGCCACTGGTACAGGGAGGTCCAGGGCTGCGGCTGGGAGCCATTCTGGTAGCTGGTCTGCTGCAGGGACGCTTTCGGGCCGCCGGGATTGATGCCGAGCTGGACCAAGCGTTCAGCTACCGCGCTGCCGTGGCTGTCGAGGCTGGGCACCCGGCTGAGGCGGCTGTAGAGCGCAGCCTCTTCTGCCGGGTCGGGGAGATCATCGTCAAGATCGTCGAGGCTTTCGGATGCTTTTTGGAGCTTCACCCAGGCGTCATAGGTCTCCGGGTCACGGGCGCGCAGCCGGTCGCGGGCGGCTTTGGCTGTCTCCTTGTCGACGGGGTTGTCAGGGGATTTGCGGTAGAAGCCCGATACGGCTGCGAGGTCGGCGGCCGGATCCCCCTGGCCCTCGACCTCCTCGGCAAGCAGCAGACGCAGGAGGTCCTGGTAGTGGCGCAGCCCCAGACCTGCGGACAGCTTCGCGGCGTCCTGACGGCTGTCGGAGAAGACCACGGCCTGCCTGTTCGGCAGGTGGGAGAGGATCCCGGTGGTCAGCACCTGGTTGACCTTCTCGAAACCGGTACGCATGGACCTGACTGGTGTACGCATGCGGCGCGAGTCGTTGAGGCTGAAATGCTCCGTCCCGACCTGCCTGACCTCCCAGTTGTCACCGCAGTTGGGGCACTGGGTCGGTGCCGCGGGGAGGTCCTCCGCTTTGAGCCGGGGCCGCCCCTTCTTTGGCTGCGGCACGCTGCTGTGGAAGGACCAGCCGGTGTGGTCACGGTGGTTGCGGAGGATGCCGGTGCGCGGGTCGTACTTGCTGCGCTTGAACTCGAAGTCGGCGCTCAGCGCGCCCCTGTCCGAGGTGGAGTTCCACTCCAGCTTCTCCACCGCAGGGTCGTCCTTCCGCGGCCAGTAGACGACATAGTTGGCCGCACTCGGCGCCGTAGCAGCGGCGTCAGGCAGTGAGTCGAGGTCGGGCAGGTCTGCAAGCAGTCCGGCTTCGAAGGGGCGCCCCTTGGCCGCGTTACGGAAGGCCGATTCTGGTGCGTACCCGCCGAGGAACGGATCTCCGCAGTTCTGGCAGTAGAGGAGTTCCAGCACGCGTGCATCGCAGCTGCAGCGCGACGTGGGGCGCGGGTACAGCTTGCCGACGGTCCTCTCCATACCTTCCGGACGCGGAGCGTCGGGACACTGAGGGTCAGAGCAGGCCCAGACACCGGGGATGTTGCGGAAGAAGAGGTGCCCGCGCAGCTTGGGCGTCCGGGGATCGGCCGAGCGTCGCAGTGCCGCGAGGACTCCGCGCAACGCCTTCTTCTGCACGGCGGTGTCGGCGGCAGGGAAGATGCGAGCGGCAACAACGTCGTCGAAGTCGGCGATAAGGCGGTCACCATCACGCAGGGCGTTGACCAGCGCGTCACCGGCACCAGTATCTGCCAGGAACTGGTCGGCCTCGGAGGGCGCGGGATCCGGGTCCAGGGCGGCGTAGGCCTCGGCGTGCTGGGAGATGTCGGTGCGGGTGTGCGCCGGCAATACAAGCTGACCGCCAAGGACCACGAACCGGTTGCGGTCGACGCCGAAGAACTCCTGCAGGAAGTCCAGATCACGGGGGGCTTCGAGGGAGGCGGAGGCGGCCAGGATGCGGAACTTGTCCGGCCTGTGGTCCAGGCCGAGGCGGTGACGCAGGTTGCGCAGGAGGTAAGCAATCTCTGTGCCCGCGGTGCCCCGGTACATGTGGAGCTCGTCGACGACCAGGGTGAAACGGGCGTCGGGCACCTCCTCCAGCCAGCGGCGCGTCTTGTCGAAGATCTGCGACTCGCGCGAGCGCATCAGCATGACATTGAGCATGCTGTAGTTCGTGATCATGATGTCGGGCGGAGCCTGGATCATGTCCCAGCGGCAGCGCATCTCCGCGCCATCCAGCCGGGGGATGAAGTACCGGCCGTCGCCGGAGGCTTTCTGCGCCTGGCGGGAGCGCTCTTCCGTGGCGGCGAACTCCTTGCGCAACGTCTTGACGCCAGCCGGCGAACCGACCTCGCCGGGGACGGGCGTTGCCCCGGTGTAGCGGCCGAAGTAGAAGCGGTGGCCGGGCCGCGACCGGGCAAGCCATGCCCTGGCGTCATCGCTGTCCAGTGCCCTGCGCAGGCGCATCATCTGGTCGTCGACGAGCGCGTTCATGGGATAGAGGACGAGGGCGCGTACAGCTGCGTGCCGGCCGGCCTCGCCTGCCCGCTGGGGCTGATACTCGCCGTTGGGAGAAACCCACCAGCGGTTCGACGGCGGCGAGGCGGTCGGCCAGTCGGCGGACTCGCGGACGAGGTCGGCCAGAATGGGCAGCATGAACGACTCTGTCTTGCCGGAGCCTGTGCCGGCCGTGACGACGACGTCGCGCCCGTCGCGCACAGCCGCAGCCAGGGCCCGGTGCTGGTGCTCGTACAGGGAGGGGACACCCTGCATCAGTCCAAGCTGGACCAGTTCCGCCAGATCAGGGTGGGCTCCTGCTGCCTTCACGGATTCCGCGATGCCCGCGTCCATCTGAACGTAGCGCGGGCGGACCTCCAGCAGAGGACGCCTCCAGGCTCCGCCGTTCACGTCGAACAGGTCCTGACGCTCGCGTTCGAGGTGCTCGTCAGCAAGCCCGAACGGCGTGTTGTAGTAGCGGAAGAGCGCATCCTTCAAGTGCTCGAACGAACCGAGGATGTCCACGTCCCGGGTGGTGCGGCCGGGCTGCTGCGCAGCGGTGTCACTCATCGTCGTTCTCCCCCAGGTGCTGTCCGAGCGATTGTGCGATCTTGATGGCTATGGCGTGGGGCACGTTGTCGTAGGCAAGGTTCTCGGCTTGGGTGTTGATGCGGGGCGCGAGGCCGCAGCACATCACCGCGACGCGCCGGTGCAGGTCGGGCAGGGGATATCCCCAGTCGACAAAGAGGGTCCCGAACCGTTCGCGCCCGCAGTCCTTCTCGGGCAGCCAGCGCAGCACGTCCGCTGCCCGGCTCTGGTTCTCCAACGCCAGGTAGACGCCCTGTTCGTGGCCGGTCTCGTACCACTGGCCGTCGCGCTGGACCTGACATACGCGCTTGCTGTCGCGCCGCTTGAGCCGGTACAGGCCTTCGCCCTGGGGCCGCGGGACAAGCCGGTATCCACCGCGTACGAGGTCGTACTGCTCCAGCGGTTTGCCGAACTCCGGTGCGGAGGTGGGCGCTCCAGGGCTCAAGGGCGGAAGCAGCGCAGCTCCTTGGAGCGCGAAGCACGGCGTGTACGACACGCCGAGCTCGGCAGCCCAGCCTACGAGCCCTGCTTCGTCGTCGAACTGGACGATGAGGGAGGGGGGCAAAGGGATGTCCCTGGGCGGGCGGGCGCTGGGCACCCGGAACAGCTCCAGCAAGCCGTCCTGCCCGGCCTGCGCTACGCGCGCGTCAAACGCGGCCGTCCGGCCCCCGGTGAGTACCGCCAGCCCCCGCGCCTGGGGCAAGCGGGTCAGGACCGGCGGGGCTGCGCACCAGCGTCGGTTGCGCCAGTCGATGTCCATGTATGCCAGGGAGACGGCGTCGCGCAGCCAGCGGCCCGGGGCTCCCGGTTCGATGTCCGGACAGTGCTTGGATGCCAGCCACCACATCCCCTGCTTGAGGTCGGACAGGCTGCCGGCGCCCTGTTCGCTCAGCCATCGCAGCAGCAGGCCTCCTGTATCGGTCATCAGGCTTCCCGCCTTCCGCTGATTGCTGCTGCTGCTGCCACGTAGTCGAGCCAGGCGGGGTCCTGCAGGCGCTGGGCGGCGCTGAGGACGGCGTACGCCCAGGCGTAGTCGTCAGGCGCCGGAGCGGGCGCGGGTATGTCTTCTGCCTCTGCCAGCGCTCTGACCGACCAGCGGGACGCTGTCCGGTAGACCAGCCAGACGTAGCCTCTCGGTACTTCAATCTCGAGGCAGGGGCCGAGCGCCTGTGGGGGCAGGCGGGAGGCCATCCAAGCGGGGACCGACTGCTGCTTGGCCCGGCGCACTCCGCCGTGAGGATCGAGCAGCACGGCTTCCAGGACGGTGGAGCGCAGCAGTTCAGTCCGCGGGGGGCGGATACTGCGCGGCGCCTGTGCACCGCGGATGGCGGTTTCCGAGCCTGTTGCGTCGCTCAGCTCGGGCCGGGCGGTGCCGTCGCAGAGGTATCCGAGTGTCCCGGTGCCGGGTGGCAGTCCCTCGTGCAGCCCGTCGTGCAGCGTGAAGACCTGGCTGCTGTGCGCCGTACCCACACGGTGCTCTCCCTCTTCGAGGGGGATCATGCAGAGGGGGAAAGGCACCCGCGGGTCGGCGCGCAGCTTCTCCGTGCGGCCGTCGAGGACGACTTCTACCCGGCCGTCGGGAGAGTCGCTGGCCGGCAGCAGAAGATCGGGAGCACCGCCGCGGAGGAAATGGCCCGCTACGCCGGCACCCACCCGGTACTCGGGTGCGATGCGCAGGCCACCCGACAGCGCAGCGCGGTGCCGGATCTGGGGCTCAAGGACGTGCGCGTGGTCTCCGCCCCGGTCGAGGGTGCGGGCGAAGGCCAGTCCGTTGACGGCGCGCACGCCCTTGATCAGCTTCCACCCCGGCACCGGTGCCGACGCCTCGCGGACGGTGCGGCCGCCGAGGGCATCGACCATGGAGCGCACTGCCCGGACCGCCGAGTCAGCGGCCAGGATCCAGTGCTGCTCGCCGGGCTCGAAGTACTCAGTACTCACCCACTCGCCCAGATGCGGGTGCAACCGCAGTAGCACCACCTCCTGTGGCGCCCACTCAAGGACCAGGTCGTCGCCCTCGAGGTGCAGGCCGTCTCCCAGTTGATGCCAGGAGGGATGCAGCGACTCCAGCCCCTCGTAGACGTCCCCGTACGCCTTGTGCAGCGTGAACGTACGTCCGCCTGGCACAGCGACGCGGGTCTCGTCGATCCCGTCGCAGGTCTCGGCGAGCCATTCCAGGCGCCTGCCTCGGTCCGCGACTACGAGCCTCAGTCCCATGGCGCGGCGCCGGTGCTCGCGCTCCGGCTCGTGGAGGGTGCCGTCCCAGTCATCGGCGAGCCGCTTGACCAGGCTGGCGATCAGGATTTCGCCCGTGTCCGGGACGCTGGCGAGCTCCTCCATAAGGCGGGGTGACAGGCGCCGGTCCCGGCCTGCCGTCCACACGCGCAGGCGCCGCAGCAGCTCGCGGCCGGAGACCTCGTCAGGGTTGTGTGGCCGCAAGCGGGTGGCGGCGAAGAACCGGGTGAGGACCTGCCGGTCCGAGCCGCGCACCAGCGCCTGCGAGATGGGGAAACCGATCTTCCAGTAGTGCTCGTCGGTGCTGACCGTGCTGGTGCCGTAAAGGCCACCCGTTTCCTCAAGCCAGGTGTCGAGCTCCTCCCACATCATTGCGACGTCCTGGAAGGCATGCTCGAGCTTGTTCGCCCGGGAGCTGGAGGGCTGCTCGCCGAACAGCTGGATCCACCGCCCGTAGAAGTTGGACTTCAGCATGCCGTCAGAGGACGCCATGCGGGTAGCCGCCAGCACGGACAGGGCCAGCACCGGCAGGCTCGGCGGCGGGACGGCACTCCCGTGCTGCTCCCATATCTCGCACTCGCGCTGAATGCGGCTGAACAGTGGTCTGTCCGGCTCGCTCCAGTTGAGTTCACCGGCGACAGCCTGGGCGAGGCCCGTTCCTATGCGCTCGGCCAGCTCCCGTTCGACCTCGGCGTCGACGTACAGGACGGTGCTCCGCAGCGCATTGCCCGCACCGAAGAACTCTGCAGAGAGCACCTCGTGCCACTGCTTGTACTCAGACCTCATCTAACCTTTCCAGCTTCCCCACCCAAAGCCGCGTGCCCATCTACGGCTGCGGACACGCGCGCTCACGCCCCGACACCCCGGCCCTCTCCGCCACGGCGGATGCCCCCGCCATCCGTCCAGCCCAACCACGCTACTCAGGAAGCTCCCCACGTGACAGGCATATGCGCCTGTTCGTCACCCCTGCCTCGTGGGTCCCTGCCCGCCCCCTTCCCCCGTCGGAGGCCCTTTCCCGCATCCAGGCGGTACCCCCATGCGGCAGTCGAACTGCCAAACGCGGCAGGGCGTTCATCTCCGTAGCAGCCTGCCTTAGCTGGCCTAGGTCAGAAGCGTGGTACGCACCGAAGGCAGCACTGACCAGAGGCTCCTGACGCGTACGTTCCGGCAACTACGGTCGGGGTGCAGCAACACCCCCGCCGCGCGGTACGGAAAGAGGGCTTCCCGACTTCGACTGACTGCCTATCAGCCGACTGGCATGACGCCAGAGGATCCCCATAACAGCCTCCCCTCAGCCCCAACGGGCGCGGAGCGCTAAGGAACCGGCTCCGGACGCAGAATATCCATGGTTCCTACACAAAATGACACGCGTGCTGAAATCGTGATATTGCCTGGCAGGCAAGAGAGTCGGCCGCGCATCATTCCCTGCTCCCTGCAGGCCGCGCGCCAACTCTGGGAGCGCACGCTTCCGCTTGCCGGTCCGCCCGGTGCACACAGCCGCTGGCGCAGCCAGCACGGCCGGGACGTACTCGCCGATGCGAGTGCGCTGCCCTGCTGGACGCTCAGACCCAGCAGACACCGCAGGCCGGCAAGAGCTGCAGTGGAAGCGCGCTCCGTGCTACTGACCCCGGCAACCCTTCCCGCTCCTTACTTACAGACTGCCCATGGACTACTTGTGGACGGAGCTTGCGCCACCCATCATCCAAAGGCCCGTGACCTGCGTGAACGCCGGAGCCTGCAACGGCCTCCGGAGCCGTGTGCGCAGGTTCGAATCCTGCCGGGGGCACCTTGAATCAGGTGCCCAAAGACCCCGCCACCAGCGCTTACGCTGAGGACGGGGTCTTGGCGTATGTGCAGCCGTGTGCCGCTCGGAGCGGCCGTATGTCGGAGCCCGCGGCCTATTTGTGGCCAAGCCGCAGGGCATAAAACCGCAGGTAGACCTCCGGAAACGACGAGGCCCCCGGACCGAAGTCCAGGGGCCATCATGCCGCAGATGCGCGTGTCGGAGGAGCGTCGAAATCAGGGCCCGCCGCCGTGCCCGTCCTCCTGGCCGCCATCCTCTCCGAGGAGTTCGGCGATCCGGCGATTGGCGACGTCCTGCCGCCCGTCGAGGCACTTCGCGTACCGGCTGAGGAGCACTTCGACGCTGTTGCCCGCGCGCTCCGCAACCTCGGTGGGATCCACGCCGGCGTTGAGCCAGGACGACAGCGCCGCGTGCCGCAGGTCGTACGGTCGAGCCGCCAGCGGCGACGCCGCCTGTTCGGGCGTGAGCGCCAGGTGCCGGGCCTCGTCCCAGACGCGCCAGTACGTCGTAGAGGCGACCACTCCCCCACGTTCGTTGGCGAACAGCCGGCCGTCCTTGGCGGTGCCGAACTCCCCGATGTGCGCGCGGAGCATCTGCACCAGGCGGGGCGGGATCGGGACGACGCGTGTCTCGTTCGCCGGTCGGTTCTTCAATCCGCGGTCGTCGTGAACGGCGCCGGTCCCGGTCCAGCGCTTACCGACGGTCGGACGGCTCTTCTCCAGGATCAGCGAGCCCCACCCGCTGTCTGGCAGCGTGCAGTCCTGACGGCGCAACGCCACCGCTTCAGCCGGACGCAGGCCGCCGAAGTACATGCAGGCGAACAGCGCGACGAGTCGACGCCCGCGAGCCCGGCGGTAGCCGCCCACATACGAGACCGCGGCCAGGAGCTCACCGGCCTGCCGAGGATTCACGACGACCCGGCGGTCCACTTCCTTGGTCACCTTGGGCGGCTTCCACTTCACGAGCGTGACCGGGTTCTCTGGCAGTTCCCCCAGCTCGACCGCGTAGGCGAGGGCGTTGAAGAGGACGGCCCGCTTGCGCCGTACCGTCTCGGCGGCGGCCGTGGCCCCGGACAGCGTGAGCTTGAGAGAGTCAAGGCGGCTCGCTCCGCTCACCGCGCGCGGCCCGGCCCCCGGCCGGGCCTGCGCTCCTGTCTCCGCCCCGCTCCAGCCCGGCCGGCGCCCGTGCCGCGCTCAGAGCAGTCAGCCGCCTGATGTCGGAGAAGGGGCACGTCGTGGCTGGGGCGATCGGCTCCACGGCTTTACGGAGCCACTTTGGCGCGAGCCTCGCCGATCATGGCCCCAGCGTCGTGCTTTAACGGGCAGGTCCACAGACTGCCCGACGCGCCGAAAGCTTACGGGGCCATGATCACTCGCGCCAAAGCAGCGCCACCCCAAAGCCGCTCCACCGACCTGTCTCTCAGTCCGAACCGAGTCGCCGCCGAAGGAATCGGGCAACCCGCCTTCGGCAGGACAGAACCTGTGCTAAGAAACTTCCATGCGTGACTTTTCAGTGCTATCCGATGTCGAGTTCGAAGAGCTTGCTGGTGACTTGCTGGGAGCCGAAGTAGGCGTACCAGTGGAACGGTTCGCAGCCGGAGCCGATGGCGGCATCGATCTGAGATGGAACGCAAACGGAATAACCGCCATTGCCCAGTGCAAGCATTACCTTAGATCTTCCTTCTCTCAACTATACGCCGCAAAGGGCTTTTGGCCGGTTGGCCGACTAACCCGAGTCGGGCGTGATCCACCGTGCAGTATGACGCTCAACGTTCTACTAATAGCCGCCAGTGACAACGCCCTTGTCCCTGTGGTCGTGCTGCGGCGGACATGCCAGAACCGTGCCAAGTTGTGCGGGGAACCACGGGGAACATCGGGCACCAACTCGGCGGTCAACCGACGTACAGGCACCCGCAGCCGCAGGTCAGGTATGGGAGAAGAGGCCAGAGCACACGAGCTTCCCAAGCTCAGGTCTCGTTGACTTGCTCAAGGCGACGGCGTGAAGCCGGCGGATAGATCGAGGCAGAACGGGGAGCCCGGCGCGGCTGGGATCCATCCCTCGCGAAGGGCGAGTTCGATGGCGTGGGCGACGTCAGACGGCAGTACGGGGTTGGCCGAGCGTTCGAACCAGTTGCTCGGATGCGGCTGGTGGGTGGTGACCACGAGCGTTGTCCCGGAGGCGTCCGCATGCTCGACCGCGAACATGCACGGCGACCAGGCCAGGCCCTGGAAGTACGTCGGTCTGCCTCGCAGGCGCCAGCGGTAGGCCGTGCCGTCGACGACGATCCGTCGTGATCCCTTGCGGACCAGTGCCATGGCTCCCCCCTTCAACAGCGCAGATGCTAGCGAGTCCGGCCCCGCCGTCCGTCTCAGTTTCCGTCTCATTCAGCGCCGTTCACGGACGTTCAGACGGAACCGAAGCCCGTAGCCGCTCCGGCGATTAGCCGACCGTGAACGCAGGTGAACGACCCTGTACGCGGCCCCGCGAGGCACCAACACAGTTGGAGAGCGTGGTGCGTGCAACCGCTGCCTAACGCCCCTCAGAGTGCTTACACGGCGCCTCTCTGGGCGCGCCGCCGGATCAACTGTTCGTCGATGTCATTGATGAAGAGAGCGAGGAGGTCCCCTTCCTTCACCTGCCTGCCGCTGTGCCCGAAATCTCGGCGAATTGCGGACAACAGTTCCTCGAAGCTAAATATCGTATCCTCAGCTTCGAGAACTTGCGCTTCCCGCTTGAACTTCGACCAGGCAAGCAGAACATCGTCGGAAGCCCACGTAATGAGATCTGGCGTGATCTCCCGCAGGAACTGCGCCACCTCGTCTGCGTTCGAAGAGTCGGGGTTCATGACCGTCCTCATGAGTCCACTTACGAGCCTCGTGTAGACGGGAATTTTGCTGGCTCGAATCTCTGCCTCAACGGATTTTCGGCGTTCGAGGTAGCGTCCCATAACCAATGTGGCAACGGTTACGAGAACCGTTGCCATCGCCGTTACTGCTGCAGCAGCAACCGTGGGGTTCACGCCATGGAAGACTTGTCGCCCCACGTACCTTGCCAAGAAGGCTACGCCCTCCACCGCACCGAACAGCAGGGCGGCAAGGAGTGCGAGGCTACCTATCCCTTTGATGAATGCGCGCATGGGTGCACTGTGGCACGACGCCCAGCGTCGACGAGACGAATCGGCGGCAAGAGCTCGGGAAGGACGGCCAGCCACTTGACAGTGAGCAGCCGCTGACATCCAACTCTGACATCAACGACCACGAACAGCTGCGGCAGTCAGCACTCGGCGATGGCACACGAGCACGCGCTGGATCGCGGCCGCGTAGGGGCGGGATCGAACTCCTAAAGCGGTGCTCTGAGAGGGCGTTCGGGCCTCGACTCGGCTGCTGCGGTGGCTGTCATCATCATGGGATGGCAGACGGGCAGCTACCGGCAGGGTGGACTCTGGAGGAGATCCGCGAGGTCTCCGGCGATCAGGAGTCTGTGGCTCTCGACACCGATCGCATCGTTACCTGGGTGAGCCGGCCGGGGGAAGACGAGCAACTCCACCCCGAGATCATCTTGAGGTTCCATGGGCTGTGTCTGGTGAAGGCGATCAGCGATGAGGACTGGTACATGGGCAGTCTGAACGACGATGGCAGTGTCGACTGTTGGAGCGCTTACGGCGACCTATACGAGGCGCTGCGCGGTCTGTAGCCCCGCTGGCCCCACTCCAGGCCACACAGCAGGGCCCGTCTCAGTTTCCCTCTCATTCAGCTCCGTTCACGGTCGTTCAGATAAGACCGAAGGCGGTGTCCGCTCCCGCGACCGCCGAGCATGAACGCAGGTGAACGGCCCTGTACGCATGCCCGCGTGGCACCACCACAGTTGGAAAGCGTGTTGGCGACAGAGTCGCGCATGCACGGGATCCATGGACAGTTGAGCACGTCTGTGAACTGGTGCCCTAGAAAAACGCCAAATCACAGAAGGGGGCTTGGTAAGGTCAAGCATGACCCTGGTAGATGAGTTGTCCCTTCTGCGCCAATTGATCGACCCATACTCTGAGAATCCCGCAAGGAGCATCACTCCGCAAACACGTGGTCGCGTCTTTGAAGAATGGCTGAGGCGACTCCTGCGTTCTTCCACCGAGCATCCAAGGGCTAATTATCGCCCAAAAGGCGAAGAGATTGACGGCTCCTTTGGTCTCGACGGGCGGATCTACCTACTTGAGGCCAAGTGGCATGGAAGCCCCCTCCCCGCCTCCTCAATCTACCAGTTCAGGGGAAAAGTAGATGGAAAGCTCGTAGGAACCGTTGGCGTGTTCGTTTCCATGTCGGACTACAGTACCGAAGCGGTAGAAGCCGTCCGGATTGGGAAAGTCCTTAACGTTATCCTGTTCGGTCCAGACGACATAGAAATCGCTGCAGAAGTCGGATTCGCTGAGGTTCTCCGATTCAAGCTACGTGCAGCTACTGAGGAGGGTGAGATTTACATGCCCTACGTCGCGACTCGGGCCTTGAGCCATATAACGATCCTGGTAGAGGGGAAGCTGGACCAGGAAATCACTCATGCACTCCTCCACAGGGCGCTTAGCGGGGCTTCAGAAAGCCGTCCCTACTCGGTAGTTCCTACCATGGGCAGGATGGGAATACCGAGCATTGCAGCTGTTCTTTCACTGGGAGAAGGTGATGAAATTGCCGCACTAATCGAAATCGACGGCATGAGCCCGAAGGATTCTCAAGAGTTCCTTCAAAGACTCGAAGGCAATTCCCTAGTTCATCCCATTATGGTGAACCCTGGCGTCGAGCGGTGGGTGGGAATGAGTAGGTTCGATGCAAAGCGTAAACGTCAGGAACTGTATAGGAGGATCGAAGGCATCGATACTCATGAGCTCATCCGGAATGATTCTTCGTTTGCTCAGCTTATTAGACTCCTTACGCAAAGAACGTGAGCGCTACGGGCCGTGCTCCTCGAAACGAAAGATTTGTACAGCCGCTACGGCGGTTGACCACTGGGCAACGGCGGAGCCGGCCAGGTTCCGAGCCCTCTGCTCGCCGCGTGCCACAGTCGTGCCAGATGCAGGGGTCAACCGCGGTTAATAGTGGCGATTGGCAGGCAGCACCGTGCCGACTGGCTTGGCCAAGGTAGCCGCAGGTCACCTGCCTTGACACCCGACCTCTCTCCTAAAGTGGTTGTCCGCCCCTGTCACCGAGTCCACACCCGCTGGAACTCTTCGGCCGGGATGGTTTCCAGCGGATCCTCTTCGGGGTCGAGCGCCTGGTCTGTCAGGAAGCCGTGCTCGTCCTCCAGATGCTTCCAGTTGTACCGGTGGAGTCGGCCGGCCGGAGTGAGCTCGGCCTGCTTGATGGCAATCAACTCACCGCGGTCGGGTACGGCCTCGAAGTACCACAAGCCGCCGTCCTCGTCGGCGTGGCGGAAGTGGTGCCGGAGGGCGGCTCCCTCATCAAGGGATCGGAAGTACGCCAGGCTCTCCGCTTTGATGCGCTCCAGGTCAACCACGGGAGCATCGTGCCAGCGAGCGCGTGCGGGTTCACCGTTCTGGCATCCATAGGTGACATCAACGGGACCCCGGACCGAGTGATCGGCCTGTTGCTGGTGTTCGGCTGGGGTGGTTTGGATTTTTCAGTGTCTGCGGGGGATAGGTCTGCATCGTCGTCGCGTTGGGCGGCGCGGATGTAGGGAGGACGAGGGTGCGGTTAGAGGTGCGGGTCGAGTCAGCTGGAATGGAACTGCGTTCGCTGCAGAACTGGTTGCGTGCAGACCCTGTGGTGCGTCGGTCGACCGTGGTGGAGGTGCGGGGCAATGTGCCGGAGCCTGGGGAGATGGGCACGGGGCTTGATGTGCTGGGGCTAGTGACGGAGAACGGGTGGAGTGCGGCATCGTTTGTGCTGGCGGTAGCGGCGTGGCGGCAGAGCCGGCCGCAGCGGCCGCGGGTGGAGATCCGCCGGGGGGACACGGTCATCGTCCTCTCGGACTGCTCACAGGAGGAGATAGAGCGGGCGACGCGGGCGCTTGCCTCCGCCGACGGCGAGGAGGGAGACAACCGGTGAGCGTGCTGCCCGACCCGGGAGCGACACGAGCGGTGCTCGTGGGCACGAGCCGCTACCAGCATCTTGAGCAGCTGCCTGCGGTCTCGAACAATCTGCAGGCTCTCGCCAGCCTCTTGTGCAGCCCGCTGTCGTTGCAGCTGCCGGAGCGGCATGTGAGCGTCTTGGAGAATCCGGATGTCGCGCACACCGTGGTGGGCGCGGTAAGGCAGGCGGCCGCTGAGGCCACCGACACCCTGATCGTCTACTTCGCCGGGCACGGCCTTGTCGACGCGCAGGATGAGCTCAGTCTGGCCTTACCACACACCGAATTCGGCCGCGTCGAGACCGGCCTGCCCTATGACTGGCTGCGCCAGGTCCTCCTGCTGGACTCCCGGGCCGAGCGTCATGTCGTGATTCTGGACTGCTGCTACAGCGGCCGGGCCCTGGGGAGGATGAGCGCCGAGCCCACCCTCGCCGACCAAGCGGCCGTGGAAGGCAGCTTTCTCCTGGCGGCCGCCGCCGAGAACCGCACCGCTCTGGCGCCGGTGGGAGAGACCTACACAGCTTTCACCGGCGCACTGCTCGACACCGTGCGCCGTGGCATACCCGGCGCTCCCGCACTGCTCGATCTGGGGGTTCTCTATCGGCACCTGCGTCTGACACTGGAAGCAAGGGGGCATCCCGTTCCGCAGGCCCGGGACCGCAACAGCGGTGCCGAGGTTGCACTCGGACGCAATCACACGGATCTCCCAACCACGTCCGCCCGTGCTACGCCCGGCGTGGACGCCGGTGAGCGTGCATGGCCGGATCCGCATGCGGTCCGCACCGTCACGGGGTTCTTCACCGCCCTCGCGGACGTACGCGTGATCAGCGGTCTGACCCACCAGGCAGTGAGCCAGCGTTCGGCTGGACGCATTTCGGCAGGCACCGTCAGCCGTCTACTCAACCGCGACACTCTTCCTGCCACCTGGGGCACAGCGGCGGCCTACCTCTCGGCCTGCGGTGTCTCCGACGATCAAGTGACGCAGTGGCAGGCCGTCTGGCAGCGGCTGCGCGCGCAGGAGGCGTCAGCAGACTCGGCGACCCCGGAAGTTCCCCGCAGGGCCGGCACTGAGAAGGGACAGACTTGGCAGCGGCCCTTCTCAGTCTTCCGCCGGAAGCGAGATCACTGACCAGGTACGGCAGAAGCCGATGCGCTGGAGGTCTGGGGGTGGGGCGGCTTATCGGAGTCGTCGGCCCCGTTTGCGAACAAGGTGTTCCATCCGGCGATGGCCAGAAGTACGCCCGCCAGGACGAGACCCGTGGACGGCTTCTTCCACCTGCTGGACGCTGACGACGGCTTCACATGGTGTCCTGCCCGGTAGTACCCCTTGCGGCTCTTAGCTTTTGCCACAGCTACACGTCCCCGTTCAGTGCGACTGCATTGTCGGGCAGAGTCTCGCAGCGATCAGGTCGTGCCGGTTCCCGAACGGCTAAGCACGGCTGATTCTGCACTGCTGGAGGAGTGATCTGCTGGCGCCGCCTCAAGAAGGCACGCTCAGGATCATGTTACGAGCAGCTCCAATGAAGGTTCAGAAGCCCCGTAAAGAGACCTCGTCATCCGCTGATCGGGCTCGGATCCACCCTGAAGCGGTGCTCGGCCAGCCGTGGCCTATCTGTGGACTCGTCTCGTCAGATCTGCCACGCGCAGGGCCGTAACCTGCCACGTTGCCCACGACCCAAGCGGCCTCCGGCGCCGTGTGCGCAGGTTCGAATCCTGCCGGGGGCACCTTGGATGAGGTGCCTAAAGACCCCGCCATCAGCGAGAACGCTGAGGTCGGGGTCTTCGCGTATGTGCAGCCGTATGTCGCCGAGAGCGGCCGGATGCCGAGGGCTGTGGACTATTCATGGGGGGACCTTCCCTGCTCAGCCCAAGGTTGCCGAGGTACCACTCAGCCGGCGTCCGGCCACTCTTCCGGAGGCGGAGGCGGAGGCGGCTTGGGGGCGTCCCGTCGCTCGGCCTGCCGCGCGTTCTCCCCACGCAGGCTCGTCAGCCACGGCCACAGATCCGGCAGCGGCTGTGCCGGGCAGGCTAGACGGTGCTCGATACGGCAGCGCTGGAACTGATCCGGCGGACACACCCCGTAGACCGTCACGCGTCCATCGGACAGCTCGATCCACCGGTGTTCCGCCGGAACCCTATGAGCCGGCGGACGCATGTCCGGCTCCAGAAGTACCCAGCCGTGTTCGAGTGTCGCTACCCGGTCCTGTGGCAGCCCGCAATGCGAGCAGCGGAACTGCCCGCCGCCCAATCGCCGCGGCTTCTCCTGTAAAACCCCCATACCGTGAGGGTCGCCAGCCCGGCAGTCGAGCCGTAGAGCGCGAACCAGACTGAACCTTTGGGATTACCGTGCGCCAGCGGGACGAAATACGACGCGCCAGGTGCGCCCAGCAACTGACGGCCGACAGCACACGGCCGAGATACGGCGAAGCCCTCCGGCCCAAGCGGGCTGGAGGGCTGACGGCCTACGCGCCTGATCACTCGCGTGCGTCGATGCACTTGGCGTAGCGGCTCAACAGGACCTCAACTGTCCGAGGATCCCAGCTGTCGCCTTCGACGGCTCAGACCAGGCCCGGCGGATAGCCGTAGTGCGGGCCGCCGCGGACCAGGGCGCGCCAGGACTCCTCGCCGCCGGAGCGGTCGGGGAAGGCCTGCACGCCGAATCCGTGGGCAGCCTCCAGGGTCAGGGCGCCCGCCGCACCCAGGTGGACGGCTCGAACGGTCGGACGGGCCTTCGCCAGGACGCGGTTCAGGATCGCGGCGCGGTCGTCGTACAGGGTGTCGAAGGTGTCGAACGCGTCCTCCCCCGCCCCTTTGCGGACGTACGACATGTCGCGTGAGCCCAGCACCACCTGGTCGTCACGCACGATCCGGAAGGCGCACTGCAGGTGCAGCCCGAGGTCCTCGCCGTGCGGGCCGGTCAGTTCCAGTACGCCCATGCCGGCCGCCCGGCCGACCGAGCGGAGCTCCGCCCCGGTCAGCAACTTCCGGATGTTCTCCGACTCCGCGTCAGCATCCACCGAACAACCCCTTGGCCTCCTCGACGATCCGATGGTAGTCGTACCCCTGCCCCGTGATCCGGTCGTGCAGCGCACGACGCTCGGCGGCGGTCACCTTGCGGCCCAGGTCGCGCTCGACGGATTTCAGGGCGTCCCGGAACTCCTTGTTCTCGGCCTGGTTGCCGCGCGGTGCGTGGTAGCCGTCGTCGTCCTGGTCACCCGTGTCCCAGGTCTCCTTGAGCTTCTGGAACTCCTTCTCCCAGTCCAGGCCGCCGTCGTTGTGCACGAGGACGGTGGCGTCGCCGGCCCGTACGTAGTACGTGTGGGCGTTGGCGACGGTGAGGTTGAAGACCGTCCGGGTCTGAGCCCAGGTGCGGGTGGCGATGACGGTGCGCAGCGTGCCGTCGGCGCTGAGGAACCGGTCGCCGGGCCGGACGTGACCTGCGGGGATCCAGTCGTGCCGGTCGGGCAGCCACAGCGGGTGGTTGTCGGTCGCGGTGAGCGTGCCGGTGGCGTCGCCGGCGTCGCCGTCGGTGTCGACGGTGAACCGGACGAGGCTCTTCGCCCCCGTCCCGGTGATGAGCCGCTGCACGGTCTGCGGCCCCGTGCGGCCGGTGCGGAAGTCGGTGGCGAGGACCCGGTCACCGATGCGCACGTCCTGGATGGGCTTGACCGTGCCGTCGGCCATGACGACGGGCGTCTCGGGGGTGAAGCTGTTGGCCAGCGGCACCCGGCAGGCCTTACGGCCCTTGCCGAACAGGCCCTTGAGGACGCCGAGCCCCTTCTTGCCCCACTTGCCGAACTTCACGGAGGAGGCGCCGTAACCCGCGACCGGCACGGCGGAGGCGCAGGACAGGCCGGCGTCCAGCGCGTCCCCCTCGGCGCCGTACCAGGAGCAGTTGGCGCCGTCGGCGAACTCGCCGGCTCCCGGGATGAGGCCCGCCACGTCGAGCAGCAGGTGTCCGGTGTCGGACAGCTTCCACTCGGACTCGTCGGCCTCCTCCTCGGCCGCCTGCCGGATCGCCTCCTCGCGGGCCTTGCGGGCCGCCTCGTCCCGGCGCCGGGCTTCCTCCTCGGCACGCCGCTTGGTCTCGGCGGTGGCCTTGGCGTCCTTGGCCGCCTTGTCGGCGTCCGCGGCGTCCTTGCCGGCGGCCTGAGCCGAAGCGCGGGCCTGCCGTGAGGACTCCGAGGCGTCCTCGGCGGAGTACCGTGCCCAGGCGGCGGAGGCGCGCGCCGTGTCCGCCGAAGTGCGCGCGTCGATGGCGGCGGCGTTCGCGTCGGCCTGGGCCTTGCGGGCGATTCTGGCCGACTGCTGTGCCCGTGTGGCGGATGCGGTGGCCTGGTCGGCGGACTTGCCGGCTTCGGTGGCGTAGGTCTTCGCCTCCTGCGCCGACGTGTTCGCCTTGTCGGCCCAGGTCTTGGCCTCGCCGGCCTGCTTGCGGGCCAGCGCGGCCGCCTTGAGGGCTTCGGCGGCGTTCTTCTGGGCCGTCGCGGCGACCCCGGCCGCCTCGGCGATCATCTGCTGGACGGCGGCGATATGGGTGGCGGCCAGCGCGTCCTGGCGGACGGCCCGGTACTGGCCGACGGTGATGAACTGGTGCAGGACCTGCGGAGCGCCCTCGACCGCGACACCGGCCGCCGCCTTGAGTTCGGGACCGCCGGTACTGACGAGGCGTGAGGCGAGCAGCTGCTCGTCCTTGATCCGGGCGATGTACTGACCGGAGGTGAGGAAGGCCCGCAGGGCGTCCGTGCCGCCGTCGAGGGCGGCCAGGGCGGCCTCCTTGGTGGCCGTGCCACCGGTGCTGACGAGCTGTGAGACGCGCAGCCGGTAGTCGTTGGCGGCGACCTCGTGCTGTCCCGCCGTCAGGAACGCGTGGGTCTGCCCCGCGTCCTTGCCGAGGACCTCCTCGGCGGCCTTGCGCACGGCGGGCGACCGAGCCTCGTCGGCGAGACGCTCGACCCGGGCCCGCTCGTCCTGCTGGGCGGCCTCCTTCCAGCCGGTGTGGACGTAGGCCACGACATCCCGGTCGGAGCCGGCGAGTGCGTCGGCAGCGGCGTTGCTGCTCCACGGCCCGCGGGTCTTCATGGTGACCAGCGCGACCCAGCGGCCCATGGCGACGATCCGCGCGGGGTCCGCGTCCGGCAGCGCGGCGTAGGCGGAGGCCTGGTTGACCACACCGTCGAGAGCGGTGGACGCTTTGGCGAGCTGGTCGCCCCGAGCGGCCTCGAGGTCGTAGGCGGCCTTGCTCTCGCGGGCCGTCTCCATGGCGTCGGCGGTGCGGGCCGTGAGTTCCTCGGCTTCGCTCCGGCGGGTCAGGTCGAAGGTGTCCCGGGCCTTCTTCACCGCGGCGGTGGCGGCGTCGGCGGCCTTCTTCGCCTCGCCCGCCTGGGTGGTCGACTCCTTGGCGGCGTCGCTGGCCTTACCGGCCTGGCTGGCCGCTTCGTCCGCGGCCTTGGCCGCGTTCTCGGCGTGCTCGGCGGCGCCGTTGGCGGCGTCTCTGGCGTCCGTCGCAGCGGCGGCAGACTCCTTGGCGAGGGCCTGGGAGACGCCGGCGGCACGGGTCGCCTCGCGGGCTCTGCGGCGGGCGGTGTCGGCGGCGGCGTCGGCCCGGGCGGAGTGAGCGCCGGCGGCGCGGGCGAGGCCGCCCGCCCGGCCGGCCTGGGCGGCCGCCTCGTCGGCGTTGCGTCCGGCGCTGGCGGCGGAGTCCGCTGCGGAGCCTGCCGCGAGGGACGCCACCGAGGCGGCCTGCGCGGCCAGCGCGGCTTCGCGCGCCTGCTTGGCGATGGCGCGGGCGTCCTGCGCGGCCTTGCGGGCGGCGGCTGCCTGGTTCGCGTCACCGGCGGCGGCGGCCGCGGCGCTGCGGGCACGGACGGCGGCGTCATTGGCCCCGGCGGCGGCGATGGCGGCCTGGGACGCGGCGGCGGCGGCGACCCGGGCGGCGGCGTTCGCCGCACGTGCGGCGTTGATGGCCTGCTGTGCGGCGGAGGCGGCGCCCCTGGCGGCGCGTTCGGCGCGGCCCGCGGCGTCGGCTGCCCGCTTGGCGTCCTTGCCGGCGGCGGCGGTCTCCTGGGCGGCCTCCAGTGCGGCCTTCTTCGCCAGGGCGGAGGCCTTGACGGCCCGGTCGGAGGCCTCCTTGGCGGCGTCGGTGTGCTGCTTGGCCTGTGCCCCGGCCGCCTTGGCCCGTTCGACGAGCTGCGCGACGGTGGCGTGCTCGTTGTCCCGGGCGCGGGCGATGTACTGCCCGACGGTCAGGAACTCCCGTACGTCCTCGATGCTTCCGTCGGCGGCGGCCATGGCGGCCGCCTTCGTGGCCGGTCCGCCGGCGCTGACGATCCGGGAGAGCTGCAGCCGGTCGTCGGCCTCGGCGGCCGTGTACCGGCCCTTCTCCAGGAATGCACGGACCTGCTCGGGACCGCCGTCGAGTGCGGCGACCCCGGCGGACTTGACGTTCGGCCCGCCCTCGCTGACCAGCTGCGAGATACGCAGTTGCTGGTCCTGCTTCAGCGGCGCCTGCCAGCCGTCCCTCAGGAACGCCAGCACCTGTTCGCGATCGCCGCTGTCCAGTGCCTTGAGCGCCGTCTCGCGCATCTTGGGCCCACTGGCCGAGTAGAGCTGCGAGAACAGCATCTGCTCGTCATGACGTTCCGCCACGGTCTGTTCCTGGTCGAGGAACAGCCGGATGTCGGCGTCGGATCCCTGGAGGGCGGTCTCGGCGGCGGCCCGTACGGAGGGGCCTCCGGTGTTCCACGCGTCCAGCACCAGTTGCCGGTCGGTCGCCGGCGCGGTCGGTAAGTCGTCCGCCGCGGCGGGCGTGAGGGCTCCCACGGTCAGTGAGAGCGTCAGGGCGCCGAGGCACACCGTACGTATGCCACGCGCCCACCTTCCCCCTGCTCTATTCACGTTCTGATTTCCCGTTCCTGAATCCCGCCCGGTCATGGCGGGTTCGCCGAATATCGGCGCGGTGAGCATATCCCCGGACCTGCACAATGCCCGTGACGGAAAGCGGAGCGGATGGTTCCAGGATTGACGGGAAATCAGCCCCACAGGTTCCCGCTCATTGAGATTCGTTACGACGTCGTTATGGCATCCGGCCTTGCCGGGGCCCTGTGAACGAAGGTGGTACGTTCTGGAAAGGGGCCCCGGGGGAACGGGCCTTCTCTGCGGCTGCCTTGATGCGCCGCTTCTTCGAAGGGAACCACTCGTGAAATTACGCGTGCGCGGAATACTGCTCGCGGGCGTCGTCGGCACGGTCGTGACACTGACCGGCATCACCGCGCTGACCACGTCGGCGGTTGCCGGGCCCACGGACGGCCCCCAGGCGGAACCGCCCTACGCCGTCGAGAATTTCGGCTATCCGAACGCCGATAAAATCCTCAAGGAAAAGGGCATCGTCCTGCGCCGGGGGGACGGCCACATCACGCTGACGGACTGCTCCGCCCCGCACCAGATCCAGGTATGGACGCTACAGAACACCGAGGGCCGGTACTGCTTCCAGGTCAGCGGGAAAACCGGATATCTGAGCCTGGAAGTCAATCGCGTCCACGCTATCCGCACCGACGACCGGGCCGTTCGGGCCAGCCTGACGACGGACGGGACGACCACCACGGTCGACGTCCCGAAGGACGAATACAAACCGGTCGGCGAAGGCGACCAGGCAGACCCGCGGCCCGCCGTCCTCGTGGAACTGAGGGTGACGGCTTGAGCCGGCCGGCGCGCGTTGAACCCGCCCGCCGATTCGCGGCGTAGGGGATCACCCCGGCGAAGTCGCCCAGGAGCAACCTCGCGGTCCTGGCGGCCGGCACCTTCACCACACCGGGAGTGACTCCATGCGCCCCGCCGGAGCGTGAGGGGTCACTCCCCGCCGAACGCCTCCCGGTGGTCCTGCGCCCACGCGCGGAACGTCCTGAGCACAATTGCCGGTGTCTCAGATAAGGGTTCGTCCGCCGAGAGTGACGTCTCTATCCTGAGCCGGAGCGGGACTGCGCGCGTTCCCGCAGGTTGCGGTGCCGTGGCAGAGCGGCCCATTGCGATCGCCGTGGGCGAGGTCCCTCCTGCGGCGACTGACGGAGACGGGGTGGACCTGCTCCCATCTGTCCGCGGGTTCGAATCCCGTCGGCACCGCAGCCGACCCGGGCTCAAGCACAGGGCACCGGCCGGCCCCATCGCGCCGGGTACGCCGACGTCGCGCCCGTGCCGGAGTGCGGACCCCTCAGGCCTGGAGGGGCTGGCCCGGAAACTGCACCATCGTGGATGCCCTGACAGCCCGTTGGGGCGCGTGAGCCCCTGCCGACGGGACGGCCGGAACCGCCTCGTACGTCGCGCATGGAATTCCCCGGGGCGCCGGGCGTTCCCTCGCGTGGGATACCCGGGCTTACAGACCATCGGGGGGGGGGGGGGGGGGGGGCCCCCCCCCCCCCCGGCGGGGGGGGGGGGGCGCCCCCCCCCCCCGGGGGGCCCCCCGGCCCGGCCCCCCCCCCCCCCCCGCCCCCCCCG
>NZ_JBIWPF010000024.1:0-98673 GCF_044768125.1 Streptomyces sp. NPDC101166
CCCTCGTACTGGGCGTACGAGGGCGATCCCGACAACGCGGCGAGCGCGCGTGCCAGGCGTCGCGAGCCAGACGGGACTTTCGAAACACGCCCTAGCGCCAGTCGACCGCCCCGGTCGCCCTCGGCGCCGTCGATTCGATCCGCGCCCTGGTCTCCCGCATCACCGCGACGATCCGCGTCTCGTGCGCCGGCGTCAGCCGGGCCACCGGCGCCGAGCAGCTGATCGCGTCCTGCGCGGGCGTGTCGTAACGCAGCGCGAAACCGAAGCCGACGATGCCGCTCACGCCCTCCTCGCGGTCCACGGACCAGCCGCGCGCCCGCACCTCTGTCAGGTCGGCGAGGAGCGTGGCACGGCTCGTGTGCGACTGCGGGGTGAGCGCCTCGTACGGGCCCTCGGGCAGCTCCGTGTCGGGGCGTTCGGCCAGCAACGCCTTGCCCAGCGCGCCCACGTGCGCGGGGAGCCGGCGGCCGACCCTGCTGATCGTGCGCAGGTATTCGTGTGACTCACGGGTCGCCAGATAGGCCACGTCCCGCCCGTCCAGCCGGCCCAGGTGGATCGTCTCGCCCAGCGCCTCGGACGCCTCGTCGAGATACGGGCGCACCAGCCGGACCCGCGGGTCGGAGTCGAGGTAGCTCGTGCCGGTCAGCAGGGCGTGGATGCCGATGCCGTAGAGCGAGCCGGTGACGTCGGTGCGGACCCAGCCGCGGCCGATCAGGGTCTGCAGCAGCGCGTACATCGAACTGCGCGGCACTTCCAGCTCGTCCGCCAGTTCCTGCAGGCGCGCCGGACGGTCCCCGCGTGCCGCGAGCAGCTCCAGCAGCTCGACCGTGCGCGCGGCGGACTTCACCTCGCGGACGCCGCCTGTCTCCGACATGCGCCGATGGTAGTCCGGCGCCGTCGGCGCGGCGCGCGGCCGTTGACGCGGGCGTGTTCACCTACCTAGCCTTCATCTTCATACGTAGACAGGAGTGGGACGTGGACCTCGCCATCACGGACGTACGACTGACCCCGATCCTCGTCGCCGACCCGCCGCTGCTGAACACGCAGGGCGTCCACCAGCCCTACACCCCCCGGCTGATCGTGGAGATCACGACCGCCGACGGGGTCACGGGCGTCGGGGAGACCTACGGCGACACCAAGTACCTGGAACTGGCCCGGCCTCTCGCCGGACAGCTGATCGGCCGTCAGGTCAGTGATCTGAACGGGCTGTTCGTCCTCGTGGGCGCGGTGGCCGTCGACGACTCCCGGGTCTCGGGGCAGGTGGACGTGGGCGGACTGCGCGGGGTGCAGACCGCCGACAAGCTGCGGCTGTCCGTCGTCTCCGCGTTCGAGGTCGCCTGCCTCGACGCGCTCGGCAAGACGCTCGGGCTGCCGGTGCACACCCTCCTCGGCGGCAAGGTGCGCGACGCCGTCGAGTACAGCGCCTACCTCTTCTACAGGTGGGCCTGCCACCCCGAGGGCGTGGCCTGCGAGAAGGACGACTGGGGTGCCGCCGTCGACCCGGCGGGCGTGGTCGAGCAGGCCCGCCGCTTCAAGGAGCGGTACGGCTTCACCTCGTTCAAGCTCAAGGGGGGCGTCTTCCCGCCCGACGAGGAGATCGCCGCCGTGCGCGCCCTCGCCGAGGCGTTCCCGGCGCATCCGCTGCGGCTCGACCCCAACGGGGCCTGGAGCGTGGCGACTTCACTGCGGGTCGCCGAGGAGCTCGGGGACGTGCTGGAGTACCTGGAGGACCCCGCGCTCGGCACCGCCGCGATGGCCGAGGTGGCCGCGGGGACCGACGTCCCGCTCGCCACCAACATGTGCGTGACCACGTTCGCGGAGATCGCCGAGGCGTTCACCAAGGGCGCCGTGCAGGTCGTGCTCTCCGACCACCACTACTGGGGCGGACTGCGCAACACCCAGCAACTCGCCGCCGTCTGCCGCACGTTCGGCGTGGGCGTCTCCATGCACTCCAACACCCACCTGGGGATCAGCCTCGCCGCCATGACCCATGTCGCGGCCACCGTCCCCGACCTCCACCACGCCTGCGACTCCCACTACCCCTGGCAGTCCGAGGACGTCCTGACCGAACGCCTCACCTTCGACGACGGCAAGGTCACCGTGTCCGACGCCCCCGGCCTGGGCGTCGAACTCGACCACGACCGCCTGAGGTTCCTCCACGAACGCTGGCTGAACGACTCCGGCGCCCTGCGCGACCGCGACGACGCGGCGGCGATGCGCCTCAGCGAACCCGCCTGGACGACCCCGGTCGTGCCCCGCTGGTGAACCGCCGGAGCGGGCCGCCGGCGTACGGCGCCGGGTGAGCCCGGACGCGGCCGCTCCGCGGTCCCGCGCGGGGCTGCGGACGCCCGTCCGGGGTGTGGTGCACACTGGCCAGGTCGGCACCACGTCAGGGAGCGCACAGTGACCGCGTCCATCGCGTCCACCGGAGAGGGACACCACCGGCACCACCGGGAGGCACAGGTCGATCCGCTGGCCGGCCTGCGCAGCGCGGCCGACCCGCCCTGGGACGTCTACCTCACCGGCACCGTCTTCCTGGACATCATCTTCACCGGCCTCGACTCAGCGCCCGTCCGCGGCACCGAGTCCTGGGCCCGCGGCATGGGCTCCAGCCCCGGCGGCGTCGCCAACATGGCCACCGCCCTCGCCCGCCTCGGTCTGCGCACCTCCCTGGCCGCCGCCTTCGGCGACGACCACTACGGCGAGTACTGCTGGGACGCGCTGGAACAGGGCGAGGGCATCGACCTGACCCCCTCCCGCACCATCCCCCACTGGCACTCCCCGGTCACCGTCTCCATGGCCTACGAGGGCGAACGCACCATGGTCTCCCACGGCCACGAGCCGCCCCCCGAGGAGGTCCTCCTCCAGGACGGCGCCCCCGCCGCCCCGCCGCGCGCCCGCGCCGCCGTCGCCTCCCTCACCCCCGGCCGCGGCGCCCCCTGGATCGCCCGCGCCGCCGGCCTGGGCACCCGCGTCTTCGCCGACGTCGGCTGGGACGACACCGGCGCCTGGGACCTGGCCGGCCTCACCGACCTCGCGCACTGCGAGGCGTTCCTGCCGAACGCCGAGGAGGCCATGCGCTACACCGGCACCTCCTGCCCCCGCGCCGCCGCCCACGCCCTCACCGAACACGTCCCGCTCGCCGTGGTCACCCTGGGCTCCGACGGCGCGTACGCCGTCGACCGGCGCACCGGCGAGACCGCCGAGGTCCCCGCCATCGCCGTGGAGGCCCTGGACCCCACCGGCGCGGGGGACGTCTTCGTGGCCGGCTTCGTCACCGGCGCCCTCGCCGGCTGGCCGCTCGCCGACCGGCTCGCCTTCGCCGGCCTGACCGCCGCCCTCTCCGTCCAGGAGTTCGGCGGATCGCTCTCCGCCCCCGGCTGGTCCGAGATCGCCGCCTGGTGGCGCAAGGTCCAGTCGGTCGACAGCCAGGACCCCGAGGCGCTGCGCCGCTACGAGTTCCTCGACGAGCTCCTCCCGGCGGGCCGGGAGACCACCCCGTGGCCGCGCCGCCGCGCCGTCCCCACGATCGGCTTCCGCCGCTCGGCCTGAGCGCGAGCCGCGCACCCGCCCCGGCCGACGCGACTGTTCGAAAACCCCTGCGGTGTTGTCAGCCCCCTGGCGTACCCTGGAACACGCCAGGCCGCCCTCGTGGCAGGCGAGACGTATCCGGGAGGACGTAGAGGCCTTCGGGCCGGCCTATGACTGAGACACCCACAGCTCAGACGCCCGCGCAGGGCAAGGCGAGAGCACGGTTCACCGTTCCCGCCCAGCACCCCATGGTGACCGTGCTGGGATCCGGAGACTCCCTCCTGCGCGTGATCGAGACGGCCTTCCCGGCGGCCGACATCCACGTCCGGGGCAATGAGATCAGCGCTACGGGCGACCCGCACGAGGTCGCCCTCATCCAGCGCCTGTTCGACGAGATGATGCTGGTGCTCCGCACCGGGCAGCCGATGACGGAGGACGCAGTGGAACGCTCGATCGCCATGCTGCGGGCGAGTGAGAACGGGACGAGCGACGGCCAGGAGACCCCGGCCGAGGTACTGACGCAGAACATCCTGTCCTCGCGCGGCCGCACCATTCGCCCCAAGACCCTGAACCAGAAGCGCTACGTCGACGCGATCGACAAGCACACCGTCGTCTTCGGCATCGGCCCCGCCGGCACCGGAAAGACGTACCTGGCGATGGCGAAGGCGGTCCAGGCCCTGCAGTCCAAGCAGGTCAACCGCATCATCCTGACCCGCCCCGCGGTGGAGGCCGGCGAACGCCTCGGCTTCCTCCCCGGCACCCTCTACGAGAAGATCGACCCCTACCTGCGCCCGCTGTACGACGCGCTGCACGACATGCTGGACCCGGACTCGATCCCCCGGCTGATGGCGGCGGGGACGATCGAGGTCGCGCCGCTGGCGTACATGAGGGGCCGGACCCTGAACGACGCCTTCATCATCCTCGACGAGGCCCAGAACACCTCGCCCGAGCAGATGAAGATGTTCCTCACCCGGCTCGGGTTCGACTCGAAGATCGTGATCACGGGTGACGTGACGCAGGTGGACCTCCCGTCCGGGACCAAGTCGGGGCTGCGCCAGGTGCAGGAGATCTTGGAGGGCGTCCAGGACGTCCACTTCTCCCGGCTGTCGTCGCAGGACGTCGTACGGCACAAGCTGGTGGGCCGTATCGTCGACGCGTACGAGAAGTACGACAGCCACCACGGCACGGAGAACGGCACCCACAAGGGCGGCCGCAACAAGCGGAAGTAGACAAGCCAGCACCATGTCGATCGACGTCAACAACGAGTCCGGAACCGAGGTCGACGAGCAGGCGATCCTCGACATCGCCCGCTACGCGCTCGCGCGGATGCGCATCCACCCGCTCTCCGAGCTCTCGGTGATCGTCGTGGACGCCGACGCCATGGAGCAGCTCCACATCCAGTGGATGGACCTGCCCGGTCCGACGGACGTCATGTCCTTCCCGATGGACGAGCTGCGGCCGCCGTCGAAGGACGACGACGAGCCGCCGCAGGGGCTGCTCGGCGACATCGTGCTGTGCCCCGAGGTCGCCGAGAAGCAGGGCAAGGAAGCGCCGACGCAGCACTCCATGGACGAGGAGCTCCAGCTGCTCACCGTCCACGGCGTGCTGCACCTGCTGGGCTACGACCACGAGGAGGCCGACGAGAAGGCCGAGATGTTCGGCCTCCAGGCGGCCATCGTGGACGGCTGGAGGGCCGAGAAGGGCCTGACCGGCCCGTCGCCGGCGCCGACCGTCTCATGAGCCCGACGCTCGTCGCCGGCGCGGTCGCCCTGGTGATCGTGGCGTGGCTCGCCGCCTGCGCGGAGGCGGGCATCGCGCGCGTCTCCAGCTTCCGCGCCGACGAGGCCGTACGGGGCGGGCGGCGCGGCAGCGCCAAGCTGGCGCAGATCGCCGCCGACCCCACCCGCTACCTCAATGTGGCGCTGCTGGTCCGCGTCGCCTGCGAGATGGCCGCCGCCGCGCTGGTCACCTACGCCTGCCTGAACGAGATCGACGGCACGGCCGGGGCGCTGCTCGCCGCGATCGGCGTGATGGTGCTGGTGTCGTACGTCGCCGTCGGCGTCTCCCCGCGCACCATCGGCCGCCAGCACCCGCTGAACACGGCGACGGCCGCCGCGTACGTGCTGCTGCCGCTGGCGCGGATCATGGGCCCGATCCCGTCCCTGCTGATCCTGATCGGCAACGCGCTCACCCCCGGCAAGGGCTTCCGCCGGGGCCCGTTCGCCTCCGAGGCGGAGCTGCGGGCGATGGTGGACCTCGCCGAGGCGGAGTCGCTGATCGAGGACGACGAGCGCCGCATGGTGCACTCCGTCTTCGAGCTGGGCGACACGCTCGTGCGGGAGGTCATGGTGCCGCGCACGGACCTGGTCGTCATCGAGCGCTACAAGACCATCCGGCAGGCCCTCACACTGGCGCTGCGCTCCGGGTTCTCGCGGATCCCCGTCACCGGGGAGAGCGAGGACGACATCGTCGGGATCGTGTACCTGAAGGACCTGGTCCGCAAGACGCACATCAGCCGGGACGCCGAGTCCGACCTGGTGTCGACGGCGATGCGGCCCGCCGCGTTCGTGCCCGACACCAAGAACGCCGGCGATCTGCTGCGGGAGATGCAGCAGCAGCGCAACCACGTCGCCGTCGTCATCGACGAGTACGGCGGCACCGCCGGCATCGTCACCATCGAGGACATCCTCGAGGAGATCGTCGGCGAGATCACCGACGAGTACGACCGTGAGCTGCCGCCGGTGGAGGAGCTGGGCGAGGACCGCCACCGGGTGACCGCCCGTCTCGACATCACCGACCTGGGCGAGCTGTACGGCCTGGAGGAGTACGACGACGAGGACGTGGAGACCGTCGGCGGTCTGCTCGCCAAGGCGCTGGGCCGGGTGCCGATCGCCGGGGCCTCCGCGGTCGTCGACCTGCCCGACGGCCGGCTCCTGCGGCTGACGGCGGAGGCGGCGGCCGGGCGCCGGAACAAGATCGTCACAGTGCTGGCGGAGCCGGTGGACAAGCCGGAGGAGGAGCCGTCCGAGTGACGCCCCGTGCGGTCCGGGTGACACCCGAGGAGGAGACGTCCCCATGACGCCCGAGGAGTTGCGCGCCTTCTGCCTGTCCTTCGAGGCGGCGACGGAGGACTTCCCCTTCCGGCCGGAGATCTCCGTCTTCAAGGTGCTCGGCAAGATGTTCGCCCTCAGCTGGACGGACGCGCGGCCCCTGAAGGTCAACCTCAAGTGCGATCCGGAGGACGCGGTCCGGCTGCGCGCCGACCACCCGGGCCTGATCGCCCCCGGCTACCACATGAACAAGCGGCACTGGAACACGGTGACGGCCGACGGCGCGCTGCCCGACTCCCTGGTCCGGGAGCTGATCGAGGACTCCTACGACCTGGTGGTGGCGGGCCTGCCGCGCGCGGAGCGGCTGCGCCTGGACCGCCCCTGAGGGGGCACGCACCGGGTCCGTATGCTCGGGGCATGACCGACAGCACCGCGCTCGACGCCGAGGACCGCAAGATCGTCACCCTGGCCCGTTCCGCCCGGGCCCGCAACGGGGTGCCCGAGGGGGCCGCCGTACGGGACGAGACGGGGCGTACGTACGTGGCGGGGACGGTGGCGCTGCCGTCGCTGGAGCTGAGCGCGCTGCGGACGGCGGTGGCGATGGCGGTGGCGTCCGGGGCGAAGTCGCTGGAGGCGGCGGCCGTGGTCACCGAGGCGGAGTCCGTTCCCGAGGCGGACCGGGCCGCCGTCGCCGACCTGGGCGGCGCGGGCACTTCGGTGCTGGTGGCCGGCCCCGACGGCACCGTCCGGCTGACCGTCACCGCGGGCTGAGACACAAGGGCCCCCAAGGGCCTTCGGGGCCTCCCGGGCACGCCGTCCCGCCCGCCGCGGGGGCTCTTGTGTCCCCGTGTCCCGGCGGCTGGAACGCGTCGTCCGGAATTGGCCCTTGCCGTCCTCCCTCTCACGCGGGTCAATGGGCATAGTTTCCGACGGACCGTCAGATTCACCCCCCACCGGGACAAGGTGCCCGCACCCACCCGTCCCGCTCCGGCCGTCCGTCTCCCCACATCCGGGAAGGAGCCGGAACCCCCATGAGAGGCAAGCGAATCGGATCAGGTGCGGCACTGCTGGCCGGGGCCCTCGCGGTCACCGGGCTGGCGTTCGCGCCCACCGCACTCGCCGTCACCCCGACGACGGCGAGCGTCACCGCGAACTGCGGTCTGTTCGGCGGCGGAGCCGCCACCCTCACGGCCACCCAGAGCGGCACCGCGGCCACCCTCACCCTGAAGTCGACCGCGATCACCGCACCGATCCCGATCGGCGCCAACAGCATCAACTCCACCCTCACGATGGCGAACTCGACCGGCCCGGCCAGGGTCTTCACCGGCGCGGTGAACCCGGCCATGCCGACGGGCGCCCCGATCGAGGTCGGCCCGCTCAGCGGGACCGTGGCCTCCGGTGACAGCCTGGACTTCTACCGGGGCTCCCTGAAGATGGTCGTCTTCGGGATCACCGTCACCTGTACGGGGGCCGGGCCTCAGTCGCCGGGGCCGTTCGTGTTCGACTGATAACCGGTGCGAAGAGGCGCCACGGGCCGTCGGTTTCCCCGCGTCAGCAGGAAGCTGACGGTCCATCAGCCGATCTCTCCGCATCCATTGACTTCTGTCGCGATCCGCACCTCAATGCCCCCTGTCGGCGCAGAAAGAGCCGCTGCGCCCACACCCTTGAGGAGGGGGCACCATGGGTTCGACACCCCGAAGATCCCTGAGACGGCGCTGGGCGTCGCTGCTCGGGGCGACCACCCTCGCGCTCACCGCGAGCGGGGCGCTGGCGTGCCCGGCCGGCGCCGCCACCGACGTGGACTACCCCACGCACTGCGTCCCGCCGCCCATCGCGGGCATCCCGGCCATCGACGGCACCACCACCGCGAGGATCACCGCGGACAAGACGTCCGTGAAGGTCGGCGACACCGTCACCGTGACCTACACGGTGGTCAAGCCCGCCGCCAGCAATCCCACCGACCTCGCCCTGCCGGCCGACATCATGACCCCGACCGGCAAGATCACCCTCGGCGGCGCGCAGAGCGGCAGCGTGACCGTCACAGGCCCGAAGAAGAACGACCCGGTGCCCGGCAAGGGCGCCTTCCCCTCGTTCTCCATGACCGGCACGTTCACCGTCACCTCGCCCGGCGCGATCACTCTCTCGCCCGGCGACTACAACATCCACACCAGCTACATCCTCGAACTGGACACCCCCTGCACGGTGACCGACCCGCCCGCCCCGGTGTCCGAGACGGTCACCGCGACGGACGATCCGCCGGCCAACACCCGCTCCATCCAGCTCGGTTCGGCCTCCGGCGCGCCGGGCGCCGCGGTCACCGTCACCGGTGGCGGCTTCACCCCGGGCGCGAGCGTCACCCTGGCCGGACGGTCCGGGGCAGCCCAGACCGCCGACAAGGCGACCGTCACAGCGAACGCGCAGGGCGCCGTCTCCGGCTCGCTCGTCGTCAACGACCGCACCACGACCGGCGTGGTCGCGTACGAGGGCGGCGCGTGGAGCGCGGAGCGGGGCGCCGGGCCCGTCGCGTACGTCGTCATCGACGACACGCCCATACCCGCCGGGAGTCAGAAGCTGACGACCACCGTCAAGGCGGGCACCCTGTCGATGTCCCAGGCCGGGGACGCCGTGCAGTTGTCGGCGGTCGACTTCGGCACCGGCGGCGCCTCGACCGGCAACCTCAACGCGGTGACCGTCAAGGACTTCCGCGGCGGGCCCGCCGGCTGGTCCCTGACCGGCAAGGTCACCGACTTCAGCGGACCGGGCGCCAAGATCGGCGCGGGGAAGCTGAGCTGGACGCCCGAGTGCGGCACCAAGGCGGGCAGCCCCAGCACCTGTCAGGCCGGGTCGGCCGGAGCCGTGGGCGGCACGGGGGCGACCCTGGCGTCCACCCCGGACGGCACGCTCACCGGCGGTGAGTTCACCGCTTCCGCCCGACTCTCCCTCGACGTACCGGCGTTCACGCCTCCGGGCACGTACTCCGGCGTCCTGACCCTCACGCTCACCTGACCCACGTCCACCGGTGGCCGGGCGTCCTCCTCACAAGGTCCGCACCCGCCCGACCACCCCGCCGTGTCCGACGCCCGCGGGGGTCCGCACCCATGCGCAAGCCGTACGCCCTCCTCCTGACGTTCCTCACGCTCCTGTCCCTGCCGCTGGGCCTGCTCGGCCCGCTCGCGTCGCCCGCCCGGGCCGCCGACAACGGCAGCTGGTCGGTCAACCCCCTCTCGACGGCCGTCGCCGAACGGCCCTACTTCTACGTCTCCGCCGACCCCGGCCAGACGATCGAGGACACGGTCGTCGTCACCAACAAGACGGACGCGCCGCTCACCTTCCGCCTGTATGCCGCCGACGCCTACAACACCGAGCGTGACGGCGGTTTCGCCGTGCGGACGGCGGGGGAGCGGATGCGGGGCGTGGGGGCGTGGGCGAAGCCCGCGAAGGACCGGGTCACCGTGCCCGGCCGAGGCACCGCCACCGTGCCGTTCACGATCCGCGTCCCCGAGGACGCCGAGCCCGGCGACCACCCCGGTGCGATCGTCGCCCTCGACGAGCGGGTCGACAAGGGGGGCGCGGGGGTCGCGCTCGGCGTGCGACGCGCCGTCGGGGCCCGCGTCTACCTCCAGGTCGGCGGCCCCACCCTGCCCGCGCTCACCGTCGAGGACGTCCGCGTCGAACAGAGCCGGCCGCTGGTTCCCGGCTTCGGCGACAGCGAGGCGACGATCTCCTACACGCTGCGCAACACCGGCAACGTCACCCTGAACCCGAAGGTCGAACTGAAGGCCAGCGGCCTGTTCGGCCGCACCCTGCTCTCCCGCGATCTGACGAGGATCCCCTCGGAACTCCTCCCGGGCCAGCGCGTCCAGCTCTCGGAACCCTGGCACGGAGCACCCCAACTCGACTGGGGGAAGGTGACGCTGACGGCGAGCGCCAGGGAAACGAGGGAGTCGGCGAGCGCCGGGTTCTTCGCCCTGCCGTGGTCGGCGGCGCTGCTGCTGGGCGCGGCCATGGGCGCGGGAACGGTGCTCCTGCTCAGGAGACGCCGGGCGCGCCGCTCTGACGGGACGCGGCCGGCCGAAGCGGACCCGGGGACGAAAGCCCGTGCGGCGACCCGGGTCTAACAGCTCCGAACAAAAGTGGAGCCCGGCTCGGACTCCACTTTTGTTCGGAGCTCTAAAGGGCGTCGGGCCCGCGCTCACCCGTCCGCACCCGCACCACCGTCTCCACCGGCACCGCCCACACCTTCCCGTCCCCGATCTTCCCGGTCTGCGCGGCGCGCACGATCGCGTCGATGACGTCGTCCGCCGCCGCGTCCTCGACGACGACCTCGATACGGACCTTGGGCACCAGGTCGACCTGGTACTCGGCGCCGCGGTACACCTCGGTGTGGCCGCGCTGCCGGCCGTAGCCGCTGGCCTCGGTGACCGTGAGGCCGTGCACGCCGAGCTCCTGCAGGGCGTTCTTGACCTCGTCGAGGCGGTACGGCTTGACGATCGCGGTGATGAGCTTCATGCCTGGGGGGTGGCCTTCTGGACGGAGGAGAGGGTGGAGGAGCTGACCGGGGCGCCATGGCCCAGGACGCCGTGATCGTATGCGCTCTCGGCGTGCACCGTAAGGTCCAGGCCGGTCTGCTCCTGCTCCTCGTCCGCCCGGAAGCCGATCGTGCGGTCCAGCAGTTTGCCGATGCCGTACGTCACGAGGAAGGCGTACGCCCCGACGGCGACGACGGCCACCGACTGCCTGCCGAGCAGGGCGAGGCCGCCGCCGTGCACGAGGCCCTCGGGGCCGCCAGTCATCGACTCGACGGCGAACACGCCGATCAGGAGGGTGCCGATGACGCCGCCGACCAGGTGGACGCCCACGACGTCGAGCGAGTCGTCGTAGTTGAGCTTGAACTTCCAGCCCACCGCGTACGAGCAGACGACGCCGGCGGCGAGGCCGACGACCAGCGCGCCGAGCAGGGAGACCGAGCCGCAGGACGGGGTGATCGCGACCAGGCCGGCCACCGCGCCGGAGGCCGCGCCCAGGGTGGTGGGGTGGCCGTCGCGCTTCTGCTCGACGAAGAGCCAGCCGAGCAGGCCGGTGCAGCCGGCGGCGAGGGTGTTCAGGAAGACGGCGGCCGCGAGGCCGTTCGCGCCGAGCGCGGAGCCCGCGTTGAAGCCGAACCAGCCGAACCACAGCAGTCCGGCGCCCAGCACGACCATGGGAAGGTTGTGCGGACGCATCGCGTCCTTCTTGAAGCCCAGACGCGGGCCGAGGACCAGGCAGAGCGCCAGTCCGGAGGCGCCGGAGGTGATCTCGACCGGGAGACCCCCCGCGAAGTCGAGCGCGCCGAGCCCGTCCAGGATCCAGCCGCCGGGCCCCCACACCCAGTGGGCGACGGGAACGTATACGACGAGCGCCCAGAGGGGGACGAAGACCAGCCATGCGGCGAACTTCGCGCGGTCCGCGATCGCGCCGCTCACCAGGGCCGCCGTGATGATCGCGAAGGTGAGCTGGAAGGTGGCGAACAGGACGGTGGGGACCGTGCCGTGGACGCTGTCCGGGCCGACGCCCGCCATGCCGGCGTGGTCCAGGACGCCGACCAGACCGCCGCCGGCGTCGTCGCCGAAGGCGAGGGAGTAGCCCGCGGCCAGCCACACCACCGTGACCAGGGCGATGGACACGAAGCTCATCATCAGCATGTTCAGGACGCTCTTCGTGCGGACCATGCCGCCGTAGAAGAGGGCCAGGCCCGGGGTCATCAGCAGGACCAGTGCGGTGGCGGCGAGCAGCCAGGCGGTGTCGCCGGTGTCCACCTGTGCGGCGGCGGCAAGGATCACGGTCGTCTCCAACGGTGTGGGGGCTCGTCAGAGGTTCACGGCAGCGCGTTACCGGTTGCGTACGGGTGTGTTTCCGTGACGTTTCGTTGCGTGCGGGTTTCGGGAAGCTCACGTGTCGGCGGGGCCGCGTGGATCAGGGACAATGGTCGCCATGAGCGTTCGCACCCAGTCATCCGAACAGTCGGCCGAGGCCGCGCACCGGGCCGGTTTCGCCTGCTTCGTGGGCCGCCCCAACGCCGGCAAGTCCACCCTCACGAACGCTCTGGTCGGGAAGAAGGTGGCGATCACCTCCAACCGTCCGCAGACCACGCGGCACACGGTCCGGGGCATCGTGCACCGGCCCGAGGCCCAGCTGATCCTGGTGGACACCCCGGGACTGCACAAGCCGCGCACGCTGCTGGGGGAGCGGCTGAACGACGTCGTGCGGACGACCTGGGCCGAGGTGGACGTGATCGGGTTCTGCCTCCCGGCGAACGAGAAGCTGGGTCCCGGCGACCGGTTCATCGCCAAGGAGCTGGCCGGGATCAAGCGGACGCCGAAGGTCGCCGTCGTGACGAAGACCGACCTCGTCGACTCCAAGGCGCTCGCAGAGCAGCTGATCGCGATCGACCAGCTGGGCAAGGAGCTGGGGATCGAGTGGGCGGAGATCGTCCCGGTCTCGGCGGTCGGGGACCAGCAGGTCGAGCTGCTGGCGGATCTGCTCGTGCCGATGCTTCCGGAGAGCCCGCCGCTGTACCCGGAGGGCGACCTCACCGACGAGCCCGAGCAGGTGATGGTGGCGGAGCTGATCCGCGAGGCCGCGCTGGAGGGCGTGCGCGACGAGCTTCCGCACTCCATCGCCGTCGTCGTCGAGGAGATGCTGCCGCGCGAGGACCGGCCCGCCGACCGGCCGCTCCTCGACATCCACGCGAACATCTACATCGAGCGGCCCAGCCAGAAGGGCATCATCATCGGCCCGAAGGGACGGCGCCTGAAGGACGTGGGCATCAAGTCCCGCAAGCAGATCGAGGCGCTGCTCGGGACGCCGGTCTTCCTGGACCTGCACGTCAAGGTGGCCAAGGACTGGCAGCGGGACCCCAAGCAGCTGCGCAAGCTGGGCTTCTGACGGACGCCCCGCCTCCCTCACCGGTACCGGTACCGGTTCAGTCCACCCCCTTGATCCGGCCCACCAGCACCGCGCCCGCGAGGCCGACCGCGGCCGCGATGCCGTACAGGGCCGGATAGCCGCCCAGGTGGGTGACGATCGGGGCGGCCAGGGCCGGGGCCGTCACCTGGGGGAGGGAGTTGGCGACGTTGATGACGCCGAGGTCCTTGCCGCGGTCCAGCGCCTTCGGCAGGACGTCCGTCATCAGGGCGAAGTCGACGGAGGTGAACACGCCGAAGCCGACGCCCAGCACCGCCGCCGCGACGATCGCCCCCGGCCAGGTCTGCCACACCGCCAGCGCCCCCGTCGCCACCGCCATTAGCACTCCGGACCAGATCACGAACGGCTTGCGCCGGCCCACCCGGTCCGACCAGACGCCCCCGACGACGACCGTGGCGAGCAGCGTCACCCCGTTCACGGCCGTCAGGATCAGCACCCCCTCCTCGGGATCGGCGTGATGGAGGCGGTCGCGCAGGTAGTAGAGCAGGTACAGCAGCACCAGCGCGTTGCTGAGGTTCATCAGGAAGCGGGTCAGCCAGGCCCAGCCCAGGTCGGGGTAGCGGCGCGGGCTCAGCCAGAAGCCGGTCAGGAAGCCCCGCCAGGACCAGGCGGGACGGTCCGCCGTCGCCAGCCGCAGATCCGCGTACTTCCACACGTACGGCAGGACCCCGACGAGGCTGAACACGGCGCAGGCCGCGTAGCCCGCCCCCACGCCCCCGGCGGCCATCGCGAGTCCCGTGCCGCCGACCACGCCCAGGACCTGCGCCGCGCCCAGCCAGCCGCCCACCGAGCCGCGCTGGAGGCGGGGCACCCGGTCGGGGACCGCCGCCGTCACCGCCGCGAAGGCCGCGTTCAGGGTCAGCTGCGCCAGACACCAGCCGAGCGCCATGGTCCACACGCCGTCCGCGGCGGCCAGCGCCAGCAGCGACAGGGCCCCGCCGGCGGCGCCGGCCACGATCCACGGCGTGCGGCGGCCGTGGCGGGACGTGGTGCGGTCCGACAGGGCGCCGAAGAGCGGGTTCGCGACGAGGGAGACGACCGCGCCGACGCCTGTCACCCACGCCAGCATCGTCTCCTTGGACATGCCGGAGCCGGGTGCGAAGTCCTCCGCCTGGGAGGCCAGCAGGATCTGCAGCGGGCCGTACCAGCCCGCCCAGATCGCCCCGTTGGCGAGGGACAGCGCAGCCGTCCAGCCCCGGCCGACCCGGTCCACCGGCTCGGCCAGGGCCAGGCCGGCCGTGGGGGGCGCCGTCGTCATCTCTGCGCCCGCAGTACGTCCCGCAGCCAGGAGTAGGACGCCTTGGGGGTCCTGGCCTGGGTCTCGAAGTCGACGTGGACCAGGCCGAAGCGGCGCTGATAGCCCTCCGCCCACTCGAAGTTGTCCAGCAGCGACCAGACGAAGTAGCCGCGCACGTCGACGCCCGCCTCCACCGCCCGGTGCAGGGCGCGCAGATGGCCGTCCAGGTAGGCGATGCGGTCCTGGTCGTCGACGCCGGGGTAGCTGCAGCCGTTCTCGGTGATGACGACCGGGGGGAGGCGGTCGCCGTAGCGGTCCTTGAACGTGGTGAGCAGTTCCGTCAGTCCCTCGGGGACCACCGGCCAGCCGAAGTCCGTCACCGGGACCCCTTCGATCTCCCGTACGGAGAAGGGGAGTTCGGCGGGCATGCGCACGCCGCCGAACTCGATCTCCGTGCCCTGCGGCGCGCCGACCCTGGTGGGGGCGTAGTAGTTGACGCCGTACCAGTCGACCGGCTCGCCGATGACCTTCAGATCGGACTGCACGTCGCCGGGCATCAACTCGCCCAGCCCCTCGGGGTATTCACCCAGCAGCACCGGCTCGGCGAACAGGCGGTTGAGCAGGACGTCGTAGAACGCGGCCGCCTCCACGTCGGCGGGCTCCTCGGAGGCCGGCCAGGTCGGGCCGTGGGAGTTGGCGATGCCGATGTCCGTGGCGCCGGCCGCGCGCAGGGCCCGTACCGCCAGCCCGTGGCCGAGGAGCTGGTGGTGGGCGACCGGCAGGGCGTCGAAGAGGAGCTGTCTGCCGGGGGCGTGGGTGCCGAGCGCGTGGCCCAGCAGGGTGTGCTCGGCGGGCTCGTTGAGGGTGATCCACTTGCCCACCCGGTCGCCGAGGCGGGCGGCGACGACGCTGACGTGGTCGGCGAAGCGGTACGCCGTGTCCCGCTCCAGCCAGTCCAGGTCCACGGGGAGGTCCCAGTGGAAGAGGGTGGGCACGGGGCGGACGCCCGCCGCGCACAGCTCGTCCACCAGCCGGTCGTAGAAGTCGAGGCCGCCGGGGGAGTTCACCCGGGGCCAGGAGACGGAGAAGCGGTAGGCGTCCACGCCGAGGCCGGCCAGCAGGGCCACGTCCTCGGGGTAGCGGTGGTAGTGGTCGCAGGCCACCGCCGCCGTCGAGCCGTCCTTGACCCGGCCCGGCTCGGCGGTGAAGGAGTCCCACACCGACGGCCCGCGCTGGTCGGCCGCCCCCTCGATCTGGTGGGCGGAGGTGGAGACGCCCCACAGGAAGCCGTCGGGGAACCGGGGGATCGGGTGCGTCGCGTCGCGCTGATCGGTAGCCATGCGCCGGATCATCCGTACCAGCGGTAACGGAAGTCAACGGGCGGGCGGGAACGTCCAGTTACGCCCCTTCTTTCAGCACCCGCGTGATCAGCCTGCGCTGTTCCTCCGTGAGCCGGGGGTCGGCCGCGTACACGGTCCGGCCGTCCACGGTGATCTCGTAGGCGAAGCCGTCCGGCACCCCGGCCGGGGGCACGTCCTGGCCGTCGGCCGTCGCCTTCTCGGCCAGGGCGTGCCACTCGTCGGCGTCGGGCCGCCCCGAGGTGTCCACCTCGGCGTGCCGCTCGATGCCCGCGAAACCGCCCGTGCGCGTCACCTGAATCCGCATGGGTCCTGTCTAGTACGAAAGGGTCCGGTCCGGTGCCCGCGTCACAGGATTCGCACCCCGACGCGCTCCCACGCCTTCTCCACGGCCAGGAGTTCCTCGCCGCCGTCGCCGAAGCGCTCGCGGGCGGCCTTGACGGTCAGCGCGGCGAAGTCGGTGAAGAAGGCCCGCTCCCGCAGCTCCCCGCCGGTGAGGACGTCGTACCAGATCTGGCCCGCCTTCTCCCAGGCGAAGCCGCCGAGGGCGGTGGCGGCCAGGTAGAACGCGTGGTTGGGGATGCCGGAGTTGATGTGGACGCCGCCGTTGTCGCGGCCGGTGCGGACGTAGTCGTCCATGGTCGCGGGCTGCGGGTCCTTGCCGAGGACGTCGTCGTCGTACGCCGTGCCCGGGGCCTTCATCGAGCGCAGGGCCTGGCCGGTCACGCTCGGGGCGAGGAGTCCGGCGCCGATCAGCCAGTCGGCCTCGGCGGCGGTCTGGCCGAGCGTGTACTGCTTGATGAGCGAGCCGAACACGTCGGACATCGACTCGTTGAGGGCGCCCGGCTGGCCGTAGTAGGTGAGGTTCGCGGTGTACTGGGTGACGCCGTGGGTCAGCTCGTGGCCGATGACGTCGACGGAGTTGGTGAAGTCGACGAAGATCTCGCCGTCGCCGTCGCCGAACACCATCTGCTCGCCGTTCCAGAAGGCGTTGTTGTAGTCCCGGTCGTAGTGGACGGTGGCGTCCAGGGGCAGGCCGTCGCCGTCGATGGAGTGGCGGCCGTAGGCCTTCAGGAAGAGCTCGAAGGTGGAACCGAGGCCGGACCAGGCGCGGTTGACCGTGGCGTCGCGGCCGGGGTCCTCTCCCTCGCCGCGGACCTTGACGCCGGGCAGGTCGGTGCCGTGCCCGGCGTCGTAGACGGTCCGCAGCGGCCGGTCGGACGGCGCCTTCGCCGCCGGGGCCGCCGCGAGGCGGAACTCGGTGGTCACGCTGCGCGCTGCGCGCAGTTCGCTGTCGCGCACCAGGGTGCGGCGGGCGGGACCGGAGAGCGCGGGGTCGTCGTGACGGGCCAGCCGGTGGAGGACGTGCGGCGGTACGACGGTGCAGAAGACGGGCTCGAAGCCCCCGTGGGTCGTCATGCCCGGCACCTTTGCACTGAGTGATGCCACTGTCACTAGAGGCAACCATGATTGGTGAAATACGGTGACATACGGGCCCGAGCCGGGTGTGCGAGTGGTATAGCGCACGTTTTGTCGGATTCCTCCGCTCGGTCCCGCATACTGGGACAGGCCCGCGTGCCCGGCGCCGCTCGGCTAGAGTGCGGAGCATTATGCGTTTCGGGCTGCTTCTCCTTAGCTGCCGCGGCGAGGGCCTGTAGTCGAGGCCGACCCCCTCCCCGCGGAGCTTGGCGTTGCGTCGTCGGCCGTCCTGATCCGGACTTTCTCCGGCCACCCCGAGGAGCCACCGCACCATGGCGAACCGCCAGCAGCCCAGCCAGATGCCGATCCACAAGTACGGTCAGTACGAGCAGGTCGACCTCCCCGACCGCAGCTGGCCGCAGCAGCGCGTCACCTCCGCCCCCCGCTGGCTCTCCACCGACCTGCGTGACGGCAACCAGGCCCTGATCGACCCGATGTCGCCCGAGCGCAAGCGCCGGATGTTCGACCAGCTCGTCAAGATGGGCTACAAGGAGATCGAGGTCGGCTTCCCCGCCTCCGGCCAGACCGACTTCGACTTCGTGCGCTCGATCATCGAGGAAGAGGGCGCGATCCCGGACGACGTGACCATCTCCGTGCTGACCCAGGCCCGCGAGGACCTGATCGAGCGGACCGTGGAGTCGCTCAAGGGCGCCAAGCGCGCCACCGTGCACCTGTACAACGCCACCGCGCCGGTCTTCCGCCGGGTGGTCTTCCGCGGCTCCAGGGACGACATCAAGCAGATCGCCGTGGACGGCACCCGCCTGGTGATGGAGTACGCGGAGAAACTGCTGGGCCCCGAAACCGAATTCGGCTACCAGTACTCGCCGGAGATCTTCACCGACACCGAGCTGGACTTCGCCCTGGAGGTCTGCGAGGCGGTCATGGACGTCTACCAGCCCGGCCCGGGCCGCGAGATCATCCTCAACCTGCCCGCGACGGTGGAGCGTTCGACGCCGTCCACGCACGCGGACCGCTTCGAGTGGATGGGCCGCAACCTCTCCCGCCGCGAGTACGTCTGCCTGTCTGTCCACCCGCACAACGACCGCGGCACGGCCGTCGCCGCGGCCGAGCTGGCGCTGATGGCCGGCGCCGACCGCGTCGAGGGCTGCCTGTTCGGGCAGGGCGAGCGCACCGGCAACGTCGACCTGGTCACCCTGGGCATGAACCTGTTCTCCCAGGGCGTCGACCCGCAGATCGACTTCTCCGACATCGACGAGATCCGTCGTACGTGGGAGTACTGCAACCAGATGGAGGTCCACCCGCGCCACCCGTACGTGGGCGACCTGGTCTACACGTCCTTCTCGGGCTCCCACCAGGACGCCATCAAGAAGGGCTTCGACGCGATGGAGGCCGACGCGGCCGCCAAGGGCGTCACCGTCGACGACATCGAGTGGGCCGTCCCGTACCTGCCGATCGACCCCAAGGACGTCGGCCGCTCCTACGAAGCCGTCATCCGGGTCAACTCGCAGTCCGGCAAGGGCGGTGTCGCCTACGTCCTGAAGAACGACCACAAGCTGGACCTGCCGCGCCGGATGCAGATCGAGTTCTCGAAGATCATCCAGGCGAAGACCGACGCCGAGGGCGGCGAGGTCACCGGCGGGGACATCTGGGGCGTCTTCCAGGACGAGTACCTGCCCAACCCGCAGAACCCGTGGGGCCGCATCCAGGTCCGCACCGGCCAGTCGAGCACCGACACCGACGGCGTGGACACCCTGACCGTCGAAGCCACCGTCGACGGCGAGGACACCGTCCTCACCGGCACCGGCAACGGTCCGATCTCGGCTTTCTTCGACGCCCTGCAGTCCATCGGCATCGACGTACGCCTGCTCGACTACCAGGAGCACACGATGAGCGAGGGCGCCTCCGCGCAGGCCGCCTCGTACATCGAGTGCGCGATCGACGACAAGGTCCTGTGGGGCATCGGCATCGACGCGAACACGACGCGCGCGTCGCTGAAGGCGGTCGTCTCGGCCGTCAACCGCGCCACCCGCTGACCCGTTCGACCGGACGTTCCGGGGCTCCTGTCGCCGCGAGCGGCGGCCGGGGCCCCGGCACATCTCGGCCATCCGAGCGTGAAGGTCACGGACAGGTCTCGTCCTGGGTGCTGACTCAGGCCACCGGATGTGGCTAACATCACGCAGACGTACGGCGATGATGCCGCGCGGTGACGGAGGTGCGACGTGCTGCCAGGACGGGGACGAGACGGCCGTGCCAACGGGCTTGCCCGCATCCTGGGCACCCGCACCGCGTGGACGCCCGTCGGGGACGGCGAGTTCTTCTGCCCCGGCTGCGGAGGCGACCGCAACTACCAGCGGCTGACCGGCCATCGCCGCTTCACCCTGCTCGGTGTGCCCGTCCTCCCGCGCGGCGCGAGCGCGCCCGTCGTCGAGTGCGCGGCCTGCCGATGCCACTACGGCACCGACGCCCTCGACCACCCCACCACCGTCCGCTTCTCGGCGATGCTCCGCGACGCCGTGCACACCGTCGCCCTCGCGGTGCTCTGCGCGGGCGGCGCCTGCTCCCGCGCCGCCCTGGAGACGGCCGCCGCGACGGTGCGCACGGCCGGCTTCCCCGACTGCACCGAGGAACAGCTCGCCGCCCTCGTCGAGGCCCTCGACGCCGACACCGGCCGCGCCCACGGGGAGCCCTGCGTCCCCGGCCTCGCCACCGAGCTCCACGAGGCCCTCGACCCGCTCGCCCCGCACCTCGCCCCCGCCGGCCGCGAATCGGTCTTCCTCCAGGGCGCCCGCATCGCCCTGGCCGACGGCCCGTACACCCCCGCCGAACGCGAGGCCCTCACCACGGTCGGAACAGCCCTGACCATCTGCACGACCGACGTCACCCGCCTGCTGGCAGCGGCCCGCACCCCGTCGTGAGCACTCCCCGGGGAGCATCCGGGCCCTGGGGAGCGGTGACGGCGCGACGGGGGCCGCGGGCTGATCGCCCGTGGCCCCCGCCGCCCCCCCCGGTCTGCCTTTCGGGACTACGGCAGGGTCTTGTCGTACGTCCTGTCCGTGTCCGAGTCGTAGACCTGCTTGCCGGCGGCGTCGAAGCCCTTGATGTGCGGGGCCTCGGTGACCTGCTGGTTCAGGATGCCGGCGGCGACGAACCAGCCGTGGTCCAGGGCCGCCGTGGCGTCGCTGTCGCCGTAGGAGACGGTCACCTTGGCCACGGACGGGTCGACCGTGCCGATCGAGGCCCAGCGGTACGGGAGTTTCCAGTGGCCCTTGTCGATCAGCGACTGCCGGTACAGGCCGCCCGCGTTGTCGTCGGGCACGACCGGGCGTGCGGCCGACGTCTCGCCGTTCTGCGTGCTGGTGCTGATGCCGGCGGACACGCCGTCCTTCACGTCGCAGATCACGCGGAAGCCCGCCGGCCGCTCCGCCACACCGACGACATGGACGCCGTCGCCGGGGGAGTTGGAGTCGCCCGTGCTCTTCGCCGCCAGGATGATCCGGTAGTTCTCCGCCTTGCCCGCGTCCTTGCCGACGACGCGGGCCACGTGCTCCGCGGTGAGGCACTCCTGCAGCGCTTTCGCCGCCTCGTCGAAGGTGATCCCGTCGAGCAACTGCCCGTCCGTGGCGGGCCGGGCGGGCCCCGAGGCCGACGCGGCCGCCGAGGCGCTCTGCGGGGCGCTGACCGACGACATCGGCGTCGCCGTGTCGGCGCCCCCGCCCCCGTTCCCCCCGGCCACGGCGTACGCCGCCGCCGGCACCGTCACGATCGCCGCCAGCGCCGCGCCGACCGCCGCCACCCGTCGCCGCCGCTCCGCCACGCCCCGCCGCCGGATCGCCGGGTAGGGCGCGGGGGATGGGTGGATGGTGTACGCGTCGTCCGTCATCAGTTCCCTCACCAGTTGCTCGAAGTGCCGCTCGTCGTGGGCATCGGGAGCTTCCGGCCCGCCGTATGCCGTGTGTGTCTCGTGTGCTTGGTGCGCTTCCCGTGCCCCGTGCGCGCCTCGCGCCTCGTCGTTCACCTTCCGCCTCCCCGTTGGGACACCGTGCGGTCCTCCCGCATCAGCCCCGGATACAGCCGCAACTTCGCCAGCCCTTTCGAGGCCTGGCTCTTGACCGTGCCGGGCGAGCAGCCGAGCACCTCGGCCACCTCCGCCTCCGACAGGTCCTCCCAGTACCGCAGGACCACCACCGCCCGCTGCTTCGCGGGCAGTTGTGCCAGCCCGGCGAGCAGGGAGCCGCGTTCGTCCACCCGGCCGACGGACTCGTCGTCGCGGCCCGCCCGCTCCGGCGGGGCCGCGGTCAGCGCCTCCGTGACCCGCCGCTTGCGGAAGCGGTCGCTGTTGCAGCTGACCAGCATCCGCCGGACGTAGGCCTCCGGGTTGTCGCTGCGCGCTATGCGCCGCCACGACCGGTACGCCTTCGCCAGCGCGGTCTGCGTCAGGTCCTCCGCGTGGTGGACGTCGCCTGTGAGCAGGTACGCGGTCCGGACGAGCCGTGACCACCGTGCCCTGACGAAATCCTGGAACTGGCCCTCAAGTTCGGCCTGCATCAAGCACCCTCCTCGCCCCCCAGACCACCAAGGGGCCGGAATCGGTTGCCCGAGAGTTCGGGACCCGTTCGAATGGGGGCATGGAGCGAGACGCCGAGAACGACGTCGGGAAAGCCGTGGGCGAGGGCGCCGCGCGGGACGCCGGGTGGGCCGCATGGACCTGGTCGCCCCAGGCACCGGGAGTGCTGACGCTGCCGTCGGGGCGGCTGGTGCGGGGGCGGGGACTGCGGCGGGACGTGGACCCGGCGGAGCCCCTCCCCGCGTACGGGCTGTACCTGCTCGGGGCGCCGCCCCCTCAGTTCCCCTGGGAGGCGCGGTGGGTCCGGTGGCCCGACTTCCGGCTGCCCTCGGACCGGGCGGACGCGCGGGCGGCGCTCACCGAGGCGTGGTGGCGCGCGGAGGGAGAGCGGGTGGAGGTCGCCTGCGGCGGCGGCCGCGGCCGCACCGGGACGGCGCTGGCCTGCCTGGCCGTCCTGGACGGCGTGCCGGCCGCCGAAGCGGTCGGCTTCGTACGCCGCCACTACGACCGGCACGCCGTCGAGACCCCCTGGCAGCGACGTTTCGTACGACGGTTCGGGTCGTCCGGCGCTGCCTGCCGGGGCGTTAGAGACTGAGCGTCATCAGCAGGCGGTGTGCGCCGGGGCCGAAGTAGTCGGGTCGGGGGCCGCCGGGATCGGGGAGGAAGCCCAGGGAGCGGTAGAGCGCCACGGCGGTGTCGTTGCCCGGTTCGACGGAGAGGGAGACGGAGTGGACGCCCTCCCCGCGCAGATGGCTCAGGATCTCGGTCATCAGCTGACGCCCGAGCCCCTGGCCGCGCAGGCCGGGGGTGATCCCGAGGCTGAGGATCCAGCTGTGCGCCGCGTTCGGCGGCGTCGACAGCACGTACCCGACGAGGTCCTCCCCGTCGGCCACCACGAACACGAAGTCCGGGAAGCAGGCGAGGAACTGCCTGAGCACGAAGTAGGGGTAGGGGTCGGCCGGGAAGGCCTCCGCGTCGAGGCGGACGATAAGGCCGAGATCCTCCTCGCCGGCCGGTCTGATCCGTAAGCGCCTTTCTCCGGACACCTGGCTCACGGTCGAACCGGCGACCGACGTAAAACGATCTCCGGGAACTCCGGGAAGAGGAGTCATACCGTCCCCTTGTGAAGGATGGACTTGGACCGATCTATGGGAATGACGTGTGAGGCGGCTCTAATGCGATATCCATCTGATCGTCCATCATCGCCCGGTGCATCCGCGCCTTCAAGACCGCCGTCTGCTGCTAGGCTGAACCAATGGACTTGGGACCACCCGCCGCCGAGCAAAAACTGAATGCTGATGTCCCGTGGGACGCCTTCGATCCCGATGAGTACATCAAGCACAATTACCTGGAGATCCAGGACGTGGACGAGGAGATCCTCTCCCATGTGCGGGATCACTTCAGTGATCATTTCCGGGGGCGGGCAGGACGGGTGCATTCCGGTATCGACGTGGGCGCGGGACCCAATCTCTACCCCGCCCTCGCGATGCTCCCCTGGTGCGACAGGATCACCCTGCTGGAGCGGTCCGAGAGCAACCTCGACTACCTCCGTCGTCAGCTCCGCGGCTACGACGCGCACTGGGACCAGTTCTGGGCGGTCCTGCGCAAGGACGAGGCATATGCCGTGCTGGACGAGGTCCACGGGCGGCGCCTCGCCGAAGCCGTCGGGGCCCCCGAGCCGGGCAGCCTCTTCGACCTCTGCGGCAGCGACCGCCGCTGGGACCTCGGCACGATGTTCTTCGTGGCCGAATCCATCACCACCGACCTCGGCGAATTCCGCCGCGGCGTCGGCTGCTTCATGCACGTGCTGAATCCCGGCGCGCCCTTCGCCGCCGCTTTCATGGAGCATTCCGAGGGATATCAGGTGGGTTCACAGGAATTCCCGGCCCTGGATGTCGACGTGGCCGAGGTGCGCACCCTGCTCGACAACTACGCGGAGGACGTGACAATTCACCGCACCGCCAATCCGCAGCAATTGGTGCGCGACGGGTACACGGGAATGATCCTCGCCTGCGGGCGGCGGAAGAGCTGACTCCCGATCCGTTTCTTCCGTGACGCCGGAAGGCCGCCGGAACGGCACCGCAATGGCACCCGGCGTGAAAGGCGGCATCGAGGCGGACATGGTGACGGCATGGTGACGGGCCTGTGCGAGGGGAATGGGCATGCAGATCAAACCGAGACAGAACCTGCTCGAAGTGTGGCAGGCCATCGGCCGCCATTCTTTCGACAACGGTGAATGGGACTGGGGCGAATGGGGCGGCCGCAGCAGCGTCGCCGACGCGGAGCGCCTGCTCTGCCTGATGTACCCCGCCACCGAAATCAGCGCGTTCCGTCTCGACGACCCCGACACCACCCAACGGGACGTGGAAAGGGCGCTGCGGAACGCGGGCGACTCCACCGCGATTCCCGGGAACCTCGTCAAGGTCCTCACCCACTTCATGGAGCAGCACCGAGGTGAGGGCAGGCCGACCTTCGCCGGCGGCTACTACTTCTCGCCCGAGGACCCCGAGCAGCAACTCTCCCAGGAGCAGCGGGACGTGGGCGTGGTCGACGCCTACTCCATGTCGGTCACCCTCTGCCTCGCCACGCTCGGCTTCCTCAAGGTCTACCGGGGCAAGACCCAGAGGGCGAGCACCCTCGCCCAGATCGAGCGGCTCTGGGAGGCCACCAGCGCCCGGCTGACCGCCGCCATGGTGAGCCTGCTGCGTTCCTTCACCGTCAACGTCGTCGACGTCACCGGCGACCAGGGGCAGGCCCTGACCCGGCTGCTCGGACAGGGCCGGCTCTCCCAGCGGCAGGTGATGCAGCGCTTCCAGGAACGCTTCAAGCAGTTACGCGCCGTCATCAGCGAGAGCCTGATCCTCGGTCTCGACGCCGACGTCACCGACGAACTGCGCAACGAGAACCGCATGTTCGAGTGCGGCTGGGCCTGGAGCCTCGTGCGGGGCGCCCCCGACGTCGAGGTGGAGCCCGACACCGCCGTCGCCATCGGCAAGCAGCCCGAGGGCGTGGCCCACGCCGTGCCCTATCTGTACTTCACCGTCGTCGCCCTCGACGGCATCCCCGACCTCTTCTCCGAGCGCACCCTCGTCCTCGGTCTGCTCAACCCCGAACAGCAGAAACTCGCCGACGCGCTGCGGCTGCGCTGGGAGATCACCCAGCAGTACTGGTCGGCGGTGGCCCGCTTCGGCGACGGCACCTGGCCGCTGGAGGAGATCCCCTGGCGCACCACGCTCCAGCAGCTGGAGTCGGAGTACTTCTCCCTCTCCGTGGCCTCCATCCTCGTCCACGACCTCGTCCGCCGCCGGGCCACCGACGACGACCTCACCCGCACCGTCGCCGTCATGGAACGCCTCGCCGAACGCGGCCGGATCACCAGCGGCATGACCCGCGACGACCCTGCGATCGGACTGCACAACCCCGGCGTCACCCTGCCGCTGCTGGGCAGCGACGCCCTGGGTCCGCCCATGAAGTGGACGATGACGGACTTCTCCGCGCAGTTGCTCAAGCGGACCATCCAACTCTGCTCGCTGTCACGGAACATCAGCTCACAGGACCGTCTGCTGCAACTGGCCGAGAGCATCCTCGACCACCTCTGGCAGCGCCGGCTCAGCGAGGGCGACGGCGTCGGCCTGTGGGACAACGTGCACGCCGTCTACCCCGAATCGCCGGTCCGTCAGGGCCCGTTGTCCTGGAACATCATGGAGCGCATCACCGAGTGCATGGTCGCCGCGCACGGCCTGTACGACCAGAAACCGGTCCGCAGCTCCGAACTCACCGAACTGTCCAGGGCGTTGATCAGTGAGGCGGCGCACCTCTTCGGCCGGGAGCAGATGGAACAGGCCGCCCCCGCCCTCAAGAGCCCCCAGGGAGAAGAGATCAAGGCCATCGAGGCGGATCTGCGCCGCGCCCGGCGACTCGTCGGCGACCAGCCCGGCACCGCCTACGCACTCGCCCTCGGCGTCCTGACCCGGCTCGACACCCTCGCCCGGGCCCGCGGCGACGCCGACCCGCTGGGGAGGTGACGGGTGCTCGTCTTCGCCGCCTCCGACAAGGGGGGCACGGGCCGTTCCGTCACCAGCGCCAACCTCGCCTACCACCGCGCGCTGGACGGGGACGACGTCTGCTACCTCGACTTCGACTTCGGGTCGCCCACCGCGGCCGCCGTCTTCGACCTGCCCGACGTGCTCGGGGAGGCCGAGGGGCGGGGTCTGCACTCCTACCTCAAGGGCGAGGTGGGCGAGCCGCTGCGGGTCGACGTGTGGGCCCGCACCGAACACCCCGTCCTGCTCAGCCGGCCCGGCGGCTCCGGACGGCTGGTGCTGCTGCCCGGCGACCGCTCCGGCGGTGAATTCGTCACCGACGCGGAGAACCTGCACCGGTGCGTGGACCTCGTCCTGCGACTGAAACGCGAATTCGACGTCATCATCGTCGACTTGAGCGCCGGACGCAGTTATGCGATGGACCTCGCCCTGCTCGCCACCTCGCCCCGCGGCGGACTCGGACGACTGAAAACGCGATGGCTCGTCTATCACCGCTGGACCCGCCAGCACGTGATGGCGGCCGCCGAACTCGTGTACGGGAAACAGGGCATAGTCGAGGCCGGTTGCGCCATGGGCCACGACTCGGACGCGCTCAACGCCTCGATCCGTTTCGTCCGGGCCGCCGTTCCCAATCTCGAGTCGCCGCTCTGGTCGCAGGTCTCACCCGCCCAGTACGCGTGGATGCGGCAGTGCGACACACAACTGGAGGAAATCGCGGCCGGCCGCGGCATCGGCAAGACACGGGTGCTGTCTTCCATTCCGCTGGAACCCGTCCTGCAGTGGCAGGAACGCCTCATCACCGACGAGGACGTCCACGACCGCCGGATCGCCAATGTCGAGACCTGGCAGAAGATGGGCGAACTCGCACAACGCCTGACCGACGACATGTACTGGGGGCAGCTGTGAGCGGGCCGGGAACGGTGTTCCGGGAGACCAGCGCGCAGCCGCGCACCGAATCCGTGCCCTACTCCCATCTCTCCCTGGAATTAGGGCACTTGTACATGGAGGACTTCGTCGAAGGCCCCGACCGGCTGCGCCGCCACTTCGCCGCCGTGCGGCCCTGGGTGGACGCCGCCAGGGCCGGCGTCGGCCCGCTCCCGGCGGGGCGGCGACCGAGGATCAGCACCTGCTTCCTCATCGACGACTACTTCAGCCGGCTGTCCACCCCCGCCGAACTCGTCCCGCCGCTGCTCGACGCGGCGGCCGAGTCCGGCCTCACCATCGACTACCTGGCCCGCGAGTCGGGCTGCGCCGGCCCCGCGCTCGCCGGTCCCGCCCCGGCCGGCGGCGGGTCCGGCCGCCGGGACCGCGCCGTCCTCGCCGAGGCCGTCCTGCACCGGCTCGTGGAGTCGCCCCCGCCCGGCAGCAACGGCTTCCGCCCGCCCGTCAGCCGCACCGGCTGGCTCACCAACGGCCGCCGCGCCCCGTCCCGGCGCACCTCCGCCGCCCTGGACGCCACCGGAGCGGTCTGGGAGCCGCCGAGCGAGACCGGCGCGCGCGGCCACTCCGTCTTCATGGACGTCGAGCTGTGGAGCGGGCCCGAGGACGAGCGCACCTGGTCCTGCGCCTTCCTCGCCTCGGTCTGGCAGCTCGTCCGGCTCGGGCTGCTGCGCGACAACGGCCGGGCCGTGCTGACCCCCGCCGCCTGGGACGACAAGGCGTTCCCGGCCGACTGGGACGCGCTGCCGCCCGTCGTCCGCCTCAACCCGCTCGCGCCGCCCTTCACCGCGTACGCCACGTGCAGCATCCTCCCGGCCCGGTTCCTGCCCGTGGAGCACGCCGTCCGCGTCGTCCTGGACCAGGTCCACGTCGAGGAGGAGGCGCTGCGCCAGGTCGCCGAACGCTCCGCGGGCGAGGGCGTCGCCGTCCCCGCCGGCGTCGTGGACCGCACCTCCTACGTGTTCCCGCCGGGGCTGTGACATGAGCGGCCTGGGCACGACCACGGGGCCCGTCCTGGCCTGCGGCGAGGTGCGGACCTGTCTGCTGCCCAACCGCGACGCGGTGGACGAACGGGCCGCCGAGGGGCTGCTGCGCCTGCGCGCCGACGAACGCGTCCGGCTGTCCCGGCGTCCCAACCGGCACGCCGTCTCCCCGGACGTCCTCACCGGCGTCGACTGCCGGCTGCCCACCGCCACCGGCGCCCGGATCCGCGCCGTCGGCACGGTGACCGCCCGCGCGGCGCTCGTCGAGGGCCGGGTGCTGCAGTCGACGGCGTCCTTCTCCCTCCCGGCCGACGGGCCCGACCGGCGCCAGCCCTGGGGCTACTACCTGGTCCGGCCGGGCTCCCTGGTCCCCGTCGGCCGGCTCCCCGAGAAGTCGGTGAGGGAGGGCTTCCTCACCGGGAGCCGGCAGGGCGAGCTGGACGTCGGCTCGATCGCCGAGAGCCTGCTGGCGCGGATCTCCCGGCGGCACGAACTGGACCACGACGCCCCGCTCACCACCGCCGACACCAGCCTGCGCTGGACGGCGTCCCCGACCGCCGCCGGCGAGGAGGCGTCCCTGCACTTCACCGAGGCCGGCGACGGACTGCGGGTGGTGGAGCTGCGGCTGCCGCCCGGCACCGAGCCCGCCGCGGTGGCCGGCCTCTGCGAGGACCTCGCCCTGCACGACTGGCTGCTGACGACCGTCGCCGACAAGCTCGACGGCCTGCGGCTCGGCTCCGACGACCGCAAGGCCGCGCTGAAGGTGCTGCGCCCGCTCGTCGACCATCTGCTGCATCTGTGGATGCCGAGGGCCCGCGTCGACCGCGCGCTGACCACCCCATGGGAGGAGCTGGAGAGGAACCCCGGGTTCAGCAGACAGTGGAACACCCTGGCCCAGCGCATCCGCGACCAGCTCGCCCTGCAGAACCTCGTCCGCCGCGAGGAACGCGGCGACGCGCTGAGCACGCCCTGACGGCACCGAGGCCGCTACGACCATCGAGGCCCGCACCGCGCACGGCACGCCCGCACCACGGCACAGCCCGCACCATCGCACAGCAAGGGAAGGCACCACGACACCGGTCCGCGCATGATCCCGACGGGGGGAGAAAGAGAGATGAACGCACCGGCGAACACGTTCGAAGGCGCTCGGCATGTGACCCAGAAACTCCTGGTCACGGTGGTGGTGGGCGGTGTGGTCTACCTGCTCACCAACGTTCTCGGAGCCGACGAGGAAGGCCCGTGGCAGCTCGTGCTGTCCGTGCTGTGCGGCGGCATCGTGCTGATCGTGCAGTTCCTCGTGTCCTTCGTGAACCAGATGAACGCCGTCAAGGACTCGGTGGACAAGAGGTTCGCCGACATCGGCAAGGCCACCAAGCTCTTCAACGAGGTGGAGAAGCTGCGCGGCGACGGCGTGCCCCGGCTCGCCGAGCACGCCACCAAGGTCGTCTCCATGGGGCCGGACATCCTGCACGCGTTCGCGCACGCCGAGATCGACCGACTGGCCGCGCAGATGGAGGACTTCACCAACCTCGTCGCCGAGTGCCCCGGGGAGAACCACGACTGGCTCATGACCCTCACCCGGTGCACCCGCAAGAGCATCGACGCCATCAGCACCACCGTCGTCGACGACAGCTTCTGGAACACCGAGCCCGCCGGCCGCTACCTCACCGCCCAGCGGGAGGCCATCCTCGACCCCGAGCGCCGTATCAGGGTGCGGCGGCTGTTCATCGTCAAACGGCCCGAGGAGTTCTCCGCTCTGGTGCCGATCTGCACCGAGCAGCGGGACATGGGCATCGACGTACGGGTGGTCGCGCTGGAGGAGCTCCCGCCGTACTTCCGGCGCGGCAAGATGATCGACTTCATCGTGTTCGACGAGGCGCTGACGTACGAGATCCACGCCGACCAGCTCAGCGTGAACTCCTCGACCACGATCAACGCCCGGGCGAACGAGGTCGAGCCTCTGCGCCGCCGGTTCAACCTGCTGTGGGACGCCGCCGACCCGGCCAACTCCCCGAACGGCCTGCCCGGCCAGGTCCGGGTCAGGAGCGGCGGCCCCGACCCGGACTGACGCCTGCGCGACCCGGTGGGACCGGTCCCACCGGTCCCACCGGTCCCACCGGTCCGGCCGCGGCGCCGGAGTTTCAGGCGGCCTCGGTGATCTCCGCGGCCGCCTGGTCCGCTGCCGTCTCCGCGCGCCGTACGGCCAGGAGCAGCAGCGGTGTCGCCGGCAGCAGCGCGCCCGCGAGGGCGATCGCGGTGCGGGGGCCGGTGAGAGCGGCGCACCCGCTTAGGGCATGGGCGAGAATGGACCCATGAGCCTGTTCGACAGCGGTGCCCGATGAGTCTGTTCCGGGATGACGGCGTCGTCCTTCGCACGCAGAAGCTGGGCGAGGCCGACCGCATCATGCTGCGTCATTGCGGGGGGCGACCCCCGCACCCCCGGCAGGCCTGTGGCGGTGTCGGATGAGCCTGTTCCGGGATGACGGCGTCGTCCTTCGCACGCAGAAGCTGGGCGAGGCCGACCGCATCATGCTGCGTCTTTGCGGGGGGCGACCCCCGCACCCCCGGCAGGCCTGTGGCGGTGTCCGATGAGCCTGTTCCGGGATGACGGCGTCGTCCTTCGCACGCAGAAGCTGGGCGAGGCCGACCGCATCATCACGTTGCTCACGCGAGGGCACGGGCGGGTGCGGGCGGTCGCCCGGGGGGTGCGGCGGACCAAGTCGAAGTTCGGGGCCCGGCTGGAGCCGTTCTCACACGTGGACGTGCAGTTCTTCGCCCGGGGCAGTGAGCTGGTCGGCCGCGGGCTGCCGTTGTGCACGCAGAGCGAGACCATCGCGCCGTACGGCGGCGGCATCGTCAGCGACTACGCCCGCTACACCGCCGGCACCGCCATGCTGGAGACCGCCGAGCGGTTCACCGACCACGAGGGCGAGCCGGCCGTGCAGCAGTACCTGCTGCTCGTGGGCGCCCTGAGGACGCTGGCCCGGGGCGAGCACGCCCCCCACCTCGTCCTGGACGCGTTCCTGCTGCGCTCCCTCGCCGTCAACGGCTACGCGCCCAGCTTCGGCGACTGCGCCAAGTGCGGCATGCCCGGCCCGAACCGGTTCTTCTCCGTGGCCTCCGGCGGTTCCGTCTGCGCCGACTGCCGGGTCCCCGGCAGCGTCGTACCCTCGCCGCAGACCCTGGAACTGCTGGGCGCGCTGCTCACGGGAGACTGGGAGACGGCGGACGCGTGCGAGGCACGCCACGTCCGGGAGGGCAGCGGACTGGTCTCCGCCTACCTGCACTGGCACATGGAGCGCGGTCTGCGCTCCCTTCGGTACGTAGAGAAGTAAGCGGCTAGAGGAGAGAAGACAGACATGGTGGTACGCGGGTTCCTGGGGCGGCAGCGTCGGGAGTACAAGGCGCCGGAACCGCACCCGTCCGGCGCCCGCGCGCCGAAGGTGCCCGGTGAGCTGATCCCCGAGCACGTGGCGATCGTCATGGACGGCAACGGCCGCTGGGCGAAGGAGCGTGGGCTGCCCCGCACCGAGGGACACAAGGTCGGCGCGGAGCAGGTGCTCGACGTGCTCCAGGGCGCGGTCGAGATCGGGGTGAAGAACATCTCCCTGTACGCCTTCTCCACCGAGAACTGGAAGCGCTCGCCCGACGAGGTGCGCTTCCTGATGAACTTCAACCGCGACTTCATCCGCAAGACCCGCGACCAGCTCGACGAACTGGGCATCCGGGTGCGCTGGGTGGGCCGTATGCCCAAGCTGTGGAAGTCGGTCGCCAAGGAGCTCCAGATCGCCCAGGAGCAGACCAAGGACAACGACCGGCTGACCCTGTACTTCTGCATGAACTACGGCGGCCGCGCCGAGATCGCCGACGCCGCGCAGGCCCTCGCCGAGGACGTGAAGGCGGGCCGTCTCGACCCGTCGAAGGTCAACGAGAAGACGCTGCAGAAGTACCTGTACTACCCGGACATGCCGGACGTCGACATGTTCCTGCGCCCCAGCGGCGAGCAGCGGACCTCCAACTACCTGCTCTGGCAGAGCGCGTACGCCGAGCTGGTCTTCCAGGACGTCCTGTGGCCCGACTTCGACCGCCGTGACCTGTGGCGCGCCTGCATCGAATACGCCTCCCGCGACCGCCGCTTCGGCGGAGCCATCCCCAACGAGGAACTCCTGGCGATGGAGGGCAGGGAAGGGGAGTAGCGGCACTTTTCGACGGGGCTGGGCAACTCAGCCCGTCTGGGGGTCCCCCCTCTGGGGGAGTTTGAGGACGAGGCCCGTCCAGGGCCGAAGGGTGGTCCGGGGGCACGGCCCCCGGTCACGGTCACGACAGGGCCCGCACCGTACTCCGGCTCACCTCGCGGAGCACTCCGCACAGGTGCCGAAGATCTCCACCGTGTGCGCCACGTTCACGAAGCCGTGCTCCGCGGCGATGGCCTCCGCCCACTTCTCCACCGCGGGGCCCTCGACCTCGACCGCCTTGCCGCAGCCCCGGCAGACGAGGTGGTGGTGGTGGTCGCCGCTGGAGCAGCGGCGGTAGACGGACTCGCCGTCGGAGGTGCGCAGGACGTCGACCTCGCCGGCGTCGGCGAGGGACTGGAGGGTGCGGTAGACCGTCGTCAGCCCGACCGAGTCGCCCTTGTGTTTGAGCATGTCGTGGAGTTCCTGCGCGCTGCGGAACTCCTCGACCTCGTCGAGCGCCGCCGCCACTGCGGCACGCTGCCTGGTGGCGCGGCCCTTCACGGGCGGTCCAGCGGTCGTCACCGTTGCCTCCTCCGTTGGCTCGGTTCACGTCTGCGGCTTGCCGGGCCATTGTGCCAGCCCGGGCCGTGCGCGGTCAGACGCCGATGCCGTCGCCGGCCTCCCTGGTGGCCGGAATGGTGCACTCCGCGGGGTCTCCGGCGGGCTGGCCGGCGGCCGCCGCGCGGGCGCGCCGTCGGGCGAGCGGGGCGGCGAGCGCGGTCATGGCGATGAACGCGCCGATGGTCAGCAGCACGATCGTCGCGCCGGGCGGGACGTCCTGGTAGTACGAGGTGACGGTGCCGCCGATGGTGACGGTGATGCCGATGGCCACCGCGACGGCGAACGTCGCCGCGAAGCTGCGGGTGAGCTGCTGGGCCGCCGCGACCGGGACCACCATCAGCGCGGAGACCAGCAGGAGCCCGACGACCCGCATGGCGACGGTCACCGTGACGGCGGCGGTGACCGCGGTCAGCAGGTTCAGGGCGCGCACCGGCAGTCCGGTCACCCGGGCGAACTCCTCGTCCTGGCTGACCGCGAAGAGTTGCCGGCGCAGGCCCAGGGTGACGAGGACGACGAAGGCCGCGAGCGCGCAGATCGCGGTGACGTCGGACTCCGACACGGTCGACAGCGAGCCGAAGAGGTAGGAGTTCAGGTTGGCGTTGGAGCCGGTCGGAGCGAGGTTGATGAACATCACGCCGCCGGCCATGCCGCCGTAGAAGAGCATCGCGAGGGCGATGTCGCCGCGGGTGCGGCCGTACCAGCGGATCAGTTCCATGAGGACCGCGCCGAGGACGGCGACGGCCGTGGCCATCCACACCGGGGACCAGGTCAGCAGGAAGCCGAGGCCGACGCCGGTCATCGCGACATGGCCGATGCCGTCGCCCATGAGGGCCTGGCGGCGCTGGACGAGGTAGATGCCGACGGCGGGGGCGGTGACGCCGACCAGGACGGCGGCGAGCAGTGCCCGCTGCATGAAGGCGTAGTTCAGGAAGTCCATCAGCTCAGCAGTCCCGTGCGGATCGGTTCGGCGCCCGCCGGTGCGTGCGGGTGCACATGGTCGTGGCCGGGCAGGGCGTGCTGGCCGACCGCGCGCGGGGGTGGGCCGTCGTGGGTCACGCAGCCGTCGCGCAGCACGACGGCCCGGTCGATGAGGGGTTCCAGCGGGCCCAGTTCGTGCAGGACGAGCAGGACCGTGGCGCCTTCGGCGACCTGCTTCTCCAGCGTCCGGGCGAGGACCTCCTGGCTGGCGAGGTCGACGCCCGCCATCGGCTCGTCCATGATCAGCAGCTCGGGTTCGGCGGCGAGCGCGCGGGCGATCAGCACCCGCTGGTGCTGGCCGCCCGAGAGGGCGTTCACGGAGTCCTTGGCCCGGTCGGCCATGCCGACGAGATCCAGGGCGCGGCGTACGGCCTCGTGGTCGGCCTTGCGCAGGATGCCGAAGCGGGCCCGGGAGAGCCGGCCGGAGGAGACGACCTCGGTGACGGTGGCGGGGACGCCGCCGGCGGCGGTGGTGCGCTGCGGTACGTAGCCCACGCGCCGCCAGTCGCGGAAGCGGCCGCGGTCGGTCCCGAACAGCTCGATCCGCCCGGCGGTGACCGGGACCTGGCCGATGACGCTGCGCACGGCGGTGGACTTGCCGGAGCCGTTCGCGCCGAGCAGCGCGACGACCTCGCCGCGCCGCACGGTCAGGTCGATGCCGCGCAGGACGGGACGTGAGCCCAGTTCGGCGCGGACCCCGTCGAGGGTGATGACGGGCTCGCGTTCGCCCTCTGTGACGCCGGTGTCCATGACGCCCTCCGTAAAGATCACTTGGTTCCCAGGGCCGTCTGCAGCGCCTTGAGGTTGGCTTCCTGGACCGCGAAGTAGTCCTTGCCGCGGGATGTGTCGGTGATGCCCTCGATCGGGTCGAGGACGTCCGTCTTCAGTCCGGCGTCCTTGGCGACGGTCTTGGCGGTCTTGTCGCTGACGAGGGTCTCGTAGAACACGGTCGAGACGCCGTCGGCCTTCGCCATCTTCTCAAGTTCGCGGATGCGGGCGGCACTCGGCTCGGACTCGGGGTCGAGGCCGCTGATGGCCTCCTCGGTCAGGCCGTAGCGCTCGGCGAGGTAGCCGAAGGCGGCGTGGGTGGTGATGAAGACCTTGGTCCTGGTGTTCGCGAGCCCGGTCTTGAACTGTGCGTTCAGGGCGTTCAGTTCGGAGACGAGGGCGGCGGTGTTCTTCTTGTAGTCGGCCGCGTGGCCGGGGTCGGCCTTCTCGAAGGCCGCGCCGACGCCCTTGGCGACCTCGGCGTACCTGACCGGGTCGAGCCAGAGGTGGGGGTCGAGGCCGGCCTCCTCCTCGCCGTGCTCGTGGTCGTGCTCGGCCGCGTGGCCGCCGACCTCGCTGCCGTGCTGTTCCAGCGTGGTGAGCTTCGCGGCGTCGATCTTCGTCTTGACCTCGGACTGGGCCACCGTGTCGTCGACGGAGGGCTGGAGGTTCTTCAAGTACAGGACGGCGTCGGCCTGTTCGACCTGGACGCGCTGCTTGGCGCTGATCTCCAGGTCGTGCGGTTCCTGGCCGGGCTCGGTGAGGCTGCTGACGTGGACGTGGTCGCCGCCTATGCGCTCGGCGAGGAAGGCCATCGGGTAGAACGACGCGACGACGTCGAACTTGTCGGTGTTGCCCGCCGCGGCGCTCTGGCCGGAGCAGGCGGTGAGGGCGGTGAGGCCGAGAGCGGTGGCCGCCGCGACCGCGGTGCCCGGTATGAGGCGTCGTACGTTCATGACAGTCATTTTCAACAATGATGGAAACCGTTGTCAACAAGCGGTTCGTCACGTTCTGAGCAGTGGACCGATTTGATTGAGGGGCAGGCACCGCCGGTACGCTGAAGCATTCGCTGGAAGCGTCTCGCTTCGCCCGCCCGTCTCCCGACCACCACCCCTCATCGAGGCGCTACGCGCCGCACCCGTCAGTATTCGTCGTCGTTATGAAGAGAGCACCGTGGCCGCCGACAAGATCGACACCATCGTCAGCCTGAGCAAGCGCCGTGGCTTCGTATTCCCCTGTAGTGAGATCTACGGCGGCCAGCGCGCCGCCTGGGACTACGGACCGCTGGGTGTCGAGCTCAAGGAGAACCTGAAGCGCCAGTGGTGGCGCTACATGGTGACGTCGCGCGAGGACGTGGTCGGCATCGACTCGTCCGTCATCCTGGCCCCCGAGGTCTGGGTCGCGTCGGGCCACGTCGCCACCTTCACCGACCCGCTCACCGAGTGCACCTCCTGCCACAAGCGGTTCCGTGCGGACCACCTGGAGGAGGCCTACGAGGCCAAGCACAACCGCCTCCCGGAGAACGGCCTGGCGGACCTGAACTGCCCCAACTGCGGCAACAAGGGCACCTTCACCGAGCCCAAGCAGTTCTCGGGCCTGCTCTCCACCCACCTCGGCCCGACGCAGGACTCCGGCTCCGTCGCCTACCTGCGCCCCGAGACCGCCCAGGGCATCTTCACCAACTTCGCCCAGGTGCAGACCACCTCGCGCCGCAAGCCGCCGTTCGGCATCGCGCAGATGGGCAAGTCCTTCCGCAACGAGATCACGCCCGGCAACTTCATCTTCCGCACGCGCGAGTTCGAGCAGATGGAGATGGAGTTCTTCGTCAAGCCGGGCGAGGACGAGCAGTGGCAGGAGTACTGGATGGAGCAGCGCTGGAACTGGTACACCGGTCTCGGCCTGCGCGAGGAGAACATGCGGTGGTTCGAGCACCCGAAGGAGAAGCTCTCCCACTACTCCAAGCGCACCGCTGACATCGAGTACCGCTTCCAGTTCGGCGGCAACGAGTGGGGCGAGCTCGAGGGCGTCGCCAACCGCACCGACTACGACCTCGGCGCCCACGCCAAGGCCTCCGGTCAGGACCTCTCCTACTTCGACCAGGAGGCCCAGGAGCGCTGGACGCCGTACGTCATCGAGCCGGCGGCCGGCGTCGGCCGCGCGATGCTGGCGTTCCTGCTGGACGCCTACGTCGAGGACGAGGCCCCCAACGCCAAGGGCAAGCTGGAGAAGCGCACGGTGCTGCGCCTGGACCACCGCCTCGCCCCGGTGAAGGTCGCGGTGCTCCCGCTCTCCCGCAACCCGGAGCTGTCCCCGAAGGCCAAGGGCCTCGCCCAGGCGCTGCGCCAGAACTGGAACATCGAGTTCGACGACGCCGGCGCGATCGGCCGCCGCTACCGCCGCCAGGACGAGATCGGCACGCCGTACTGCGTCACCGTCGACTTCGACACCCTCGAGGACAACGCGGTGACGGTGCGCGAGCGCGACTCCATGAAGCAGGAGCGCGTGTCGCTGGACCAGATCGAGGGCTACCTCGCGAGCCGTCTGGTCGGCTGCTAGGACCGTAGGGCGACTCGCCTCACCCGCGGCTGTGAAGGCCCCGGTTCCGGAACGATCTGTTCCGGGGCCGGGGCCTTCGTCGTTCGGTCGATGTCAGGTGGGCGGCGGAAGCCGCCGACGTCCATGCCGGGTGACAGCTGACAAATATTGAAATCTGTCAGCTGTCATGTCAGGCTGGATCGCATGACCCTTCAGACCCGCACCCTCGGAACGACAGGCCCCCGTGTCTCCGCCCTCGGCCTCGGCTGCATGGGCATGTCGGCGCTGTACGGCGAAGCGGACCGCACCGAGTCGATCGCCACCGTCCACGCGGCCCTGGAGGCCGGCGTGACCCTGCTCGACACCGGCGACTTCTACGGCATGGGCCACAACGAACTGCTCATCGGCGAGGCCCTGCGCACCGCGCCCGCCGCCCGCCGTGACCAGGCCCTGACCAGCGTGAAGTTCGGCGCGCTGCGCGGCCCGGACGGCGTCTGGTCCGGCTACGACGGCCGCCCGGCCGCCGTGCGCAACTTCGCCGCCTACTCACTCCAGCGCCTCGGCGTCGACCACATCGACGTCTACCGCATCGCACGCCTCGACCCGGACGTCCCCATCGAGGAGACCGTCGGCGCCATCGCCGAACTGGTCGAGAAGGGGTACGTCCGCCACATCGGCCTGAGCGAGGTCGGCGCCGAGACGATCCGCAGGGCCGCCGCCACCGCCCCGATCGCCGACCTCCAGATCGAGTACGGCCTGATCTCCCGCGGCATCGAGCGGGAGATCCTGCCGACCGTCCGCGAGCTCGGCATCTCCGTCACCGCCTACGGCGTGCTGTCCCGGGGCCTGATCTCCGGGCACTTCTCGGCCGACCGGCAGCTCGCCGCCGACGACTTCCGCGCCCACTCGCCCCGATTTCAGGGCGAGAACCTCCGGCACAACCTGACCCTGGTGGAGTCGCTGCGGAAGATCGCCGAGCAGAAAGGCGTCTCCGTCGCCCAGATCGCGATCGCCTGGGTGCTGGCGCAGGGCGAGGACATCGTCCCGCTGATCGGCGCCCGCACCCGGGAGCGGCTCGCGGAGTCGCTGGGCGCGCTGGACGTCGTCCTGGACGCGGGTGACCTCGTGGCGATCGAGGCGGCCGTGCCGGCCGACGCGGCCGCCGGCGAGCGGTACGCGGCGGCCGCGATGGCGCACCTCGACAGCGAACGCTGATCCGGGCCCCCGGTACGGTCGGAGCATGGCACCGCAGACCTCCGAGACCCTGACCGCCGAGCGCATCCTCGAAGCCACCGAGGACGTGCTGCGCCGCCACGGCCCGGCCAAGGCCACCGTGGTGGACGTGGCCCGCGCGCTCGGCGTCAGCCACGGCAGCGTCTACCGCCACTTCCGCACCAAGGCTGCGCTGCGCGAGGCGGTGACCAAGCGCTGGCTGGACCGCGCCTCGCAGGACCTCGCCGGGATCGCCGCAGACGAGGGGCGCGACCCGCAGACCCGGCTGCGGGTCTGGCTGGCGACCCTCTTCGAGGCCAAGCGCCGCAAGGCGGGCGACGATCCCGAGCTGTTCGCCACCTACCAGGTGCTGACCGGCGAGACCGGCGCGGTGGTCGGCGAGCACCTCGCCGAGCTGACCGGACAGCTCACCCGGATCATCGAGGCGGGCGTCGCCTCCGGCGCCTTCACCGCCGCGGACCCCGCGACCGAAGCCCGTACCGTCTTCCACGCCACCGCCCGCTTCCACGACCCCGGCTACGCCAAGGTCTGGCAACGCCCTGAAGCCGACGCCGACTTCACGGCCCTGGTGGACCTGCTGCTGAGAGCCCTGCGAGCGGCCTGAGCTCTCAGCGGCTCCCTCACCGCGCCCCACGCGGCAGGCGCAGGCTCGGCAGGCCGGTCAGGGCGGATCGCGGCGAGCTGGACGGCCGGGCGTCCGACCTGCCCGCGGCGTGAGCGACCGGGGCGGGCAGGGGAGGACCGAGCCGCTCAGCGGCGGCCCGGCGCGCCCACCGCTTCCCGGATCTCCTCGGCGCCCAGTCGCGCCGCGGCCCGGTCGGCGGTGCCGCGGGCCCAGGGTCCCGTGGTGGCCGCGCCGACGGTGAGGACGGTCAGCCCGCAGGCGGTCAGCACCCACCACCCCGGCGTCGCGGCCGACACGAACGCCTCCCGGTACGAGGAACTTCCGACGCCCGCCGCCAGCAGCGCGCCGACCACGGCCACGCCGAGGGTCTGCCCGAGCTGGCGGCTGGTGGAGGCGACGGCGGCGGCGACGCCCGCCTGGGCGCGGGGCATGCCGGACACCGCCGTGTTGGTGATCGGCGCGTTGACGAATCCGAAGCCGATGCCGAACAGGAGGTAGCCGAGGAACAGCGTGCCGTCGGACGTCTCCGCGTCGAACGCGGCGAACAGCACCCCGCTCGCGGTCATCGCCGCCCCGGCGACGACCAGCGGCAGCCGTGGTCCCGTACTGCCGACGAGCCGCCCGGACAGCGGCGCGCACAGGAACGTGGGCAGGGCCATCGGGAGCATCCACAGACCGGCGTGCAGGGCGTCCAGACCGCGCACGTTCTGCAGGTAGAGCGTCGACAGGAACAGGAAACCGCCGAGCGCGGCGAACGCGCTGACCGCGATCACCGTGGCCCCGGTGAACGGCGCCGACCGGAAGAACCGCAGGTCGACGAGGGGCTCCTCGCGCCGGGGCTCGTAGATGAGCAGGGCGGCCAGCGCCGCCAGCGCGACCGCCCCGAAGGGCAGGCTGGTGGCGGCCCCGGCCGTGGGCGCCTCGATGATGGCGTACGTCAGCGAGCCGAAGAGGGCGATGACCAGCACCTGGCCGACCGGGTCGGGGCGGCGCGCCTTGGGCGCGCGGGACTCGGGGACGAACCGCAGGGTGAGCAGCAGGGCGGCGAGGCCGACCGGCAGGTTGAGCCAGAAGATGGAGCGCCAGCCGACGGACTCCACCAGCACCCCGCCCACCAGCGGGCCCGCCGCCATCGAGATGCCGACGACCGCGCCCCACGCGCCGATCGCGCGGGCGCGCTCGCGGGGGTCGGTGAAGGTGTTGGTGATGATCGACATGGCGACCGGGTTGAGCATCGACCCGCCGACGGCCTGCACCATCCGCGCCGCGATCAGCAGCTCCAGGGTCGGCGCCAGGGAACAGAGCAGGGAGCCGGCCGAGAACAGCACGAGGCCCGCCATGAACACCTTCCGGCGGCCGATCCGGTCCGCCGTGGAACCCGCGAGCATCAGCAGCGCGGCCAGGACCAGCGTGTAGGCGTCGATGGTCCACTGCAGGCCGGCGGTGGAGGCGTGCAGGTCGCGCTGCACGGCGGGCAGCGCCACATTGAGGACGGTGTTGTCCAGGCTCACGATGAGCAGGCTCATGCAGCAGATCGCGAGGACGAGCAGACGTCGGCGGTGGCTGAGCTCGGGCATGCATGCATAGTACGCCTAACTAATGAATATCGTCGTCCCGCCGTACGTTGGGTGAGAATGGGGGGATGCCCACGACCGCGCCCACGAAGAACACGACGCTGCAGATCGGCCCGCACACCGTCCAGCCCCCCGTGGTGCTGGCCCCCATGGCCGGCATCACCAACGCGCCCTTCCGCACCTTGTGCAGGGAGTTCAGCGGCGGCAAGGGCCTGTTCGTGAGCGAGATGATCACCACCCGGGCGCTGGTCGAGCGCAACGAGAAGACCATGCAGCTCATCCACTTCGACGCGACCGAGAAGCCGCGCTCCATCCAGCTGTACGGCGTCGACCCGGCGACCGTCGGCAAGGCCGTCCGCATGATCGCGGAGGAGGGCCTCGCCGACCACATCGACCTCAACTTCGGCTGCCCCGTCCCCAAGGTGACCAGGAAGGGCGGCGGCTCGGCCCTGCCGTACAAGCGCCACCTGCTGCGCGCCATTCTGCGCGAGGCGGTCAGCGGCGCCGGGGACCTCCCGGTGACGATGAAAATGCGCAAGGGCATCGACGACGATCACATCACCTACCTCGACGCCGGCCGCATCGCCGTCGAGGAGGGCGTCACCGCCATCGCCCTGCACGGCCGCACGGCCGCCCAGCACTACGGCGGCACCGCCGACTGGGAGGCCATCGCCCGGCTGAAGGAGCACGTCCCGGAGATCCCCGTCCTCGGCAACGGCGACATCTGGTCCGCCGAGGACGCGCTGCGGATGGTGCGGGAGACCGGCTGCGACGGCGTCGTCGTCGGACGCGGCTGCCTGGGCCGGCCGTGGCTGTTCGCGGACCTCGTCGCGGCCTTCGAGGGCCGGACCGAGGACATCGCGCGCCCCTCCCTGCGCGAGGTCGCCGACATCATGCTCCGCCACGCCGGCCTGCTCGGCGAGTGGATCGGCGACGAGTCCAAGGGCGTCGTCGACTTCCGCAAGCACGTCGCCTGGTACCTCAAGGGCTTCGCCGTCGGCTCCGAGATGCGGCGGCGGCTCGCGATCACCTCCTCGCTGGCCGAACTGCGCGCCGGGCTCGACGAACTGGACCTCGACCAGCCCTGGCCCGCCGGCGCCGACGGGCCCCGCGGCCGGACCTCCGGCAACAACCGGGTGGTGCTGCCGGACGGCTGGCTGAAGGACCCCTACGACTGCGCCGGCGTCGGCGAGGACGCGGAACTGGACACCTCCGGGGGCTGACCGGCCGGGCCGCGACCGCTCACTTCGTCGGATGCGGCGTCGAGCCGTACGCCGTCAGGAAACGGTCGCGGAACGAGTTCATCTTCCACACCGGGGCGTCGGGCGCGGGCTTCAGCCCGTCCGTCCACTTCCAGCCGACGATCTTGTCGAGCACCTTCGGGTCCTTCGCCACGATCGACACCGGCACGTCCCGCACGGAGGTGTTCCCGCTGACCCGGGTGATCGGCTGGTGGTCGCCGAGGAAGACCAGCACGGTGTCGTCGGTGCCGTAGCGCTCCAGCCACTGGGTCAGCGCGGTCACCGAGTACTCCACCGACTTTCCGTACGCCACCCGGGACTTGCCGGAGTCGCTGATGATGTCGGAGGCCTTCTGGCCCTTCTTCTCGATGCTGTCGAAGACCGAGCCGTCGCCGACGTCCTTCCAGTCGACCATCTCCGGCACCGGCGCCCACGGCTGGTGGCTGGAGGTCAGGATGATCTCCGCCATCAGCGGCTTGGCTCGGTCCCTGCCGTGCTCCAGACGCTGGAACGACTCCAGGGCGTACTGGTCGGGCATGGTCGACCAGCTGAACGCCGGCCCCCGGTACCCCATCTGGAAGGCGTTGTAGACCTTGTCCAGGCCGTAGTACCGCTGCTCCGGCCAGGCCTTCTGCACACCCGGCATGATCCCGACCGTGTCCCAGGCGCCGGTCTTGCCGAACGCCTTGGTCAGGCTCAGATGGTCGCTGTTCATCACCGTGCGGTAGCGCTGCTGGTTGTCGATCCACAGCCCCGACATCGTGGTGGAGTGCCCGAGCCAGCTGCCGCCGCCGAACGTCGACGAGGTCAGCCAGCCGCTCTTGGCGTGGTAACCGGCCTTGGTCAGCGCCTGCTGGCCCGTGTCGAGGGCCCGGTCGACGCCGGGTGCGATCTCCGGGTCCGTGAGGGCGACACGGCCGTAGCTCTCGATGAAGGTGAAGATCACGTCCTTGCCGCGCAGGCCGGTCAGCAGTTGCGCGGGGGGCGTGTTGCCGAAGGCGTCGACGCGGGTCTCCTTCTCGAAGGCCGCCTCGTCCCGCAGGGTCTTGCGCACCTCCCTGGCCTTGTCGGTGAGGGCGGTCGCGGCCCGGTCCTGGGCCACCGGCTCCCCGGCGTACTGCAGCCCGAGCGCCGAGCAGGTCATCCACACCGTGCCCGCGGCCAGCGTGGCCCGGGTCGCGGTCTGCCGGTGGTCCGCCAGCAGGGTGCTCAGCCGCACCACGGCCAGCGCCATGGAGGCGAACAGCCCCACGACCAGCAGCACCACTCCGACGCCGGCGCCGACAGCGACGGCCTCGCCCATCGAGTCGGCCACGTACGACTGGGCGTCGTCCAGCAGGCCCCAGTCCAGGATCGGGTTGAAGCTGCGGCCGAGGTACTCGGCGTACCCCATGTCCAGCAGGTTCAGCACCGTCAGCGCCCCGAGGACCGTCCCGCCGACGGCGGCGACCGCCACCCGTGGCTTGCGCGGCAGCGCCAGCAGCAGGGCCGCCGCGATGATCGCCTCGCCGGGCAGCCGCAGGAACTGGTCCGTGCGCAGCAGCTGGAGCTGGTTCGGCAGCAGCAGGGCCCCGAGCACGAGCAGGGCGGACAGCGTCGTCGCCGTCCACCGCAGCGCCAGCGCGGCGCGCGGATGCCGGCCCCGCCAGGAGCGCCAGTGCGCGAGCCGGCCCCGCAAGGAGACCCGGCCGGGCCTCCCGGAGACGGTCGCGGCCTCTTCGGCGCCCGCTGAGGCCTGGGGACGGCTCTTTGCGGGCTGGGGGCTTTCCGCGACCTCGGGGCTCTGCGTGGGCTCGGCGTTCCCCGCGGGCCTGGGGCCCTCCGTGGTCTCGGCATTCTTCGCGGGTTCAGTCGTCGCCGAGGGCTCACCGTTCTCCGAGGTCTGACCGCCCGCCGGTGTCACGGCGTCCTGCCGGGCCTCGGGTTTTCCGGGCTCGGCGTCCTTGGGGGCCTCGGTAGCACCGGGGGTCCCGGCGTTCCCGGTGTTCCCGGCGGCCTCGGGGTTCTCGGGCTTCTCACTGGTCCCGGTGGTCTCAGTGATCGCGGGGTTCTCAGCGGTCCCGGTGTTCTCGGGTCCCTTCGGGTCGGGCAAGTGGCGAGAGCGTGTGGAGGCGGGCACCCGAGGGGTCCTTCCGTACGAAGCCGGGTGGATCGGCGGACCCGACAGGGGGCCATGGGATCCGCCACCTTTCGTACGGCTTGCTCCAGGCCGGTGTTCACCCCGCACGGCCAGCGGCGGGCAAACACCGTGCAAACGCCCCGCCAAGTCCCGCCGCGCCCCGTCCACCGCCGTGAGCAGCGCCGACGGGTTCGCCACCGAGCACGATTCCCGTCCGCACGCGACTTCGGCGCGTCGTCCGGATGGTGAAATCCGCCCGGCCGTGGCAGCGTGATTCTCGCCACCCTTGATAGGGGTAGCGCTCAGATGAGCGGATCTTGAGCGGATGCACTTCCTCAAGGGCTGGCACTGAGTGCCACCCTTTGATCGTTCATCGATCGAAATCAAGCGTGGCGCAAGCCGCTCAGATGAGCGCAATACAGGGTTCGACGAGATGCTTGCGTTCAAGAAGTGAAAACATCGGCTGCTCAACGCTTGCCCAGCCTTGACTTTCGATCCCGTGGCGGGCGACCGGTTACGGGCGCATGACGCGCAAGTGGACGTACCCAGAAGCCTTCGATCTGGGTATGTTCCTCGCCGTCAGGGCAGCCACCGCGTCCTCGAGGAGTCGAGACCCGTGTCGGAAAACAAAGATCTCCCGGTAGCCGATCAGGCCGCGACCGTTGAGGGCGTGAAGTTCGTCTACGACTTCACCGAGGGCAACAAGGACCTCAAGGACCTCCTCGGCGGCAAGGGCGCGAACCTCGCCGAGATGACCAACCTGGGCCTGCCGGTCCCGCCCGGGTTCACCATCACCACCGAGGCCTGCAAGGTCTACCTCGACAGCGGCGACGAGCCGGCGGCACTGCGTGACGAGGTGAGCGCCCACCTCGACGCCCTCGAGGGCAAGATGGGCAAGAAGCTCGGCCAGGCCGACGACCCGCTCCTCGTCTCCGTCCGCTCGGGCGCCAAGTTCTCCATGCCCGGCATGATGGACACCGTCCTGAACATCGGCCTCTCCGACAAGTCGGTCCAGGGCCTGGCCAAGCAGGCCGGCGACGACCGCTTCGCCTGGGACTCCTACCGCCGCCTCATCCAGATGTTCGGCAAGACCGTCCTCGGCGTCGACGGCGAGCTGTTCGAGGACGCGCTGGAGGCGGCGAAGGCGGCCAAGAAGGTCACCGTCGACACCGAGCTGGAGGCGGCCGACCTCAAGAAGCTCGTCACCAAGTTCAAGAAGATCGTCAAGACCGAGGCCGGCCGGGACTTCCCGCAGGACCCGCGCGAGCAGATGGACCTCGCCATCAAGGCCGTCTTCGACTCCTGGAACGGCGACCGCGCCAAGCTGTACCGGCGGCAGGAGCGCATCCCGCACGACCTCGGCACGGCCGTCAACGTCTGTTCCATGGTCTTCGGCAACCTCGGCCCCGACTCCGGCACCGGCGTCGCCTTCACCCGCGACCCCGCCTCCGGCCACCAGGGCGTCTACGGCGACTACCTGCAGAACGCCCAGGGCGAGGACGTCGTCGCCGGCATCCGCAACACCGTCCCGCTCGCGGAGCTGGAGTCGATCGACAAGAAGTCGTACGACCAGCTGATGCAGATCATGGAGACCCTGGAGAACCACTACAAGGATCTCTGCGACATCGAGTTCACCATCGAGCGCGGCCAGCTGTGGATGCTCCAGACCCGCGTCGGCAAGCGCACCGCGGGCGCGGCCTTCCGCATCGCGACGCAGCTGGTGGACCAGGGGCTCATCGACGAGGCGGAGGCGCTCCAGCGCGTCAACGGCGCCCAGCTCGCCCAGCTGATGTTCCCCCGCTTCGACGAGGAGGCGAAGGTCGCGCAGGTCGGCCGGGGCATCGCCGCCTCACCGGGCGCGGCGGTCGGCAAGGCGGTCTTCGACTCGTACACCGCCGTCAAGTGGTCCCGCTCGGGCGAGAAGGTCATCCTGGTCCGCCGTGAGACCAACCCCGACGACCTCGACGGCATGATCGCGGCGGAGGGCATCCTCACCTCCCGCGGCGGCAAGACCTCCCACGCGGCCGTCGTCGCGCGCGGCATGGGCAAGACCTGTGTCTGCGGCGCGGAGGAGCTCGAGGTCGACACCAAGCGCCGCCGGATGACCGTGCCGGGCGGCCACGTGGTGGAGGAGGGCGACGTCATCTCCATCGACGGCTCCTCCGGCAAGGTCTACCTGGGCGAGGTCCCGGTGGTCCCCTCCCCGGTCGTGGAGTACTTCGAGGGCCGCATGCACGCCGGCGCCCAGGACGCCGACGAACTGGTCGAGGCGGTCCACCGGATCATGGCCTTCGCCGACCGCAAGCGCCGTCTGAGGGTCCGCGCCAACGCCGACAACGCCGAGGACGCGCTGCGCGCCCGCCGCTTCGGCGCCCAGGGCATCGGCCTGTGCCGCACGGAGCACATGTTCCTCGGCGACCGCCGCGAGCTGGTCGAGCGGCTCATCCTGGCCGACACGGAGGCCGAGCGCGAGGAGTCCCTGAAGGCGCTGCTGCCGCTGCAGAAGAAGGACTTCGTCGAGCTCTTCTCGGCGATGGACGGCCTTCCGGTGACGATCCGCCTGCTGGACCCCCCGCTGCACGAGTTCCTCCCCGACATCACCGAGCTGTCGGTCCGGGTGGCCCTGGCGGAGTCCCGTCAGGAGCCCCACGAGAACGAGCTGCGCCTGCTCCAGGCCGTCCACCGTCTGCACGAGCAGAACCCGATGCTGGGTCTGCGCGGCGTACGCCTGGGTCTGGTCATCCCCGGACTGTTCACGATGCAGGTCCGCGCCATCGCCGAGGCGGCGGCCGAGCGCCGCAACGCCAAGGGCGACCCGCGTGCCGAGATCATGATCCCGCTCGTCGGCACGGTCCAGGAGCTGGAGATCGTGCGGGAGGAGGCCGACCAGGTCATCGCAGAGGTGCAGGAGGCCACGGGCACCGAGCTGAAGCTCGCGATCGGCACGATGATCGAGCTTCCGCGCGCCGCGCTCACGGCGGGCCAGATCGCCGAGGCGGCGGAGTTCTTCTCCTTCGGCACGAACGACCTCACCCAGACGGTGTGGGGCTTCTCCCGCGACGACGTCGAGGCCTCGTTCTTCACGGCCTACCTGGAGAAGGGCATCTTCGGCGTCTCCCCGTTCGAGACGATCGACAAGGACGGCGTGGGCTCGCTGGTCAAGCTGGCGGCGGAGGCGGGCCGTGCGACCCGCCCCGACCTCAAGCTCGGCGTCTGCGGCGAGCACGGCGGCGACCCGGAGTCGGTGCACTTCTTCCACGAGGCCGGCCTGGACTACGTCTCCTGCTCCCCGTTCCGCATCCCGGTGGCCCGGCTGGAAGCGGGCCGGGCGGCCACCCAGTCCACGGGCAGCGACCACCGCTGACCCCGCCGGGGCCCGGAGGGCCCCGCCAGACCCCGGCCCCGCTGCGGTCCCCGACCCTCAGCACCGATCGCGGCGGCTCCGGCACGCAAGAGGAGGGCGACACCCTGTGCGGGGGTGTCGCCCTCTTGTGCTGCCTAGGGCGCGCTTCGGGGGCTACTCGCAGGCCGAGCCGTCGCCGTCGCGGTCGAGGTGGCGGTCGTAGCCGGGGTCGCCCGGGTGCAGGGGGGTGGCGCCGGCGGCCCGGGCCTCGGTGCAGTTGGCGTAGTACACGTCGGCGCCCCCGGAGCCTCCTGAGGTGCCCTGGTCGTCGGACGTCGTGTCGTCGTTCGCCGGTGCCGGCGCGGTGACCGTCTTGGTGACCTGTACCTTCACCGTCGCCGTGGCCGTCACGGTCGTGGCGGGGCGTGGCGCCGCCTCGGCCGTCGCTGTGGCCGTCGTGGTGACGGTCACCGTCGGGCGGGGCTCGGCCGAGAGGGGCTTGGCGTCGGTGGCGGCCTTTCCGTCGTCGCCGGCGCCGATGCCGACGCCGACGAACAGGGCCAGCGCCAGGGCCGGCAGGACGAAGCGCTTGCGGGCCCACTTCGGCGGGACGGGAGCAGCGGTGGCGTACGGGTTGGTCATGGTGTCGTCCCCCCAGGGCTGGTGCTTGAAGGGACGACGGTAAGCCGTGATCCATTGAAGTGGAGCAGATGTGGCCTAGTTGTGATGATTGTGTGAACTGACGGGGCGTGCGGGCCCCGTTGGGGTCACGAGCGGAACGGGCCCCGCACCTCGTAGGTGATGCCGCCCGACGAACTGCCCGAGGTGCCGCGCTGGCTGGAGAAGTAGAGGCGGGTTCCGTCGGGGGAGAAGGCCGGGCCGGTGATCTCCGAGAGGGACTGGCCGTCGATGCGGAGGAAGGGGGCGACGACGTCGTCCGGGGTGATGACGCAGATCTCCATGTTGCCGCCGTCCTCCGCCACGAACAGGTCGCCGGACGCGGTGCCGGTGACGTTGTCCACGCCCGTGAGCGGGGGTGTGCCGCTCGTCACCAGGGAGTCGTCGTAGGCGAGTTCGATGGTCTGGGCGGCGGCGTCGTACTGCCAGACGCGGTTGTCGCCCTTCGTGGTGAACCAGCAGGCGCCGTCGGCGTAGTAGCAGCCCTCGCCGCCGTTGAAGCGCTTGGCGCCGGACACCTGGTTGCGGGTGGCGGTGGCGCCGGTGGGGTCGGGGACCCGGGCCCAGCGGACCGGGCCGCTGGTCGCGCCGCCCGCCACCAGCACCTCCAGCGTCCCGGCGGACAGGTCGCCCCAGGTCGTCGGGCGGAAGCGGTAGAAGCAGCCGTCGGAGACGTCCTCCGTCAGGTAGATCACCTGACGGACCGGGTCGGCGGCCGCCGCCTCGTGCTTGAAGCGGCCCATCGCGTCCCGCCGCACCGCCGCCTTCACACCCCACGGATCGGTCTCGTAGACGTACCCCCGGTCGACCTCCTCGCAGGACAGCCAGGTGTTCCAAGGCGTCTTCCCGCCGGCGCAGTTGGTGCGGGTGCCGGACAGCACGCGGTACGCCGAGGTGACCGTCCCCGTCGAGGAGAACCGCACCGCGCTCGCGCCGCCCGACGGGCTGATCTCCGAGTTGGACACATAGATCCAGCCGGTTCCGTCGGCGTAACACGCGCCGCCGTCAGGTGCGTTGTGCCAGGTGTACGAGGTGCCGGGCACTGTCTGCCCGGAGCGGGCGATCACCCGGCTGGTGAAACCGGCCGGGAGGCGGACGCCGCTCGCGTCCGGAGCGCCGAGCGCCCCGTACGGTCCGGCGCCGGGCTGGGCGGGTGCGGCGTACGCGGCGCCGCGCCACAGGGTTCCGCCGAGCGCGGCGGAGGTTCCGCCGAGCACGGCCGCACGCAGGAGGGTACGACGTTCCACGTCAGCTCCAGGAGTGTCGACACCGGCCCGTCGCCGGCCGGCGACGGGGTCGTGCGGTGAGAGAGGCTAGGAGCGCAGGGTAACCGTGTCGTGGACATGACGTAATGGGGAGGTGTCGGGGTGGGGGCGTACGGGCGGGCGTGCCTACGCTGGGAGCAGTAGCGGAAGGAGATCTTCATGTCTGTCGCCTGGAGCACGCGCGACATCCCCGATCAGTCCGGCCGCACGGCGGTCGTCACCGGCGCCAACAGCGGGATCGGGTACATCACCGCACGGGAGCTGGCCCGTCGGGGCGCACACGTGGTGCTGGCCTGCCGCAGCGAGTCGCGCGGACGGGAGGCCGTCGAACGGCTGGTCGGCGAAGTGCCGGGCGTCAAGGTCGAGTTGCGCCCGCTGGATCTCGGTGACCTCGCCTCAGTAAGGGAGTTCGCGGGCCGCCTTCCCCACGCGCGGCTCGACCTGCTCGTCAACAACGCCGGTGTGATGGCGCTGCCCTACGGCACCACCGCCGACGGCTTCGAGACGCAGTTCGGCGTCAACCACCTCGGCCACTTCGCCCTCACCGGGCTGTTGCTGCCCGCGCTGCTCGACACGCCCGGCGCGCGCGTGGTGACCGTCTCCAGCCTGGCCCACGTGCTCGGCAACATCGATCCGCGCGACCTCAACAGCGAGCGGCGCTACCGCCGTTGGATCGCCTACGGCCGCTCCAAGACCGCCAACCTGCTCTTCACCCACGAACTGGCCCGACGGCTCGACGCGGCCGACGCCGATGTGATCGCGGCGGCGGCGCACCCCGGGTACGCGGCGACCAACCTCCAGACCGCCGGGGTCCGTGCCGAGGGACGCCGGCGCGTCGAACGGCTGGTGGAGGCCGGCAACCGCGTCTTCGCCCAGTCCGCCGAGGAGGGCGCCCTGCCCACCCTCTACGCCGCGACGGCGCCCGGAGTGCGCCCCGACTCCTTCACCGGCCCGTCCCGCGCGATGTGGCGCGGGGCGCCCGGCCCGTCGTGGCGGGCGCCCTGGACCCTGGAGGACCGGGCGGGCGAACGGCTGTGGACGGAGTCGGAGCGGCTCACGGGGGTGAGGTTCGAGGGGCTGAAGGGATAGGGGGGGGCCGACGCCCCGGTGCGAGGTGGCGCTCAGCTCTGCGCGAACCCCGGGGCGTACTCCTGGGCGTACCGCTCCGCGAAGTCCTCCGGCATGGGCCGGGTGTCCAGGTAGAACCACTCGGCGGTGGGGCCCGGGGCGGCGGCCGGAGCGTGGGCGCCGGGGTGGGCACGGGGCGGCTCGGGGAAGGTTTCCGACCCGTGCCCGGCGGGCGTCCCGGGGGCGGAGGCCGGGCGGCGGGGGAGACGGCCCTGCGCGCCGGAGCCGGCCGGGTGCCGGTCGGTCGCCGGCTCCGTCGTCGGCGCGGTGGCCTCCTGCGTGATCTGCTGCCTCGCCGGTCCCGGCATCAGCAGTTCCACCCGCAGGCCCTTGCCGCGCTGCTGGGCGGTGAACTCCTCCACCTGGCTGCGGCAGGCGTGGTCGAGGTGGGTCACGCCGGTGAGGTCGAGCCTGATCCTGGGCCTGCCCGACTCGGCCGCGGCCTCCAGGGCCTCGATGACCTGGGGCAGGCGCAGGAACGTCGCGTTCCCCGCCATCACCACCTTCGCGGTGTCGTCCTCCACGTGCTGCCGGATCACCGTCTGCGACATCCGCACCGCCGCCAGCACGATGCCCGCCGCGAGTCCGAACAGGACGCCCTCCAGCAGCGCGGTCGCCACGATGACCAGCGTGGTGAGCGTCATGACCGCGAACTCGCCGCGGTCCTGCTTCCACATCTTCGGGAACTCCGCGGGAGCGAACAGCTTCCAGCCGCTGTGGATGAGCACGCCCGCGAGGACCGAGACCGGGATGAGCGCCAGCACCTGGGGGAGCAGCAGGGCGAAGGCGAGCAGCCACAGGCCGTGCAGGGTCCGGGAGAGCCGGGTCCTGGCGCCCGCCTGGACGTTGGCCGAACTGCGGGCCACCACCGCCGTGATGGGCAGCGCGCCGAGGAGCCCGGCGACCGTGTTGCCGGCGCCCTGTGCGATCAGCTCGGGGTTGTAGCGGGTGCGCGGTCCGTCGTGCATACGGTCCACGGCGGCCGCGGTGAACAGCGACTCGGCGGACGCGATCACGGTGAAGGTCAGGATCGCGGTGATGATGCCGGCGTCCGCGAGGCCCGCGAACTGCCCTGCACCGGGCACGTCGACGGCGGCGAGCAGATTGCCGACCTGGAGGGTCTTCACCTCCACGCCGGGCAGCGCGGCGATCGCGATGCCGACGCCCACGGCGACCAGCGCGGCCGGGACCTTGTCGACCGGGGCGGGGGCCTTCTTCCACAGGAAGCTCAGGACGACCGTGGCGATGCCGAGGCCGGCCGCGATCATCGTCTGCGGGTCGCTGAAGGTGTCAGCGAGCAGGCCGGGGATGCCGGCCATGTTCTCGATCGGCGTGCCGGGCGCTTTCGCGTCGGCCGCCGGGTACGCCTGGCTGAACATCAGCGGCAGGCCGATGCCGGCGAGCATGCCCTGGACGACGGCCAGGGAGATCGCCTGGAAGAACCGGCCGAACCTGACCAGGCCGAGGACGATCTGCAGCAGCCCGGAGAAGAGCACGATCACGCCGAGCATGGCCACGCCGTGCTCCAGCACCGTCTCCGAGACCAGCGCGGCGAGACCGGCGGCCGGGCCGCTGACCTGAAGCGTGCTGCCGCGGGCCATGCCCACCACCAGCCCGCCGATGACACCCGAGATGATGCCCAGCTCGGCGGGGACCCCGGAGGCCACGGCCACGCCGATGCACAGCGGGAGCGCGACCAGAAAGACGACGAGGGACGCGGTGATCTCGGTGGCCAGGTCGCCCCTCGGCGCGGCGGACGACTTGCCCGGGGCGGACCCCTCGCCGCCGGCGGCCTTCCCGCGTACGAAGGCGAACGCCTTCCCGAGGGAGGCGCGTTCGGCGGCGGGCGGCGCGTTCGCCGGGCCCGGGGTGAACAGGTCGCTGCGGTCGAAGGGGTCACTGCCGTCCGGCGTGGGAAAGCCCCGGTCGAAGTCGGCGGCGCGGTCGAAGTCGGCGGCGCGATCGAAAGAAGCCGCCTCACCGTACGCGTCGGACGTGCCGTGACCGACCGGTGGTCCCGCGGGTGGAGGCGGTGCGTCGGGGATGATCCCGCCGTCCGTCCCGAAGTCGCGCCCCGCGTCCGGGGTCCCGGTACCGCCGCCCCGGCCCCAGCCGTGCCGCGCGTGTGCGCCGCTCATGCCGCGTGCACCCGGAACAGGCCGTCCTCGTCCAGCTCGTGCACCTGGCCGGTGTCCACCTCGTAGTACCAGCCGTGCAGTCGCAGCCGTCCCTCGTCGAGCCGTCGCCGGGCCGCCGGGTAACCACGCAGCACCGCGAGCTGGTTGACGACGTTCAGCTGGACGACGTCGGGCAGCGACGGTGCGGCGGCCGCCGCACCGTCCAGGACGGACGCCAGCCGGGGGCGGGCCAGTTGCAGCCAGGCGTCCACGCCGGGCAGGGCGGAGAGGTCGTCGCCCGACTTGAGCGCGCCCATCGCACCGCAGTGGGAGTGACCGCACACGACGACGTCCTGAACGCCGAGCACCTCCAGTGCGTACTCGATGGTGGCGGCCTCGCCCGAGGCGCCCGGCCGGCCGTGCGGCGGCACGATATTGCCCGCGTTGCGCAGCTCGAATATCTCTCCGGGGCGCGCTCCGGTGATGAGCGCGGGTATCACCCGTGAGTCGGAGCAGGTGATGAACAATGCCTCGGGATATTGGCCTTCGGCCAGCCTCCGGTATTCGCCGCTTTCGAAGTCGACCCGTCGCTTGAACGAGCGCGCGCGGTCCAGCAATGCCTTCACGGTTCCTCCCGGTGGGGTGTGTCCGGCCAGGTGAGGCCTGGCCGGAGGGACGAGGCCGACCAGGCCTTCCTCACCGTAGAGGGGTGATCGCCAGGCGAAGGTTAGAGGAACACTAAATCGCCGACAGGGTCGGGACATATTTTGTCCGAAGCTGAGCCGCTGATCACACAGGACTGGAATCGATCGACGTATTCCTGACCGTTCTTGTAGCGTGACGGGTCCACGGAACACGCGAATTCGGTTCACGGGAGAGACGGAAACGCATGGGCGTACGAGTCCTGCTCATCGAGGACGACCAGACGATCGCCGAACCGCTCGTCGAGGGTCTCGGGAACTTCGGACTGACGGTGCACCATGTGCGCACCGGAGGCGAGGGGTTGAGAGGGCCGTACGGCGATGTCGTCCTGCTCGACCTGGGGTTGCCGGACATCGACGGCATCGACGTCTGCCGCGGCATCCGGCAGGTCTCGGACGTCCCCGTCATCATCCTCAGCGCGCGGGGCGAGGAGGCCGACCGGGTGCTGGGGCTGGAGCTGGGGGCCGACGACTATCTGGCGAAGCCGTTCAGCATGCGGGAGCTGGTGGCCCGGGTGCGGGCGGTGACGCGGCGGACCCAGCGCGGGGCGGCCACGCCCGAGTTCGGGGGAGCGGAACAGCCCGCGGGCTCCCTCGGCACGGACGGACGGGCCCCGTTCGGCGGTGAGCCCTTCCGCGGTGAGCCCTTCGGCGGCGAACCTTTCGGGGGAGAGTCTTTCGGCGGCGAGCCTTTCGGGGGCGAGCCCTTCAGAGGCGCGGGCTTCACCGCCCCCGCGCCCTACGCCCCCGCGCCCCACGCCCGCGCCCCCCACTCCGCCCCCGCCCCCGCCCCCACGTACGCGCCCACCGCCCACACCCCCGCCCCCTACGACCCGGTGCCCGCGCCCGTCGAGGTGGCCGGCGGGGAGGTCGGGCCGCTGGTCGTCGACCGGCGGACGCGGCAGGTGTGGGTGGGGGAGGGCGCCGTGGCGCTCACGCCCAAGGAGTTCGAACTGCTCGCGCTGCTCACCGAGGACCCGGGGGCGGTCTACTCCCGGCAGCAGATCCTCGACCGGGTCTGGGACCCGCACTACGAGGGCCCGACGAAGACCCTTGACGTCCATGTCGCGACCCTGCGGCGGAAGTTGGGCAACCCGGCGTGGATCCAGACGCTGCGCGGGGTGGGCTTCCGGCTGGCGGTGCAGTCGGCGCCGCCCGGTGCGCGTCCGCCGGCGCACGAACCGGCCGTCCGCGGCGAACCGCACCCCTCGCAACAGTGGTCGGCGGCCTCTCGATGACCCGGCGGCTGCTGTTCAGCTACCTCACGCTCGCCGTGCTGCTCCTGGCCTGTCTGGAGATCCCGCTGGGGTTCGTGTACTCGCGGGGCGAGCGTGAGCGGGTGACCGGCCTGGCCGAGGACGAGGCGGACTCGGTGTCGGCGTTCGCCTCGCTGTCCATCGCCGAGGGCCGCGCCGCGCAGGACCTGCCCGGCCGGGCCGCGCACTGCGCCGAGCGGATCGGCGGCAAGGTGCTGATCGTCGACGAGTCGGGTGGTCTGCTGGCCAGTTCGCATCCGCTGACCGCCGACGAGGAGCGCAAGCTCGCCTCCTGGCCCGGCATCGCCGCCGCGCTGCGGGGGACGGCCACGGCGGACGTGCGCACCTCCACCATCGGCGGCGTCGAGTACCTGGCGGTGGCCACCCCGGTGGCGCAGGGCGGCGAACTCCAGGGCGCCGTCCGGATCACCGTGCCGACCCGCACGGTGCACGAACGGGTGCACCACGTCTGGCTGTTGCTGGCGCTCGGCGGACTCGCGGCGCTCATCGCCGTCGCCGTCGTGGGCTTCGCCATCGCCCGCTGGACGGGCCGGCCCATCCGCGAACTGGAGCGCGCCACGCACGAGTTGGCGGTCGGCGGCACGGCCGTGCCGGTGGCCGTCACCAAGGGGCCGCCGGAGGTGCGCAGTCTCGCCGCGACCTTCAACCGCACCGCCGCCCGGCTGGAACACCTCCTGGCCTCCCAGCGCGCCTTCGCGGGCGAGGCCTCGCACCAGCTGAAGACGCCCCTTGCGGCGCTGCGGCTGCGGCTGGAGAACCTCGAGAACGACATCGCCCTCAACGCCCGGGGCGGCCTCGACGCCGCGCTGACCGAGACCGACCGGTTGGCCCGGATGGTGGAGGGGCTGCTCGCGATGGCCCGGCTCGACGAGAGCGCCGCCGAACGGGAACGGGTGGACCTCGGCCGGGTGTGCGAGGAACGCCGGCGCGCCTGGGCCGCGTTGTACGAGCAGCACGGGGTGTGGCTGACGCTGGCGGGGGACTACCGGGGCGAGGTGACTGCCGTCCCCGGGGCGGTGGAGCAGATCCTCGACAACCTGCTCTCCAACGCCCTGCGGGTCTCGCCCCCCGGCGCCGCGGTCACGATCGACCCGCGCCGCCACACACCCCCCGAGCGCCGCTTCCCGCACCGCGCGAACGGTCCCGCCTGGGTCGAGCTGCACGTCATGGACGAGGGCCCCGGCATGACCGAGGAGCAGCGCCGCCGTGCCTTCGACCGCTTCTGGCGCGCACCCGACGCCCCCAAGGGCGGTACGGGTCTGGGCCTGGCGCTGGTGCAGCGGCTCGCCCACGCGAGCGGCGGGGAGGCGGTGCTGCGCCGCGCCCCGAGCGGCGGCCTGGACGCGCTGATCCGCCTGCCGGCGGTGCCCGGCCGCCCCGCCGCCGGGCCGCTGCCCCGGCGGCCCGTGAAACATCTCCAGAGCACGGCGCCGGGCCCGGGCGGCAGGTGAGGGGGCGGGACCCGCCCGTCCCGCACCCGCCCGTCCCGCACCCGCCCGGCTCTCAAGCCGCCCGGCTCTCAAGCCCGCCCGGCTCTCACGCCGCCGCGCGCACCTCGTACGTCGTCACGCGGACCGCCTCGTCGTCCAGGCACTGTCCCGACACCAGGTCGAAGCGCTGCTTCAGCAGGGGGGAGGCGACGAACGGACGGCCCTGGTGGGTGCCCGTCAGGCCGCGGGAGAGGACCGCCGCGCCGCCGAAGGGGTCGCGGTTGTCGATCGCGTACAACGCGCCGCCGCGGTCGCGGAACAGGGCGACCTGGCGGCCGTCCGGCAGCAGGGCGGCCACACCCCGGCCGGGCAGCAGCCGGCTGAGGTCGCAGACCGTGAACCAGCCGTCGGGGTCCTCGCCGCGCCCTCCCCACCGCAGCTGGATCTTCAGGTCGGTCGTCTCGGGTGCCAGGGTCATCGCTGGGCGCTCCCTTCCAGGGGACGGTGGCCGATGGTCAGCAGCGGCAGGTCGGGCTTGATCTGCTCGCGCTCGGGGACGAAGCCGACGACCGGGTCGGGGGTGTCCGGCGCGTTCACGAAGGACACGAACCGGGCCAGCTTCTCGGGGTCGTTGATGGTGGTCGCCCACTCGTCGGCGTAGTGCGCCACATGGGCCGTCATCAGGGATTCCAGCTCCTCGCAGATGCCGAGGGAGTCCTCCACGACGACGTCCCGCACATGGTCCAGGCCGCCGGGGATGCGCTCCAGCCAGGTCGAGGTGCGCTCCAGACGGTCGGCGGTGCGGATGTAGAACATCAGGAACCGGTCGATGAGGCGCACCAGTTCGGCGTCGGACAGGTCCTGGGCCAGCAGGTCGGCGTGGCGCGGCGTCGCGCCGCCGTTGCCGCCGACGTACAGGTTCCAGCCGTTGGAGGTGGCGATGACGCCGAAGTCCTTCGACTGGGCCTCGGCGCACTCGCGGGCGCAGCCCGAGACCGCCGACTTCAGCTTGTGCGGGGAGCGCAGGCCCCGGTAGCGCAGTTCCAGGTCGATCGCCATGCGGACGGAGTCCTGGACGCCGTAGCGGCACCAGGTCTGACCCACGCAGGACTTCACGGTGCGCAGCGACTTGCCGTAGGCGTGCCCGGACTCGAAGCCGGCGTCCACCAGCCGGGTCCAGATCAGCGGCAGTTGCTCGACGCGCGCGCCGAACATGTCGATGCGCTGACCGCCGGTGATCTTCGTGTAGAGGCCGAAGTCGCGGGCGATCTCGCCGATCACGATGAGGCCCTCGGGGGTGATCTCGCCGCCGGGGATGCGCGGCACGACCGAGTACGAGCCGTTCTTCTGCAGGTTGGCGAGGAAGTGGTCGTTGGTCTCCTGCAGCGCCGCCTGCTCGCCGTCCAGGACGTAGCCGCTCGCGCCGATCGTCGGGGCGAGGGAGGCGATGATCGACGCGATCGCGGGCTTGCACACGTCGCAGCCGTCGCCGCCGCGGGCGCCGTCGCGGCCGTAGCGGTCCAGCAGGTCCTGGTAGGTGTTGATGCGCAGGGCGAGGACGATCTCGTACAGCTCCTCGCGGGTCTGCCCGAAGCAGCCGCACAGGCCCTTGTCGACCGCGACGCCGCTCGCCTCCAGCTCGGCGGTGACGAGCTGCCCGAGCACCTTGACGCAACTGCCGCAGCCGGTACCGGCCTTGGTGCACTTCTTGACCTCGGGCACGGTGGTGCAGCTGTGCTCGGTGACCGCGCCGCGGATCGCGCCCTTGGTGACGTTGTGGCAGGAGCAGACGACCGCCTCGTCCGGCAGCGCGGACGGGCCGAGCTGGGCGCCGCCTCCCGCGTCCGCCGGCAGGACCAGCGACTCGGGGGCCACCGGCGGCACGGAGCCCGTCAGCGCCCGCAGCGTGCCGTAGGCGTCCGCGTCGCCGACGAGGATGCCGCCGAGCAGGGTGCCGTCGCGGCCGATGACCAGCTTCTTGTACAGGCCGGAACGGGAGTCGGAGTAGACGACGTCGAGGCAGTCCTCGGCGGTGCCGTGGGCGTCGCCGAAGGAGGCCACGTCCACGCCGAGCAGCTTCAGCTTGGTGGACAGGTCGGCGCCGACGAAGGACGCCTCGTCCGAGGCGATGGTCGCCGCAGCCGTCTCGGCCTGCTCGTAACCGGGGGCCACCAGGCCGTACACCCGGCCGTCGGAGGCCAGGGCGCACTCGCCGATCGCGAAGACGTGCGGGTCGTTCACCGTGCGGCACTGCTCGTCGACGGTGATGCCGCCGCGCTCCCCGACCGTCAGACCGCAGTCGCGGGCGAGCTGGTCGCGGGGGCGGACGCCGGCGCTGAACACCACCATGTCGGTGGCGAGTTCGGATCCGTCGGACAGCTTCATGCCGGTGACGGCGCCCGATGCGTCGACGACGACCTCCTGGGTGCCCACCCCCGTGTGGACGCTCAGGCCCATGTCCTCGATGGTGCGCAGGAGCGCCGCGCCGCCGCCGTCGTCGACCTGCACCGGCATCAGGCGCGGCGCGAACTCCACGATGTGGGAGGTGAGTCCGAGTCCCTTGAGGGCTCCGGCCGCCTCCAGGCCGAGCAGACCGCCGCCGACGACCGCGCCGACCGTCGCCTTCCTCTTCGCGTACTCCTCGATCGCGAGGAGGTCGTCGATGGTGCGGTAGACGAAGCAGCCCTCGGCGTCCTTGTTCGGCACCGGCGGCACGAACGGGTAGGAGCCGGTGGCCAGGACGAGCACGTCGTAGTCGAAGACCTGCCCGGACCGGGCGGTGACCCTGCGGGCCTCGCGGTCGACGGTCACCGCCGGGTCGCCGACGTACAGCTCGATGCCGTGCGCGGCGATGAACTCCATGTCGGTCATGGAGAGTTCCTCGGGGGTCTTCCCGGAGAAGTACGAGGTGAGGGCCACGCGGTCGTACGCCGGGCGAGGCTCCTCGCAGAGCACGACCACGCGGTGCGTGGCGGTCAGGCCGCGCTCGGCGAGCGCTTCGAGGAAGCGCTGGCCGACCATGCCGTGGCCGACGAGCACGATCGTGGGGTTCGCCCCCGGGGTGGCCGTCATCAGAAGCCTCCATCGTTGGTGAGCAGGTGGAGCAGGGGGCCGTCGTCCGGGAGCGGCTCTGCTCCCTCCCAGGCGCGGGCGAGCGCGCCGACGGTGCCGAGTTCGCCGACGAGCACGCCGCCGACCAGGCGGTCGTCGCGGACGACGACCTTGCGGTAGGTGCCGCGGGTGGCGTCGGCGAGCTGCACGACGTCGTCGCCGGGGCGCGGCTGCGTCTCGCCGAACGCGGCGAGGTCGAAGGGGCCGTGCCCGGAGAGGGTGAGCCGGGTCAGGGAACGGGTCCCGGTGTAGCGGGAGTCGGCGTCACCGGCGAGCAACGCGGCGAGCGCGTCGGCCTGTTCGTAGGCGGGAGCCGCAAGCCCGTATACGGTCCCGTCGTGCTGCGCGCAGTCCCCGATCGCGTGGATGTGCGGGTCCGAGGTGCGCAGTTCGTCGTCGACGAGGATGCCCTTGCCGACGTCGATCCCCGCGTCCCTGGCCAGGCCGGCGCGCGGGGAGACCCCGCAGGCCAGCACCACGAGGTCGGCGTCGAGGGCGTACCCGTCGGCCATCTCGACCGAGCGGACCGCACCGCCGACGCAGCGGACGTCCCGCACCCGGCACTCGGTGTGGATCTCCACGCCGAGTCCGGCGAGGTGAGCGCGCACCAGGGCCGAGGCCGCCGGGTCGAGCTGGCGTTCCATGAGCCGCTCGGCCTGCTGGGCGAGGACGACCTGCGCGCCGCGCAGCGCGAGGGCGCGGGCGGCGGAGACGCCGAGCAGCCCGCCGCCGATGACGACGGCCCGCACGCCCGGCCGGACCGCCTCGGACAGGCCCAGGCAGTCGTCCATGGTCCGGAAGGCGTGGACGCCCTCGGGCAGGACGTGGTCGGGGGTGAACAGGCCGCGCAGCGGCGGCAGTACGGGGTTGGAGCCGGTGGCCAGGACCAGCGTGCCGTACGCGATGCGGGAGCCGTCCGCGCAGACCACGACTCGCCGGTCGCGGTCGATGCCGGTCACCCGGGCGCGGACGGTCCGGGCGGGCGCGGGAGTCGCGATCACCTCGGGGGCGTACCGGCCGGCCAGCACCTCGGCGAGCAGGACCCGGTTGTACGGGGCGTGCTCCTCGTCGCCGACGAGCAGTGCGGGCGTGCCCAGCTCGCCGAGCCGGCGGGCGAGTCGTACGCCCGCGAGGCCGGCGCCGATCACCACCACACGCGAATTCGAGGTCATGCCGTCGAGCGTGCGCTGCGGAGGTTTCCCGACCGCATCACGGTTGTTTCCCCCGGGGAACGCTGCCCTCAGCGGGGCGGTACGGCGGGTGTGAGGGTTCCCGGGTGCGGTGGAGGGCCCCCTGTGAGGCCGCGTCCCCGCGGCTCAGGTCACCGGCGGGCGCCGGTGAGGTGGGCGAAGACGACCACGTTGCCCCGGTAGCCGGTCGAGCGGGAGTAGCCGCCGCCGCAGGTGATCACCCTGAGTTCGGGACGCGGGGCGGCGCCGTACACCTTGCGGTCGGGGAAGGCGCTCGCCTCGTACACCTCGACCGCGTCCACCGTGAACACCGCGACGACGCCGTCGCGTCGGGCCACCTCGATGGCCGCGCCCTTCTTCAGCGCGCCCAGGTCGTAGAAGACGGCCGGGCCGTCGGCGTTGTCCACATGGCCGGCGACGATCGCGGTGCCCGTCTCACCGGGGGTGACGCCGGCCTCGTACCAGCCGGCGAGGTTCTCGCGTGCGGCGTCCGGCACGTCGAGGCTGCCGGATGCGGTCAGGCCCAGCCCCGTCAGGGGGGCGTCCACGTGGATGGAGGGTATGCGGACGCGGTCGGGCGGGGAGGCCGGCAGCGCGGGCGCGGCGCGGACGTCGGCGCCGCCGGGGCGGGCCTCGGCCGCCGACGGCTGGGGCGGGGCGGGGTGGTCGGCCGCGCCTATCAGCAGCCACACGCCCGAGCAGAGCGCGAGCCCGGTGACGACGGCTATCGCGGTGTTCGCGACCCCGCGGGGCCTGGGCTTCCTGCGCATCCGGCGATCCCCTCTCGGCGTTGGGCCCCATGCCCCCTCCGGGCCGCGAGGGGCGTCGGGCCCGGAGGGGGAGGGACATGCGGTACCGGCGGACGGACAGCGGAGGGTGTCCGTCAGATCCCGTCGCCTCTCGCCCGGCGATGCAGGAGCCAGGTACCGCCCGCGGCGGCGACGGCGAGAGCCGCCACGCCGGCCGCGGTCTGCACGGGGTCGGGGCCCAGGGCGCCGCCGACCCCCGTCTTCACACTTCCGCGCGGATACACCTGTCCCCGCGCCGGACTCAGCGTCACCACCAGGTCCCCGGTGACCTTGTGCCCGTCGGAGGCGCACTCCGCGACGATCTCGTACGTCCCCGGATGTGCGCTCGGCGGCACCCGGAACCGGCCGAGCGCGGCGCCGCCGTCCGCGCCGGGGGCCAGCGTGAACCGGCCGGCGCCGACCGCGCCCGCGTCGCCCGCCGCCGCGCCCCTGCCGCCGCAGGCGGTCGTGGTCACGGTGACGTCGCCGCCCGGCACGGCGGTGGCGGGGGCCACCACCAGCCGGCCGCCGCCCGCGCCGTACGCCGGCACGGCGACCGCTCCCGCCGCGGCGAGGGCGAGCGTTCCACCGGTCAGCAGACGGGCGGCCGTTCGTCGCATCGGTGCTCCTCGAACTCGTCCAGGACCACGGCCCGCGGCACCCCCATGTGCCGCTGCGTCGGTCGCGCCCTGCCCTACCGAGCAAAGGGCCGGCGGCGCGAGCGCGCTTCCTGAGAAAACGTCAGAAAGAGGGTGAACGGGTGTCAGGCGGCCGCTACGAGGCCCCTTCGCCCCGGCGTTTCACCAGGTCACCGCCGTCCGGCGACCCCCGCCAGGAAAACCCCCGAAGAAGCGTGTGAACGGGTGACCGCACGATCCGGCTCAGCCTCGCCCCGGCCCCGCTCAGTCTTCTCCGCCCCTCTCACCCCGCCCGCGCCAGTCCCCGCTCTCGATGCGGCCGCCCCGGGTCCGCAGCCGCGCCGCCACGGGGGGCGCGGCCAGGTACAGCCAGGCCCGCACCCGGCGTCCGTCGCCGCTGAGGACCACCTCGCGGGCCACCCGCTCGTACAGGTTGCGCGGGTCGCCCGGCCGGTACTCCTCCAGCCGGTCCAGCTCGGCGAGCAGGGCCCGGTACGTCTCCGGCAGGGCGGTGACGAGGTCGCCGGTCACGACGCCGCCGGGTTCCTCCACGACGTACGGATAGCCCGGCCCGTCGTACAGCACGGCGTCACCGAGGCGGGCCGGCTCCTCGGAGCGGATACGGCCACGAAGGAAGAGCGCGTGGTTGGGCTCGCCGGGGCGGAGCGTGCCGTAGACGAAGAACGGGAGCTCCGGCGCGGGCTGCGTGGTGCTCACGGCGGTCGTGGTGGTCACGGAAACGATTCTCTCCCCTCACCGCACCCGCACGCGGCGCTATGGACATGACATGTCATGGCCTCTTAAATCTCAGGACGACCTCAGCGCCACCCCCACGCGCCGCACGGCGCAGCACGCCTTCCCGAACGCGCCCTTGCGCGCGCGTTCCCGAGGACACCGAGGAGACAGATGAGTCGGATACGGCAGCACGCCCGAGGCTCCCGACTGGCCACGGCCGGCATCGCCGCCACCACGGCCACCCTCATGGCCGCCGTACTCACCCCGGCCGCCGACGCGGCCGACCGGCCGACCCGGGCCGTCGCGCTGGACAACGCGGCCGCCGCGCTCGCCGATCACGCGGCGAGCCTGGGGCTGACCGAGGCCCAGGGCACAGCCGTCCGTGACGTGATCGTCGACAAGGACGGCGTCCAGCACATCCGCTATGACCGCACCTACCGGCAACTGCCGGTGCTGGGCGGCGACTTCGTGGTCCACCTGGCCCCGGACGGCGCCTACCGCGGCGCGGACCGCGCCACCCGCGCCGAGATCGCACTGCCGGGCATCATCCCCACGCTGACCGCCCCGAAGGCCGCCGACACCGCCGCGAACGCCCTGCGGGCCCGCCACCTCGGCCAGCCGCTGAAGAAGGTGACCGCGAAGCCGAGACTGGTCGTCGACGCGCTGCACGGCGCCCCCAAGCTCGCCTGGCAGACCGACGTCGCCGCCCTGGACGCCCAGGGCAATCCGGTCGCCCGCGCCGTCCTCACCGACGCCCGCACCGGCGCCCAGATCGACGCCTGGGACACCCTGGAGACCGCGACCGGCGACGGCAAGTCCCTCTACGGAGGCACGGTCGCGCTGGAGACCACCGCCTCGGGCTCGGCGTACCAGCTCAAGGACCCCACCCGCGGCAACACCTACACCGGCGACGCGGCCAACAAGACCGACCTGTGCATCTTCGGCATCTGCATCAGCCGCGCCCCCGCGACCCTGTTCACCGACACCGACAACCACTGGGGCACCGGCGCGAGCGCCGACCGCGCCACCGCCGCCGTGGACGCCCAGTACGGCACCGACGTGACGTGGGACTACTACAAGAAGGTCCACGGCCGCAACGGCATCGCCGGCGACGGCAAGGGCTCCTACAACCGCGTCCACTACGGCACCCGGTACAACAACGCCTTCTGGGACGACAGCTGCTTCTGCATGACCTACGGCGACGGTGACGGCACCCAGCTCGGCCCGCTGGTCTCCCTGGACGTGGCCGGCCACGAGATGTCCCACGGCGTGACCTCCAAGACGGCCAACCTGACCTACTCGGGCGAGTCCGGCGGCCTCAACGAGGCGACCTCCGACATCTTCGGCACTCTCGTGGAGTTCCACGCGGCCAACTCCTCCGACGTCGGCGACTACCTGATCGGCGAGAAGATCGTCCGCTCCGGCTTCGGCCGGGACGCCCTGCGCTACATGGACAAGCCCAGCAAGGACGGCAGCTCCGCCGACTACTGGAGCAGTTCGGTCGGCGGTCTCGACGTCCACTACTCCTCCGGCGTCGCCAACCACTTCGCCTACCTCCTCGCGGAGGGCAGCGGCGCCAAGACCGTCAACGGCGTCAGCTACAACTCCCCGACGTCCAACGGCTCCACGGTGACGGGCATCGGCCGGGACAAGCTCGGCAAGATCTGGTACCGCGCCCTCACCGTCTACATGACCTCCTCCACCAACTACGCGGGGGCGCGCACGGCGACCCTGAACGCCGCCCGTGACCTCTACGGCGCCGGCAGCACGGAGTACAACGCGGTGGCGGCGGCCTGGAGCGCGGTGAACGTGAACTGACCCCTCCTGACCGGCACTTCCGTGCGGAAACCGCTTCCCCGGATCCCGCCGACCGGTTAGGCTCCCCCGGCGCGCGCGAGCGATGCGCGCCGGGGGAGTCAGGGGACCAGGATGACCAGGGGGTACCGGCGGTAATGGCGGACGTTTCGGGAAGACCGGAGGGCTCCGGGAGCCCGTCGAACGCGTGGGGCCAGGCCATCGCCGCGTTCGTGGTGGTGGGGGCGCTCGGCGGCGGGCTGTGGGTGCTGCAGCAGTCGTCCGCGGAGAGCAGCGCGAGCACGCTCACCTGCTCGACGTCGACGCCGTCCGCGTCGGCCTCCGCGCCGGCGGCGGGCAAGAAGAAGGTCGACCACCTCACCGGCCATCAGCTCTGCCAGGTGCTGAACCGCCCGGACCTGCCGACGCTGCTCGGCACACCGGGGGAGAAGCCCACCTCGCTCGGGAGCGCCGACGACGGCATCTCGCTCGGCGACGGGCCGAGCCCGGAGGCGAAGGTCGGACTGAGCACGTACACCGTGCAACTCTCGGCGTCCTACGACGACTTCCCGGTCGCCGGGATGGCCGGCCTGCTCGGCGGCGGCGCCCGGGAGCAGTCCGTGCTCGGGCGTCCGGCGGTCCTCTACTCGAACCGGACCATCGGGTTCAAGGTCCGCGGCGACAAGAGCGAGAGCGCCCCCAGCCATGTGGCCCGCTGTCTGGTCGTCGCCCGGGACCCCAAGGACGGCGGCGGCTCCTACGAGGTGGCCATCTGGCGCCAGGACTCCGGGACGCCCGACGACGCGGCGCTCCTGCGCGTCGCACAGACGGTGCTCCCCACGATCCCCGGCTGGACGCCCGCCCTTTGACGGCGCGCCCGCGGCGCTCGCCGCGGAGAACAGCCGAAAGGCCGGCCCCCTGACGGGGTGCCGGCCTTTCTGGCGCGGGAAGCCGGAGCGGTGGGGCGTCAGGTTCAGGCGGCGAGTTCGGCGTCCTGAGGTGTGTTCGGCGTCTGCGGCGCCGGCTTCTTGTCGCGCATCACCAGCGTCGCCAGGACCGCCGCCGCCAGCACGCCCACCGCGCTGACGGTGAAGGTCGTGGTCATCGAGGAGGTGAACGCCTCGCGGGCGGCCTGCGCCAGGGTCGCGTCGTCGCCCGCCGTCGCGAGGGCGCCGACGATGGAGTGGCGGGCCTGCTCGGGGGCGTCGGCCGGCATCTCGGCCCGGTAGCCGTGGGTGAGCAGGGAGCCCAGGATGGCGATGCCCAGGGCGGTGCCGGCCTGCTGGACGGTGTCGTTGAGGGCCGAGCCGACGCCCGCCTTCTCCTCGGGGATGGTGCCCATCAGGGCGGCGACCGCCGCGGGCATCGCCAGTCCGGCGCCGAGGCCGAGCAGAGCGAGGCCCACCGCCGGGACCGTGAAGCCGCCGTCCGCCTCGACCGTCGTCAGCAGGGCGAAGGAGGCGGCCATCACCAGCATGCCGGCGAGGATCACGAAGCGGTCGCCGATCTTCGCGGCGAGCTTGACTCCGCCGCCGTTGCCGATGAGCGCGGTGACGGCGAGGGGCAGGAAGGCGAGGCCGGCCTTGAGGGCGGAGTAGCCGAGGACGAACTGCAGGTACTGGGTGAGGACCAGCAGCAGGCCGCCGTTGCCGATCTGCACCAGGGTCAGCGAGAGGGAACCGCCGCTGAAGTTGCGCTGCTTGAACAGGACCAGCGGGACCATGGGGGAGGGGGTGACGTTCTCCCAGATCACGAAGCCCGCCAGGAGGACCACGGCCGCCGCGAAGGTGACGGCGCCCCAGCCGGTGAACGCGCCGTGCTGCGGGATCTCGATGATCCACCACACCAGCGCGGTCATGCCCGCCGCCGACAGCACCGCGCCGAGCGGGTCCGCCTTCTGGTACGGGCCCTTCGACTCCGGCATGAGGGTGACGCCGGCGACGACGGCCAGGGCGACGACGGGGACGTTGATCAGGAAGATCGACTGCCAGGAGAAGTGGTCGATCAGCAGTCCGCCGAGCACCGGGCTGCCGACCAGGCCGAGCATCGACACCGAGCCCCAGGCGGCCATGGCCTTGCCGCGCTCCTCCTCGTCGAAGACGGTGATGAGGATGGACAGCGTCGAGGGCATGATCAGCGCTCCGCCGACGCCCATCGCGACACGCGAGGCGATCACCTCGCCCGGGGTGGTGCAGAAGGTCGCCGCCAGCGAGGCGGCTCCGAAGAGCAGCAGCCCGGCGAGCATCACCTTCCGGCGGCCGAACCGGTCGCCCAGGCTGCCGGAGGTCAGCAGCAGGCCCACGAAGACCAGGATGTAGGAGTCCAGGATCCACTGGGTGTCCTGGGCGCTCGCCCCGAGCTCCCCGGTCATCGACGGCACGGCCACGGTCAGCGCCATGCTGTCGACGACCAGCACCAGCGTGCTGAGGCAGAGCACGACGAGGATCCACCAGCGGCGTGGATTGCGGGTTTCCATGGGGCTTCCCTTCGCTCCCTGACCGGCGCTGCGAACGCCGTTCCTTCGATGCGAACACTGTACGCAGCTGGGAACGGTGTGCGCAAGACTTGATTTCTGTACGCTGGATGCGAACGTTGTACGCAGGATCGTCGCGAGGTGCGCGCAGCCCTCCGCGTCGGGCCGACGTCACCGTGAACGAGCCCAAGGAGCCGATGCCGTGGCCGCCAAGGCGAACCCGAACCCCATCCCGTCCGTCTGGGCCCGGCAGCGCCGTGAGCCCGAACAGCCCGCGCTCAGCCGGGACGCGATCGTGCGGGAGGCGATCGCGATGCTGGACTCCGACGGCGTGGAGGCCCTGAGCATGCGCAAGCTCGGCGCGCGCCTGAACGCCGGTGCGACCTCCCTCTACCGGCACGTCGCCACCAAGGACGAGCTGATGGAGCTGGCCGTGGACGCGGTCGCCGCCGAGATCCACGTACCGTCCGCCGGGCCCGACTGGCGGGCCGCGGTCACCGGGGCGGCGTCCTCGTTCCGGGCCACCGCCCTGCGCCACCCCTGGCTCTCCTCGGTCCTCGGCCAGGCGGGCCTGGCCTACCTGGGCCCCAACCTCATGGCCTACTCCGAGCGCCTCGCCGCCCTGTTCGTCGACGCGGGCTTTCCCGAGCCGAACGGCGCGATCGACACCGTCCTGTCGTACGTCATCGGGATGAGCACCACCGAGGGCGCCTGGCTGATCACGGTCGCCCGCTCGGGCGAGACCGAGGCCGAGTTCATCGCCCGCCTCATGCCCGCCGCCCAGGAGGCGGCCGCAGGGCACGACCACCTCGCCGCCTCCTACGCCGACGCCGGGCCCGCCACCGCCGACCCGGCCGCCCTGCGCGACGCCAAGTTCGCCTACGGCCTGGAGGTCGTCCTCGACGGGCTCGCACTGCGGCTGCCCCGCTGACGAGGGCCGGGTGACGCGCGAAGGCCCCGCTACGGGGTCACGGCCTCCAGCCGGACCGCGCACACCTTGAACTCCGGCATCCGCGAAGTCGGGTCCAGCGCCGGGTTGGTGAGCGTGTTGGCGCGGCCCTCGCCCGGCCAGTGGAAGGGCATGAAGACGGTGTCGGGCCGGATGCCGGCGGTGATCCTGGCCGGCGCCACCGCCCGGCCCCGCCGGGAGACGACGGCGACCGGGTCGCCCTCGGCCGCCCCGATCCGCGCCGCGAGCCGGGGGTGCAGCTCGACGAACGGGCCGGGCGCGGCGGCGTTCAGCTCGTCCACGCGGCGGGTCTGGGCGCCGGACTGGTACTGCGCCAGGACCCGCCCGGTGGTCAGCAGCACCGGGTACTCGGCGTCGGGTTCCTCCGCCGCCGCCCGGTGCGACACCGGCACGAACCGGGCCCGCCCGTCGGGGGTGGCGAACCGGTCGAGGAACAGGCGGGGCGTGCCGGGGTGCTCGGGCGGAGCGTCGGGTGCGCCGGCGTCCGCGGGACACGGCCAGAACACGCCGTCCTCCTCCGCCAGCCGCCGGTAGGTGATCCCGGAGTAGTCCGCCGGACCGCCGGCGCTCGCCCGGCGGAGTTCCTCGAAGACCTCCTCGGCGTCGGTCGGGAAGCCCTTCTCCACCCCGAGCCGCGCCGCCAGTTCGTGCATGACCTCCAGGTCGCTGCGCACACCCTCCGGTGGGCTGACCGCCTGCCGTCGCAGCAGCACCCTGCCCTCCAGGCTGGTCGTGGTGCCGGTCTCCTCCGCCCACTGGGTGACGGGCAGCACCACGTCCGCGAGAGCGGCCGTCTCCGACAGCACCACATCGCAGACGGCGAGGAAGTCGAGCGACTTCAGCCGCTCCTCGACGTGCGCCGCGCGCGGCGCGGACACCACCGGGTTGGACCCCATCAGCAGCAGCGACCGCACGTCCCGCCCCAGGGCGTCCAGGAGTTCGTACGCGCTGCGCCCCGGCCCGGGCAGCGAGGCGGGGTCCACGCCCCACACCCCGGCCACGTGCCGCCGCGCCGCCGGGTCGTCCAGCTTGCGGTAGCCGGGCAACTGGTCGGCCTTCTGGCCGTGTTCGCGCCCGCCCTGCCCGTTGCCCTGCCCGGTCAGGCAGCCGTACCCGGACAACGGGCGTCCGGCCCGGCCGGTGGCCAGGCACAGGTTGATCCACGCGCCGACCGTGTCGGTGCCCTTGGCCTGCTGCTCGGGGCCGCGGGCGGTCAGCACCATCGCCGCCTCCGGCTCGCAGAACAGCCGTACGGTCTCCCGCAGTTGTGGAACGGACACCCCCGTGATCCGTTCCACGTACTCCGGCCAGTGGGCCATCGCCGCGGCCCGCGCGTCCTCCCAGCCGGCCGTCCGCTCGCGGACGTACCTCTCGTCGACCCGCCCCTCGGCGACGACGAGGTGCAACAGCCCGAGCGCCAGCGCCAGATCGGTCCCCGGCCGGGGCGCCAGATGCAGGTCGGCCTGTTCGGCGGTCCTGGTGCGGCGCGGGTCGACGACGATCAACGTGCCGCCGTTCTCGCGCAGTTCGCGGAAGAACCGCAGCGCCGGCGGCATGGTCTCGGCGAGGTTGGAGCCGACGAGGATCACGCACCCGGTCCGCGGGATGTCCTCCAGCGGGAAGGGCAGCCCGCGGTCCAGGCCGAAGGCCTTGATGCCGCCGGCCGCCGCGGACGACATGCAGAAGCGCCCGTTGTAGTCGATCTGCGAGGTGCCGAGCACGACCCGCGCGAACTTGCCGAGCGCGTAGGCCTTCTCGTTGGTCAGCCCGCCCCCGCCGAACACCCCGAGCGCGTCCGGACCGTGCTCCGCGCGGATCCTGCCCAGTTCGCCGGAGATCCGGTCGAGCGCCTCGTCCCAGCCGGCGGGCGCCAGCTCGCCGTCCCGGCGCACCAGCGGGGTGGTCAGCCGCACCCGGGACGACAGGACCGCCGGCGCCGTACGGCCCTTGCCGCACAGCGCGCCCCGGTTCACCGGGAAGCCGGTCCGCTCGATCACCTCGACGCCCCCCGTGGGCAGGGGCGACAGGGCCATCCCGCACTGCAGGGCGCAGTACGGGCAGTGGGTGGGCGTCGAGGCGGTCTTCATATGCCCCAGCGTGCTTCGGCCGTGTTACGCGTCGTGCGGCGTCCTGTTACGGCGGTGTGGTGGTGCCCTCCCCGACGCCGGCCGCCCGGCGTGAGGCGTGGCCCGGCCCACCTGTGGGTTGCCGCCATACACCCCCGGAGTTGCCTCTGTTGCGAAAGGCGGCACAAGTGGCGCATTTCATCGCAAAATTGGCTGGTAGCACCTAGTTGAGAGTTGAACCGACGCCACTACAGTCGTTCGGCGCAAGGCACTCGCACGGCTTTCGAAACCACGGGCATGCCGCCGTCCCCGGCCATGTCACCGACTCTCGAAGCAGCCTGGAGGTCCGCCCCATGCCTCTGCGTCACCTCACCCCCCACGACCGGTGGCTCTTCCGCCGCTACGGCCACGGCCCCGCCGTCCCCGTCCCCGACCCGCTGATCCACCGCGCCGTCGAACGGCACGCCCGCGCCGCGCCCCACGCCGTCGCCGCCGAACACCGGGGCGCGCTGCTCACCTACGGCGAGCTGAACCGCCGGGCCGACGCCCTCGCCGCCCGCCTCGTCCGCGAGGGCGTCCGCCCCGGCGACCACGTCGGCCTCTTCGTACGCCGCTCCCTGCCGATGCTGGTCGGCCTGCTCGGCGTCCTGAAGGCGGGCGCCGCCTACGTCCCCCAGGACATCGGCCTTGCGCCCGCCGCCCAGCTCGCCCACGTGGTCCGCGCCGCCGCCCTCCGGATCGTCCTCACCCGGGCCGAACACGCCCCGCGGGTGCCGAGGGGGCCGCGTGTGATCGCCCTGGACGAGCCGCTGCCGTACGAACCCGCCGCCGGCCCGCTCCCGGCCCCCTCGCCCGACGACGGCTGCTACGTCCTGTTCACCTCCGGCACCACCGGCCGCCCCAACGGTGTGAAGGTCACCCACCGCAACGTCGCCAACATCCTGCTCACCGAACCCGGCGCGCTCGGCATCCGCCCCGGCGACCGCGTGGCCCAACTCCTCAACGTCGCCTTCGACATGGCCGCCTGGGAGATCCTCGGCTGCCTCGCCCACGGCGCCACCCTCGTCGTCCGCGGCGAGGACATCCCCGCCGCCGCCCGCACCGCCACCGTCCTGATCGCCACCCCGACCGTGCTGTCCGGCATCGACCCGGCGGCCTGCCCCAGGGTGCGCGCGGTGGCCGTCGCCGGGGAGCCCTGCCCCCGCCCGCTCGCGGACGCGTGGGCGCGCCGGGCGGCCTTCCACAACTGCTGCGGCCCGACGGAGACGACCATCGTCAACACGATGAGCCGCCACGACCCCTGCGCCCCGCTCCTGACGATCGGCCGCCCGACCCCCAACAACACCGTGTACGTCCTGGACGCCGACCGGCGGCCCCTGCCCATCGGCGAGACCGGCGAGATGTGGGCGGGCGGCGACTGCGTCTCGGCCGGCTACCTCGGCGACGACGCGCTCAACGCCGAGCGCTACGCCCCCGACCCCTTCCTCGGCGGCGGCCGCCGGATGTTCCGCACCCGTGACCTCGGCCGCTGGACCCCCGACGGACAGCTCGAACACCTCGGCCGCACCGACGACCAGGTCAAGGTGCGCGGCTTCCGTGTGGAACTCGACTCCGTCTCCGCCGTCCTGGAGCGGCTGCCCGGCTGCGCCCGCGCGGTGACGCTCAAGCGCGACGACCGCAGCCTGGTCTCCTTCGTCAGCCCGGCCGGCGTCGACCCCGACGCGGCCCGCCGTGCGGTCGCCGAGGCGCTGCCCTACTACTGCGTGCCCGAGAATGTCATGCCCCTGCCATTCCTGCCGGAGACGGACCGGGGGAAGATCGACAAGCAGTCGCTGCTGCGGCTGGCCCGGGAGCGCACGGCGGTGACCCGATGACCACCGCCCACGACCGCCGCCCGGCGGCCGGCGTGACCGGCTCACCCGACGGCGCCCCGGCGGAAGCCGTCGCGCTTCCTCCGCTCACGTCCCGGGCGCGCCGCCTCCTCAAACACCCCCGCCTGATGCACTACAACCGCCTGGCGGCGCTGGTCCTCCTCGTCAACGCCGCGTTCGCGTGGGCCGCCTGGCCGCTCGCCGACCGCACCCTCGCCCACGCGGCCCTCGCCGACCTCGCGCTCGCCGTCCTCGTCCGCCAGCAGCACGTCGTCAATCTGTTCTTCCGGCTGGCGACCGCCGCCCCCACGACCTGGCCGCTTCGGCTGCGCTGGACCCTCGGCAAGGTCTACCACTTCGGCGGACTGCACGTCGGCGGAGCGCTCGCCGGGACGGCCTGGTTCGTCGCCCTGACCGTCAGAACCGGCGCGGACGGCTCCCCGGGACCCGAGACCTACGTCGGCTGGACGCTGATCGCCCTCCTCGCCGTCATCGTCGCCACCGCCCTGCCGCCCTTCCGCTCCCGCCACCACGACCGCTTCGAGAAGATCCACCGCTTCGGCGGCTGGAGCGCCCTCGCCCTCTTCTGGACCCACACCCTGCTGACCGACGCCGGCCCGGTGCCGGTGACCGTCCTCGCGCTCGTCACCTTCAGCGTCGCCCTGCCCTGGCTGCGGCTGCGCAAGGTCGACGTCCGCGTGGAACGCCCTTCCGCCCATGTGGCGCTGGCCCGCTTCGACTACGGCGAGACCCCCTTCGCCGGCTCCTCCACGGCGATCAGCCGCAGCCCGTGGACGGAGTGGCACTCCTTCGCCAACGTCCCGGAGCCCGGCCGGACCGGCTTCCGGCTCACCGTCTCCCGCGCCGGCGACTGGACCGGCGCCTTCATCGACGACCTGCCCTCCCGCGTCTGGGTCAAGGGCATCACCACCGCCGGGGTCGCCAACATCGAGGTCCTGTTCGAAAAGGTCGTCTACGTGGCGACCGGCAGCGGCATCGGCCCCTGCCTGCCCCATCTGCTCGCCGCCGAGGTCCCCTCCCGCCTGGTCTGGGCGACCCGCGACCCCCGCACCACCTACGGCGACGCCCTCGTCGACGAGATCCTCGCCGTCCAGCCGGACGCCGTCGTCTGGGACACCTCCCGGCACGGCAAGCCCGACATGGTGCGCCTCGCCTACGCCGCCTACCGGGACTTCGGCGCAGAGGCCGTGATCTGCATCTCCAACAAGAAGCTGACCTGGCAGGTCGTGCACGGCCTGGAACGGCGGGGCATCCCCGCGTACGGCGCGATCTGGGACTCGTAGACCCACAGGAGGGCGACATGAACCACCTCAAGTTCGAACGCCACGGCGCGGTCGCGGTCGTCCGACTGCACCGCCCGCACGTCCGCAACGCGCTCAGCGGCGATCTGCTCACCGAACTCCTCGACGCGCTGCGCCCGTCGGACCGGGACCCCGGCGTCGGATGCCTCGTCGTCACCGGCTCCGAGCAGGCCTTCGCGGCCGGCGCCGACATCAGGGAGATGGCCCGCAAGACGGCCGTGGAGATGGCGGCGGAGGACTACTTCGCCGCCTGGGAGGAGTTCGCCGACCTGCGCGTGCCGAAGATCGCCGCCGTGAACGGCGTGGCACTGGGCGGCGGCTGCGAACTGGCGATGATGTGCGACCTGGTGATCGCGGGCGAGTCCGCGGTGTTCGGCCAGCCGGAGATCAAGCTCGGGGTCATCCCGGGCATCGGCGGCACCCAGCGCCTGACCCGGCTCGTCGGCCGCGCCAAGGCGATGGACCTGATCCTCACCGGCCGCACCATGAGCGCCCGCGAGGCGGGGGACTGCGGGCTCGTCTCCCGGGTCGTGCCGGACGACCGGGTGCTGCCGGAGGCGCTCGAAGCGGCCGGGACCATCGCCTCGTACGGCCGCGCGGCGGTGCGCGCCGCCCGCGAGTGCGTCGACCGGGCGCTGGAGAGCGGCCTGCGCGACGGCATCCGGTTCGAACGCCGTTCCTTCCACGCCCTGTTCGCGACGGAAGACCAGAAGGAGGGCATGACCGCGTTCCTGGAGAAGCGGGAGCCGACCTTCCGGGGGAGGTGACGGACGGCGGACGCGGCGTCGGCGCGGTTCGGCGCGGGACGGCAGCGGGAGAGGCACCGCCGCCGCTGCCGTCCCGCCCCGACCCCGCCCGCCCGGCTAGCCCGCCGAAGCCAGGGCTTGTGCCACTCCCGGTTCCCGCGGGCCGAGGAACCGGGGGTCCGGTTCGAACAGGGCGTCCAGCGCCGCCTTGCCCGCCGCGAAGATCTCCCGGGTGCCGCCGTAGTACCAGGTGGCGTCGTGCTCGTCGCTCACACCGATGCCGTACGACTCCACGCCCGCCTCCCGGCACAGCGCGACCGCCCGCCGGATGTGGAAGCCCTGGCTGATGAGGACGGCCCGGTCCACGCCGAAGATCTTCTTGGCGCGCACACAGGAGTCCCAGGTGTCGAAGCCGGCGTAGTCGCTGACGATCCGGGCGCCCGGGACGCCGTGCCGCGTCAGATAGGTCCGCATCGCGTCGGGCTCGTCGTAGTCCTCCCGGCTGTTGTCGCCGGTGACCAGGACGACCTTCACCCGCCCGTCCCGGTACAGCTCGGCCGCCGCGTCCAGCCGGCGCGCGAGGTACGGCGACGGCCCGCCGCGCCACAGGCCCGCGCCGAACACGACCGCGACGTCGGTGCGCGGCGCGTCGGCCGTGGTGCGCAGCCGGTCCGCCGTCGACACGTACAGCCAGGTCGACGGCAGCAGTCCGAGCACGCACACGGCCATCACGCCCTGCACCAGCCGCCGCCGTCCCGCACGCGTGCGCGGCAGTCGCGGCCGACGGATCCCCATCCTCGTCCCCCGTCTGTCGTCCCCGTCCTCGATCCCGGATCCGGCGCCCGGCGATCTGCCCCTCACCTGGGAGGACGCGCTCCGCCCCGCTCCGGTTCACTCGGCCCTCCGCCCCCGCGCCTCCTCACACCGCCCGCACCCCCGCCGTGAAGCGCCGGAAAATACTCGTGACGGCCACGCAACGGGGACGCAACCCCGCACCGCGAGGATCGGTCCATGAACCGGATCAGCTCCCAGCCCGCCGCCCGGCTCACCCTCGTGCGGCCGGCGCCCCGGCCGGGGACGGACGGCCGCCGCCGGCCCGGCCCGCCCGCGCTCGTCGCCGTCGCCCACGGCAGCCGTGACCCGCGTGCCCTGAGCACCGTCCACGCGCTGCTCGACCGCGTCCGCGCCCTGCGCCCGGAGCTGCCCGTCCACCTCGGGCACATCGAACTCAACGAGCCCCTGCTGACCGACACGCTCGCCCGGCTCGACGCGACGGACACCGCCGACGCCGTCCTCGTCCCCCTGCTGCTCAGCCGCGGCTACCACGTCAGGCGCGACATCCCCGAGACGGCCGCGGCCGCTCGCGTACGCACGCGCGTGGCCGCGCCGCTCGGCCCGCACCCCCTCCTCGTGGACGCCCTCCACGCCCGTCTCACCGAGGCCGGCTGGCGCGCCCCGAGGACCGACGCCGAGCGCCGCACGAGCGCCGTGGTCCTCGCCGCGGCCGGCTCCCGCGACCCCGACGCGGCCGTCGACACCGGCCGCACCGCCCGGCTGCTCTCCGCCCGCCTCGGCGTCCCCGTCGTCCCCGCCTACGCCACCACGTCGGCCCCCACCGTCCCCCTGGCGATCAAGGCCCTGACCGCGCGAGGCCGCCACCACGTCGCCGTCGCCTCCTACTTCACAGCCCCCGGCCGCTTCGCCACCGAGTCCGCGGCGGCCGCACCCGGCCCGGCCGCGGCCCCCCTCGGCCCCCACGAGGCGATGGCCCGCCTCGTCCTGCACCGCTACGACCAGGCGGCGGCGACCCCGGCCCGCACCACCGCCCACCTGGCCTCCGCCTGAGGCGGGGGGCGCGCCCCCCCCCCCCCCCCACCCCCCCCCCCCCCCCCTGCTGAGGGCATGGAAGGCACCGCAGGCACCACGCCCCCCCCCCCCCCCCCCCCCCACCCCCCCCCCGCACGGGCCCCCAGGGCGGCCGAGCCCGACAAACGCCCGGGCCGTACGGCCTTCCAGCGCGACCGCGCCCGCATCCTGCACTCCTCCGCGCTGCGCAGGCTCGCCGGCAAGACGCAGGTCGTCACGCCCGGTGCCGCCGGCAGTCCCGCCTGGGACGCCACACCGCGCACCCGGCTCACCCACTCCCTGGAGTGCGCCCAGGTCGGCCGTGAGCTCGGAGCCGCCCTCGGCTGCGACCCCGACCTCGTCGAAGCGGCCTGCCTCTCCCACGACCTCGGCCACCCCCCGTTCGGCCACAACGGCGAACAGGCCCTGAACGACTACGCCCACGACTGCGGCGGCTTCGAGGGCAACGCCCAGTCCCTGCGGCTCCTCACCCGCATCGAGCCCAAACGCTTCACCGCCGAGGGCTCCGTCGGCCTCAACCTCACCCGCGCCACCCTGGACGCCGCCACCAAGTACCCCTGGCCGCGCGGCGCGCACCCCACCGACCCCGCCTCCCCGAAGTTCGGCGTGTACGAGGACGACCGGCCCGTGTTCGACTGGGTCCGCGAGCACGCCCCCGGCACCCGCACCTGCTTCGAGGCCCAGGTCATGGACTGGTCCGACGACGTCGCCTACTCCGTGCACGACGTCGAGGACGGCCTGCACGCCGGCCACGTCGACCCCGCCAGCCTGCACGCCGAACCGGAACGCCAGGAGGTCTTCAGCGTCGCGGTGGGCCGCTACGTCCCCGCCGGCACCGACCCGGCCGAACTCGCCGCCGCCCTCGACCGCCTCCAGGCCCAGGAGTGGTGGCCGCACGGCTACGACGGCACCGCGGTCGCCCAGGCCCGGCTGAAGGACGCCACCAGCCAGCTCATCGGCCGCTTCTGCCTCGCCGCCGAGAGCGCCACCCGCGCGCGGTACGGCCTCGGGCGCCTCACCCGCTACGGCGCCGAACTCGTCGTACCGCACGAGACACGGCTGGAGTGCGCGGTCCTCAAGGCCGTCGCCGACCGGTACGTGATGCAGCGCGCCGAACAGGAACTGCTCCGCGCCGACCAGCGCGTCGTCATCACCGAGCTCGCCCAGGCCCTCACCGCCCGCGCCCCCGAGGACCTCGACCCCCAGTTCCGCGCCCTGTTCGAGCAGGCGCCCGACGACCGCGCCCGCAAGCGGGTGATCGTCGACCAGGTCGCCTCCCTCACCGACGCCTCGGCCCGCTCCTTGCACGCGCGGCTCACGACACGCGCCTGAAAACGCGGATGTGACTCATAAGTGACTCGACGTGGCCTGATCGGGCCACTCCCTCTTCCCCCCTCACGCTCCGTGCGGGACGCTCGTGTGGCGGAACGAGCAGTGTTCACTGGAGGGCCACCCCCCGGACCCCCGTAGGAGGCATCACGTGGTCGACGCGGATCAGACATTCGTCATCGTCGGAGGAGGCCTGGCCGGCGCCAAGGCGGCCGAGACGCTCCGGACGGAGGGCTTCACCGGCCGCGTGATACTGATCTGCGACGAACGGGACCACCCCTACGAGCGGCCACCGCTGTCCAAGGGCTACCTCCTCGGCAAGGACTCCCGCGAGAGCGTCTTCGTGCACGAGCCCGCCTGGTACGCGCAGAACGACGTCGAGCTCCACCTCGGCCAGACCGTCGACGCCGTCGACCGCACCGCCAGGACGGTCCGCTTCGGCGACGACGGCACCCTCGTCCACTACGACAAGCTGCTCCTGGCCACCGGCGCCGAACCGCGCCGCCTGGACATCCCCGGCACCGACCTCGCCGGCGTCCACCATCTGCGCCGCCTCGCCCACGCCGAACGCCTCAAGGGCGTCCTGGCCGCCCTCGGCCGCGACAACGGCCATATCGTGATCGCCGGCGCGGGCTGGATCGGCCTGGAGATCGCGGCGGCGGCCCGCGAGTACGGCGCCGAGGTCACCGTCGTGGAGCCGGAGCCGACCCCGCTGCACGGCGTCCTCGGCCCCGAGCTCGGCAACGTCTTCGCCGAGCTGCACCGCGACCACGGGGTCCGCTTCCGCTTCGGCGTCCGGCTGACCGAGATCGTCGGCCAGGACGGCATGGTGCTCGCGGCCCGCACCGACGACGGCGAGGAGCACCCCGCGCACGACGTGCTCGCCGCGATCGGAGCCGCCCCCCGCACCGGGCTCGCCGAGGCGGCCGGCCTGCGGCTCGCCGACCGGACCCACGGGGGCGGCGTCGCCGTGGACGCGAGCCTGCGCACCTCCGACCCCCACATCTATGCCGCCGGCGACGTCGCGTCCTTCCCGCTCGGCCTCTTCGACACGACGCTGCGCGTGGAGCACTGGGCCAACGCCCTCAACGGCGGCCCGGTCGCGGCCCGCGCGATGCTCGGCAAGGACGTCGCCTACGACCGCGTGCCCTACTTCTTCACCGACCAGTACGACCTGGGCATGGAGTACAGCGGCTGGGCGCCGCCGGGGACGTACGACGAGGTGGTCATCCGGGGCGACGCGGGCAAGCGGGAGTTCATCGCGTTCTGGCTCCGCGAGGGGCGGGTGCTGGCCGGGATGAACGTGAACGTGTGGGACGTCACAGAGGCGATCCAGAAGCTGATCCGCGCGGGGGTCCGCGTGGACGCGGACAGGCTGGCCGACCCGCACGTCCCGCTGGAGGGCCTCGCGCCCTGACCGCCGGCGAGGCGCGCGCCGGATGAAGGACCGGCCCGGCCCCGTAGAATTCACGCGTGGCTGGGCGGATCAATGATGAGGATGTGAAGGCGGTACGGGACGCGGTCCCGATCGACGCCGTCGTGTCCGAGTACCTCCAGCTGCGCAACGCGGGCGGCGGAAACCTCAAGGGGCTGTGCCCGTTCCACGACGAGAAGTCGCCGTCCTTCCAGGTCAGCCCCAGCAAGGGGCTCTTCCACTGCTTCGGCTGCCAGGAAGGCGGCGACACCATCACGTTCGTGATGAAGGTCGACCACCTCACCTTCTCCGAGGCCGTCGAGCGCCTCGCCGCCCAGGCCGGCGTCACCCTGCGCTACGAGGAGGGCGGCTACAACCCCTCCCACCAGCGCGGCGAACGCATCCGCCTGGTCGAGGCCCACAAGATCGCCGCCGACTGGTACGCGGAGCAGCTCGCCCTCAGCCCCGAGGCCGACACCGGCCGGGTCTTCCTCGCCGAGCGCGGCTTCGACCAGGCCGCCGCCGTCCACTTCGGCGTCGGCTACAGCCCCCAGGGCTGGGACCACCTCACCCGCTTCCTGCGCGGCAAGGGCTTCAGCGACAAGGAGCTGATCCTCTCCGGCCTCGCCCAGGAGGGCCGCCGCGGGCCCATCGACCGCTTCCGGGGCCGGCTGATGTGGCCCATCCGCGACATCGGCGGCGACGTCGTCGGGTTCGGCGCCCGCAAGCTCTACGAGGCGGACAACGGGCCCAAGTACCTCAACACGCCCGACACGGCGATCTACAAGAAGTCCCAGGTCCTCTACGGCATCGACCTCGCGAAGAAGGAGATCGCCAAGTCCTCCCGCGCCGTCGTCGTCGAGGGCTACACCGACGTCATGGCCTGCCACCTCGCCGGGGTGACCACGGCCATCGCGACCTGCGGCACCGCCTTCGGCGGCGAGCACATCAAGATCCTGCGCCGGCTGCTCATGGACAACGGCTCCGCCCGCGTCATCTTCACCTTCGACGGCGACGCCGCCGGCCAGAAGGCCGCCCTGCGGGCCTTCGAGGACGACCAGAAGTTCGCAGCCGAGACCTACATCGCCATCGCCCCCGACGGCATGGACCCCTGCGACCTGCGCCTGACCAAGGGCGACGACGCCGTGGCCGACCTGGTCGAACCCCGCACCCCGCTCTTCGAGTTCGCGCTGCGCCAGATCGTCGTCCGCTACGACCTCGACACCCCCGCGGGGCGGGCCGCCGCCCTCGACGAGGCCGCGCCCATCGTCGCCCGCATCAAGAACAGCGGGGCCCAGCACGAGGTCGCCGTCCAGCTCGCCGGCATGCTCGGCATCCTGGACACCCAGTTCGTGGTCAAACGCGTCGCCCAGCTGGCCCGTTGGGCCCGCGAGCGCGGCGGCAAGGGCCCCGCGCCGGCCGGCCGCGGCCCCCAGCGGTACGAGGCCGCCCCCCGCCCCGCCGTGACCGGCCCCGCCCTCACCCTGCGCAACCCCGTCTACGCCACCGAACGCGAACTGCTCAAACTCGCCCTCCAGCGCCCCGATTTGGTCTCCCCGGCCTTCGACGCCTACGGCGTGGACGAGTTCACCGCCGCCCCCTACGCCGCCGTACGCCAGGCCGTCCTGGACGCGGGCGGCGCCGAGTACGGCACCCAGGACCCGCAGGACTACCTGGTCCGCGTCCGCGAGGCCGCCCCCGACGACGCCGTCCGCGCGATGGTCACCGAGCTCGCGGTCGAGGCGATCATGCGCAAGACGGTGGACGAGGTCTACGCCGGCGCCCAGTTGGTCACCGTCCGCCGCCGTGCCGTGGAGCGGCGCGTGCGCGACGTCCAGTCCCAGCTGGCCCGGCTGGCCGCCGGCGGCGATCCGGCCCAACTGGCCGCCGTGCAGAACGAACTGTGGGTCCTTCAGCAGTACGACCAGTCGCTGCGCGAGCACGGGGCCGCGGCGCTCTGATCCTGGCGGGGCGCGCCGGGCCGCTGTGCCGGCACGGTCACCACGGGGTCACGGGACGAACGCAAAAAGTCATCGCACGCCCCTCGTGGCGGCGATGTGTCGTACCCCACACTGGTTGCGGTGCCTGAGTCCTCGGAGCGCGGCCGGTCCGTCCCCCCACGGGTCCCACACCCCGCGGTTCCCCCACCGCGTACGGGACGGACAGCGGCGAGGCCGCCGACTCCGCCCCCGAAGCAGCGCTGTCGCGCATTCCGGCAGCGAAAATCCTGGAGGTCGCCCCCGTGCAGACCCAGACCCTCACCCCCACCGAGACGCGCACCGACGCGTGTACCGACGGCACGGAACCGGAACCCGAGACGGACGCCCTGGCCGCCCTGGCCACCCCGGCCGCTCCGGAGGCCCCCGAGGCCCCGGAGGACGGCGGGCCGGCCGAGGACGCCGGGGCCGCCCCCGAACCCGCCGAGGCGCCCGTTCCCCGCGTCGCCGACGGCGCCGGCCCGTCCTCCGACCTGTTCCGCCAGTACCTGCGCGAGATCGGCCGGATCCCGCTCCTCACCGCCGCAGAGGAGGTCGAGCTCGCCCGCCGCGTCGAAGCCGGCCTGTTCGCCGAGGAGAAGCTGGCCGGCACCCCCGACCTGGACAGCGACCTCGCGCTCGACCTCGACCGGCTCGTCGTCATGGGCCGGATGGCCAAGCGCCGCCTGATCGAGGCGAACCTGCGGCTCGTGGTGTCGGTGGCGAAACGGTACGTCGGCCGTGGCCTGACCATGCTCGACCTCGTCCAGGAGGGCAACCTGGGCCTGATCCGGGCGGTCGAGAAGTTCGACTACGCGCGCGGCTACAAGTTCTCCACGTACGCCACCTGGTGGATCCGGCAGGCCATGTCCCGGGCCCTCGCGGACCAGGCCCGCACGATACGGGTGCCCGTGCATGTCGTGGAGCTGATCAACCGGGTCGTGCGGGTGCAGCGGCGCATGCTGCAGGAGCGGGGGTACGAGCCGACCGCCGACGAGGTCGCCGCCCACCTCGACCTCGCGCCGGAGCGGGTCGGCGAGGTGCTGCGGCTGGCGCAGGAGCCGGTGTCGCTGCACGCGCCGGTGGGCGAGGAGGACGACGTGGCCCTCGGCGACCTCATCGAGGACGGGGACGCGGCGAGCCCCGTGGAGTCGGCGGCGTTCCTGCTGCTGCGGCAACACCTGGAGGCGGTGCTGTCCACACTCGGCGAGCGTGAGCGCAAGGTGGTCCAACTCCGCTACGGCCTCGCCGACGGCCGTCCGCGCACCCTGGAGGAGATCGGCCGGATCTTCGGCGTCACCCGGGAGCGGATACGCCAGATCGAGTCCAAGACCCTCGGCAAACTCCGGGACCACGCCTACGCGGACCAACTCCGGGGCTACCTGGACTGACCTCCCGGGGGCTGCCGCCCCTCAGTCCCCGCTGTCGACCGTCTGGGGGCTGCCGCCCCTCAGTCCCCCCGGCTGTCGACCGTCTGGGGGCTGCCGCCCCTCAGCCTCCGCTGTCGACCGTCTGGGGGCTGCCGCGCCCAGCCCCCCGCTGTCGGCCCTGAACGGGCCTCGTCCTCGAACTTCCCCAGAGGGGCCCCGGACGGGCTGAAAACCCCGCCCCCTCCAGCCAGGCGACCGGGGTCGATCCTGGCCGCCCAGCCCCAACCGAGCCGACCCCACCCACCCCTCCCGACCGCCGGGCCGGCCCACCCCTCCTCACGAGGCACCCGGAACTGAGCCCGGTTCGCCCACCCCTTTCCCGACCGAGTCGCGTGGTGGGTGGGCACAGGGCGGGGGTCTGGGGGCGGCAGCCCCAGGGGGTGGACGCCGGGGGCATCCCAAGGGCGGGAGCGGACACCCGCGGTCAGTCCACCTCGGCCACCGCCTGCGCGAACTGAGCCTCGTACAGTCGCGCGTACGCCCCGCCGGAGGCGAGCAGCTCGGTGTGCGAACCCTGTTCCACGATCGAGCCGTTCTCCATCACGAGGATCGTGTCCGCGTCCCGGATCGTGGACAGCCGGTGCGCGATCACGAACGACGTCCGCCCGTGCGCCAGCTTCGCCATCGCCTTCTGGATCAGCACCTCCGTACGGGTGTCGACCGAGGACGTCGCCTCGTCGAGCACCAGGATCACCGGGTCCGACAGGAACGCCCGAGCGATGGTGATCAGCTGCTTCTCGCCCGCGCTGACGCCGCTCCCCTCGTCGTCGATGACGGTGTCGTACCCGTCGGGCAGCGTCCGCACGAACCGGTCCGCGTGGGCCGCCCGCGCCGCCTCCTCGATCTCGCCCCGGGTGACCTCCCGGGACGCCCCGTAGGCGATGTTCTCCGCGATGCTCCCGCCGAACAGCCAGGTGTCCTGCAGCACCATGCCGATCCCGGCGCGCAGCTCGTCCCGCGACATCGCGGCGATGTCGACGCCGTCCAGGGTGATGCGCCCGCCCGAGACGTCGTAGAACCGCATGAGCAGGTTCACCAGCGTGGTCTTGCCCGCGCCCGTCGGGCCGACGATCGCGACCGTGTGCCCGGGATCGACGACCAGCGACAGATCCTCGATCAGCGGCTTCTCGGGGTCGTACCGGAAGGACACGCCCTCCAGCGCCACCCGTCCCCGCAGCTCCGCGGGCCGCACGCCCGCCACCGGGTCCGGCGACTGCTCCTCGGCGTCCAGCAGCTCGAAGACCCGCTCGGCGGAGGCGACGCCCGACTGCACGAGGTTCGCCATCGAGGCGACCTGCGTCAGCGGCATCGAGAACTGGCGCGAGTACTGGATGAAGGCCTGCACATCGCCGATGGACAGGGCGCCCGACGCCACGCGCAGACCGCCCACCACCGCCACCAGCACATAGTTGATGTTCGACACGAAGAACATCAGCGGCTGCATGACCCCGCTGTTGAACTGCGCCCGGAACCCGGCCTCGTACAACGCGTCGTTCTGCTCGGCGAACTGCCGCGCCGACTCCTCCTGCCGGCCGAACACCTTCACCAGGGTGTGCCCGGTGTACATCTCCTCGATGTGGGCGTTCAGCTTGCCGGTGGAGCGCCACTGCTGCACGAAGTGCGGCTGCGACCGCTTGCCGACCTTCGCCGCGACGACCGCCGACAGCGGCACGGTGACCAGCGCGACCAGCGCGAGGATCCACGACACCCAGAACATCATCGCCAGCACGCCGATGATGGTGAGCAGCGAGTTGATGAGCTGACCCATCGACTGCTGGAGGGTCTGCCCGATGTTGTCGATGTCGTTCGTCGCCCGGGACAGCACCTCACCGCGCTGCCGCTGGTCGAAGTACGACAGCGGCAGCCGCGACAGCTTCGTCTGCACGTCCTCGCGCATCCGGAACATCGTGCGGTTGACGGCCGCGTTGACCAGCCGCGTCGCCACCGCCATCAGCAGGCCGGCGACGAGGAACACCCCGATCGCGAACAGCAGGACCCGGCCGACCGCGTCGAAGTCGATGCCCTGGCCGGGGATGAAGTCGGTGCTGCGGAGCATGTCGGCGACCGCGCCGTCGCCGCGCTGCCGCATCGAGTCCAGGACCTGCTCCTTGTCGGCCCCCGCGGGCATCTGCCGCCCGACGATGCCGGCGAACACCAGGTCGGTGGCCTGGCCGAGGATCTTCGGCCCGACCACGTTCAGGCCCACGCTCAGCACGACGCAGGACAGCATCGCGTAAAGGGTGAGCCGTTCGGCCTTGAACCGGCCGAGGAGCCGCCTGCCGGACACCTTGAAGTCCAGCGAGCGGTTCTCCGGACCGCCCCCCGCCATCATGCGACCCATGGGCCCGGCCATCAGGCAGCCTCCGCTTCCGTCAGCTGGGAGAGCACGATCTCCCGATAGGTCTCGTTGTCCGCCATCAGCTCGGTGTGGGTGCCCGCCCCGACGACCCGGCCCTCGTCCAGGACGACGATCCGGTCGGCGTCCCGGATGGTCGCCACCCGCTGGGCGACGATCACCACGGTTGCCTCGGCGGTCTCCCGGCCGAGCGCCGCCCGCAGCGCCGCGTCCGTGGCGTAGTCGAGGGCGGAGAAGGAGTCGTCGAAGAGGTAGATCTCCGGCCGCTGCACGAGCGTGCGCGCGATCGCGAGCCGCTGCCGCTGGCCGCCGGAGACATTGGTGCCGCCCTGCGCGATGGGCGCGTCCAGCCCGTTGTCGAGCCCCCGCACGAACCCCGCGGCCTGTGCCACCTCCAGCGCGTGCCACAGCTCCTCGTCGGTGGCGTCGGGGTTGCCGTAGCGCAGGTTCCCGGCGACGGTGCCCGCGAACAGGTACGGCCGCTGCGGCACGAGCCCCACGGTCCGCGCGAGAAGCTCCGGGTCGATGTCGGCGACGGGCACCCCGTCGACCAGGACCTCGCCGTCGGTGGCGTCGAACAGCCGCGGGACCAGCCCGAGCAGCGTCGACTTGCCGCTGCCGGTCGAGCCGATCACGGCGGTCACCTCGCCCGGCCGGGCCACCAGGTCGACCGCCTTGAGCACCGGCTCCTCGGCGCCCGGGTAGCGGAAGCCGGCCGCGCGCAGCTCCAGATGGCCGTGCCGGCGCAGCTCGCGCACCGGCGACGACGGCGGCACGACGCTCGACTCGGTGCCCAGGACCTCCTGGATGCGCTCGGCGCACACCTCCGCGCGCGGCACCATCATGAACATGAAGGTGGCCATCATCACGGACATGACGATCTGCATGAGGTAGGCGAGGAACGCCGTCAGATCGCCGATCTGCATCCCGCCGCTGTCGATGCGGTGCGCGCCGAACCACACCACCGCGATCGACGACAGGTTGACGGTGGTCATGACCACCGGGAACATCAGCGCGAGCAGGTTGCCGGTGCGCAGCGAGATGTCGGTGAGGTCGTCGTTGGCCTTCCGGAAGCGCTGCTCCTCGTACTCGTCGCGGACGAAGGCGCGGATGACGCGGTTGCCGGTGATCTGCTCGCGCAGCACCCGGTTCACCGTGTCCAGCCGCTCCTGCATGGACCGGAACAGCGGCCGCAGCCGCCGGACGATCAGCGTCACGCAGATGCCCAGCGTGGGCACCACGGCCACCAGCACCCCGGACAGCGGCACGTCCAGGCCGAGCGCCATGACGATGCCGCCCACGCACATGATCGGCGCCGACACCATCAGTGTGAACGTCATCAGGGCGAGCATCTGGATCTGCTGGACGTCGTTCGTCGTCCGCGTGATCAGCGAGGGCGCGCCGAACTGGCCGACCTCGCGGGCGGAGAAGGCCTGCACCCGGTCGAAGACGCCGGCACGCAGGTCCCGGCCGAGCGCGGAGGCGGTCCGCGCGCCGTAGTACACGGCGCCGATGTTGCACAGCACCTGCACGAGCGAGATGCCGATCATCAGCCCGCCGAAGGACAGGATCGCTCCGGTGTCCCCCTTGACGACGCCGTCGTCGATGATGTCGGCGTTGAGGGTGGGCAGGTAGAGGGTGGCGCAGGTCTGCAGGAACTGCAGCGCCACCAGCAGGGCGATGGGTTTCTTGTAGGGCCTGAGATAGGTCCGCAGAAGTCGTATGAGCACGCTACGTCTCTCGGAGTCGGCGAGGCGGGGCATTGGTTGCCCGTGGCCCCTATCGTCGGACACCACACCGGCGTTACCTCAACTGATTAACGAGGGAACGCCGTGCTATGGGCCACCTCCGGCGGCGCATCTGCCGGCGGAACCAGTGGAACCACTGGAACCAGTGGAACGGGCGGAACGGGCGGAACCCGCGGACCTAGCGGAACGCCCCCGGGTGGGTCTGCTCGCGGACCGACACGTACTGCTGGCGGACGGCCTGGCCGACGGCGAGGTCGTCACCGGGTTCCAGGACCTGGGCCGCCGCGCCGTTCCAGCGCGGCGGGTTACGGGGGTCGAGGGTGCCCTGGGAGACGCCGAGCGCCCAGGCGGCCTGCCGGGCGGCCCCGATCGCCGCGTAGTCGGCCGGCTGCGGCACGACGACCTGCGCCCCGAACAGCGCGGGCGCCGCCGCCTGCACGGCAGGCAGCTCGGCCGCCGCCCCCAGCAGGAACACCCGCCGCACCTCCACGCCCCGGCCGCGCAGCACGTCCAGCGCGTCGGCGAGCCCGCACAGCATGCCCTCGAAGGCCGCCCGCGCGAAGTGCTCCGGCTTCATCGACTCCCGCCGCAGCCCGGTCAGCGTGCCCGCCGTGTGCGGCAGGTTCGGCGTGCGCTCGCCCTCCAGATAGGGCAGCAGCACCAGTCCGTGCGATCCCGGCGTCGACTTCATCGCCAGTTCCGACAGGCTCTCCAGGTCCGGCACGCCGAGCAGCTCGACGGCCCCGCGCAGGGTCCGTACGGCGTTCAGGGTCGTGACGACGGGCAGGTGCATGCCCGTCGCGTCGGCGAGCGAGGTGATCATCCCGCTGGGGTCGACCAGGGCCTCGGGGTGCACGGCCATCACCGAGCCGGACGCGCCCAGCGACACGACGGCGTCGCCGAGGCCGATGCCGAGCCCGAACGCGGCGGCCATGGTCTCGCCGGTGCCGACGGAGATCAGCAGGCCCTCCGGGGTGGTGCCGGCCGCGTCGGCGGGTCCGATCACCTCGGGCAGCATGGCCTGGTGACCGAGCGCCAGCTCGACCAGGTCGGGCCGGTAGCCGCCGGTGGCGGCCGACCAGTAGCCGGTGCCGGACGCGCCGCCCCGGTCGGTGGTCCGGCGCACGGGCCGGCCGAGCAGCTGCCACACCAGCCAGTCGTGGGCCTGCATCAGCACGGAGGAGCGCAGGGCGGCCTCGGGCTCGTTCTTCGCCAGCCAGCGCAGCTTGGTGACGGGATGCGCGGCCTGCGGCACCGAACCCACGGCCTGCGCCCAGGCCTGGCGCCCGCCGAGCGCGTCGATCAGATCGGCCGCCGCTACCTGCGCCCGCTTGTCGCCGCCGACCATCGCGGGGCGCACGGTGTTGCCCTGCGAGTCCAGCGGCACGACCGCGTTCTGCTGCGCGGACACACCGATGGCCTGCACACCTTCGAGGAGTCCGCCGCCCGCTGCCTCCCCGAGGGAGAGCAGCCAGGCCTGCGGATCGACGTCGGAGGGACGGCCGCCACCCTCGGCGCCCTCCAGCGGATGCGGCGCGTACCCCTGCCGAAGCACGGCCCCGTTGTCCGCGTCGCAGACCACGATGCGAGTGAAATCGGGTGAACTGTCCAACCCGGCGACTATCCCCATGGCGAAAATTCTGCCGCACGGCGGGGGGTGGCCGTGTCGGCTCGGGGGGTCCCGGGGTCAATCGGGTCTCTCGGGGTCTCCTCAGATGTCAGGTGTTGCTGGTGCCCCAGTCGTCGGAACCGTTGCTGTGCACGGACCGCTCGCGCAGCGAGCGCACCCGGTCGGCGACGGAATCGGGCATCCGATCGCCGACCTTGTCGCTCACCACGTGGTAGGCGCGGCCCGCGAACTGGCGGCTCTGCTGCGCCGCCGTCTCCGCGGTGTTGCGCACGGCGGGGTTCTGCGCGATCTGCCGGGCGGACTTCTTGAGCTGTTCGTAGCGCTCGCGGCCGGCCCGTGTGCCCAGCACGTAGCCCAGGGCGAGTCCGACGACGAACGTGAGCCGGTAGCGCATGGCGGCCACCCTTCCCTCGTGTAGGTCTGCAAGGTGCGGCATCGGCGCCGGAAGGGAACCGATTGGCGGAGCACCCCCCTGCTTGCGCTAATGTATGTGTCGCAGCGAGCGCCCGCCCCCTGGCGAATACCCAGGTCGGCACGTTCGATGCGACGAGGCATTCCTCCGTAGCTCAATTGGCAGAGCAGCCGGCTGTTAACCGGCAGGTTACTGGTTCGAGTCCAGTCGGGGGAGCTCGGTCCTCCGTAGCTCAATTGGCAGAGCAGCCGGCTGTTAACCGGCAGGTTACTGGTTCGAGTCCAGTCGGGGGAGCATCGTGATCGAGGACCCCGTAGGGGTCCTTTTTCATGCCGGTCCCACCTCGGCCCCGCCGCTCCGCCGCCTTCGGCGCCGCCGGGAACTCCGCAGGTCGCGGCACGGCCCCCGGGGCCGCGTGCGACGGCGGACCAGCCGAAGCGTGAGATCGTATGAGCGGCTATGCTGCGGCAGACGGCGCGCACACATGTACGCGACACGCCGCTATGGGGCGGTAGCTCAGCCGGTTAGAGCAGCGGACTCATAATCCGCCGGCCGTGGGTTCGAGTCCCACCCGCCCCACCAGTGCAACGCTTTGACCTGCGGAAAGCGTTCTTTTTTTGGGTGTCTGACGGTCAACTCTGCCCGAACGTAGAGGGATTCGAGCTGACCGGAAGGCTCGACGACCTGCCCTGCCCTCCGAACCGCACGTCTGCCTCATTCGTCTGCGCCCCCGGGGGCCCGGAGCTCATGTCCCGTACCACTCCGCCCCGCCCCGTAGACGTCGAAGCGGCCTTCCCGGAACTGGCTGCGCTGCGCCGGCCCGCCACCCGGCTGAATCCCCGGCGGGGCACCCCCACGGTGCACGACAGCTCCGTCGGTGGTCCGATGCTGTGGCCCGCCGATGAGGCGTGGCCGGTCTGCACGGCTCCGCACAAGCGGGGCAGCGGCCATCGGTACTCCGATGTGGTGCGCGAGCGAGAGATCCTGGAGCGGGCATGGCGGCGTGATCCGCGGTCCGGCCCGAACGCCGAAGAGGCCGGGACACTCGCCGGGTTCAAGCGCGGCCGGCACGCCCCGTACCTCGCCGACACGGATCCCATCCCGCTGCTCGGCGTGGCCCAGCTGTACAGGCGTGACGTCCCCGGCCTGCCCGACACGGGAGAGGGAGACCTGCTCCAGGTGTTCTGGTGCGGCTTCGAACGGCACGGCGACACCCGTCACGACCTTCATGTACAGCTGCGCCGGCGCCACTCGAAGGACGTCACCCGGCAACTGATGGCGCAACCGGTCCTCGAGGTCGTCGGCCGCCCGGAACTTGTCCCTTCGCCCTGCGTGCTGCACCCCGAGAAGATCGTCGAGCACCCGTACTTCATGACTCTCGACCCCACCTTGTGGGACCGCATCGACGCATGGGAGGGGACGGAGGAGGACGAAGGGCCTCAGTACGTCTCGGACCTGTCCACGGCCCCCGGCTGGAAGGTCGGGGGATACATCGCCTGGGCTCTCACTGGGCCGGGGCCTTTGCCCTGTTCTGTCTGTGGCGCGGAATAGGTTCCGCTCCTGACGGCCGACCAACGTGAGTGGGATCCCAGCACGACGAGTTGGATCCCGTACGAGGACCAGCAGGACGCGAACGTCATGGAGGCCAACGCCCCCACCGGGGTCTCACCGGGCCGCGGCCGTCTGACCATCGCCGTGTGTCCCCGCGACGCGAACCATCCGATCGCCCTCGTCACCCAGTGACGGGGCACTGATGGCATGAAGTTCGAGGTGACTGGCCGCCGGGGTGGACGGCCGGGACCACGAGCGCGCGGGCGATCGCTGGAGCGGCCCTCCGCCATCAGCTGCGACACCTCCTGCTCCGCGGAGTGAGGCGCGCCGGCGGATCGCACCGACGGGCCGGCAACTGAGGCCGCTGTCCCGGAACCACGGCGCGACGTCCCTCCTGGTGCATGAAGCCATGCTCACGGCGGTACGGCGAACCGCCCTCACGATCGCGCCGGTCCGCGCGACCCTCGGCTTCACCTGCTGGTCACCGGTGGCACCCCGACGACCGCCCAGTCCTACTTGGCTGCGCGGAGTCAGGCGGGTCCGCGGCGTCAGGGCCCGGCGACGACGCAGGACTCGGAGGTGGCGTGAGTGACTCGGTCCGCTTCGACATGTCGGACCAGGCACCTGCCGCGTTCGGCGGCACCAAGGGCGCGGGGGCGGGTCCCGGCCGGCCCGGTTCCCGGGCGGGGCCCGGGACCTCGTCGCCCCCTCAACACCGAGACGGGGGGCGCCGGCCCCGACAGAGACCGTCGCCTTCGAGCTCGAGGACTCGCGGAGGGCTGTGAGCGGATGCTGCTGCGGCAACCAGCCCCGGGCTTGACGCCGATCAGAGCGGCGAGGGCGTGACAGCCGTTGTGTCGGTGAAGTTGGATCATCCCGAGTTCGAGGGCACCACCCGCAGTGGGTCGGGCGACCCACCGGTGCGGACCTGCGTGGGACAGGCCGGCAGGAACGCCTCGGGAGGTGGCTGGACGGGCTCCTGGAGCAGCCTCGGCCGCACGGCGTATCGGGCCTGCCGCCTCGCCGACCGCGAGAATCAAGTGCTGGTAACCTCGGGCCACTTGTGGCGGGTGGGGAGCCCGCGCAAGCTTTGGGGAGGATCCTTTCTTGCGCATTATGAAGAGCCGTCGTGCGCGCCGCACGGCGGCCGCCTTAGCGACGGCCGCGGCACTCGTCTCTGTAGTTCCGCTGAGCGCGGGGACGGCAGCGGCGGACGGCAGTCAGGCGGAGCTGGTCATTCCGGCGGAGCTGTCGCTGGACCCCGACGCGGGCGAGCTGCCCGTCGTGGGGCTGACCGGATTCGTCCAGGGCGGAAACTACGGAGAACACCACTGGTACTCGTTCGCAGACGGAACGCGGACCCGGTTTCCCTTCTTCGGACCGATGGAAACCGGCACAGATGTGATCGCCACCTTCCCAGGGACCCATGGCGCACAGCTGTGGGATCCGGCGACGAAGACAACGCAGACGATCACTGCGCCCCCGGGACAGCAGCCCAAGACCATGATCGGACAGTCCCTCGTCACGCGCGAGACGCGCAAGCCCTGGGTCTGGCACCTGCTGACCCTCGACCACGGCAACGTGACGGACCGCTTGCTCGAACTCCCCGAGAAGGCAAAGCTTCAGACGTCGTTCGGGGGTCGTGGGCACCAATACGGATTCTTCCTCACCTACACCCTCGACGGTGTGTCGAAGACCGTGTGGATCGACCGTACCTTCACCGCGCGGCCGGTGAACCTCGGCCCGGCCGCCACCGGCGGAGCGGACGTCAGGGGAGGCAAGTACCTGTTCCGCTTCCCCGTCCCGGGCCGCATCCAGGTCTGGGACGTCACGGGCGACTTCTCCGCACCGCTTCACGAACTCGACTGGGCCGGCGGAACGCCGGTCGCCCTCCTCGGTGACCGTGTCCTGGCCCGAATCCCGGGTGAGGGTGGCGACCGCCTCATCGCACGACCGCTCTCGGGCGACCCGGCGGAGCAGGACGTCCTCGACCGGATCACCGGAGACACCCCGGTCGGTCCCGACGGACGCGTGATCGCCGTGCGTTCCGGGACCCACACCGAGCGAACGGTCCACTCCGTCCAGGCCGGAGACAGCGGCGGAGCGCCCCTCGTGACCAAGGTCGCCGACATTCCCCTGGCCCCCACCCGGTACTGGGGGCTGTCGGCCGCCCAGGGCGTCCTGGTGACGAGCGAGACGCTGCCGTGGACCACGCCACTGGCGCGCGAGCGCACAGTCACGGTGAGCGGTGAGCTCGCCGCTGGGGCGCGGCGAGAGCTGGACGGTGAGGGCCTGTGCGCCGCCGCGGAGGCGCTGTGCTCGTGGCCGGACCAGACGGGCGACGGCCGCACCCTGTTCCATGACAACCGGGACCGGTCCCTGATGGTCGAGGCCGGCGGGACCCTGCCGGGCACCCCGCTCGAGGGGCTGCCCGGTCACTCCGTTGAGGCGCGGCACGCGTCGGGGCGCTACATGGCCTTCGACACCTACGACTACGAGACGCAGGTGGCTGACCTGGACACGGGGCGCGTCGTCCTGCAGCGTCACAGCAACAGGTACCGGACAGCGCTCGTAGGCGGCACGCTGTGGCAGGAGACCTCAGGGGGCGGGGTCGAAGCCGTCGACGTGCGCTCCGGTGCGGTCACACGATCCTTGACGGTCCCCTGCGAACTGTCGGACCTGCAGGTGTGGAGTTCATTCCTCTACTGGAAGTGCCGGTACGGCGACGCACGGGCGGGCATCGTGGATCTGACCACCGGTGCCGGCATCGCCGTGCCTGAGCACAGCCAGGCGCAGCTCGGCGACGGCTACCTCGCACACTCGCAGGACGGCGTCCTCTCCGTCACCCCGCTGCGCGGGAGCGGTGCGACGCGCGTGCTGGGAAGCCTCTCCCGGTACACGAGCGCGTTCGCCGTGGACCGCTTCGGAGGCCACGTCTATTACGCGGACCCGCAGGAGCGGCTGCACGTCGTCCCCAGCGGCATCCTCGCCTCGCCTTTGGCCGTCCTCGACGCCTCCCTCCCCGAGGTCCTCGACCATGAGGCCGCCGGCGCGTCCTGGACCGGTAAGTGGTGGCTGAACAAGCCCGCCGCGTCCTGGACGATGACCGTCAAGGACAAGGCCGGGACCGTGGTGCGCAGGCTCCGCGGAGGCGAGGCGCGCGGCCTGGTGAAGGCCGGGTGGGACGGCAGGGACGACAACGGTGCGGCCGTGGCCGACGGCGGCTACCGCTGGGAGATGAGCGCTGTGCCCGCTGACAGCGTCGGCGGCGAAGTGCGCCAGAGCGGTCAGGTGTTCCTCACCCACGGCGGTCTGGGCGCCTACAAGCCGGTCCCGCCGGTGCGGGTGCTGGACACGCGCAGCGGTCTCGGCGCCCGGAGAGCCAGGGTCGGCCCGGGCGGCACCGTGACCCTGCAGGTCGCCGGACGCGCCGGGATCGCCCCGGCCGGAGTGTCTGCGGTGGTGCTGAACCTGACGGCGGCCAACGCCTCGGCGGGCACGTACGTGTCGGCCTACCCCTACGGCACGCAGCGGCCGACTTCCTCCAATCTGAACGTGGCCGCCGGGCAGACCGTGCCGAACCTCGTGACGGTCCCGGTCAGGGACGGCAAGGTGACGCTGTACAACTTCGCCGGCACGGTCGACCTGATCGCGGACGTGGCCGGGTACTACTCGCTGAACGGCGAGGGCGACCGGTTCCTGCCGGTGGAGCCGGCGCGGGTGCTGGACACGCGCAGCGGTCTCGGCGCCCCCAAGGCCAAGGTGGGCGCGGCGAAGACGGTGACCGTACAGGTCGCCGGCCGCGGAGGGGTCCCGGCGGCCGGAGTGTCGGCGGTGGTCATGAACCTCACGGCGACCACCCCGACATCGGCGAGCTTCGTGTCCGCCTACCCCCATGGGACGCAGCGCTCCAGCGCGTCGAACCTGAACCTGACGGCTGGCCAGACCGTGGCGAACGCCGTCATCGTCCCCGTCAGGGACGGCAAGGTGACTCTGTACAACCACGCGGGGACGGTCGATCTGCTGGCCGACGTGTCCGGCTACTTCACCACCAACGCCTCGCAGGGGGCACGGTTCAGGCCGCTGGCCCCGGCCCGGGTGATGGACACCCGGACCGGCCTGGGCGGGCACACACTCCGCCCGGGGCAGAGCGTGGCGCTGCCTCTCTCAGGAAGCGGCGGGGTCCCGGCGAGCGGGGCCTCCGCGGTGGTCCTCAACGTGACGGCGACCGGCGCGACGGCGCCGACCTACGTGGCAGCGACGACACGGGCAGGGACTGCGAAGGTCTCGAACGTCAACCTGCTGCCGGGCCAGACCGTGCCGAACCTGGTGGTGGTGCCGGTGGTCGACGGGAAGATCTTCCTCTACAACCACGCCGGTACGACCGACGTGATCGTGGACGCCTTCGGCTACTACACGAACTGAGCACAGCGGCCCACACAAGGGTGGCGCACCGTCGCGAGGCGGTGCGCCACCCTTCGCCTTTTCTCGAGCCGCCGGGTGGGACACACATTCGGCGAAAGGGCTAGTGGCCCGCTGTGGTGCCGCTCTTGTAGGGGACACGCTGGTGCGTTTGCGTGCCGCTTGTGCGGCCGCCGCCGTTCGTCGAGCCGGCCACAGGGGCCAGCTTGCAGCCCTTGGGCAGTGCCGGGAAGGCGGTCGTCGTGCCCTTCGCTCCACCGCCTTCCACCTTTGTGTAGAGCGAAGGCGTGTACGTGTAGGGGTTCACCAGCCGCGCGATGATCCCGGCGCTCGTCGGGAGCTGGGGGTGGGCACGGTCCAGGTATCCGAGGACCGGCTCCTTGCTGCCCGCGTCCCAGAAGGTGGCCTTCGGGCCGCCCGGGCTCATGACGAGGGTGGCCACCGTACCGGCGCCGATGAACTGATCGCGGCTCACCGTGCACTTCCCCGGAGGGACCGGGGCGCCGGTCGAGACGAGCCTGCCGTCCTGGGAGAGCCACACCGTCATTCCGCCGTAGACGCCCTTGTCGGACGTCTTGCCCTTCGACTTGTCGACGGACAGCCTGCGGTAGTCCACTCCGGCCCTGCGGATCAGCGCCGTGTACGCCTCCCTGTTCTTGTAGACGAAACCTTCGTATCCGTCCGTCAGGTCGAAAGACTTGAACAGCGGGCCGAGGTCGTCACCGTCGTCCTTGGCCAGCACGCCCGAGATGTTGCCGTCGGCCCACAGTGCGACAGCGGTCGCGCCGAACCGCCCGCCGACGTACTCCTTGCCTGACGCCTTGTCGATGTGGAGGGTGCCGAGAACGGTCTCATCCCGGAGAATCACGGCGGTGAACACGCCTTGAGCTTTCCGGTAGACCTTGCCGGTCAGCCCGTCAGCGAGCCGCTCGGTGAGGATCAGCTCGCCCTCCGGGTTCCCGAAGGCGACGCCCCGTGCCACGGCGGCAGAGGTGTTCGGCGCGCCGACGGCTATGGCCGCCTGGGCGCCGGCGAACGGGGTCAGGACCGCACCGGCGACGACGGCGGTGGCGAGGACGGTGCGTAACGCAAGACGCATGACGACTCCTGTGATTACAGGTCTGATCAGAGAAAGCCGGGCCCCGCTGACGTCTCGGTCGTGTCGGACCGAAGAGAAAGGGCTGGCTGCAGAGACGAATGTACGAATTGAGCGTCAGGGAGTCGTCTGTTCCATGTCACGGCGCCGTGACAGCAGTTGTAGGTGGCAGCTATCCGGACTGCCGACCACCGGTTCGCCCGCCTCGGCTCTGATCAGTCGAGGCTGACTCCGGGAGTGCGGCTGAACTTCCAGCACCTGACCTCGCAGATCGTCCGACATGCGCAGGGACATCTGGGGGCCGTCGACGGCACCCTGCTGCCGCAGGGGCTGCTGGACACCGTCCCGGCCGTCGACCTGTACGAGGACTGCTGGGTCTACGTGGTCTCCTCGGACTCCGGGGCGTCGCTGCCGATGACTTCGCGGAACTCGCCGCGCGTCCCCGCGTGATGCCGTGCAACTCACCGTTCTTCGCCCTCTTCGAAGCGGGGCCGCCGGTGGAGGCCCTGTGGTGGCGTTCCCTGCACGAACGGGAACCCGTGCCCCTGTGGCTGCGGAAAGGCGTGGCCGAGGCGGGGCGGTCCGTCCATGTTTTGTGAGCCCTGAACCGGCGTAGATCGGCTCCATGCCCTCAGTCGCGCGGAGTCTCTACTCGCCCGCGCGCACGCCCAGCAGGGAGAGGAACGCGGCGGCCGCCGGGGGCGGGGTGGATCGGCTCCAGACGAGGCGTTCCACCCGCACCGGGCCGTCGGTGATCGGTACGCAGCGCAGGCCGTGCAGTTCGGGGGTGAAGGCCGCGGGCAGCAGGGCGATGCCCAGTCCGTGGCGGACCATCCGGAGCATGAGCTCGACGCCGGACACCTCGAACGCGACCTCGCGCCGCAGGCCCGCCGCAGCGAACGCCTGGTCCGACTGGGCGCGGGCGGCGCTGCCGTCGGCGAAGTCCACGAACGCCTCCTCGGCGAGGAGGTGCAGGTCCACCTCGTCGTGCGAGGCCAGCGGATGGCCCGGGGCGACCACCGCGACGTGCCGGCCCTGGCCGAGTTCCCTGTCGTGGACGCCCCGCGGGACGAATCCGGGCTGTACGCCGAGGAACGCCGCGTCCATCGTGCCTCAGCGTACCTGCTCGACGAGCTGCTCGCTGGAGCCCGCCCGGAGGGTGAACCGGACGTGCGGGTAGCGCCGGCGGTAGTTCCGGATCACATCCGGCAGGTCGACGGCCGCCACGGTGGGGATCGACCCGACGGTCAGCCTGCCGCGTATCTCGCCGGTGGCCGCCGCGACCTCCGCCCGGGCCCGCTCGGCCGCTTCCAGGGCCTGGCGGGCGGCGGGCAGGAACGCCTCACCGGCGGTGGTCAGCCGCACCCGGCGGCTGGTCCGCTCGAACAGCCTGGCGCCCAACTCCTTCTCCAAACGGGCCACTTGATGGCTGAGTGCCGACTGGACGACGTGGCATCGCTCGGCGGCGCGGGTGAAGTTCGCGGTCTCCGCCACCGCGAGGACGTAGCGCATCTGCTGCAGATCCATGGATCCATCGTGGAACGCGATGAATCGCATGACAAACATGCATTGGACTCATGGATGCCGGTCCGGCGATGCTCGGAACAGAAGGCGCCGCCCGAGCCCGGCGGCGACCGGCCCCCTTAGGAGAGACCCCATGCGCGTGATCGCCTTCGACCACCTCGTCCTGAACGTCGCCGACATCGAACGCTCGCTCGCCTTCTACACCGGTCCCCTCGGGCTGGAGCCCGTGCGGGTGGAGGAGTGGCGGGACGGCAAGGCCCCGTTCCCGTCCGTGCGGGTGAGCCCCACGACGATCATCGACCTCGTCCAGGCGCCGGCCGGACAGGAGGAGGGCTCCAACGTCGATCACATCTGCCTGGTGGTCGAGCCGCTCGACTGGCAGCAGGTCATCGACTCCGGCGTCTTCACGGTGGTGGACGGCCCCGGCAAGCGCTTCGGCGCCCGTGGCACCGCGATCTCCCTCTACGTGCGGGACCCGGACGGCAACACCGTGGAACTGCGCTGGTACCCGCCGGAGGTCTGAGAGCCGCCTGCGGCATGCCTGCCGAAGGTGTCGTCAAGAGCCGGCAGGAAGAGGTCGGCTCCCGGCTGGCGAGCGTCCGCGAAGGGTTCGGCTGCGGCTCCCGCTCGCCCGGACGGCGCCGTCGCCTCGCCCCGCCACCTCCGGGGAAGCCGACCATGGGGGCCCCGGCGGCCCCGGCGGCTGAGCGGGGTGTGCGGCCGGGGTGGGCGCGGTGCGCGGGCGCGTGACGCGAGGTCTGGGCGCGCCGGGCCCGGGTAGACGGGTCGCGGATGAGGAGGTCTCGTGAATCTGGCACGGGGATCGAGCGACGACACCGGCAGCCTGCTCTGGGGGCTGGGCGCCATCGCGCTCTACGCGCTGATCAGTTACGGCCTGGACTACCGGGCGCGCGCCCGGCGCGGCTCGCGGCATCCGGCGCGGGACGCGCTGCACGACCTCAAGGACCGCGAGGAGCCGCAGTCGCCGCGGCACCGGATCGTCAGCCGCGTGATCATGATCGGCGGCGGGGTGCTCACCGGCCTCGTCGCCTACACGACCAGCGGGGCCCTGCGGGCGGTGGCGGCCGGGCTGACCGCCGTGGTGGCGGTGACGGCGTGGGCGTACTACGACCATCGCACGGAGATACGCGACTCGGCGGGGTGAGAGCGGCGGCGACGGTGCCGGTCGGTGAAGCCGGCGGGCACCGCCGTGCGCCCGTCAGTCGCCGGAGCCCGGGTCGGGGCGCACGGCCTCGGCGATCCCGGCGCGGGCCGCCTCCAGTTGGGCGGCGAACGCGATCCCGAGGAACAGGGCCACACCCGTCAGGTTGGCCCACAGCAGCAGCGCGACGAACGCCGTCAGCGGCCCGTACACCGCGCCGAACGCCCCGCTCTCCGCGACGTACAGCGCCAGCAGCCAGGTGGCCGCGACCCACAGCACCAGATGGACCGCCGAGCCGAACGCCAGCCAGGTGTAACCGGGTTGGTCCCGGCGCGGGGCCCAGCGGAAGATCACGGCAGAGCCGACCCAGGCGAGCAGCACACCGAGCGGGACCCTGAGCGGACCCCACCAGTCCAGGTGGGTGCGCGACAGCCCGAGGGCCTCGACGACCGCGTTCCCGACGGCGTCCCCCGCGACGAGGACCAGGAAACCGGCGACCATCGGCATGCCCGCGGCCAGCGAAAGCAACAGCGAGCGGCCGTACTTGGCGAGGAAAGGGCGGTCGCGTTCGACGCCGTAGATACGGTTGGCGCCCCGCTCCACCTGCCCCATCGCCGAGGCCAGGTTCAGCAGGGCGAAACCCAGTCCCAGCCACATCGCGACGGCGCTTCCCACGCCCGAGCCGGCACTGTGCTCGGCGGCGCCGAGCGCCTCCTCGACCAGCCCCGAACTCGCGCCCGGGACAATCCGGCGGAGGGTGAGTTCGACGATCCGGCCCACGCTCTCGGTGTGCGCGGCGGTGGCCACGCCGACCAGCGCGATGGTGAACGGCACCATGCCGAGGACCACTTGGAACGCGAGCGAGCGGGAGCTGCTGAAGCCGTCGGCGTAACGGAACCGCGCGAACGCGTCCCACAGCAGCCGGCGGCCGCCGTAGCGCCGGAGGGCGGTGAGCGCCTCGTCGCCGGAGAGTTCCTCCCCGATCATGTCCCGCGTCTGCGGGACATGCACAACGGTCCCCATACCGCCCCCCGTTCAGTTCCTAGTGCCGTGACCGGAAAGGTTTGCCGGGAAGCTCGCGGCGTCCGGCGCGGTGGATCGCAAGGCGGAGCATCGCCCGTGTACTGGATGTACTCG
>NZ_JBIWPF010000025.1:0-92176 GCF_044768125.1 Streptomyces sp. NPDC101166
CAGATCTTTTCTCGATCCGATTTCCTCGGTGCTTTCCAGGTTCCCGCTTTTGTTTCGCGGTTTCCTTTCCGGCGGTTCCGACTTTATCAGAAGTTTTCAGCCGGTCAGACCGGCCGTTGTTTCCGATTCATCGGGGAGGGGCTTCTTTGGAATCGAAGTTCCGTGAGGCCCTTATAGATACTAACCCGTTGCCGACCGGACCAGGTCCAGTCCAGGCAACTGTTCGAATCTACCTCCCCACGCGCTCCGTGTCAACGGTTTTTGTGGGGCGAAGAGGAGACTAGCAGTTCGGCGGACGCCCACGCACATCAGGCGGCTGTCGGCACCGTGGCGCTGCGTTCGGCAGCCACCAGGTCGCCGGTGTCCCCCGCGCGGGCGGCGCGGCCGCCGAGGACGTAGACGTAGGCCAGGAAGGCCAGTTCGGCGGTGATGCCGATGGCGATGCGGGCCCAGGTGGGCAGGCCTGAGGGGGTGACGAAGCCTTCGATGGCGCCCGAGACGAACAGGACGAGGGCGAGGCCGATCGCCATGCCGACGGCGGCGCGCCCTTCCTCGGCGAGGGCGGTACGGCGGGAGCGGGGGCCGGGATCGATGACGGTCCAGCCGAGTCGCAGGCCGGTGCCGGCGGCGACGAAGACCGCGGTCAGCTCGAGGAGGCCGTGCGGGAGGACCAGGCCGAGGAAGGTGTCGAGGCGGCCGGCCGAGGACATGAGGCCGATGCCGACGCCGAGGTTGAGCATGTTCTGGAGGAGGATCCACAGGACGGGCAGGCCCAGGAAGACGCCGAGGACCAGGCACATGGCCGCGGCTTGGGCGTTGTTCGTCCAGACCTGGGCGGCGAACGAGGCGGCCGGGTGGCTCGAGTAGTAGGTCTCGTACTGGCCGCCGGGGCGGGTGAGCGCGCGCAGTTCGTCCGGGGCGGCCAGGGAGGCCTGGACCTCCGGGTGGGTTCCGATCCACCAGCCGAGCAGGGCCGCTGTGGCGGTGGAGACGAGCGCGGTGGGTGTCCACCAGTGCCGCGCGCGGTAGACGGCGGCGGGAAAGCCCCGGGTGAGGAAGCGGGCGACGTCGTGCCATGAGGCGCGTCGGGTGCCGGTGACCGTGCTGCGCGCGCGTGCCACGAGTTGGCTGAGCCGTCCGGTGAGCTGCGGGTCGGGGGCGCTGGACCGGATGAGGGAGAGGTGGGTGGCCGTGCGCTGGTAGAGGGTGACGAGTTCGTCGGCTTCCGCGCCGGTGAGGTGGCGTCGGCGCAGGAGTGCGTCGAGGCGGTCCCATTCGGCGCGGTGGGCGGAGACGAAGACGTCGAGGTCCATCGGGGTGTCTGCTCCTCGGCTTCTCGTCGGCGACCGGTGGTGATGTCAGCTTGTCCTACGGAGGCGCGATGTGCGGTCAGCTTGGCAGACTGGCCGTCGTCCGAGCGGGTCGGGGAAGGGGCGGTGGTCGTGGGCGAGCTGGTGACGGGTGAGGCGGTGGCGTTGGAGCTGCGCCCCGCCAGGCTGCCGAGCAGGGCTCTGGCCGTCCTGCTCGATCTGCTCGTCGTCATCGCGGGTTATGTCGTCGTCAGCGTCGCTTTGCTGGCGGCCACGGCGTCGCTGGACGAGGCGGCGCGAAGGGCGGTGGCGATCGCCTCGTTCTTGTCGGTGCTGGTGGGGGTGCCGATCGCGGTGGAGACGCTCAGTCATGGGCGCTCGCTCGGGAAGTTGGCCTGCGGGCTGCGGGTGGTGCGGGACGACGGCGGGCCGATCCGGTTCCGGCATGCGTTGGTGCGGGGTGCGCTGGGGGTGGTGGAGATCCTGCTGACTGCGGGGGTGGTGGCGTGCGTGGCCTCGCTGGTGTCGGCGCGGGGGCGGCGGCTCGGGGACGTCTTCGCCGGGACGCTGGTGGTGCGGGAGCGGGTGCCTGTGGCGCGGAACGGTTTTATGCCGGCTGCTCCGCCGTGGCTGGTGGGGCGGTTCTCCGGGCTCGATCTGTCGGCGGTGCCGGACGATCTGTGGCTGGCGGTCCGGCAGTACCTGGGGCGGATGGATCAGTTGGATCCGCAGGTGGGCCGGACGATCGCGGAGCGGCTGGCCGGTGATGTCGCGGCCCGGACGGGGGCTCCGGTGCCGCCGGGGGTGCCCGCGGCCGCGTTCCTGGCCGCGGTGGTGCACGAGCGGCGGGACCGGGAGGCGCGGCGGGCCTTCGGGGCCGGGGGCGGTCCGGTGGCGGATGCGTACGGTCCGTCGGCCCCGCCCGTCTCTTCTTCTCCCGTCGTTCCGCCGGTACCGCCTGTGTCCGGTTCGTCGGAGGGCGAGGGGAGGGCCACCGGGTTCGTGCCTCCGGCGTAGCGGCTCCCCCTTTCCCCGCCCTTCCCCTTTCCCCGCCCTCCCCCTTCTTCCCCGCGTCTTCCTCAGTCGGTGAACGTCGACGGGGGCGATTCGAGGTCTTCCAGCTCGATGCCGGGGGCTGCGAGGACGATGTCGCCGGCGATGTGCACGGCGTGCTGTTCTCCGGTGTCCAGGGCTGTGACCTGGTATTCGTCCACGGTCAGGGGGTCGTTGTCAGTGGCGTGTGCTTCTCTCTTCACCAGGGCCCAGGACTGGTCGAGGGTGCGCGGTGCGAGGACCGGATCGGTGAAGGCGACGAGGCGGACGCGGGTCGCGGACGGGGAGGGAGCGAGACGGAGGAGACGGGCGGTGGCGATGAGAAAGGCGGGCGAGGCGCCGGTGAAGGCGTGGGCGGGGACGTTGCCTTCTGTGGCCTCGGCGCCGGTGGGGTCGGTGCGGACCCAGGTGACGCCGTCGAGGGCGGCGCCGCGCACCTGCCAGCCGGCGGCGTGGAGTTCGAGTCGGAGGGGGCGGCCGAGGTCGTCGAGGGTGAGGTCGACGGAGCCGGTGTGCTCGCCGGTGGGGGTGGTCAGCTGGGAGACGTAGCGCCAGCCGGAGGGGCCGGGGGCGCAGTGGAAGTGCTCGTGGGCGAGAGGGGTGTGATCGTGCGGATCGTGGAGCGAATACCGGCCGCGGGGCATGGGGGTCCTGGGGTGTGACGGGCTGGTCCGGTCAGCTCGGCGAGCCGGCCTGGTGCTGGTGAGTCGAAGGAGGGCCGGGTCGGTCGTGGGCCGACGGGACAGGCCCCCGACACGGGGGTGCGGGGGCCTGTCTCGGAGGGCCTGCCGGTGCCGGGGAACGCGTCAGCGGACGTGTTCCCCGGTGGGCGGGGCTGTGGACTCAGTAGCGGTAGTGGTCCGGCTTGTAGGGGCCGTCGACCTCGACGCCGATGTAGGAGGCCTGCTCGGGGCGGAGCGTGGTCAGCTTCACGCCGAGTGCGTCCAGGTGGAGGCGGGCGACCTTCTCGTCGAGGTGCTTGGGGAGCACGTAGACGCCGGTCGGGTACTCCTCGGGCTTGGTGAACAGCTCGATCTGGGCCAGGGTCTGGTCCGCGAAGGAGTTGGACATCACGAACGACGGGTGGCCGGTGGCGTTGCCGAGGTTCAGCAGGCGGCCCTCGGAGAGGACGATGATGACCTTGCCGTCGGGGAAGGTCCAGGTGTGGACCTGCGGCTTGACCTCGTCCTTGACGATGCCGGGGATCTGGGCGAGGCCGGCCATGTCGATCTCGTTGTCGAAGTGGCCGATGTTGCCGACGATGGCCTGGTGCTTCATCTTGGCCATGTCGGCGGCCATGATGATGTCCTTGTTGCCGGTCGTGGTGATGAAGATGTCGGCCTTGTCGACGACCTCGTCGAGGGTCGAGACCTGGTAGCCGTCCATCGCGGCCTGGAGGGCGCAGATGGGGTCGATCTCGGTGACGATGACGCGGGCGCCCTGGCCGCGCAGGGACTCGGCGCAGCCCTTGCCGACGTCGCCGTAGCCGAAGACGACGGCGGTCTTGCCGCCGATGAGGACGTCGGTGGCGCGGTTGATGCCGTCGATGAGGGAGTGGCGGCAGCCGTACTTGTTGTCGAACTTCGACTTGGTGACGGCGTCGTTGACGTTGATGGCCGGGAAGAGGAGCTGGCCGTCGCGCTGCATCTCGTACAGGCGGTGGACGCCGGTGGTGGTCTCCTCGGTGACGCCGCGGATCTCCGAGGCGAGCTGGGTCCACTTCTGGGAGCCGTCGGTGATGGTGCGGTTGAGGAGTTCGAGGATGACGCGGTGTTCCTCGTTCTCGGCGGTGTCGACGGAGGGGACCTTGCCGTCCTTCTCGTACTCGACGCCCTTGTGGACGAGGAGGGTGGCGTCGCCGCCGTCGTCGAGGATCATGTTGGGGCCGCCGGTGGGGGTGTTCGGCCAGGTCAGCGCCTGCTCCGTGCACCACCAGTACTCCTCCAGGGTCTCGCCCTTCCAGGCGAAGACCGGGACGCCCTGGGGGTTGTCCGGCGTGCCGTTCGGGCCGACGGCGATGGCGGCTGCCGCGTGGTCCTGGGTGGAGAAGATGTTGCACGAGGCCCAGCGGACCTGGGCGCCGAGGGCGACCAGGGTCTCGATGAGAACGGCGGTCTGGACGGTCATGTGCAGGGAGCCGGTGACGCGGGCGCCGGCGAGGGGCTGGGCGTCGGCGTACTCCTTGCGGATCGCCATCAGGCCCGGCATCTCGTGCTCGGCGAGCGTGATCTCCTTGCGGCCGAACTCGGCCAGGGAGAGGTCGGCGACCTTGAAGTCCTGTCGGTTGTCGACAGTCGTCATGCGAGCTGCTCCTCGGTGTTTGGGACGAGGTCTGGATACGGCTGACTGCGCGGCGGCGGACACAGGGGTGCTCGAAGGGGACCCGTGCTTGCCCGCGTACGCGCAGCGCAGTCCGTCGGAGGCCCTCTCTCCCTCGGTCGGTCCGTCGGTGGACCGCCCGACCGCCATCAGCAGCGACGTCTGGCTCCGATCCAAGCTACACCGCTGGCGCGGGGCGACCCCAGTCCGGCTCCGAACAGATCAGGACCATCACTGTGGGTGAGGCCTTGGGGAAGGGAGGATCAGTGGTCGGCCGGGGGGTGGGAGGGGCCGCCGGGGGTGGCTTCGGGGTCGGCGCCCTTGGCGGCTTCGGCCTCGCTGTAGATGTCCGGCTCGAGGTAGATGACGCGGGCGATGGGGACGGCCTGGCGGATGCGCGCCTCGGCGGCGTCGATGGCGTTCGCGATCTCGGTGGCGGTGTCGTCGTGCTGCACGGCGATCTTGGCGGCGACGAGGAGCTCCTCGGGACCGAGGTGGAGCGTGCGCATGTGGATGACGCGGGTGACGGTGTCGCCGTCGACGAGGGCGGCCTCGATCTTGCGGGTCTCCTCCGGGCCGGCGGCCTCGCCGAGGAGGAGGGACTTGGTCTCGGCAGCCAGGACGAGGGCGATCAGGACGAGCAGGACGCCGATGCAGATGGTGCCGATGCCGTCCCAGACGCCGTCGCCGGTGACGATGGCGAGGCCGACGCCGAGGAGGGCGAGGACGAGGCCGACGAGGGCACCGAAGTCCTCCAGGAGGACGACGGGGAGCTCGGGGGCCTTGGCGCGGCGCACGAACTCCTTCCAGGAGTGGTCGCCGCGCAGGGGGTCGGACTCCTTGATGGCCGTCCGGAAGGAGAACGACTCGGCGATGATCGCGAAGACGAGGACGCCGACGGGCCAGTACCAGTGGTCGATCTCGTGCGGGTGCTGGAGCTTCTCGTAGCCCTCGTAGATGGCGAACATGCCGCCGACGGAGAAGAGGACGATGGAGACGAGGAAGGCGTAGATGTAGCGTTCGCGGCCGTAGCCGAAGGGGTGTTGCGGCGTGGCCTCGCGCTGGGCCTTCTTGCCGCCGACCAGGAGGAGTGCCTGGTTGCCGGAGTCGGCGAGCGAGTGGACGCCCTCGGCGAGCATCGACGAGGAGCCGCTGAAGGCGAACGCGACGAACTTCGATGCCGCGATCGCGAGGTTGGCGCCCAGTGCCGCCACGATCGCCTTGGTGCCGCCTGACGCGCTCATGTGTTCGCGTGGTCCCTTCGTCCTCGGGTCGTCCTCGGGGCGCTCGTGCCGTCGTCGGCTTTGCCCGTCCTTTGCGGTGGGCCATTGTTGCAGCACGGGCCGAGGTGCGTGTGCCCGGCGGGTGGTGGGCGATGCGTCAGAGGACGACGGTGGCACGGAAGAGCGTGCCCGCTCCGGACATTTGGACCTTTTCGCCCGCGGGGACGAAGACGGAGTGACCGGGTGTCAGCCGGTGCTCGCCGACATGGACGGCGCCGGCGGTGCAGAGCAGGATCTGCGGGGTGGGGACGGTGAGGTCGCGGGCGGCGGCGCCCTCCGGCAGGACGTGGCGCGAGAGGCGGAACTCGTCGACCGGGGTGTCGTAGACCTCCTCGCCGTCGGGGGCGGCCTCGGGGCGCAGGACGCCGGGGTCGCCGGGCTCGAAGCGGACGATGCGCAGGAGTTCGGGGACGTCGACGTGCTTGGGGGTGAGGCCGCAGCGCAGGACGTTGTCGGAGTTGGCCATGATCTCGACCCCGAGGCCGCTGAGGTAGGCGTGGGGAACGCCGGCGCCGAGGAAGAGGGCCTCGCCGGGCTGGAGCCGGACGTGGTTGAGGAGCAGGGCGGCGATGACGCCGGGGTCGCCGGGGTGGTGGTGGGCGATGCCGGCGTAGGGGGCGTAGTCGCCGCCGAGGCGGTCGCAGGCGGCCGCCGCCTCGGCGACGGTGTGGGCCATCTCGTCGCGGTCGGCGGTGAGGAGCGCGGTGAGGACCTCACGCAGGGCGGCGTCCTCGGGCCGGGCGTGCAGGAGGTCGACGTAGGGCTTGAGCGAGTCGACGCCCAGGCCTTCGAGGAGGGCGGCGGCGCGGGCCGGTTCGCGGAAGCCGCAGAGGCCGTCGAACTCGGTGAGGGCGCAGACGAGTTCGGGCTTGTGGTTGGCGTCCTTGTAGTTGCGGTGGGGGGCGTCGACGGGGATGCCGCGGCACTCCTCGTCCTCGTGGCCCTCCCGGGCTTGTCGCAGGTCGGGGTGGACCTGGAGGGAGAGGGGTGCTCCGGCGGCGAGGAGCTTGAGGAGGAAGGGCAGGCGGGGGCCGAACTTGGCTGTCGTCCTGGCGCCCAGTTCGCGTTCCGGGTCGGCTTCGATGACCTCGACGAGGGTGCCCCGGGCGGTGCGGGAGGGGGCGCCGGGGTGGGCTCCCATCCACATCTCCGCCTGCGGTTCGCCGGTGGGTTCGACGCCGAGGAGGCCGGGGATGGCGGTGGGCGAACCCCAGGCGTAGGGGCGGACGGTGTTGTCGAGGCGGTCCATGGCGTGTTCTCTGCCTGTCTGTCTGACGGTCCGTGTGTCTGCGTGGCTGTCATGGGGTCGGCCGCGGAGGGCCCACGGCCGGCTGTCGCTGTGTCAGGCTCCCGAGGCGAGCGCCAGGTAGACGGCGGCGAAGTCGGTGACGGCGATCAGTTCGGCGAGGGTGACGAGTTCGTCGCCGGGCTCCGGTTCGAGTTCGCTGACCGGGGTGTCGTGGCTGAGGGCGAGGTCGCGGGCAGCCGGGGCGGCGGTGAGTCCGCCGATGGGGCGGTCGCGCAGCAGCACGACGCGCGCGTGGAGGGCGGGTGGCTCCTCGACGCGGTCGCGGAAGAAGTCGTCCGGGTCGGCGCTGGCGGCGAGCGGGCCGGCGAGCAGCGCGTTGTGGGAGGCGAGGGCCTCGGGGAGTTCGGCGACGAGGGCGGGGTGGCCGGAGAGTTCGGCGAGCGCGGCGGCGAAGCGGCGGCCGGCGGGGCCGGCGGAGACGCCTTCGGTCCACACGACGGGGAGGGCGTCGGCGAGTTCGGCGGCCAGGGTCTTGGCGGGGTTGCTGTAGGTCGCGATGGCGGGGCCACAGCGTTCGGCGATGTGGTCCAGCCGGTCGGCGACCTGTTCGAGCGCCTCGGGCGGGGCGGAGATCAGGGCGATGCGGTCCAGGAGCGCGAGGAGCGGGGTGAGCAGGGCCCACAGCACGCCGGGGGCGGACGCGGCGACGGGCGGCTGTTCGTCGTGCTCGTAGGGGGCGGTGGCGAGCGGGATGAACAGGCCGTGCGCGGCGCTGACGGCCTCGGTCAGCGGGGAGCTGGCGGGGGCCACGGCGACGACGGTGCAGCCGCGGCGGTACGCCTGCTCGGCGAGGAGGGAGAGGCCGGGTTCGGAGCCGTCCGGGGTGGTGATGAGGAGGAGGTCGATGGAGCCGACCCAGCCGGGGAGTTCCCAGCGCAGGGCGCCGGCGGCGGGGGCCACGCCGGCGGGGGCGAGGCGGGTGACGGGGCAGGCGGCGCCGGCGAGGGTGCCGAGGAGGTCGGCGACGCAGATGGCGGCCGCGCCGGGGCCGGCGATGAGGATGGCGCGGGGGCGGCCGTCCGGTTTGAGCCGGTGGACGCCGGCCTCGGTGGCGTGCCGGGCGGCGGTGCGGACGCGGGCGCCGGCCTCGGCCGCTCCGCGCAGGAGGGCGCGGTGGTCTGCCTCGGCCAGGGCCTCCGGCGTGTCGAGCAGCGATTCGTCGAGCATGGCGTCAGGTCTCCGATCGCCGGGGCGTCGCGGGTCGTCGGGGCGCCGTCACCCGCGGTGGTCGCCCTCCGGACGTGGGGTGTTCGCGTGGGGGTGCGGCCGGTCGGGCGTCACGCGGGGCGGCGGGCCTCGTCGACGAGGAGGACGGGGATGCCGTCGCGCACGGGGTAGGCGAGGCCGCAGTCCTGAGCGGTGCAGATCAGCTCGGTGTCCTGCTCCTGGAGGGGGGCGTGGCAGGCGGGGCAGGCGAGGATCTCCAGGAGGCCGGCTTCGAGCGGCATGGGGGTGTCCCTTCGGATGGGTGTCGGGTCGCGCGGCCGGGTGGTACGGGGCCCGTGGATGTGCCTGGTCAGGGTACCGCCGGTGCGGCGGGGGCGTGGGGGTGTCCGTGGTGTGGCCGGCGCCGGGGGTCAGGCGCGGATCAGTGCCAGGACCTCGTCGCGGATTTTGCGCATGGTCGGCTCGTCCCTGGCTTCGGCGTTGAGGCGGAGGAGGGGTTCGGTGTTGGAGGGGCGGACGTTGAACCACCAGTCGGCGGCGGAGACGGTGAGGCCGTCGAGTTCGTCGAGGGTGGTGTCGGGGCGGTCGGCGTAGGCGGTGCGGACGGCCGCGATCCGGGCTGTCTGGTCGTCGACGGTGGAGTTGATCTCGCCGGAGCCGCTGTAGCGGTCGTACTGGTCGACGAGGGAGGAGAGCGGGGCGGGCTGTTCGCCGAGGGCGGCCAGGACGTGGAGGGCGGCCAGCATTCCGGTGTCGGCGTTCCAGAAGTCCTTGAAGTAGTAGTGGGCGGAGTGTTCGCCGCCGAAGATCGCGCCGGTGCGGGCCATTTCGGCCTTGATGAAGGAGTGTCCGACGCGGGTGCGGACGGGGGCGCCGCCGTTCTCCCGGACGACCTCGGGGACCGTCCAGGAGGTGATCAGGTTGTGGATGACGGTGCCGCGGCCGCCGTGGCGGGCGAGTTCGCGGACGGCGACGAGGGCGGTGATGGCCGACGGGGAGACCGGTTCGCCCTGTTCGTCGACGACGAAGCAGCGGTCGGCGTCGCCGTCGAAGGCGAGGCCGAGGTCGGCGCCTTCTGCGCGGACGCGCTTTTGGAGGTCGACGAGGTTGGCCGGGTCGAGGGGGTTGGCCTCGTGGTTGGGGAAGGTGCCGTCGAGTTCGAAGTACATCGGGACGACGGTGAGGGGCAGGCCGGCGAGGACGGTGGGGACGGTGTGGCCGCCCATGCCGTTGCCCGCGTCGACGACGACCTTCAGGGGGCGGATGGACGTCAGGTCGACGAGTGAGCGCAGGTGCGCGGCGTAGTCGTCCAACGTGTCGGCGTGGCTGAGGGTTCCCCGTTCGGCGGCCGGTTCGGGGGCGGCCGACTCGGTCCATCTCTCGACGAGTTCGCGGATCTCGGCCAGGCCGCTGTCCTGGCCCACGGGTGCCGCGCCCGCGCGGCACAGTTTGATCCCGTTGTAGCGGGCCGGGTTGTGCGAGGCGGTGAACATCGCGCCGGGCAGGTTCAGCGCGCCGGAGGCGTAGTACAGCTGGTCGGTGGAGCACAGTCCGATCTGGGTGACGTGCACGCCGCGGGCCGCCGCGCCGCGCGCGAAGGCGGCGGACAGGCCGGGTGAGGAGGGGCGCATGTCGTGGCCGACGACGATCGCCTCGGCGTCGGTCACCTGGGCGAAGGCCGCCCCGAACAGTTCGGCGAGGGACTCGTCCCACTGGTCCGGGACCACCCCGCGCACGTCGTACGCCTTCACGATCTGCGACAGATCAGCAGCCACGGCCAACCCTTCCTGGAAGTTCTGCGAGTCACCACAAACTACCCGGAGCGGCCGACGGCCTTCTGCGGCTGCGGGCGCGTGCCGCGCGGCTCACCTGGGCGGCAGCGGCTCAGTTGTCGGGTGAGCGCAGCACGCGCAGGTGGCCGCGGCGTGCGACCTCCATCGGGTCCGCACCGCGGCCCGTGCCGCCGGCTCCGGCGGAGCGTTCCTGCGGGCGGGCGGCCTCGCGGACGGCGTTGGCAAGCGCTTCCAGATCGTCGCCGCTGGGGCGCGCGGGAGCCGAGCCGTCGAGGAGTCGGACGACCTCCCAGCCGCGGGGGGCGGTGAGGCGTTCGGAGTGCTCGGCGCACAGGTCGTAGCAGTGGGGTTCGGCGTAGGTGGCGAGCGGGCCGAGGACCGCGGTCGAGTCGGCGTAGACGTACGTCAGCGTCGCGACGGCGGGTCGGCCGCAGGCGGTGCGCGAACAGCGACGTACAGGGCTCACGACGTTGGACGGTACCGCACTCTTGAGCGGGCCGCGACGACTCTCCACCAGGTCACTCCACCGTGTCGGGTTGTGAAACGCCCCACAGACGACTCCAGTCATACCCCGCTGACCTGCGGGAACGCCACCCCTCCAGGCAAGGAGAGGCGTCGGATGCGGTCGTCGGCGGGGACAAACACCATCAATTGCCGTGAGATCGACGGTCTTGGAGAGATACGGAATCGAGCCCAACCTTGGCTGGAATGGTCATCCGCCGACATGGGGTGCGCGGCGGCCGGTGCGGGGCGGGGCACCGCGTGGGGGTCCGGCGGCGGGTCCCCTCGGGGAATACGCTTCAGTGGTGATGGACAACCCCGTACCGCCCCGTAGCGCAGCCCCCGGGCCCCGTCGTCGTGATCGTCACGGACGGGGCATGCGGGGGCCGATCGCGCCCCCTCAGGTGCCGTTGGCGGCGAGTCGTGCCGAGGTGTTCGCGGACCTGGTGCAGGACTCGGTGGAGCGGCTGGAGCGGCGCTGGCCGCAGCTCGCCGAGATCGACTTCATGGTGCTGGAGGTGCCGCGGCTGGACGGCGCGGGTGGGCCGTGGAACGACGAGGCGGTGCCCTTGGGCGGGACGATCCCCGCGCGGGAGGGCCGGCGGGCGCGGGTGGTCGTCTACCGGCGGCCGGTGGAGATCCGCACCAAGGGGCGCGAGGAGCGGGCCGCGTTGGTGCACGAGGTGGTGGTGGAGCAGGTGGCGGAGCTGCTGGGGCTCACTCCGGAGACGGTGGATCCCCGCTACGGGGAGGACTGAGCGGGGGTTCGCGTGCCCCCTGCTGCGGCCCTCCCGCGGCTGATCACTTCTGCAGCACCGTCATGTCCTCCTCCGTCTGTGGGACCGCGACTGTTCCGCGGTCGGCGGGGAGGGTCTGGATGGTGAAGCCCGGGAGTCCTTCGATCGAGGCCGTCAGGGTGCGGGAGGCGTAGACGGGGGTGTCGGTGAGGGGTTCCACGGTGAGGGCGTAGGTGCCCTTCAGACCCGCGGGGGCGGGGAGTTGCACGTCCTGGGTGGTGCCCGCCCTGATCGTGTACGTCTGGGTGGCGGCCGTTCCGCCCTCGCTGCCGGCGGAGGCGGTGACCTTGACCTTGGCCGTGCCGGTGGGGGCGGTCAGGGAGAGGGTGGTGCCCTTGGCGGTGTTGGCGACGGCGGACGCGCGTGTGCCGACCGGGCTGGTGGCGGGGAGGTAGGCGGACTCCTGCTTGTCGCCCTTGCCGCGCACCACCCGGACCGCGGCGACGACCGGCACGGACTGGTCGGTGGGGGTCAGGACGAGCGAGCCGGCTTCTCCGCGGGTGACGTCGCCGAGGTCTACGGCGGTCGTCGTGCCCGCCTTGACGTGCAGTGTCTCCTTGCCGGCCGGGGTGATCAGGCCGGACGGGGAGGCGAGTTGGACCTTCAGGTCGGCGTCGGAGTCGGCCGGGGTGAAGGCGACGAGGCGGACGGCCGTGGCGTCCTTGGGGATGCCGGGGACGACCAGGCTGCCCGCCGGGTCGGTGGAGGCGGCGAGCCAGTCGCCGCCGAGTTTGTCGTCCAGGGCCTGGACGGCGGCGCCGACGCGGCCGCTGCGGACGTTGACGTGGACGGTGAGGTCGTCCTGTTTCTCGCCGGTGAGCGTGGACAGCAGGATCGGCTCGCCGGACCCGGCGGGGACGGTGAAGTCGTCGCCCGCGGTGGTCGCGACGGGGCCGTCCTTGTCGTAGAGCTCGATGTCGACGACGGCGGCGGAGTCGTCCGGGTTGGTGAGATGGAGGTAGTCGGTGCGGTCGGCTGCGGTGCTGACGCCCGGGAACCAGAAGTCGGTGTCCGGGGCGGTGCAGTTGACGCCCAGGAGGCCGCGGCCGGTGCCGGCGGCGACCTCGGTGGTCTCCTGGAGGGTCCATCCGGGCGCGAACCTGCCCTCGGCGGTGCCCATCAGCGCGGGCGACGCGCCGCCGGAGGTGGCGCCGGCGGCGGGCGTACCGGGCGCCTTCGGCGTGAGGACGGGCTTGGCCGGGGTCTTCTTCTTGCCGTCGCCGCCCGCGGCGGTCTTCCCGGCGGCGGGCAGCAGTGCGGTCGTGCCGTCACTCTTGGTGCCCTTGGTGACGGGCGTGAAGGACGTGTACGTCGTCTCGGCGAGGTCGGAGGTGCTGGGCGCCGGGCAGAGCAGGCTGGAGCGTTCCACGGGCAGGACGGCGGCCGCCTTCGCGGCGGCGCCGGCGCCGGGGGCGGTCGGCTGGGTGAGCGCGGCGAACCCGGTGACGGCGGCGAGCGCGGTCGTGCCGGCGATCAGGGACAGGGTGGTGCGCTTCACTGCTGGCTCCCGTCGGGGCGCTCGCTGCCGGTGCCGTGGGGGTCGCGGTTCGGGTCGTAGCGGGGGTCGTGGACGGCCTGGTCGTACGCCGAGGGGTCGTAACCCTGCTGCTGGTAGGGCTGGTCGTAGGGGCCCGTCTGCGGGGTCTGCCCTTCGTAGGCGTAAGGGTCGTAGGGGTCGTAGGGGGTGGCCTGGTAGGGGGCGTAGGACTGCTGGTCGTAGCCGCCCGGCGGGTACTGCTGGTGGGCGCCCTGATACTGCTCGTCGCCGTGGGCGGCGCCCGCGTAGCCGGGTGCGTCCCAGTCGGCGTAGGAGGTCTGCTGGGGGACGGCGGCCGGGGTCTCCTGCGGCGGGGGCGGGAAGTCCTCGGCCTCGGGCCGGGCGGCTTCCTCGGTTTCGGCCCGTGCGGCTTCCTCGGCTTCGGCCTGGGCGCGCAGGCGGCGGGCGCGGCGGCCTTCGCCGTCGGCGGCCGTCTCGGGCCGTGGTTCCTCCTCGGGGAGGTCGTCGTCGACGTCGCGGCGGCGGCCGGGGAGGGCGAGGACGACGAGGACGACGGCGAGGGCGCCCTGGGCCCACAGCCAGGCGGTGTGGGTGAACGGGTCGTCGTAGGTGACGTCCAGGTCGCCGCCGCCGGCGGGGAGTTCGAAGCCCTGGGCCCAGCCGTCGACGGTGGTGCGGGTGAGCGGCTTGCCGTCGAGGGTGGCGGTCCAGCCGTCGGCGGCGGCGTCGGCCAGGCGCAGGATCCGGCCGTCGTCGCCGTCGGGGAGCTCGGTGTGGATGTCCACCGGGCCGGCGGCGACGGGCACCGGCGTGCCCTTGCCGGACGCGGTGACGACGGCCGCGCGGGAGACCTCCTGGTCGACGCGCCACAGGGCGCCGCCGGCCTGCTGGCTGAGCCGGGACAGTCCGGGGGTGGAGTCCAGGACGCGGGTGATCTCGCGGGGCGCGCCCTTGTGGACGAGGACGTAGCGCACGGCGAACTTGCCGAGCTGGTCGCTCTGGTCGGCGCCGGAGCCGGCGACGAGGTTGGCGACGACCTTGCTCAGGACGTCGTTCTCGCCGTCGGCGGCGGCTAGTTCGGCGTCGCCCAGGCGGGTGCCGGAGCCGCGGACCAGCATGTAGCCGACATGCGCGGTGGAGTCCCCGGCGAGGACGAGGGTGCGGGCCTGGTCGCGGGTGTTGCTGTCCTCGGCGACGAACGCGGGCACCTGGACGGGGTCGCGGCGCTCCAGCGGGCCGTCGGCGCCGCCGAGCATCCAGCCGGCGGCGACGAGCAGCGGGCCGGCGGCCGAGGCGAAGGCGATGAGGGCGGCGACCGGCTGGCGCCAGCCGAAGCTCTGTTCGGCGACGCGCCCTCGCGCGCCGTCGGCGCCGAGGAGGGCGGCGGCGAGCAGGGCGATGCCGTAGACGAGGGTGGCGGGGCCGGCCCAGGCGGACTGGTTGGACAGGACGGCGAAGACGAGACCGACCAGGGCGACGGCCCACGCCGTGCGGATCCCCGCCTGGCGCTCGGAGCGCAGGAGGGCCGCGAGGGCGGCGAGGACGACGCCGATGAGCATCAGGCCGTCGACGGTGCCCGGTCCGCCGGGGCTGGCGCCGAGGAGGTCGGCGGCGGTGGCCGTGGAGGGGCTGTAGGGGAGGCCGGCCTCGGTGAGGAAGCCGGACGGGATCAGGGTCAGCGACCAGGGCGCGAGGATCAGCAGGGGGGTGCCGAGCTGGGCCAGGAAACGCGGGCCGTAGGCGAGGAGTTCGGTGCGGCGCACGGCCAGCACGGCGAGGCCGAGGGCCAGGGCGACGGGCCAGACGATCGGCGTGAACGCGGTGGTGATCGTCAGCAGCAGCGCGTACGCCCAGGTCGCCCGCCAGCTGCCGCGCGCTCCGGAGGAGTTGGCGAGGCCGGCGGCGGTGATGCCGGCGCGCGCGATGAGCGGCAGCAGGACGGCCAGGACGGCGGTGCCGACGCGGCCGCCGGCGAGGGCGCCGGTGGCGGCGGGCAGGAAGGCGTAGACGACGGCGGCCCACGCGCGCAGCAGGCGGGAGGTGACGAGGGGGCGGGAGGCGAAGTAGGCGGTGAGGCCGGCCAGCGGCACCGAGCAGACCAGCAGGACGGTGACGGCGAGGCCGGTCGAGCCGAACAGCAGGGAGGCCAGCAGGGCGACGATCGCGAGGTAGGGGGGTGCGGCCGGGGTGCCGCCCGCGCCTACGGGGTGCCAGGCGTCCAGGTAGCGCGACCAGAGGTCGGAGGCGTCGGCCGGGGCGGGCAGCAGGGCGCCGCCGGCGAGCGCGCCGCCACCCAGGAGGCTGCGGCAGGCGACCAGGGAGATGAGGAGCAGCACCAGGAAGAGCACCGGGCCCGGTTTGCGGGCGATGCGCTTGACACGGGCGAACTGCTCGATCTCCAGGAAGTCGGCGTCGTCGCCGCCGGGTCCGGATTCGATGGCGCCGCCGTGCCGTCCGGCGCCGCCGGGGGCCTCGGGGTCGGAGGCGCCGAAGAGGTTGCCGGCGATCTGCTCGACGGCCGCCCGGACGGTCGCGCCCGGTGGCGGGAACAGCGCCCGTAGTTCGCCCTTGTCGATCTGCGGCCTGGCGCGGTCGCGCCGCGCGGCGATGATCCGCTCGGGCCGCAGCAGGGTGCCCAGCAGGCCGCGGATCTCGTCGACGGCCTGTCCGGGGACCTTGCCGACGAGGTAGACGACGGTCCGCAGCAGGGTGCCGAGGACGAGGCGCACCAGGATCCAGGGGAGCTGGGCGGTGCGGCTGTTGACGAGGAGGGTGTAGGCGGCGCCGGCCTTGTCCACCTTGTGGGGGGAGGCCGTGGTGCGGCCCGCGCAGTCGACCGCGCGCCGCTCCCGGGAGGCGGCCTCGGCGTGCCGTACGACGGCGTCGGGGGCGACGAGGACGCGGTGGCCGGCGGCGGTGGCGCGCCAGCACAGGTCGACGTCGTCGCGCATGAGGGGCAGGCGGCGGTCGAAGCCGCCGAGTTCCTCGAAGACGTCGCGGCGGACGAGCATGCCGGCGGTGGACACCGACAGCACGGGGCGGACGTGGTCGTGCTGGCCCTGGTCCTGTTCGCGGCGGTCCAGGCCCGTCCAGCGGCGGCCGGAGCGGGCGATGGTGACGCCGACCTCCAGGAGCTGGCGGCGGTCGTACCAGCCGCGCAGCTTGGGACCGACGACTGCCACGTCGTCGCGGCCGAGTTCGAGTTCGTTGTCGACGACGCGCAGGAGTTCGGCGAGGGCGCCCGGTTCGGGGGCGCAGTCGTCGTGCAGCAGCCACAGCCACTGGACGGGCTCTCCGTGCGGGAGCTCGGGGAGGTCGTAGGCGCCGTCGCGCCATGTGCGCGTGACGGGGTCCCAGCCGCTGGGGCGCTTGAGGTAGGGCAGTTCCTCGGGGGTGAGGACCGGGGCGGCGCGGCCGGCCTCCTCGACGGCCTGGCCGAAGCCGGTGCGCCGGGCGAGGTGCAGCACGCGGTCGGGGCCGAGCGCGTCGGTGACCAGCTGGGCGGAGTCGTCGGCGCTGCCGGTGTCGGCGGCCATGACGGCCTGGACGGGGCGCTCCTGGCCGAGCAGCCCGGCGAGCGCGTCGGGGAGCCAGCGGGCGCCGTCGTGGGAGACGAGGACCGCGGTCACCACATGGCGCGGGAACTGCGGTGTGGCAGCGTCGTGTTGGGCTGCCGTGTGGCTGTGCACGGACATCGAGGTACGGGCCCCGGTTCGATGGACTGCGGTGGACGCCCGTGCCGTGTGGGGGCGGCGGGCGTTCGGACGAGCGACCACACTATCGGCAGAACCAAAAGGGGCGACGCGAAGCGTCTCGATGAGGGGCGGTGGGCGGGCGAGGACGGCCCGCCGCCTGTGGATAACCCACCGGCGACGGGCCGTTCACGATCTTCCCGCTGGGGGAGGCGGGCCGTCCGCTCAGACGGCCGCCTTCTTGAGTCTGCGGCGTTCCCGCTCGGACAGGCCGCCCCAGATGCCGAAGCGTTCGTCGTTGGCGAGTGCGTACTCGAGGCATTCGGAGCGGACCTCGCACGCGAGGCAGACCTTCTTCGCCTCCCGGGTGGAGCCGCCCTTCTCGGGGAAGAAGGACTCGGGGTCGGTCTGGGCGCACAGTGCGCGCTCCTGCCAGCCGAGTTCCTCGCCCGCGTCGTCGACCAGCAGTTGCTGCACCAGCTCGGTCATGTGCGCCCCTCGCTCTGTCTTTCGCGTCCCCGTGACGTGGCCGTTACCGATGTCGGCTGAACGACACGAGTGAAATTACAAGTGTGCTGCTCCGGGCGAGTCAAGCTGAGATCTGCTATTGAGCCCCTTATTCACTCTGCGGAACCAAGGCCGTGCGGTAAGTGTTCAAATCGCCATAAACCTTGACACGCAGCCGAGGGCCCGGCGGACACCTCGCCCGCACAACGCCTGCACGAGGGAGGACGCCCAGTGGTTCGATCCCGTTCCGACACGCGCGCGGAAGCGAACCTGATCACAGTCGGATCACGAGGTCACCACGAGGCTTGCGTGCCCGGCATGTGCGCCATGTGTCCCGGCCAGGGCATGCACAAACCTTTCACCTCACAGATGAACCTGATGAGGTGAATGGGCCCCGTGCGGGGGTGGTCGAGTTGACAGCGGGAGTGTGAACCGGTGTCCTAGTGGGCATGCTCGCGAACTCGGCACTCACCTCGACCCGCACCGCCGGGTCCCACGGTGCTGCCCGCTCTCGCTGTAGCTGTTGTCGTTCCTGCGGCTGTTGAGCCTCACCCGCTCCGGTCCCTCCCGGTCCACCGCGACCGAACCGCTCGGTTTCACGCCCGCACCCGGGCTTCCCTGCCGCCCGTGACCCGGGCGGACGGCACGTGCACCCAGCCCCCGCTTCTTCCGCCGAGGAACCCCCGCATCCCATGAACAGCGACAGCGACCTCCAGATCGCCGGCGACATCCTCGAAGTCCCGCACCTCCTCCAGGCTCCCCGCGAACACCCTTCCACCGTCGCGGAGTTCGTCGGCATGGCCCGCTCCATCGCCGCCGACCGCTCCCAGTGGGAGCACCTCGTCCGCTACGACGCCACGACCCGCTGGTACCACCGGCTGCGCACCGGGCCCGGCTACGAGGTGTGGCTGCTGTCCTGGGTGCCCGGACAGGGCAGCGGAGCGCACGACCACGGCCGCTCCTCGGGTGTGCTGACCGTCCTGGACGGCGCGCTGACCGAGCACACCGAGCGCGGCACGCGCGTGCTGGACGCGGGAGCGCAGCGCGTCTTCGCGCCGGGGTACGCGCACGAGGTCGTCAACGACGCGCTGGAACCGGCGGTCAGCCTGCACGTCTACTTCCCCGGCCTGACCGAGATGCCCATGCACACGGCGCCCCACTGCGAGGGACGCGGCGAGGACCGCAGCGAGGCCGACGCGCTGACCGCCTGACGGCGGCCGGCCGCGCCGGACCGGCTGCACGCCCACCGAGGAACCGGCAGCACGCCACCGCACCGGCCGCGCGCCGCGTTGTCGTACCCGCCTGCGAGACTTGCGCCATGCGCATTGTGGTTCTGGCAGGCGGCATCGGCGGTGCCCGGTTTTTGCGCGGCCTGAAGCGGGCCGTGCCGGACGCGGACATCACGGTCATCGGCAACACCGGGGACGACATCCACCTCTTCGGGCTGAAGGTCTGCCCGGACCTCGACACGGTGATGTACACGCTCGGCGGCGGCATCAACGAGGAGCAGGGCTGGGGGCGGGCCGAGGAGACGTTCCATCTGAAGGAGGAGCTCGCCGCGTACGGCGTGGGCCCCGAGTGGTTCGGGCTGGGCGACCGGGACTTCGCCACGCACATCGTGCGGACACAGATGCTCGGCGCCGGCTACCCGCTGAGCGCGGTGACCGAGGCGCTGTGCGACCGGTGGAAGCCGGGCGTGCGGCTGATCCCGATGACCGACGACCGGGTCGAGACCCATGTCGCCGTCGAGGTCGACGGGGAGCGCAAGGCGGTCCACTTCCAGGAGTACTGGGTGCGGCTGCGGGCGTCCGTGCCGGCCGAGGCGATCGTGCCGGTGGGCGCCGACCAGGCGAAGCCCGCTCCGGGGGTCCTGGAGGCGATCGCGGAGGCGGACGTCGTCCTCTTCCCGCCGTCGAACCCGGTCGTCTCCGTCGGCACGATCCTCGCCGTGCCCGGCGTGCGCGAGGCGATCGCGGAGGCGGGGGTCCCGGTGGTCGGCCTCTCCCCCATCGTCGGGGACGCGCCCGTGCGCGGCATGGCCGACAAGGTGCTCGCGGCGGTCGGCGTGGAGTCGACGGCCGCGGCGGTCGCCGAGCACTACGGCTCGGGCCTCCTCGACGGCTGGCTCGTGGACACCGTCGACGCGGGCGTCGTCGACCGGGTCGAGACAGCCGGGATCCGCTGCCGGGCCGTGCCGCTGATGATGACCGACGTCGAGACGACCGCGGTGATGGCCCGCGAGGCCCTGGCCCTGGCGGAGGAGGTGCGGGGAGCGTGACCGTCGGGAACACGAGAGCGGACATGGAGAGCGGTTACCGGGTCTGGGCCGTGCCCGGGCTGCCCGAGGTGCACGCCGGGGACGACCTCGCCAAGCTGATCGCCGCCGCCGAGCCCGCGCTCGTCGACGGGGACGTGCTGCTGGTGACGTCGAAGATCGTGTCCAAGGCGGAGGGGCGGATCGTCCGGGCCGAGGACCGCGAGGCCGCCGTGGACGCCGAGACCGTCCGGGTCGTGGCCCGGCGCGGTGCGCTGCGGATCGTGGAGAACCGGCAGGGTCTCGTGATGGCCGCGGCCGGCGTCGACGCCTCCAACACCCCCGCCGGCACAGTGCTGTTGCTGCCCGAGGACCCGGACGCCTCCGCGCGCGCGATCCGCGACGGGCTGCGCGAAGCCCTCGGCGTGAGCGTCGGCGTCGTCGTCACCGACACCTTCGGGCGGCCCTGGCGTGCGGGTCTCACGGACGTCGCCATCGGCGCCGCCGGTGTGCGCGTGCTCGACGACCTGCGCGGGGGCGCGGACGCGCACGGCAACCCGCTGAGCGCGACCGTCGTCGCGACGGCCGACGAACTGGCCGCCGCGGGCGACCTGGTGAAGGGCAAGGCGGCGGGACTGCCGGTGGCGGTCGTGCGCGGCCTGGGTCATGTGGTCGCCGACGGCGACGCGGAGGGCGCGCGGGCCATGGTGCGCGGCGCGCGCGACGACATGTTCCGGCTCGGCACCTCCGAGGCGGTGCGGCTGGCGGTCACCCAGCGGCGGACCGTGCGTGCCTTCACCGACGAGCCCGTCGACGCCGGGGCGGTACGGCGGGCCGTGGCGGCGGCGGTCACGGCGCCCGCGCCGCACCACACGACGCCGTGGCGGTTTGTGCTGCTGGAGTCGCCCGCGTCCCGCCTGCGGCTGCTGGACGCGATGCGGGACGCGTGGATCGCGGACCTGCGCCGGGACGGCAAGTCCGAGGAGTCGATCGCCAAGCGGGTGCGGCGCGGGGACGTGCTGCGCAACGCGCCCTACCTGGTCGTTCCGTGTCTGGTCATGGACGGGTCGCACACGTACGGCGATCCGCGGCGGGACGGGGCCGAGCGGGAGATGTTCGTCGTGGCGACCGGGGCGGGCGTGCAGAACTTCCTGGTCGCGCTGGCCGGGGAGCGGCTGGGGTCCGCGTGGGTGTCGTCGACGATGTTCTGCCGGGACGTCGTGCGGGAGGCGCTGGAGCTGCCGCCGGAGTGGGATCCGATGGGCGCGGTGGCGGTCGGGCATCCGGCCGAGGAGCCGAGGGCGCGCGCGGAGCGGGACGCGGGGTCGTTCATCGAGGTCCGGTGAGTGGCGTAGGGGTGCCTCCGCCGTCGCGGCTGCCTTTACTCTCGTAGAACCTCTTCCGCTTTCCCCGGGAACCTCTCCGTGTCTGGACGATTCGATCCCCGGCCCACGCGTACGACCGTGCGCGGCGGGCATGTCGCCGTGCCCGGCGGGGTGCCCCGGCAGGTCGGGGCCGGGGCCGGGGCGGCGCGGGTGCGGACATGGACGCCGGAGGGAGCGCTGGACCTGGGGCTGGTGCTGGGGCCGCTGCGCAGGGGGCCCGGCGATCCGACGTTCCGGGCCATGCCCGACGGGTCGGTGTGGCGGACCGCTCTGACGCCCGCCGGGCCGGGGACTCTCCGGGTCTGCTCGGCCCCCGGCGGCGGCGCGGTGCGCGGGGAGGCGTGGGGGCCGGGGGCGCGGTGGCTGCTGGAGCGGATGCCGGACCTGCTCGGCGCGTCGGACGACCCGGACGCGTTCACGCCCCGGCACCGGGTGGTGGCGATGGCCCGGCACCGGCGGCCGGGACTGCGGCTGACGCGGACCGGGCTGGTGCTGGAGTCGCTGATCCCGTCGGTCCTGGAGCAGAAGGTCACGACCGACGAGGCGTACCGGGCGTGGCGGATGCTGGTGCGGAAGTTCGGGGAGCCCGCGCCGGGACCGGGGCCGGTGGGCGGGCCGATGTTCGTGATGCCGGCGCCGCGGACGTGGGCGCTGATCCCGTCGTGGGAGTGGCACCGGGCCGGGGTGGACGACAAGCGGGCGTCGACGATCCTGCGGGCGGTGCGGGTCGCCGCCCGGCTGGAGGAGGCGGTGCGGATGGAGCCTTCGGCCGCGCGGGAGCGGTTGGAGGTCGTGCCGGGGATCGGGCCGTGGACGTCGGCGGAGACGGTGCAGCGCAGTCACGGGGCGGCGGACGAGGTCACCGTGGGAGATCTGCATCTGCCGGGGATCGTCGGGTTCGCGCTGGCGGGGGACCGGGAGGCGGACGACGCGGTGATGCTGGAGTTGCTGGAGCCGTACGCGGGGCAGCGGCATCGTGCGGCCCGGCTGATTCTGCTGAGCGGACGGGTGCCGGGGCGGCGGGCGCCGAAGATGCGCAAGACGGACATCGGGTTGTGGTGAGGCGCGATGGCCGGGCGGGAGGCCGGCCTCACCGCCCCCACCGCCCCTGCCCGTCCCGTACGGGACGGCCGGCCGGGGCTTCGGGCGTCTACTGGTCCGAGGAGAAGCGGACCGCTCCCGCCGGGATCTCCGCGTTGCACCAGATCCTCGCGCCGTCGCGGAGTTCGTTGTCCGCGCCGATGACCGCGTCGTCGCCGATGACCGTGCCGGTCAGGACGGAGCGTTCGCCGACGCGGGCCCGGGTGCCGATCAGGGAGTCGGTGATGACCGCGCCGGGCTCGATGACGGCGCCGGGCAGGATCGTCGAGCCGAAGACGCGCGCGCCCTCCGCGACGAAGGCGCCCTCGCCGACCACCGTGCCGCCGGTCAGCTTGGCGTCGGGGGCGACCGTGGCCGTCGGCAGGATCAGGCGGTCGCCGCAGCGGCCGGGCAGCGCCGGGGACGGGGCGCGGCCGAGGACGAGGTCGGCGGAGCCGCGGACGAAGGCCGCGGGCGTGCCGAGGTCCAGCCAGTACGTCGAGTCGACCATGCCCTGGAGGTGGGCGCCGGCTTCGAGGAGGCCGGGGAACGTCTCGCGCTCCACCGACACCGGCCGGTCGAGCGGGATGGTGTCGATGACCGAGCGGCGGAAGACGTACGCGCCCGCGTTGATCTGGTCGGTGACGATCTCCTCGGGCGTCTGGGGCTTCTCCAGGAACGCCAGCACCCTGCCCGAGTCGTCGGTGGGGACCAGTCCGTAGGCGCGCGGGTCGGTCACCTTGGTGAGGTGCAGGGAGACGTCCGCCCCGGTCGTGGCGTGGGTGGAGACGAGCCTGCGGATGTCCAGGCCGGTGAGGATGTCGCCGTTGAAGACGAGCACCGGGTCGTCGGGGCCCGAGTGCAGCCGCGACGCGACGTTGCGGATCGCGCCACCGGTGCCGAGGGGCTCCTCCTCGGTGACGTACTCGATGTGCAGGCCCATCGACGCGCCGTCGCCGAAGTACGGCTCGAAGACCTCCGCCAGATAGCTCGTCGCGAGGACGATGTGCTCCACGCCCGCCGCTCTGGCCCGCGCCAGTTGGTGCGTCAGGAACGGCACCCCCGCTGCTCTGACCATCGGTTTGGGCGTGTGCACCGTGAGTGGGCGCAGCCGGGTGCCCTTGCCGCCGACCAGGAGGATCGCTTCTGTCACCTTCGTCTCTGCTTCCTGCCGGGACCGGCCGAACTTTCTTTCGGCCGGCCAGTGTATGCAGACCTCGTGCGGCAACTTCGACGGATGTGCGTCCGCATGGGTCCGCCCGGGCCGGGACCCGGTGAAGGGCCCGGCCCGGGCGTCCCGGGCCGACCTCAGCGCCCCTGGTAGCGCGCCGCCGTCGTACGGGCCGAGCCGAGCTTGCCGTAGAGCTGCCGTCCTGGGCATTCCGTGGCGAAGCCGTCCCGGTGACCGGAGATCACGTTCAGTCGTACGTTCTTACCTTTTGCGTACAGATTGCCACCGCCTGACTTCAGGTATGTCTTTCCGTTCGGATTGCCCCCGAAGAGACCCAACTTCCACGCCGTCAGACTGGCGATGGCCTTCACCGTCGCGGCGGACGGCTTGGCGCTGGTGTAGGTGCCGATGGCGGCGATGCCCATGCTGTTGCTGTTGAAGCCGAGGGTGTGGGCGCCCATGACCGCCTTCGTCACTCCTCCGGCGCGGCCCTCGTAGAGGGTTCCGCACTTGTCGACGAGGAAGTTGTAGCCGATGTCCCGCCAGCCCAGGCTCTTGACGTGGTAGCGGTAGATGCCGCGGATGACGGACGGGGCCTGGGCGCACGTGTAGTTGTTGCCCGAGGCGGTGTGGTGCACGAAGGCCGCCTTGACCGTCGTCGTGTAGCGGAAGCCGCTCTCCCGCAGCGACTCGTCGGCGCCCCAGCCGCGGCGGGTGACGATGCTCGGGCGGGGGCCGATGTAGGGCTTCGCCGCCCGCTGCCCCGGCGACAGCGGGGCTCCGGGGTGGGCGAGGAGGTCGCGTTCGGTCGCCTCGCGGTTCAGGGCGGGGATCTCGGTGGCTGCGGAGGCCTCGGCCGCCGCGGCGGTCCCGGGCGCGGCGGCCCGGGACGTCAGTGCCCGGGTGGCGGGGGCGGGGGCCGGGGCGGCGGTGCCCGGGTCGACGAGTTCGAGGCTCAGGCCCGCCGGGAGCGGGGCGGTCGACGCCGCGGTGCGGACGCCGCGCGCGGTGTCCTCCGTACGGTGGCCCGTGGCGGATCTGACACGGAGTTCGACGCCGTCGGAGTCGCCCACCCACAGGGGGGCGGTGGCGCCGCGGACACGGCCCGAGGAGCGTTCGGCGGCGTCCGGGTCGGCGCCGTGGTCGGCGTTGTGGGTCTCCACGTCCTGCCAGCCGGACCAGGCGCGGGACTTGGCGTCACGGGTACGGACCTGGACGCGGCCGTGCAGTTCGGCGTCCGGGTCGTCCCAGACGATGCCGAGGAGGGAGAACGGGCGTACGTCCCGGCGGGACACGCCCTGTTCGGCGCTGGCGCCGGCGCGGGCCCGGTCGCGGGTGAGGGGGGTCAGGGGCAGCGATTGGGTGCTGCCCGGGAGCGGGGCGGCGGGGCTCGTGGCCAGGGCCGCGGAGGTCGCCGTCTCCGCGGTCGGCGCCGGTCGCGCCGTCACCGCGGTGGCGGACGGCGTCAACGGGAGGGCGAGGGACGCCGCGCAGGTGACACCGATCGAGGTAGCAAGCAATCCACGCATGGCACTGATGCTGTGCACAGCGGTACCGGTCTGCCACCTCGGGCAGGTGACGGGCCGTCGGCGGCGTTCGGCCGAACCGGTGGTGTCAGGGCGGGTGTTCGGCGTGTGCGGCGCGTACGCTTGCGCGGGTGAACGCCACCGATCGCACCCCTGCCGACCTGCTGCGTTCCGCGCTCGCCGCGGATCCAGCGCGCCCGCTGGTGACCTTCTACGACGATGCCACCGGCGAACGGGTCGAATTGTCCGTGGCCACCTTCGCCAATTGGGTGGCCAAGACCTCGAACCTCCTCCAGGACGGCCTGTCCGTCGAACCCGGCGACCGGGTCGCGCTGCTGCTGCCCGCGCACTGGCAGACGGCGGTGTGGCTGCTGGCGTGTTCGTCGGTCGGCGTGATCGCGGACGTGGCGGGGGACGCGGCGCGGGCGGACGTCGTGGTGGCCGGGCCCGGCCGCTTCGAGGAGGGGCTCGCCTGCCGGGGGGAGCGGTACGCGCTGTCGCTGGCGCCGCTGGGGCGGCGGTTCGTGCCGGGGCCTCCGCAGGGGTACGCCGACTACGCCGTGGACGTGCCCGGTCACGGCGACCGGTTCACGCCGTACACGGCGGTCGATCCGGAGGAGCCGGCGCTGATCGTCGCCGGGGCCGAGTACACGGGCGCGGAGCTGGTGGAGCGGGCGCGGGGGGACGCGGGCGGGCTCGGCCTGACGGGGCCTGGGTCTCGGTTGCTGTCCGGGCTGGCGTACGACACCTGGGAGGGGCTGAGCGCGGGGCTGTACGCGCCGTTGGCCAGCGGGGGGTCCGTGGTGCTGTGCCCGAATCTGTCGCGGGCGGGGGAGGAAGCCGTGACCGCGCGGATCGAGAGTGAGCGGGTGACGGTGGTGCGCGCGGGGTCCTGAGCCCGCGGAAAACCGACAGGGCCGCCCCGTGCCCCCGGCGAGGGGTGTCGCCCCTCGCCTCTCCCCCGTCACCCGTTCGGCCCAGCCCCGCCCCCCACCCCCGTACGACGGGGGCCATCGTCGAGGGGTCGGGGTGTTCGGAGTCGGCCGGGAGGAGGGGTGGGTCGTGGTGGGTGAGACGGCTGGGGCCTCCGCGTCCGGCGTGGGCCTTCGGCGGCGGCGCCGGCGGTGGTGGGGGCGGGTCGGGGCGGGGGCCGTGGGAGTGGTGGTCGTGGGGGCGGGGGTGGCGGGGTGGGTGGTGTACGCGCTGCTCGACGGGAACATCACGCCCGACGAGGCGGCCGCGGCGGAACTCGCCCGGTACGAGAGCGAGCGGCCGACCGCGCTGGTGAAGGACGCTCGGAACATCCTGCTGATCGGGTCGGACTCGCGCTCCGGCGACGGCAACGGCGCCTACGGGCGGGACTCGGGCACGGAGCGGTCGGACACGACGATCCTGCTGCATCTGGCCGCCGGGCGGCGCAGCGCGACGGCGGTGTCGATCCCCCGGGATCTCATGGTCGACGTGCCCGGCTGCCGGCGGCGGGACGGATCGCGGACCGAACCGGTGTTCGCGATGTTCAACTACGCCTTTCAGACGGGCGGCTCCGCCTGCACCATCCGGACGGTGGAGAAGCTGACGGGGATCCGCGTCGACCACCACGTCGTCGTCGACTTCAGCGGGTTCAAGGAGATGGTGGAGGCGCTGGACGGGGTGCAGGTGTGCCTGAAGGAGCCGATCCACGACAAGGCGGCCAAGCTGTGGCTGCCGGCGGGGCGGGTGACGCTTGACGGGGAGCAGGCCCTCGGGTTCGTGCGCGCCCGCAAGTCCCTCGGCGACGGCAGCGACACCGACCGGATGGAGCGGCAGCAGCTGTTCCTGGGGGCGCTGGTCAGCAAGGTGCGTGGCAATGACGTTCTGCTGAACCCGGCGAAGCTGTATCCGGTGCTGGACGCGGCCACGTCCTCCCTCACCACCGATCCCGAGCTGGCGAGTCTGCGCGGACTCTACGAACTCGTGCGCGGTCTGCGGGAGATCCCCACGGAACGGGTGCAGTTCCTGACCGTTCCCCGGGAGTCGTACGCGGGCAACGCCAATCGCGACCAACTCGTGGAGCCCGAGGCGGAAGAGTTGTTCGAGCGGCTGCGCAGAGACGCTCCTGTGTCCGTCGCACGCACAGTCGGGCCCGGAGTCGCCCAGGGGCCGCGGGGAAGCGGCCGGAACCACACCCCTGCGCAGTCGCCCGACCACGGTGCGTACCGGTCGCCGTCGCCGCCCGCGCCCACGTTCAGCGGGAACACCGCCGCCCAGGACCTCTGTGCGTGAGCGCCCCGTGGCGACCGCGCGGTAAAGCGCTTGCCAAGTGAGGCGGTTCCGCGAACAACAGTTCAAGGAAATAGAACGAATTGCCCGATTGTGGGGAAGTGGAATTTGTCACCGTCGTCGCCCGACGCTGAACTGGGCGGATAGTGTGAGCGATCCGGTGCACCGGGCCAGAGGACCGTCCTGGGGTCGTGCACTGTGTGACCGAGACCCGAGCGCCTCTGAGGGGGGAAGGCGCCGCGTGGCCCCGACGGAGGATTCGGACAACCGTGGACGCGCAAGGCCGTGGGCGGGCGGACAACATCGATCCCGCAGACCAGTGGGTACTCAATCCGGACACCGGTGAATACGAACTGCGACTGAGTCATTCCGCACCGCAGTCGGCGGTGCCCGGACCTCGTAGATCCGCCTCCCGTGCGGCGGGAGCCGCAGGAGCGGTCCGCAGCCGTACACAGGCGCCGGACCGGCAGGCCCCGCAGAGCTCGGAGCAGCTCGCGGAGCAGCTTCCCGGGCCGCGTAGGCGCCGCGGTGTGCCGGAGGAGCCGCCGAACCGGCGCGGACGCCGGCCGGTGCGGAAGTCGAAGGCGAAGAAGATCCTGCTGTGGACCGGCGGGACGATGGCGTTCGTCCTGGTGGGCACCGCGGGCGCGGCCTACCTGTATCTGGAGCATCTCAACGGCAACATCACGTCCGTCTCCGACGACGGCGCGAGCACCGGCGGCTTCAGCAAGGACAAGGCGATCAACCTTCTGCTGATCGGCACCGACAAGCGCACCGGTTCGGGCAACGAGGGCTACGGCGACTCCGGCAGCGTCGGCCACGCCGACACCACGATCCTGCTGCACGTCTCAAAGGACCGCACCAACGCGACGGCGTTGAGCATCCCGCGCGACCTGATGGTGGACATCCCGGACTGCCAGACCGAGCAGGAGGACGGCTCCACCAAGGTCATCCCGGGCACGCAGAACGCCCGTTTCAACACCAGCCTCGGCCAGGACGGTCGTACGCCCAGCTGCACCATGCGCACCGTGACCGAGCTGACCGGGGTCACCCCGGACAACTTCATGGTGGCCGACTTCAACGCGGTCAAGACGCTGACCACGGCGGTCGGCGGGGTCGAGGTGTGCCTGGCCAAGGACATCGACGACCCGGACTCGCATCTGAAGCTGTCCAAGGGCACGCACGTCATCGCGGGCGAGCAGGCGCTCGCGTACGTGCGCACCCGGCACTCGGTGGGCTTCGGCGGCGACCTGAGCCGGATCGACATCCAGCAGCAGTTCCTCAGCTCGCTGATGCGCAAGCTGAAGTCGAACGACACCCTCACCAGCCCCGGCAAGATGATCGGGCTGGCGGAGGCGGGCACCAAGGCGCTCACCGTCGACAGGCAGCTCAAGAGCATCGACAAGCTGAAGGACCTGGGTCTGGAGCTGGGCAAGCTCAACACCGAGAACCTGACCTTCGCCACGGTCCCGGTGGTCGACAACCCGGCGGAGAAGGTGAAGGCGACCGTCGTGCTCAACGCGTCGACCGCCCCCACCGTCTTCCAGATGATCCGCGACGACGTGTCGTTCACCGAGGTGAAGCAGCAGGCGCAGGCCTCCAAGGACGCGGCGGCGGCGGCCGCGGCGGCCCGGCTCAAGGGCCCCCAGTCCGCGGCCTCCGAGGTGCGCGTGCAGGTCATGAACGGCGGGGCCCCCGCCGGCAGCGCGCAGGAGACGCTGACCTGGCTGCAGAACACCAAGGGCATCACGAAGTCGGAGAACGCGGGCAACGCCCCCGCACCGCTCGGCACGACGACGCTCGAGTACGCGCCCGACCAGGCCCCCCAGGCGCGCAAGCTCGCCGCCGTGATGGGGCTGTCGGGGGCCGCGCTCAAGCCGGGCAAGAGCGTCCAGAACGCCCAGGGTCTGCCGACGATGACGCTGACGCTGGGCAAGGACTTCAAGGGCGCGGGCGTCTCGCTCACGACTCCGACCAAGGTGCCGGACTCCGTTCAGAAGTCCACCGCGGACAAGGTCAAGTGCGCCAAGTAGGTAACCCTGCGGGCCCGTCGTGCGTCTGACTTGACGCGGGACGGGCCCGTGTCAGGCGCAGGGCGGGGAGGGCAGGGGAAGTGGCGCGGAGCAGTGTGCGGTCGAACACGGCCGAGGCCGAGGAGTCGGCGGCCAAGGCGGCGGTGGCGGACCACGTCGGGGCGGCGGACGGCCAGGGGCCGGCGACGGGCGGCATCGAGACGGCGGCCGGCGACCGCGACGCGGCCGGGGACGCCCCCGCCGAAGCGGGCGGCAACGACGGTGGTGACGGCGGCGACGGCCGGGGGGACGACGGCGACGGCGGTGACGGCGGGGGGCCCAGAGCCGGCAGCGGTCCCGACCGCAGACGGCGCAGACGGCGCGTGCTGCGCTGGTCGGCGACGCTCCTGGCGATCGTCATACTCGGCGGCGCGGGGGCCGGATACCTCTACTACGAGCATCTCAACGGCAACATCAAGAGCGACGACCTCAACCTGGGCGACGCCAAGGACCGCGCGGCCGAACCGACGGCCAACGCCGCCGGGCAGAAACCGCTGAACATCCTGCTCATCGGCTCCGACGCCCGCAACACCGCCGAGAACCAGAAGCTCGGCGGCGCCAAGGACACCTTCGACGGCCCCCCGCTGGCCGACGTGCAGATGCTGCTGCACGTCTCCGCGGACCGCAGCAACATGTCGGTGATCAGCATGCCGCGCGACACGCTGCTCGACATCCCCAAGTGCACGGACCCCGACGACGGGCACGAGTACGCGGCGCTGAGGAACGAGATGACCAACGTCTCGCTGGGGCGCGGCGGGCCGGGCTGCACCGTGGCCACCTGGGAGAAGCTCACCGACATCCACATCGACCACTTCATGATGATCGACTTCTCCGGGGTCGTGTCGATGGCCGACGCCATCGGCGGCGTCCCGGTGTGCGTCGACGCCAGCGTCTACTCGCACACCCGCGACGGCAAGGGCTCCGGCCTGCGGCTGCCGGAGGGCACGCACTCCGTCAAGGGCCGCCAGGCCTTGCAGTGGCTGCGCACCCGCTACGGCTTCGAGGACGACACCGACCTCGCCCGCGCCAAGGCACAGCACATGTACATGAACTCGATGGTCCGTCAGCTGCGGTCCGAGGCGAAGCTGACCAACCCCAACGCGCTGCGCAAGCTCGCCGAGGCCGCCACCCGGGCGATCACCGTGGACGACGGCCTGGACACCATCACCAGGATGTACGACCTGGCCACCGAGCTGCAGAAGGTCCCCACCGAGCGCATCACCATGACGACGATGCCCAACCGCTACTCGGGCCCCCGGGTCGTGCCCACCGAGGACGCGGCGAAGCTGTTCCGGCTGGTGCGCGAGGACATCGCCCTCGACGGCAAGAACGCCAGGAAACCCCCCGCCACCGCCACCACCGCGAGCCCCTCGCCCACGGTCACCGACAGGGCCGCCCCGGACGGCGACATCGCGGTGCAGGTCCACAACAGCACCCGCGGCGACGGCCGGGCCGCGGCCCGCGGACGGGCGGCCACGGTCACGCAGCTGCTGGCCGGCAAGGGCTTCACCGGCGCCGTGGCGGACACCTCGACGGCCACCTCCGAGAAACAGACCGTGATCCGCTACCCGAGCGCCGACCTCCAGGGCGACGCCGAACGGGTCGCCGAGGCGCTCGGCATCCCCAGGAGCCAGGTCAAGAGGTCCACCGACGTCACCGGCGTCACCCTCTACGTCGGGGCGGACTGGCGCTCGGGCTCCGCCTACGCCCCGCCCAAGGGGGAACAGAAGGCCGAGGAGGACGACAACACGCCGACGTCGGCGGAAGCGATGAACGCCGCCGACACCAGCCAGTGCATGCACGTGGACCCGGCCTACAGCTGGTAGCCCGGGCCCGGCACGGCGCTAGGTGGCGCTGAGGACCGCCGGCCGGCGGGAGGCGATGACCTTCCTCGCCAGCGCCCTCGGGCTGGTCAGGAAGCCGTACCCCCACGACATGTGCATGGTGGCGAGGGCCACGGGAATCCGCAGCCGCGCCTTCAGCGGCAGGCCCTTCCCGGCCGGCGCCGACCCCGCGACGATCGCCGCGAGGTAGCCGGCCGGGATCACGAAACCGGCCGGCGTCACCGACACGCCGACGAGCACACCGGCCGCGATCGCGCACACCGCCGTCGGCGGGGCCAGATAGCGCAGGTTGATCGAGCCCGCGTGGTAGCGGGCGACGACGTGCCGCCAGCGCCCGTAGTCCTTGTACTGCTTGGCCAGCGCCTTCACGGTGGGCCGCGGCCGGTAGGACACCCTCAGCTCGGGCGAGAACCAGATCAGCCCGCCGGCCTCCCGGATACGGAAGTTCAGCTCCCAGTCCTGGGCGCGGATGAACTCCTCGTTGTAGCCGCCCTGCCGCTCCAGCGCCTCACGCCGGAACACCCCGAGGTACACCGTCTCGGCGGGACCCGCCTGGCCGCCGGTGTGGAACGCCGCGTTGCCGACGCCGATCTTCGAGGTCATCGCGGCGGCGACGGCCCGCTCCCAGTCGTTCTCGCCCTCGGCGTGCATGATCCCGCCCACGTTCTGCGCGCCGGTCTCCTCCAGCAGGCGCACCGCGGTGGCGATGTAGTCCGGGGAGAGCATCCCGTGCCCGTCGACCCGGACCACCACCGGATGCCGGGAGGCCTTGATCGCGGCGTTGAGCGCGGCGGGCGTACGGCCCGTGGGATTGGGCACGGTGTGCACCCGCTTGCTGCCCAGGGAGGCGGTCTCGGCCACGAGCTCGGCGGCGATCTCGTCCGTGCGGTCCGTGGACGGACCGAGGGCGATCACGACCTCCATCTCGCCGGCGTACTCCTGCGCGAGGATCGCTTGGACGGCTCCGCGCAGATGCCGCTCCTCGTTGAGGACGGGCATGATGACGGACACGGCGGGGAGCTGCACGTCGGACTTGGCGTTCATAAGGCCCTCACGTTACCGCGAACGGGGGACACCGGTGCGCCCCGCCGGTGGCGGTACGCCGGGCTACAGATCGTATGGGCCTACGGTGCTCACGGTTCCCCCTCGTACGGCCGCAGCCCGGAGGTGTCCCGCATGCCCCCCACCCCGCCCCGGTCCCCCGCCTCCCGGCCCGCACGCCGCCCGCAGCCCCCGCGGCGCGCGGCGCGTTCGCCCGTCCGGCGCAGACGCCCGCGCTGGGCCATGCGGGCGGCGACGACCCTCTCGGTCGTGATCCTCGCCTCGGCCGGCATCGGCCACTCGGTGGTCAGCAGCCTCGACGCGAACATCGTCCGCGTCGACGCCTTCAAGGACATGAAGAACCGCCCGCAGGCCGGTCACGGCATGAACGTGCTGCTCGTCGGCACCGACGGCCGCGACCGCGTCACGGAGGCGGAGCGCCGGCGCTACCGGCTGGGCGGAGCGCCCTGCCACTGCACCGACACGATCATGATCCTGCACATCTCGGAGGACCGGGAGCGGGCGAGCGTGGTCAGCCTGCCGCGCGACTCGTACGCCGAGACGCCCGCGCACGTCGACCAGCTGAGCGGCCGCCCGCACCACGGCCACCCCCTCAAGATCAACGCGGCGTACGCGGAGGGCGGCCCGCAGCTCACCGTGCGGACGGTCGAGCGCATGACCCGGGTCAAGATCGACCACTACCTGGAGGTCGACTTCACCAGCTTCATGCGGACGGTCGACGCCCTCGGCGGGGTCAAGGTGTGCACCACCCGGCCCCTGAGGGACACCTACACCGGGCTGGACCTCCCGCCCGGCACGCACACCCTGACCGGCGGCGCCGCCCTGCAGTACGTGCGCTCCCGGCACCTCGACGCCGCCTCCGACCTCGGCCGGATGAAGCGCCAGCAGCGCTTCCTGGCCGCCCTCGTCGACCGCGCCACCTCCTCCGGCCTGCTGCTGAACCCGCTGAGATTCCGGGACGTGGCCCGCGCCGCGCTCGGCTCCGTACGGGCCGACCGCGACTTCGGCGCGGACGAGCTGCTCGATCTCGGCCGGGCGATGCGTACGTTCTCCCCGGCCTCCTCGGAGTTCACGACCGTCCCGGTCGGTGAGATGGGGCACGTCGTGAAGGGCATCGGCTCGACCCTGAAGTGGGACACCGCCAAAGCGGAGCGCGTCTTCAGGCTGCTGCGCGAGGACAAGCCGCTCGCCTCCGCCGCCCCCGAGCCCCCCGCCCCGGTCGCCTCCGTCGATGTGCCCCCGCAGCAGATCAGCGTCCAGGTCGAGAACGGCACGCCCACGCCGGGCCTGGCCAAGCGGGTCGACCGGGACCTCGCGGCCACCGGCTTCCGCGCCACCGGCCGTCCGACCCCCGCCCCCGACCGGGCCGTCGCGCGGACGGTCATCAGCTACGACCCCCGCTGGGACCGCTCCGCCCGCTCCCTGGCCGCCGCCCTCCCCGGCAGCGCCCTGCGCCCGGTCCCCGGGCTGGGCCCCACGCTGAAGGTGACGGTGGGCACGGACTTCCGCGAGGTCCGCAAGGTACGCGCCGCCGCCCCGGAACCGGGCGAGTCGACAGTGGTGCGGGGCGACGAGGTGGACTGCTCCTGAGCGGGCGCCCCGCTCCGGGCGGGACGCCGGCTCACGGGCTCGGACACGACCGTGTCAGTCCTCGAACCCCTCCGCGGCCCGGCGGGCGCGCAGGTCCATGATCGCGCGGCGGCGGGCCAGCCGGTGGGTGCGGCGGATCTGGGCCTCCTGGCAGCGCCGCCGGTCGCGGTCGGTCTCCGGGAGGACCGGCGGCACCCGGCGCGGCTTGCCGTCGGCGTCGACGGCGGCGAAGACGAGGTAGGCCGAGCCGACCTGGGTGGCCGGGGCGGACTCGTTCCACCGTTCGGCCATGACCCGCACGCCCACCTCCATGGAGGTCCGGCCGGTCCAGTTCACCTGTGCCTTCACATGGACCAGGTCGCCGACGCGGACCGGCTCCAGGAACGCCATCTCGTCCATGGACGCGGTGACGGCGGGCCCGCCCGAGTGCCGGCCGGCCACGGCCCCCGCGGCGTCGTCGACGAGCTTCATGATCACCCCGCCGTGCACCGTCCCCAGCAGGTTGGTGTCGTTGTGCGTCATGATGTGGCTGAGCGTGGTGCGGGACGCGGACGTGGGCTTACCCGGGATGTCCGAGCTGCCCGAGTCCACTGCGGTGACCTGGTCTGTCATGTCCTCCACCCTATGCCGAGGCGGACGAGCCGGGATTTTGTGTCAGCTTGGCAACAGCGGGGCCCTGATTCTCCGACGCCCCTTGTAAGGCACACCGCTGTGCCCTGCACACTGGTCCGCATGAACGAGTGGCCCGAGGGACGGTCGGACGACGACCGCGGCAACCGGTACGGAAGCGGCAGCGCGAACGCACAGCCGGAGAGCGCGCGCGTCATGCGGCAGGTCCGCCGTGGCCCCGCAGCCCCGCCGAACAGCCCCGGCGTCCCGCAGCAGCCGTCGTACGTCGACGGCCAGGGATACGGCGACTACACCGACGCGAGGAACACCGGATACGACAGCGGCTACAACACGGGCCAGGTCTACGGGGGCGGCGGGTCCGACGGCGGCGGCCCCGGGAGATACAGCGACCCGCGTCCCGCGCCGAACTGGCGGCGCCGCATCAAGTGGACGGCGATCAGCCTCGTCACGGTGCTGGTGGTGACGACCGTCGGCACGTACTTCTGGGCGGACTCCAAGCTGCACCGCGAGGTCGACCTGTCGAAGGTCATCGACCGGCCGGAGGCGGGCGAGGGCACCAACTACCTGATCGTCGGCTCCGACAGCCGCGCGGGCATGACCGCCGAGGACAAGAAGAAGCTGCACACCGGCTCCGCCGAGGGCAAGCGGACCGACTCGATGATGATCCTGCACACCGGCTCCAACGGCGACACCCTGGTCTCGCTGCCCCGCGACTCCGACGTGGAGATACCGTCCTTCGTGGGCTCCGACTCCGGCAAGACCTACAAGGCCACCGGCCGGCACGTGAAACTCAACGCGGCCTACGCGGAGGACGGCCCCGAGCTGCTGGTGCGCACCGTCGAGTTCAACACCGGCCTGCGCATCGACCACTACGTCGAGATCGGCTTCGCCGGCTTCGCCAACATCGTCGACGCGGTCGGCGGCGTCGAGATGGACATCCCGCAGGACATCAAGGACACCAAGTCCGGCGCCGACTTCAAGAAGGGCAAGCAGACCCTGGACGGGCAGCAGGCCCTCGCCTTCGTCCGCACCCGCTACGCGCTCGCCGGCTCCGACCTGGACCGCACGAAGAACCAGCAGAAGTTCCTGTCCGCCCTCGCGGGCCAGGTCGCCACCCCGGGCACGATCCTCAACCCGTTCAAGCTCTACCCGACCATGGGCGCGGGCCTGGACTCCCTGATCGTCGACAAGGACATGGGCCTGTACGACCTGGGGTCGATGTTCTGGGCGATGAAGGGCGTCAGCGGCGGCGACGGCAAGTCGATGAACATGCCGATCTCCGGCTCCACCGGCGGCAACCTCGTCTGGGACAAGACCAAGGTGCAGCAGCTGGTCAAGGAACTGAAGAACGACGAGAAGGTGACCGTCTCCGGCAACTGAGCTTCCACGCACGCGAGGGCGCCCCGGATTCCCCGGGGCGCCCTCGGTCGCGTACGGGACGGCTCACATCGTCGCGCCCGCCATCGCACGGCACATGTCGGCGCAGCGGCGACAGGCGTCGGCGCAGCGCATCATCTGCTGATCGTCGGGCATGGACATACACGCCTCGGCACACATGTCGCACGCCCTGGCGCACAGCCCGCACATCTCGGCCGCCATGGGCGAGCGCCGCATCATCATGTCGGCGCACATACGGGTCGTCTCGGAGCAGTCCATGAGCGCACGCATGACCTGCATCTGGGCCTGTCCGCCCATCTGCATGCAGGAGTTCATGGTCTCCTCGCACATGTTGTGGCAGGCCATGCACGCCTCGAGGCAGTCCTGCATCTCCCTGCTCATGGCCGGCATGGTTCCGGGCTGGGTCATGGCTCCTCCTGAAGGTCAGGCGGGACCCGCACACGCGGACCCCGCACCTGCCCTTCCGTCGTACGCCTGGTGAGCCCACCCCGCCATCGGGCGCACACGAACGATCAGAGGGAACGCGGCGGCGCTCCCGGGACACCCAGGGCCCACTCGGCGGCGCGCCCGGTGCTGCCCCATTTCTTGCGCTCGGAGCTCGTTGTGGGGCGGCCCGCTCAGGCGGAAAGATCGACAGCGTTGTCGATCCAGGACCCGCGGCCGGGCGGAACGCCCGTGAGAAGCGCTGTTCACGCGCCTGTCGGAGTCCGCCCCCAAGGAATTCGAAGGGAGCGCCGACGTGCGCACTTCAGGAATGTTACGGAAGAGACGCGGGGCGCGACGCTCCGTGAGTGACGGAATACTGGTGCTGCTGGTGTCACTGGCGCTGATGTTCACCACGGCCGCCGAGCCCGCCGCGGCCCAGGGCCCCGAGGCCGCGCCGGTCAAGGCGTGCGCCGCACACGGCACTTCCTTCACCGCCGATTCCGGCGACGGCGGGCCCGTGACCCTGCGCATGGGCTGCGCGCAGGACGCGGGGGCCCTTCGCCCGCTCGCGAAGAGCGACGGCGACCTCGTCATGGCCTTCGAGTTCCACGTGCCGGAACGCCGCCAACAGGCACGCGACCTGGCCAGGACGCTGGTCGAGGAGACGCGTGCCGACCAGCGCGCGGGGATGAGCCTGGCGGAGTCGTTCGCCAAGCGCGCCCGGCGCGACAGCGTCGGGGTCTACCCGCCGCAGGGAGGAGGCCCCGACTTCGACGGGCAGGTCCACGCCGTCGACGACAGCATCGTGCTGATCGCCCCGGCGGGCGACATCGGCACCGCGGCGAACTGGTGGCAGAAGTGGATCGCCGCCGGCGTCTCCCTGGGCATCACCATCGCGTCCTCGGCGGTGTGCCTGCTCGCCTTCAACGTCGGGGCGCCCGCGGCCGCCCCGGTGTGCGGAGCCGTGGGCGGCGCGCTCGGCGCGCTCGTCGGCGAGCTCATGAACGCCTACTTCGACGACAGGTCGCTCGGCGACGCCGAGGTCTGGAAGGAGGCGTTGGCCGTCGCGATGTGGGGCGCGGTCGGCGGGGCCTTCGCCGGACAGCTGATGAACTGGGCCGCCGCCGGCACCACCTCTCTGATCACGAAGGTCCAGGTCTCCCTGCGGCACTTCGCCACCAAGCTCAAGGCCTTCGGCGACGTGCTCACGTTCATGGCCGGAAGCATGGCGGGGATGGGGCCGAAGCTCCTGGAGGCCCTCGAACGGCTACGGGGGATCAGCGGGACCGCCACTCCCCTTCGGGTGATGGTCGTGGGCGACTCCATGTCCCAGGGCGACGAGGGCGACTGGACCTGGCGCTACCGGTTGTGGCAGTGGTTCAAGAGCCAGCACGTCGAGGTCGACTTCGTCGGCCCGTACAAGGGGACCAGGAACCGTCCCGACCCCGTCGGCCCCGCCGTGCCGCCGCTCCAGGGCGAGCCCCCCACCCACCCCTCCGTCGAGAATCCGCCCGTCTCGGGCCGGTACGCCGCCGGGGTGGACGAGGACTTCGACAGCGACCACTTCGCGGTCTGGGGACGCCAGGCGGCCCAGGACAAGAAGCTGATCGGCTCGATGGTCACGCAGTACAGGCCCGATCTGCTGCTCGTCGGCCTCGGGTTCAATGACATGGGGTGGTTCGTCAGCGGCGCCCAGGGCACGCTCGACAGCGTCAAGACCCTGGTCGACAACGCGCGCGCCGCCAAACCCGACCTGCGGTTCGCCGTGGCCAACGTCCCCCAGCGGTCCGCCATCGGGGGCCGTGAGGACCTGCCCGTCACGACCGCCGCGTACAACGACATGCTCGCCAGGGCGATCCCGTCCTGGAGCACCCAAACCTCCCGGGTGGAGTCGGTCGACTGGGCGGGCTCGTACGACTGTGCCGCCAAGGCGTGTCCGGCGGCGTACGACGGTCTGCACCCCAATGCCCTGGGCGAGTTCCAGATCGCGCGGGCCTTCGAGCAGACCCTGCACCGGCGCTTCGGGATCGGAAGGTTCGTGCCCGACGCTCCCCGCACGGTCCCTGCCCGGCCGACGCCCGCCGTGTCCGGTCTCGTCGCCGAGGCCGTCCCGAGCGGGATCAGGGTGACCTGGCAGCCGGTCTTCGGCGCCCACGGCTACACCGTCCGCAGCCGGATCGCGGGCAACGCCGTGTGGAGCGAGCTGCCGGTCGCGGCGAACCGTTTCGACACGACCTGGACCATGGACGGCTGGAAGTGGGAGTACCAGGTCCGCACCGACAACGGTGACGACGGCACGTCCGCGTGGTCCCCGACGGTCAGCGCGGTCGCGGACCCCGAAACCGCGGCCCCGCCCGAGAAGATCGTCACCCGTGCCACCGCCAGGGGCGTCGACGTGTCCTGGGACGCCCCGAAGGGCCCGCACACGGACACGATCGACCGCTACGAGATCATCCTCTGGGACAAGGACACCCCCGGCGCGTTCTTCCAGAGCACGGCGGTCAAGGGGAGGTCGGCGCACGTCGACGATCTGAAACCCGGCCACCGCTACCTCGTCGCGGTGGCCACCTGGAACCGGGCGGGCGGCGGCATGCCCGGCGTGGCCCGCTCGGTCACCGTCGGTGCGGGCACGCCGCCCAAGCCGACGGACCTGAAGGCCACGGCCGTCGATCCCACGACCGTCCAGCTGGACTGGAAGGGTTCGAAGGAGGCCGCCGGATACCGGGTCTGGGTACGGAACGTCACCGAGGGCGGCGCCTTCACGTCCGACGAGTACGTCACCGAGGACACCGGCCGGGGCATCGCCTTCCTGTTCCCCGGCTACTGGAACTTCGAGTTCTGCGTGACCGCGATCAACGGCGCGGCCGAGTCCCCCAGGTCGGACTGCGTCTCCCTCCCGAACCCGCCGTCGGGCACGGGCGTGGGCGGCGGCGAACCGCCGTCGGGCACGGGCGTGGGTAGCGGCGAACCGCCGTCGGGCACGGGCGTAGGCGGTGGCGAACCGCCGTCGGGCACGGGCGTGGGTAGCGGCGAACCGCCGTCGGGCACGGGCGTGGGTAGCGGCGAACCGCCGTCGGGCACGGGCGTGGGCGTGTCGCCGTCGACCGCGTCGATCCTGGAGAAGGGCGCGGCGGAGCTGGCCGCGGCCCTGCGGGACGCCCAGCGCGCCCGCTCGACGGCGGGTGACCTCGCCGCCGTACCGGCGGGCTGAGAACGGGTGGCGGCTCCGTGCGCGAGGGCTGAGGCCCGGCCGTACACGGGGCCGCCACCCCGCCCTCGCCTGATCACGTACGACGACAGCCCCCGGCCAGCGCGCCGGGGGCTGTGTTCTCCTGCAAAAACCCTGCTAAGGCAGGTTGCGGGCCATCACGATCCGCTGAACCTGGTTCGTGCCCTCATAAATCTGCGTGATCTTCGCGTCGCGCATCATCCGCTCGACCGGGTAGTCGCGGGTGTAGCCGTAGCCGCCGAGGAGCTGGACGGCGTCGGTGGTGACCTCCATCGCGACGTCCGAGGCGAAGCACTTGGCGGCCGCGCCCTGGAAGGTGAGGTCGCTGTCGCCGCGCTCGGACTTGGCGGCGGCCGCGTAGGTCAGCTGGCGGGCGGCCTCGATCTTCATGGCCATGTCGGCCAGCATGAACTGGATGCCCTGGAAGTCGGCGATGGGCTTGCCGAACTGCTTGCGCTCCTGGACGTAGCCCTTGGCGTAGTCGAACGCGCCCTGGGCGACGCCGAGGGCCTGGGCGGCGATGGTGATGCGGGTGTGGTCCAGGGTCGCCATGGCGGTGGCGAAGCCGGTGCCCTCCTCGCCGATCATGCGGTCCGCGGGGATGCGGACGTTGTCGAAGTAGACCTCGCGGGTGGGGGAGCCCTTGATGCCGAGCTTCTTCTCCGGGGCGCCGAAGGAGACGCCCGGGTCGGACTTCTCGACGACGAAGGCGGAGATGCCCTTGGAGCGCTTGGCCGGGTCGGTGACCGCCATGACCGTGTAGTACTCGGAGACGCCCGCGTTGGTGATCCAGCGCTTCACGCCGTTGAGGATCCAGTGGTCGCCGTCACGGACCGCCCGGGTCTTCATGCCGGCCGCGTCCGAGCCCGCCTCCGGCTCGGAGAGGCAGTACGAGAACATCGCGTCGCCCTTGGCCAGCGGCGACAGGTACTTCTTCTTCAGGTCCTCGGAGCCGGAGAGGATCACCGGCAGGGAGCCCAGCTTGTTCACCGCCGGGATGAGGGAGGAGGACACGCACGCGCGGGCCACCTCCTCGATGACGATGACCGTGGCGAGGGCGTCGGCGCCCGCGCCGCCGTACTCCTCGGGCACGTGCACCGCGTGCAGGTCGCCCGCGACCAGCGCGTCGAGGGCCTCCTGCGGGAAGCGGGCCTCCTCGTCCACCGCGGCGGCGAACGGGGCGATCTTCGCCTCGGCCAGTGAGCGGACGACGTCGCGGAGCATGGCGTGCTCCTCCGACGGGCGGTACAGGTCGAAGTCAGCCGATCCGGCCAAGGTCTCTCACGCTCCACGAAGCTGGGGTGATCTCGCTAATTACCGTTAAGTAACTCGAATTTTAGTGGCCCGCCCGTCCTGCTGGACACGTGAGCTTGGCGACAGGGCGGCCCCGGCTGCGTTCTGCCCGGTCCGAGGGCCGGGTACGCCCCGACTATGCTCGTTGCCCGTCCGGTCCCCCCTCGCTTCAGGAGCACGTCCATGGCCCTCAAGATCACCGTGATCGGCACCGGTTATCTCGGCGCCACGCACGCCGCGGCCATGGCGGAACTGGGCTTCGAGGTGCTCGCCCTGGACATCGTGCGCGAGAAGATCGAGATGCTGGAGCGGGGCGAGACCCCGATGTACGAGCCGGGGCTCCAGGAGCTGCTGCGCCGGCACGTCGCCGGGTTCGAGGGATCCACCGGGCGGCTGCGCTTCACCCAGGACTACGCCGAGGCCGGCGCCTTCGGCGATGTGCACTTCGTCTGCGTGAACACTCCGCAGAAGCACGGCGAGTACGCGTGTGACATGTCCTACGTCGAGTCGGCGATCGCCTCCCTCGCGCCGCATCTGCACGGGCCCGCCCTGGTCGTCGGCAAGTCGACCGTGCCGGTGGGCTCCGCCGACCGGCTCGCCGAGACCGTCGCCCGGCTGGCGCCCGCCGGCGAGGACGCCGAACTGGCGTGGAACCCGGAGTTCCTGCGGGAGGGCTTCGCCGTCGAGGACACGCTGCACCCGGACCGGATCGTCGTCGGGGTGCGCAGCGAGCGGGCCGAGAAGCTGCTGCGGGAGGTGTACGCGGGGCCGGTCGCGGAGGGCTCGCCGTTCCTGGTGACCGACTTCCCGACCGCCGAACTGGTGAAGACGTCGGCGAACTCCTTCCTCGCCACCAAGATCTCCTTCATCAACGCCATGGCGGAGGTGTGCGAGGCGGCGGGCGGTGACGTGGCCAAGCTCGCGGAGGCGATCGGTCACGACGACCGGATCGGGAAGAAGTTCCTGCGGGCCGGGATCGGCTTCGGCGGGGGCTGTCTGCCCAAGGACATCCGCGCGTTCATGGCGCGCGCCGGCGAGCTGGGGGCCGACCAGGCGCTGACCTTCCTGCGCGAGATCGACTCGATCAACATGCGCCAGCGCGGTCAGATGGTCGAGCTGGCGCGGGAGGCGCTCGGCGGCGGTCCCTTCCTCGGCCGGCGGGTCGCCGTGCTGGGCGCGACGTTCAAGCCGGACTCGGACGACGTGCGGGACTCGCCCGCGCTGAACGTCGCCGGGCAGATCCATCTCCAGGGCGGCCAGGTGACGGTGTACGACCCGAAGGGCATGGAGAACGCCCGCCGGGTCTTCCCGACGCTGGGTTACGCCGAGACGGCCCTGGAGGCGGTGCGGGGGGCGGACATCGTGCTGCATCTCACCGAGTGGCGGGAGTTCCGCGAGCTGGACCCGGCGGCGCTGGGCGAGGCGGCGGCGGCCCGGCTGATCCTCGACGGGCGCAACGCGCTCGACCCGGAGCTGTGGCGCAAGGCCGGCTGGACGTACCGGGCGATGGGACGCCCGACCGCCTGACGGCGGGCACCGTCCGAGGACCGACACCGTCCGACGGCTCCACCGTCCGGGACGATCGGCGCGGGGCGCGGGCGACGCCGGTTCGGCCGAGGCTCAGTCGGCCGAACCGGCGTCTGGCTGCATTCTGCCGTATGCGGACGGCGCGTGCGGGGTGAAGCCCTGTGCGGGAGGCCGGATGAGAAAGGGCTTACCGGCCCGCCTCAGCCGTCCAGTCGGTCGATGGTGGCGTTCGAGGGCGCCCGTGTGGCGCGCAGGTCGCGGGCCACGTCCTCCGCCGCACCGAGGACGCGGACAGCGTTCTGCCAGGTCAGCTTCGCCAGGTCGGGCTTGGACCAGCCGCGGTCCAGCAGTTCCGCGACGAGGTTCGGGTAGCCGGAGACGTCGCCGAGGCCGTCGGGGGTGAAGGCGGTGCCGTCGTAGTCGCCGCCGATGCCGAGATGGTCGATGCCGGCGACCTCGCGCATGTGGTCCAGGTGGTCGGCGACCGTGGAGACCGTGGCGACGGGGCGCGGGGTGCGCTCCTCGAAGGCGCGGTGCACCTTCATCGCCTCGGCGGTGGTGTCGAGGTGGTGGAAGCCGTGGGCGCGCATGTTGTCGTCGGCGGCGGCCGTCCAGTCCACGGCGGCCTGCAGGACGAACTTCGGCACGAACGTCACCATCGCCATGCCGCCGTTGGCGGGGAGGCGTTCGAGGACGTCGTCGGGGATGTTGCGGGGGTGGTCGCAGACCGCGCGTGAGGAGGAGTGGGAGAAGATCACCGGCGCGGACGTGGCGTCCAGCGCGTCGCGCATGGTCGTCGCCGCCACGTGGGAGAGGTCGACGAGCATGCCGAGCCGGTTCATCTCCCGTACGACCTCTCGGCCGAACGCGGTCAGGCCGCCGGCCTTGGGCACGTCGGTCGCGGAGTCGGCCCAGTCCACGTTGTCGTTGTGGGTGAGGGTCATGTAGCGCACGCCGAGCGCGTACAGTCCGCGCAGGGTGCCCAGGGAGTTGGCGATGGAGTGGCCGCCCTCCGCGCCCATGAGGGAGGCGATCCGGCCCTCGGTGCGGGCCGCCTCCATGTCGGCGGCGGTCAGCGCGGCCCGGAGGTGCTCGGGGTGGCGGTCGACGAGCCGCCGTACGCAGTCGATCTGCTCCAGCGTGGCGGGGACCGCGTCGGGCAGGTCGGCGCGCACGTACACCGACCAGTACTGGGCGCCGACGCCGCCCTCGCGCAGCCGGGGCAGGTCGGTGTGCAGGTGGGCGCGCTGGTCGCCGGCGATGTCGCGGGCGTCGAGGTCGTAGGCCACCTGTTCGCGCAGGGCCCACGGCAGGTCGTTGTGCCCGTCGACGACCGGGAACTCGCGCAGCAGTTCCCGGGCGGTCTCCACAGTGCTCACGGCCGTCACTTCCCGAAGCCGAAGCCGCTGCCGGAGCCCTCGACCTTGTTGCGCAGGCGTTTGCCCTTCTCGGTGGCCTGGTCGTTGAGTTCCTGCTGGAAGTCGCGCATACGGGCGAGCAGGTCCTCGTCGTGCGTGGCGAGGATGCGGGCGGCGAGCAGGCCGGCGTTGCGGGCGCCGGCGACGGAGACGGTGGCGACGGGGACGCCGGCCGGCATCTGCACGATGGACAGCAGGGAGTCCATGCCGTCGAGGTACTTCAGCGGCACGGGCACGCCGATGACGGGCAGCGGGGTGACGGAGGCGAGCATGCCGGGGAGGTGGGCGGCTCCGCCGGCGCCCGCGATGATCGCCTTGAGTCCGCGGTCGGCGGCCTGCTCGCCGTACGTGATCATCTCGCGGGGCATGCGGTGCGCGGAGACTACGTCGACCTCGTACGCGATCTCGAACTCGTCGAGGGCCTTGGCGGCGGCCTCCATGACGGGCCAGTCGCTGTCCGAACCCATGACGATGCCAACAACGGGGCTCATCTCAATCTCCTTGAATACCTTCTCGGCCATGGCCAAGCGGTTCGGGGGCCCGGCTCGAACGTGGGAACAGTCCGCCGTCCGGGTCGTCGTCCAGCAGGTTTCCTAGATCGCCAGACAGGCTTACATCGAGGAGGCTAGGGCATGGACGCTGGAACAGCGCAGGGTCTCCTACGTGGAGACGTCTGCGATGCTCACAGAGTGGAAGAGGACCGAGGAGCACGGTTTTCTGACAGAGGTCTCCTCCGTGCCGCTGCAGCAGTCGTTGCGGCATCTGCAGAGCGCGTACGCGGCGTTCAGGGCAGGACGCTGGTTCGTCTCCTTGCTCGTCGAAAGCAGGGTCGACACCGGACCCACCACGGACGCAGCCGTAGGACTCGACGCAGGACTCACCAGTCTGCTCACCCTGTCCACCGGAGAGAAGATCGCCAATCCGAAATTCGAGCGGAAGGACCGAGCCCGCCTCAGCAGGGCCCAGCGAGCACTCTCCCGCAAGGCCCAGGGCTCCAAGAACCGGGAGAAGGCACGCGTCAAGGTGGCGCGCATCCACGCGAGGATCGCCGACCGGCGCCGAGACTTCCTCCACAAACTGACCACTCGACTCGTTCGTGAGAACCAAACGATCGTGATCGAGGATCTGACCGTCCGCAACCTGCTCGGCAACCGGCCTCTCGCACGTGCGATATCCGATGCCTCGTGGACGGAGCTGCGCTCCCTGCTGGAATACAAATGCGCCTGGTACGGGCGCGAGCTGATCGCGATCGACCGCTTCTTCCCGTCGAGCAAGACCTGCTCCACATGCGGCCTGATCCGCGGTGAGCTGCCTCTGAACGTCCGCCGATGGACGTGCGAAGGCTGCGGCACCCAGCACGACCGGGACCACAACGCCGCAAAAATCCTTCTGGCCGCCGGGCTGGCGGTGTCGGCCTGTGGAGCCGGTGTAAGACCCCAACGGAGTTCCTCCGGGCGGGCAGTCGGCGATGAAGCAGGAAAGGTCACGGCGCGAGCCGCGACGGACCCCTCCCTGGGGAGGGGCCGAGGTCAATCGGTGATCGTGCCTCTCAGGTAGCCGGCAGCGTGACGGGCGCGTTCCAGCACGTCGTCGAGGTCGTCGCCGTAGGTGTTGACGTGGCCGACCTTGCGGCCGGGCTTCACGTCCTTGCCGTACATGTGGATCTTGAGCTGGGGGTCGCGGGCCATGCAGTGCAGGTACGCGGAGTACATGTCGGGGTAGTCGCCGCCGAGGACGTTGACCATGACGGTCCACTTGGCGCGCGGGCGCGGGTCGCCGAGCGGGAGGTCGAGGACGGCGCGGACGTGGTTGGCGAACTGGCTGGTGACCGCGCCGTCCATGGACCAGTGGCCGGAGTTGTGGGGGCGCATGGCGAGTTCGTTGACGAGGATGCGGCCGTCGCGGGTCTGGAACAGCTCCACGGCGAGGTGGCCGACGACGCCGAGTTCCTTGGCGATGGTGAGGGCCATCTCCTCGGCCCTCAGGGCGAGGTCCTCGTCGAGGCCGGGCGCGGGGGCGATGACGGTGTCGCAGACGCCGCCCACCTGCTGGGACTCCACGACGGGGTAGGCGACGGCCTGGCCGTGCGGGGAGCGGACGACGTTCGCGGCGAGTTCGCGGACGTAGTCGACCTTCTCCTCGGCGAGGACGGGGACGCCCGCGCGGAAGGGGTCCGCGGCCTCCTCGGCGGAGTCGACCACCCACACGCCCTTGCCGTCGTAGCCGCCGCGGACGGTCTTGAGGACGACGGGGAAGCCGTCCCCTTCCGCCGCGAAGGCCGCCACGTCCGCCGGGTCGGCGACGATGCGGTGGCGCGGGCAGGGCACGCCGATGGCGCTGAGTCTGGCGCGCATCACCCCCTTGTCCTGGGCGTGCACGAGCGCGTCGGGGCCGGGGCGGACGGGGATGCCGTCCGCTTCCAGCGCCCGTAGATGCTCGGTGGGGACATGTTCGTGATCGAAGGTGATCACATCGCAGCCCCGCGCGAACTCGCGCAGCGTGTCCAGGTCGCGGTAGTCGCCGATGACGACTTCGCTCACCACCTGGGCCGCCGAATCCTGGGGGGTGTCACTGAGGAGCTTGAACCTGATGCCCAACGGGATGCCCGCCTCGTGTGTCATACGAGCGAGCTGACCTCCGCCGACCATGCCGACTACCGGGAACGTCACGCCCCTAGGGTATCGGCCACGCCCGACGGCCGGATTCCGCGCCTCCCGAACGGAGCCGGACCGCCTCTTTCCGGTCTCTTACCCGTCGCTTCCCGGCTCCTTTCCGGCTTCTTTCCGCGGTGAGCCGGTCCGGTGAGCGGCACCACAGGAAACCTGAAGGTGGGGTGGTTAGCATGGCGGGGTTGACGACACCGACACCCGGACGGGGGCCTGTACGACCATGGGACATGGTTCCTCGGGGGGAGGACGGCTGCAGAGACTCGTCCGCGAGTTCGCCAAGTTCGGCGCGGTGGGCGGGGCGGGGCTCCTCGTCGATCTCGGTGTGTTCAACCTCGTCCGGCATGTCACCGATCTCCAGGTGGTGCGGGCCAGCGTCATATCGACCGTGGTCGCCATCGCCTTCAACTACGTCGGTTTCCGGTACTTCACCTACCGCGACCGCGCTCTGGACAAGAGCGGGCGCACGCGGGAGATGAGCCTGTTCCTGCTGTTCAGCGCGGTAGGGATGGTCATCCAGAACGGTCTGCTGTACCTCGCGACGTACGGGTTCGGGTGGAACAGCCCGCTGCAGAACAACGTGTTCAAGTTCGTCGGGATCGGGGTCGCCACGCTGTTCCGGTTCTGGTCGTACCGGACGTGGGTGTTCCGGGCGATGCCCGCGCGGGAGGCGGTCGACGGGGCTCAGTCGCTGCTCGCGGAGGAGTCGCGCACGCCGCAGGCGAGGCAGCGGGTCGGCTGAGACGGGCCACGGCCACGGCGCTGCCCGGTCAGCGCACCGTGGGCTCGTCGTCCACCGCGGGCCTCTTCGAGGGGGCCGTGCGGGACAGGAACAGGCCGAAGACCGGGGGCTGGGCCTGGAGCATCTCCAGGCGGCCGCCGTCGGCCTCCGCCAGGTCGCGGGCGACGGCGAGGCCGATGCCCGTGGAGTTGCGGCCGCTGATGGCCCGCTCGAAGATCCGCGCGCCCAGGTCGGCGGGGACGCCGGGGCCCTCGTCGGTGACCTCGATGACGGCCTGGTTGCCGGTGACGCGGGTGCGCAGCGCGACGGTGCCGCCGCCGTGCATCAGGGAGTTCTCGATCAGGGCCGCCAGCACCTGGGCGACCGCGCCCGGTGTGCCGACCGCCCGCAGATGGCGTTTGCCGGAGCTGACGATGGCGCGGCCGGCGCTGCGGTAGGCGGGGCGCCACTCGGCGAGCTGCTGCTGGATGACCTCGTCGAGGTCGAAGGTGACGGCGGAGCCGGTGCGGGGGTCGCGTGAGTTGGTCAGCAGGCGCTCGACGACGTCCGTGAGGCGTTCCACCTGCGTGAGCGCGATCGTCGCCTCGTCCTTCACCGTGTCCGGGTCGTCGGTGAGGGTGATCTCCTCCAGGCGCATGGACAGGGCGGTGAGCGGGGTGCGCAGCTGGTGGGAGGCGTCGGCGGCGAGCCGGCGTTCGGCGGTGAGCATCCGGGCGATGCGTTCGGCGGAGGCGTCCAGGACGTCGGCGACGCGGTCCAGCTCGGGGACGCCGTAGCGCTTGTGGCGGGGGCGGGGGTCGCCGGAGCCGAGGCGTTCCGCGGTCTCGGCGAGGTCGGTGAGGGGGGAGGCGAGCCGGTTGGCCTGGCGGATGGCGAGGAGCACGGCGGCGATCACGGCGAGCAGCGCCACCAGCGCGATGATCAGGAACGTGCGGCCGACCTCCCGGGTCACGGAGGAGCGCGGTTCCTCCACGACGACGCTCTCGCCCTCCTCGCCCCGGGCGTCGCCGCGGATGACGTCGCCGTCGGGCCGGGAGCCGACCTCGATGGCGGGTTTGCCGGGGATGCGGATCACGGCGTACCGCTCCTGGGTGAGCTGATCGCTCAGGACCTCGGCGTCGACGCTTCCGGCGCCCAGGAGCCGGCTGTCGACGATGCTGGCGAGCCGCGCCGCCTCCAGGTCCACGCGTTCCTGCGCGCTGTTGCTGATCGTGCGGGTCTCGACGATGACGAGGGAGACCCCGAACACGGCGATCACGACGAGCACGACGGCGAGGGTGGACTGGATCAGACGGCGACGCACGGGGCCCTCCGGGCGGTGACTTCACGGGACGGGACGCGGGTGCCCCGCCCCGGCGGGGCGTTCAGCTCTTCTCGAACCGGAAGCCCACGCCCCGCACGGTGGCGATGAACCGGGGGTTCGCCGCGTCGTCGCCGAGCTTCTTGCGCAGCCAGGAGATGTGCATGTCCAGCGTCTTGGTGGACGACCACCATGTGGTGTCCCACACCTCGCGCATCAGCTGGTCCCGGGTGACCACGCGTCCGGCGTCGCGTACCAGTACCCGCAGCAGGTCGAACTCCTTGGCGGTGAGCTGGAGCTCCTCGTCTCCCATCCAGGCGCGGTGCGACTCGACGTCGATGCGCACCCCGTGGGTGGCGGGCGGCTGCTGGGGTTCGGTGGAGCCGCGCCGGAGCAGGGCCCGGACCCGGGCGAGCAGCTCGGCGAGGCGGAAGGGCTTGGTGACGTAGTCGTCGGCGCCGGCGTCCAGGCCGACGACGGTGTCCACCTCGTCGGCGCGGGCGGTGAGGATGAGGATGGGGATGGCGTGGCCCTCGGCCCGCAGCCTGCGCGCCACCTCCAGGCCGTCCATGCCGGGCAGACCGAGGTCCAGCACGACCAGGTCGACGCCGCCCTGTATCCCGGCGTCCAGCGCGGACGGGCCGTCCTCACGCACCTCGACCTCGTACCCTTCCCGGCGCAGGGCGCGGGCCAGCGGCTCCGAGATGGACGCGTCGTCCTCGGCGAGCAGTACTCGGGTCATGAGCAGATGGTAGTCCGCGGGCGGCAGGGCCAGAGGTGTGACGGTGGCCCCGAATTCTTACTCAGGGACAACTCAGGGGCGACCCCTACAAGCCGGACAGCCGTCGGCGGTCTTCTCTCCCCCGGTCGGCCGCACTTGGTACGGACCTGGGGTCCGGGGATGCCATCCTGGAATGGACCTTGGAATACCCGCTCACGGTTCCCTTCTCACCTGTGATCCGTGTCTCAAGTCCTTCCATATCCGGCAGTGTGCTGCCGTATGGTGAAAGAACGCCTGTAGCACCGCGGGGACCTTTGGCACACATCCGACGCTGAAGGTCTCTTTTGTGTGCGGGCCGGCTGCGGCCGGTCCTCGAAGGAATGACCTGTGGCGGACCGACGCCGGCGCCGGCCGCCCCAACCGGGCGCGTAACGCATCACGCATGCGTCCCGACCAGCAAGGAACGACCATGGCGTCCAGCCTGACGAAGGACTCGGCCCGCCCGGGCACCCCCGGCTCCGAGAAGACCTTCTTCGGCCACCCCCGCGGACTGGCCACTCTCTTCATGACCGAGATGTGGGAGCGTTTCTCCTACTACGGCATGAAGGCCCTGCTCCCGCTGTACCTGGTGGCACCGGGCGGCCTGCATCTGAGCGCGGCGACCGCCACCGCGATCTACTCGGTGTACCTGTCGCTCGTGTACCTGCTCGCCCTTCCGGGCGGCTGGTTCGCGGACCGCGTCCTCGGCCCCCGCAAGACCGTCGCCGTCGCCGGCGTCGTCATCATGCTGGGCCACCTCACCCTCGCCCTGCCCAGCGCCGGCACCTTCTACGCCGGCCTCGGCCTGGTCGCGATCGGCTCCGGTCTGCTGAAGGCCAACATCTCCACGATGGTCGGCCACCTCTACGACGGTCCGGACGACCCGCGCCGCGACGGCGGCTTCACGGTCTTCTACATCGGCATCAACCTGGGCGCGTTCGCCGCGCCGCTGATCATCGGCACCGTCGGCGAGAACGTCAACTGGCACCTGGGCTTCGCGCTCGCCGCGCTCGGCATGGCGCTGGGCCTCGTCCAGTTCCTGCTCGGCAGCCGCCACCTGGACGCCCGCTCCGACGTCGTCCCGACGCCGATGTCCGCCGAGGAGAAGGCGTCCACGCTGCGCAAGTCCGCGCTGTGGGCGGCCGTCGCGTCGGTGTTCTACGCGGTCGTCGGCTTCTCCGGCCACTACACGCTGAACTGGCTGCTGGTCCCGATCACGCTGGCCGGTCTGATCATCCCGGTGGCGGTCATCGCCCGCATCAAGCGGGACAAGGAGCTCGACCGCGCCGAGCAGTCGAAGATGTCGGCGTACATCTGGTTCTTCGTGGCCGCGGCCGTCTTCTGGATGATCTACGACCAGGGCGGCTCCACGGTCTCCCTGTTCGCCGACTCCTCGGCCGACAACAGCGTCCTCGGCTGGGAGTTCCCGGTCTCCTGGTACCAGTCGGTCAACCCGATCATGATCATGGCGCTGGCCCCGGTGTTCGCCTGGGCGTGGCTGGCCCTCGCCCGGCGCGGCAAGGAGCCGAGCACCGCGGTGAAGTTCTCCATGGGCCTGGTCCTGATCGGTGCGTCCTTCTTCCTCTTCCTCGCCCCGCTGGGGATCGCCGACGGCGGTCACAAGGCGGCCGCGATGTGGCTGGTCGGCATCTACTTCCTGCAGACCGTCGGCGAGCTGACGCTGTCCCCGGTCGGCCTGTCGGTCACCACGAAGATGGCGCCCGCCAAGTACGCCTCCCAGATGATGGGCGTCTGGTTCCTGGCCGTCACCGCGGGCGACGCCACGACCGGTCTGCTCTCCATCGCCGGCGTCGACCTCAACAAGACGGGCATCGTGGCCCTTGAGGCCGTGCTCGCCGTCGTGGCGGGCGTGGCGGTGTGGATGTACCGCAAGCGCGTGAAGGAGCTCATGGGCGACGTCAACTGACGTCGCGTCCCTTCGGAAGGGCCGTTCCCGCACTCGCGGGGGCGGCCCTCCGCGCGTCTCAGCGAGTGCGCCGGCGTCCCGGCAGGTACGTGAAGACCGCGGCGCCCAGCAGGACGGCCGTGCCCGCGACGAGGCCGAGGGCCTTCAGGGTGGCGTGCTCGCCGGCGCCCGTCTCGGCGAGGCCGCCGGTGGTGGAGGCGCCGCCCGCCGTGGACGACGAGGAGCCGCTGCCGCCGGTCGCACCGCTCGCGCCGCTCGCCTGCTCGGTGGTGTCCAGGGTGAGCGAGACGGACGTGCTGTCCGGGGTGCACGTGGTCCTGGTGCCGAGGGCGTCGATGGTCAGGACGCCCGGCGAGAGGGTGGCCTCACCGGTCGCCCCGGGTTTGTAGACGCCGGTCAGGTCGGGGATCTCGATCGGGGCGCCCTGTTTGATCGGCGCGGAGTTCCTCGGCCCTTCCACGGTGACCGAGCCCTTGTCGGCCCCGCCGAGCACCACCTGCATGGCCGGCTTCACCGAGTTCGCCGGGATGTCGATCGGGCTGTCCATCACCGACTTCTTGAACTGCACGGTGAGGTCGTAACTCCCGCCGTTCTTCTTCGCGTTGATGTGCACGGGCGAGGTCGCCTTCTTCTGCCCGATGGGTGACTGGCAGGTGTAGGGGACGTTCACCACCTTGCCGGTGAAGTCGGTCTGCCCGCCGCTCCCGCCGGAGGGCGGGGGCGAGGTCGACGCGGATGCGGGCGGGGACGGCGAGGTCGGCCTGGTCGGAGTGTGGCTCGGCGTCCCGGTGTGGGACGGCTCGCCCGTGCCGCCGGACGAACTCCCGCTTCCGGCCGTCACGGTGATGGTCGCCGCGGGCTGCACCTGCTGGGTGGGTGCGCAACTGGTGTCCGTCGACAGGGCGTTGACGACGTACGCGTCCGGCGTGAGCGTGATCTGTCCCGCCGTCGTCAGCTTGAGGGAGCCCTTCATGGCGGCCAGGACCATCGCGCCGCCCTTGGGGACGGGCGGGTTCTCACGCGGCCCCCGCATCGCGATGTCCGCGCTCTGCGCGCCGGCCGCCTTGAGGGTGCCGGACGGTTGGACCGAGTCGGCCGGCAGATCGATGATGTCGGGGTTCTTGGACGCGGCCTGCGTGAACCTCCAGACGACGTCGACGGTGTCGCCGACCTTCGCCGTGGCGGGCGCGGTGATCTCGACCTTGGTGGTGCCGTCGACCGGGGGCAGGCCGATGCCCGAGGGCGGGATGCAGCGGGTGGCGTAGGAGACCTCGGCGGCCTGCGCCGGCGGGACGGCCACGCCCAGCAGTACGGCGACCCCGCCGGTCAGGACGGCGGCCGCCGCGACGGCGGCCCGGCGCCGCACGGACGGCGCGGTCCCGGACGACGCCGCTCCCGGCCCCTGCCCCGCAGGTCCCGCCGCTCCCGGTACGGCTCTCTCGCGCTCTTTCACGGGGGTCCCTTCCTGCCGGGCGTCGTCGAACTCGTCGGGTGGTCGTCGTCGTGCGGTGCGCGGAGCCCGCCCGCCGCGCCCGGACCGGCGTCCGGGGCGAACCACGGCAGGGTCGAGGCCTGCGCGGGCGGCTGTTCGGCGGTGGCGGCCCGGTCGCGCCACTGCGGGCGCGGGAAGCCGGCTCCGAGCCTTCCCGGGGACCGTGCGGGCGGGTCCGCCGGGAAGCCCGGCCCGCGGTTCACCGTCCCGGCCGTCCCACGGCGGCGCCGTGCGGCCGCGGACGTGCCGCGGCGCGCGCTGCCCGGGCGGGGCCGCGCCCGGTTCACCACCGCCATGCCCACGCGGAACACGGCGGCCGGCACGACGAGGCAGAGCAGGACCCAGAACACGGTGACGCCCCAGGGCCGGCCCACGCTCCAGGGCTGCTCGTCGAGGACCTTGCCGCCGTACCTCAGCGAGACGGTGTAGTCGCCGTGGGCGCCGGCGGCGAGTTCGACGGGGATCTCGACGCGGGTTTTGCCGCCGGGGGCGACGGCGCCGCGCCACTGCCGTTCGTCCCACTGCGGCGCGAACACCCCGTGGGCGGTGCCGATCTCGAACACGGGGTCCTTGACGGCCCCGACGCCGACGTTGCCGACGGTGAACGTCAGGGTGCGGGCGGGCGGCGCGCCGAACCAGGTGAGCAGCCCGTCGGAGCCCTTCAGCAAGGGGTCGGTGAGGACCGTCAGGCGTCCCTTGCCCGCTTCGGCGGGCAGCGGCCGCACGGGGTGGCCGGCCACCTGGAGGGCGGCGTCGGCCCGGGCCTCGGGCCCGGTGGCAGTGGCCACGTGCACCACGCAGGGGCACGGCGCGGGCGGCGCGGACACCGGCAGCGCGCGGCTGAACCGGCCGTCGGCGTCGGTGGTGACGGCCCGGCCGTCCGCGTTGGCGCAGGAGTTGGTGCCGCCGAGGACGCCCCTGGCCGGGGTGGCCTGTCCACAGATCAGCAGCGTCAGCAGTGCGTGCGGCCGCCAGCCGCCGCCGGTCACGGTGAGGGAGCCGCCCGCGCCCGGCTGGGGCACGGACAGCCGCACGGTGGGCTGCCCGGCCGCTGCGGCCGCTTCGGCCCGGGCGGGCGCCGGCACGGACGCCGGCAACAGGGCCAGCGCCAGGGCGGCCAGGGCCGACGCCGTCCGGCGCGGCGTCCGGCGTGGGGTGCGCGGCTCGCCGTTCAGGCCGGCTCGCCCTCCGTCTTCGTACGGCATCGGCGGCTCCAACGGTCGTACGGGGGCACGTGCGCGTGGGATCAGGGCGTGCGGGTCCGCCGGGTCAGCCAGAGGGCGCCCGCCGCGCCCGTGAGGAGGACGGTGCCGCCGAGGGTGGCGAGGGCGATCGCGGAGTCCTCGGGGCCGGTCCGCGGGAGGGAGCCGCCGCCGTCGGGCGTGGTGCCGCCGCCTCCTGTCGAACCGCCGCTCGTACTGCCGCCGCCCGTGCTGCCGCCGCTCGTACTGCCGCCCGTACTGCCGCCCGTCGACCCGCCGCCGTCCTTCGCCGTCACGTCGAGGGTGAGGGCCGGCCGGGGGCTGTTGGTGGGGGTGCAGGTGGTGGTCGTGCCGAGGGCCTTGATGGTGAGCACCCCGGGCGTGAAGGTGACCTTGCCGGTCTTCTTCGGGGTGTACGTGCCGCTCAGGTCGTTGATCTTGATGGGGGTCTGGGCGGGGATCGCCGCCTGGTTGGCGGGACCGGTGACGGTCATCGTGCCGCTGTCGGCGCCGCCCAGCCGGATCGTGGCGCTCGGGCTCATCGCGCCCTTGCCGAGCTCGACGGGGCTGGAGGAGACGCCCTTCTGCCAGGACATGGTGATCTTGTAGACGCCGCCGCTCGCCACGCCCTTGATGTCGATGGGCGAGAGGGCGCTCTTGTCGCCGATGGGCGTCTTGCAGGCGTAGTTGACGTCGACGACCTGGGCGCTGGCCGCGGGGGCGGCCGCCCACACCGCCGGGCCGGCCAGAGCCGCGGCAGTCGCGAGCGCGGCGGTTCGCTTCCGGTACGACACGGTCCCCTCATTCCCGACAGGCGCTCGTCGTTCGTCTTCCGCCATTTGCTGACGGTGCATCAGACAGGGCCGTCAAGGTACGCCGGGCACCGTGAGGAAGGAAGGGGAGGAACACACCGGAGTTGCGCCCGCCCCGCGCGAGGGCGCGTGGGGCGCGACGGGACGGAGCCACGGACCCGGGGGCGTCCTCCCGCACCGAACCGGGGCTCCGACGCCGGCCCCCGCGCAGAGGGCCGGGCGGGGCATGTCAGGCCGGGGCGCCCAGTTCCGCCCAGACCGTCTTGCCGGTGACGCCGGGTGCGCGCACGACTCCCCAGTCGAGGCACAGGCGCTGGACGATGAACATGCCGTGGCCGCCGGGGCGGCCCGCGCGGTGGGGGTTGCGGGGGGCCGGCTGGCCCGCGCCGCGGTCGGAGACCTCGACGCGGATCACCTTGTTGTCGCAGCCGAGCAGCAGCTGCTCGGGCCCCTCGGCGTGCAGGCAGGCGTTGGTGACCAGTTCGGAGACGACGAGCAGCACGTCCTCCGCGGCCGCCCGCTGGTCGGCGGTGGCGGCGGGCAGCCAGCCCCACGCGTACAGCGCCTGGCGGGCGAAGTCCCGCGCCATCGGAACGACCCCGCTCGCGCCGTCGAAGCTCAGCCTGCGGACCTGGCGGCCCGTCGACGCCCCGGAAGCGCCGCTGGGCTCATGGCCGCGGTCGCCCGGCGAGCAAGGCCGGGTGGTGCTCATCAGCGCTTCACCTCACCGATTCACCAGTACATGGTTCACACGATTCACTTCACTCACGCGGTTCACACGACTCACATGGTCCCCATGAATCACACGGCCCGCAGGGCCCGTATGACTCACGTGGTCTCCGACTTCGAGCGTGCAGGAACCAGTACACACGCTCAGCGGCCGCCGCACGGTCGGTCTGCGCATCCCGCCCCCGTCCCCTTCTCATACCGTTGCCGCCTACATGCACGTTCAGGATGTCTCCTGCCCGACGGAACCGGCGGAACACCCCCTGTTCGCCCGGAGGTGACCCGGCCGCCGGTCGCACGGCGCCGCGACGCGCGGAACGGCACTCGTTCGGCCGGTCGCACGAACCCCCCGGGAGGCGGCCCGGAACCGGGCCCGAGCCGCCGGAGACGGCCTCGGGCCGCCCGGCCGCGGACGGGTCAGCCGTCCCCGTCGGCGAGGGCCGCCTCGACCGTGTCGTGCACGGTGAAGACGGCGTCCGCGCCGGTGATCTCGAAGACCCTGGCCACCACGGGCAGCATGCCCGCGAGGTGCACCCCACCTCCGGCGGCCTCCGCCTTCAGGCGGGCGCCGAGCAGGACGTTGAGCCCAGTGGAGTCGCAGAACTCCAGCCGTGAGCAGTCCACCACCAGCCGGCTGATGCCCTTGGCGAGGCAGTCGTCGAGTGGCTCACGCAACAATTCGGCCGTGTGGTGATCCAACTCACCGGCCGGGGTCACGACGGCGCTGGAGCCCTCTTCCCGCACCTCCACCAGAAGCCGGCCAGACTGTGCGCTGCCGACCGTCCCGCGGTCCATGCCGTGTCTCTCCCGAGGTCGTGACTGCTACCTGACGCCCTCGAACACTACGCCTTCGATCCGCACTCCAACAGCCGAACAATCACCCACAAACGGACATAACCTACCAGAACGCACTTGCGATCGGTCGAGTAAAGCCGATAGGGCTAGAGGAACACGTATCCGACACGGCCGGCTTTGGAGGCGCCGCACACCGCAGTGCACGCACAGGCTTCGGCAGCCGTATGCCGAGAACGATGGAGGACATCATGTCACCCCGGCTCGACGCACCGCATACCCCCAAGGCGACGTCGACACTCCCTCCGGACGATCCGAATTCTCTCGCGCCGGGTCTCGAGCCCGCCGACGCACTCGCCGGGCTCCCGGAGATCCCCCCGTACGACGAGGTGGGCGCCGTCGACGCACGCGCCCTGTCCAAGACCCTCTTCGAGCGCCTCGAGTCGCTGGAGGAAGGGACGCACGAGTACGCGTACGTCCGCAACACCCTCGTCGAACTGAACCTCGCACTGGTCAAGTTCGCCGCCTCCCGCTTCCGCTCCCGCAGCGAGCCCATGGAGGACATCATCCAGGTCGGCACGATCGGCCTGATCAAGGCGATCGACCGCTTCGAGCTCAGCCGGGGTGTGGAGTTCCCCACCTTCGCGATGCCAACCATCGTCGGCGAGATCAAGCGCTTCTTCCGCGACACCTCGTGGTCCGTGCGCGTGCCGCGCCGGCTCCAGGAGCTGCGGCTCGACCTGGCGAAGGCCGGCGACGAACTGGCCCAGAAGCTCGACCGCGCCCCCACGGTGGCCGAGCTTGCGGAGCGCCTCGGCATCTCCAACGACCAGGTCGTCGAGGGCATGGCCGCCTCCAACGCCTACACCGCCTCCTCGCTGGACGCCCAGCCCGAGGAGGACGACACCGAGGGCGCCCTCGCGGACCGCATCGGCTACGAGGACCACGGCATCGAGGGCATCGAGTACGTCGAGTCCCTGAAGCCGCTGATCGCCGAGCTCGCGCCCCGCGACCGCCAGATCCTCTCCCTGCGGTTCGTGGCCGGTCTGACCCAGTCGGAGATCGGCGAGGAGCTCGGCATCTCGCAGATGCACGTCTCCCGGCTGCTCTCCCGCACCCTGGTCCGGCTCCGCAAGGGCCTGACCGTGGAGGAGTGACCTCCTCCTGACCGCGGAGGAGCGACCTCCTCCCGTGCTTCACCACCTCCCCGCATCAGCCTGTGCCCGGGACGTCCCACGACGGACGGCCCGGGCACAGCCGCGTTCACGGGCCGCGGCGAAGGACGCCTCACCGGGCGCGGCGAAGGACGCCTCAGACCACGCGGACGCCCCGGCGCCAGACCTGGGAGGCCAGCGGGACTCCCGGGCGGTAGGCCAGGTGGACGTGGCTGGGGGCGTCGAGGAGGACGAGGTCGGCGTAGGCGCCGGGGGTGAGGCGGCCCACGTCCGTACGGCGCAGCGCCGCCGCTCCGCCGGCCGTGGCCGACCAGAGGGCCTCGTCGGGGGTCATCCGCATGTCCCGCACGGCGAGCGCGATGCAGAAGGGGACGGACGAGGTGAACGACGAGCCCGGGTTGCAGTCCGTGGAGAGGGCCACGGTGACGCCGGCGTCCAGGAGGCGGCGGGCGTCCGGCCAGGCGGCGCGGGTGGAGAACTCGGCGCCGGGCAGGAGCGTGGCGACGGTGTCGCCGTCGGCGAGCGCGTCCACGTCGGCGTCGGTCAGATGGGTGCAGTGGTCGGCGCTGGCCGCGTCGAGCTCGACGGCGAGCTGCACGCCGGGGCCGTAGGTGAGCTGGTTGGCGTGGACGCGGGGGTGCAGTCCCCTGGCCTTGCCGGCGGTGAGGATCGCGCGGGCCTGGTCGCCGTCGAAGGCCCCCTTCTCGCAGAACACGTCGATCCAGCGGGCGTGCGGGGCGCACGCGTCGAGCATCTCGCCGGTGACGAGGGCGACGTAGGCGGCCGGGTCGTCGGCGTGCTCGGGGGAGACGACGTGGGCGCCGAGGTAGGTGACCTCGTCGGTGTGGCGGGCGGCCAGGCGCAGGGCGCGGGCCTCGTCCTCGACGGTCAGGCCGTAGCCCGACTTCGTCTCGAAGGTCGTCGTGCCCTGGCGGAGCGCCTCGGCGAGATGGCGGGTGAGGTTCGCCTCCAGTTCCGCGTCGGTGGCGGCGCGGGTGGCGGCGACGGTGGTGCGGATGCCGCCGGCCGTGTAGGGGCGGCCCGACATGCGGGCGTTGAACTCCTCGGTGCGGTCGCCCGCGAAGACGAGGTGGGAGTGGGAGTCCACGAAGCCGGGGATCACCGCCCGCCCGCCGGCGTCGACCCGATTGTCAGTGGCGGGTGCTTTGCTTGATTCACCGGTCCACACGACACGGTCGCCTTCGATGACGACGGCCGCGTCCTGGATCAGTCCGAGGGGAGAGCTGTCACTCAGGGAGGGGTCGTTGGTGACCAGGGCGGCGATGTTGGTGATGAGCGTGCTCGCGGTGCTCGCGGAGTGGGCGGGGCTGACGGTCGTCGCGTTGCTCATGGCGTCCTTGCTGGCCTGGTCGGCGGTGGGATGGGGGTCGGGGGCGGAAGCGGATCGCGGGAGCGGCCGGCGGGGCGTCATCCGCGCAGGGCTGCGACGGCGTCCGCGAGGGCCCGCGGCACATCCGGCACAAGACGGTGCACCCCGTCGCGCACGATGTGCCGCCCCGCCACGACCGTGTGCGTCACATCCGCTGCCGACGCGGCGAATACGGCCGTCTCGGCCCCGAGTCGCGGAAGCGGCCCTGCCGTCCTGACCGAGTCCAGGGCGATCGTCGTGAAGTCGGCCGCCGCGCCCGCTGCCAGCGTGCCCGCGTCGTCGCGGCCCAGGGCGGCGTGACCGTCGGCTGAGGCGGCGCGCAGCAGGGCGGCGGCGGTCCAGTGGCCCCGGGTCCGGGTGCGAAGGCGCTCGTTCAGCTCCATCGCGCGGGCCTCTTCGAGCAGGTCGATCACGGCGTGGCTGTCGGAGCCGAGGGAGAGCGGCGAGCCCGCTTTCTGCAGGGCGGCGGCCGGGCCGATGCCGTCGGCGAGGTCCCGTTCGGTGGTCGGGCACATGCAGGTGCCGGTGCCGGAGCGGCCGAGGAGGGCGATGTCCTCGTCGGTGAGGTGAGTGTTGTGGACACCGGTGGTGCGTCGGCCGAGGACGCCGTGCTCGGCGAGGAGCTGGGTCGGCGTGCACCCGTGGGCCTCGCGGCAGGCGTCGTTCTCGGCGGTCTGCTCGGACAGGTGCACGTGCAGCGGGGCCCCGCGTTCCTCGGCCCACCGGGCCACGGTCGCCAGCTGGTCGGCGGGCACGGCCCGTACGGAGTGGACGGCCGCACCGATCCGCGCGTGATCCCGTTCCTTGAGAAGTGAACAGCGTTCGGCCCAGGCGTCCGCACTGCCGTCGCAGAAGCGGAGCTGGTGGGTGTTGGGCGGCTGTCCGAAGCCGGAGGAGAGGTAGACGGTGTCGAGGAGGGTGATGCGGATGCCGGCGTCGGCGGCGGCCTCGATGAGGGCCTCGCCCATCGCGTTCGGGTCGGCGTAGGGGGCGCCGCCGGGGGCGTGGTGCACGTAGTGGAACTCACCGACGGCGGTGATGCCGGCCAGGGCCATCTCCGCGTACACCGCGCGGGCCAGCCGGTGGTAGGTCTCCGGGGTGAGCCGGTCGGCCACGGAGTACATGACCTCGCGCCAGGTCCAGAAGGTGCCGGAGCCGACCTGGACGGTGCCGCGCAGGGCGCGGTGGAAGGCGTGGCTGTGGGCGTTGGCGAGGCCGGGCAGGGTGAGGCCGCGCAGAACCTCCGCGCCGGGGGGCGGGGCGGGGGTGTCGGTGCGGACGGCGGTGATCCGGCCGTCCCGCGTCCACAGGGCGACGCCCGGCTCGACGCGGGTGCCGAGCCAGGCGTGCTCCAGCCAGTACGTCCGTGCCGGCTGCGGGGGTGTCGGCTGTGCGGGGGTCGGCTGTGCGGGGGTCACGTGCGGGCCAGCCCTTCCAGTACGTCGGCGAGTGCGCGCACCCCGGCCACGCAGTCGTCCTCGGCGGCGAACTCGGCCGGGGAGTGCGAGACGCCCGTGGGGTTGCGCACGAACAGCATGGCGGTCGGAATGCTCCCCGACAGGATCCCTGCGTCGTGTCCCGCGCCGGTGCCCAGGACGGGGACCTTGAGGTCGGGCTCCACCTGCTCGCCGAGGATGCGGGCGAGTTCGTCGCGCAGCGCGTGGTCGAACTCGACGACGGGCGTGAACGACTCCCGGACGACGTCGAGGTCGACGCCGTGGGCCGCGGCGTGCTCCCGGGCCGCCTTCTCGACGCCGGCGAGCACCTGGTCCAGGCTCGTCCGGTCGGCGGCGCGGGAGTCGAGCCAGCCGCGCACCAGGGAGGGGACGGCGTTGACCCCGTTGGGCTCCACGGCGATCTTTCCGAAGGTGGCGACGGCCCCGGCGAGCCGCGCCTCGCGCCGGGCGGCGAGCACGGTCTCGGCGTAGGGCAGCATCGGGTCGCGGCGGTCCGCCAGCCGGGTGGTGCCGGCGTGGTTGGCCTCGCCGCGGAAGTCGAAGCGCCAGCGTCCGTGCGGCCAGATGGCGCCGGCGATGCCGACCGGGTCGCCGCTGAGGTCGAGGGCGCGGCCCTGCTCGACGTGGAGCTCGACGAACGCGCCGATGCGGGCGAGCCGCTCCGGGTCAGCTCCGATGGCGTCGGGGTCGTAGCCGGCCGCCTCCATGGCGCGCGGCAGCGTGACGCCGTCGCCGTCGGTCAGCCGATGGGCCTGCTCGACGGTGAGGTGCCCGGCGGCGAGCCGGGAGCCGACGCAGGCGAGCCCGAAGCGGGCGCCCTCCTCGTCGGCGAAGTTGACGACGGCGAGGGGCTTGTCCAGCCGGGCGTTCCTGCCGCGCAGTTCGTCGAGCGCGGCGAAGGAGGACACGACGCCCAGGGGGCCGTCGAAGGCGCCGCCGTCGGGCACGGAGTCGAGGTGGGACCCGGTGACGACGGCGTCCCCGGCGGCGGGGTCGCCCAGCCAGGCCCACTGGTTGCCGTTGCGGTCGAGCTCGTACGTCAGCCCCCGCGCCTCGGCCTGCGCCCGGAACCAGCCCCGGCAGTCGGCGTCGGCGCCGGTCCAGGCGTAACGCCGGTAGCCACCGGACCCGGGGTGCCGCCCGATGGCGGCCAGCTCGCGCCACATCTGCTGAAAGGAGGCCTGGGCGCCTGTCCCGGGGCGGGCGGTCGCGGCCGGGCCCGGGTTCGGCGGCGAGGTCTGCGTCCTCATCTGCGGGTCGCCGCCGCTCACGCGGGCTCACCCTCGCGCATGGGAACCCGCACGTTCCGCTCGTCGGCGACCGACTCCGCGATGTCGTACCCGGCGTCGACATGCCGGATGACGCCCATCCCGGGGTCGTTGGTCAGCACCCGCCGGATCTTCTCGCCGGCGAGCTTCGTGCCGTCGGCCACGGAGACCTGCCCCGCGTGGATGGACCGGCCCATGCCGACGCCGCCGCCGTGGTGGAGGGAGACCCAGGACGCGCCCGACGCCACGTTCACCATGGCGTTCAGCAGCGGCCAGTCGGCGATCGCGTCGGAGCCGTCGAGCATGGCCTCGGTCTCGCGGTAGGGGGAGGCGACGGACCCGCAGTCGAGGTGGTCGCGGCCGATCGCCAGCGGCGCCGCCAGCTCACCGCTCGCGACCATGTCGTTGAAGCGCTCGCCGGCCTTGTCGCGCTCGCCGTAGCCGAGCCAGCAGATACGGGCGGGCAGCCCCTGGAAGTGCACGCGCTCACCGGCGAGCTTGATCCAGCGGGCCAGGGACTCGTTCTCAGGGAAGAGGTCGAGGATCGCCTTGTCGGTCTTGGCGATGTCGGAGGCCTCGCCGGACAGGGCCGCCCAGCGGAAGGGGCCCTTGCCCTCGCAGAACAGCGGGCGGATGTAGGCGGGGACGAAACCGGGGAAGGCGAACGCCCGCTCGTAGCCGGCGAGTCGCGCCTCACCGCGAATGGAGTTGCCGTAGTCGAAGACCTCGGCGCCGGCGTCCTGGAAGCCGACCATCGCCTCGACGTGCCGTGCCATCGACTCCCGCGCGCGGGCGGTGAAGCCGGCCGGGTCCTTGGCGGCGGCGTCGGCCATGTCCTCGAAGGCGATCCCGGTGGGCAGGTAGGCCAGCGGGTCGTGGGCGGAGGTCTGGTCGGTGACGATGTCGATCGGGGCGTCCATGGCGAGGAGTTCCGGGACCAGTTCGGCGGCGTTGCCGAGGACGCCGATGGACAGCGGGCGGCGGGCGTCGCGCGCCTCGACGGCCAGTCGCAGGGCGTGGTCGAGCGAGTCGGCCCGTACGTCGAGGTAGCGGTGCTCGATACGGCGTTCGATGGCCCGGGGGTCGCAGTCGACGCAGATCGCGACGCCGTCGTTCATGGTCACGGCGAGCGGCTGCGCGCCGCCCATGCCGCCGAGGCCGGCGGTGAGGGTGATCGTGCCGGCGAGAGTGCCGCCGAACTTCTTGGCGGCGACGGCGGCGAAGGTCTCGTAGGTGCCCTGGAGGATGCCCTGGGTGCCGATGTAGATCCAGGAACCGGCGGTCATCTGGCCGTACATGGTCAGCCCGAGCTGCTCCAGGCGGCGGAACTCCTCCCAGTTGGCCCAGTCGCCGACGAGGTTGGAGTTGGCGATGAGGACGCGCGGGGCCCACTCGTGGGTCTGCATGACGCCGACGGGGCGACCGGACTGGACGAGCATGGTCTCGTCCTGCTTGAGCGTCCTGAGCGTGCGCACCATCGCGTCGAAGGAGCGCCAGTCGCGGGCCGCCTTGCCGGTGCCGCCGTAGACGACGAGCTTGTCGGGGTGCTCGGCGACCTCGGGGTCGAGGTTGTTCTGCAGCATCCGCAGGGCGGCTTCCTGCTGCCATCCCAGGGCGCTCAGTTCCGTACCGCGGGGCGCTCGTACGGGGCGGGGTCCTGACATGGGTCTGCCTCCTTGCGGATGGGATGGTCCCGGCGGAGTGTTGCTTTGTCTATTCACATCCTGGACGTCTGAATAGGGCTAGTCAACACGTCGGCGGCATGACGGAGCCCCCGAGCCGGGCAGGGCGGGGAACGGAAAGGGGCCGGCCGTGAGGCGGGGAGCTCCGGCGGACGAACCTGGGGGAGCCAGGAGGCACGAAGGCGGGGACTCGGAAAACGGGGGCGCGCAGCGCCACCCCTCACCACCCGGCACACTCCCGCACCCCCCTTGGCGCACGCCCCGGGCGCGGTGTTGAACGGGCGGGGAGAAATCGGGGTCAGTCGACCCACACTAGTCACCGAAGCGCATGTTCCGCTGGAAAATGCCAGAAGACTCCCTCCAAGCGGACACGTTGCGTAGCTTCTTCCTCACTCAGCCGAACCGCAGGCGGGAGGGGAGCCAACGGTGCCCGGAATCGACGAGTGCCTCCTGGAGGCCATGCGCCTGCCCGGAGCCCGGGGGGCCGCGCTGGTCGACTGGACCAGCGGGCTGGCTCTGGGAGCGGTCGGGGAGTTCCCGGGCGGCGACCACGAGGCCGCGGCCGCCGAGGCCGCGGAGGTCGCGCGGCTCACGGCCGAGCAACGGGCGTTCACCCCGGAGACGGACGCGGACGCCGACCCCCCGGTGGAGGACCTGATCATCAGCAACCGGGACAGCTACCACGTCCTCCGGTTCGTACCGACCTCCTTCGACAGCAGTGTGTTCCTGCACGTGTGGCTGGCCCGGCCGGACGGCAATCTCGCCCTGGCCCGGATCCGGCTGGGCGAGATGGCCGGACGGCTGGTGCTGGGATGACGGTCGTGGGCACCACCCCGCCGCCCCGGCTGCCGGTGCGGGACAGAGCGGCGGCCCGCGACCGCGCCGGCGGTGGGGTCTCCCCGATGCTGAACCGGCTCGCGGCCGAGCGCGCCACCGGCGTCCTGGAGCGCGAGCGCGGCGTGATCTACCTCGCCGACGGCTGGGTGGTGCACGCCGAGAGCTCCCACTCCCCCGGCCTTGAGGTGCTGCTGCTGACGCACGGCACGGTCGATCCCGGCGTCTGGCGGGAGGCGGTGGAGCACGCCGACGAGGAGCGGGGCGCCGCCGGACTGCTGCTGGAGGCCGGCCGGATCGGCCGGGGCGCGCTGGAACTGTGCCATCTGGGAGCGCTGTACGACGCGGCGTACTTCGCCCTCGCCCCGAGCAGCACACCGGGCCACTTCCGCTACGGACCCGGCAACTGGTTCGGCGTCCTGCGGCCGGTGCCGGTGGCCGCGGTGGAGCGGGAGACGCTGCGCCGCCGCGAGCTGCTGGACCGGCTGTGGCCCGACCCGCTGCCGGACAGCGCGCCGCTGCTGCCGGCCGAGCCCGTCGCCGCACCGGGGCTCACCGCCCGGCAGCGCGCGGTGCTGGCGCTGGTGGACGGCGTGCGCACCGCGTCGGACATCGCCCGCGAGCTGGGCCGGCAGGCCTTCGCGACGCTGGTGGACGTCCGCCGGCTGGCGGCGGCGGGCCTGCTCACCGCCCAGTTCCCGCCGCCCGTCCCGCTCCCCGCGCCGGGCCTGGCCCTGCCGCGCGTCAACGACCCCGACATCACGTTGCTGAAGAGGCTCAGGGATGCGCTGGAGGCCCTTTGAACGGCAGCGACCGCGCGCCGAGAGGAGCGAGCTGATGGCGGCGGAGCCCGACATCCGCGCCGAGCTGCGGCGGCTGCGGGCCCGGGTGCCGCAGCTGACCGGGGCGCTCGCGGCGGGCGTGGACGGGCTCGTCCTGGCGCACGACACGCCCGGCGTGGAGGCCGAGAGCGTGGCCGCGCTCACCGCCACGGCCCTCGGTGTGGCGGTGCGGATGGCCGACGCGACCGGGCAGGGCGACTTCCGCGAGCTGCTCGTGCGCGGGATGTACGGCTACGTCGCCACCTACGCGGCGGGCAAGAGCGCCGTGCTGACGGTGCTCGCGCAGGACCGTGTCAACGTCGGCCGGCTGCACCTGGAGGCCCGCCGGGCCGGCGTCCGCATCGGGGAGCTGGTCGACGCCGGGCCCCCCGCTCCGACGGGGACGGCGGCGCCCCCGAGGAGCAGGAACCCGCGCCGCCAGACCACCGGACGGCCGGGGCGACCGCCCGGCGACCCCGGCCCGCACAGCCAGCACAGGCAGAACCCAGAGATCACGGACAACGAGGAGATCCACCCATGGCCAACACCGAAACCGCGCTGAAGGAAGCCCTGGCCACCATCGAGGGCGCCAACGGCGTCGCGCTGGTCGACTACACCAGCGGCATGGCGCTGGGCACGCTGGGCGGCGGGAAGACCTTCGACCTCAACGTGGCCGCCGCGGGCAACACCGACGTGGTGCGCGCCAAGATGCGCACCATGGAGCACCTCGGGCTGAAGGCCCAGATCGAGGACATCCTGATCACACTGTCCGACCAGTACCACCTGATCCGGCTGATCAGCGGTCGCGGCGGCAACGGTCTCTTCCTCTACCTGGTACTGGACGCCAAGCGGGCCAACCTGGCGATGGCCCGCCACCAGCTCCGCAAGATCGAGGAGGACCTGGAGGTCTGAGCAGCGCGCAGCGCCTACACGAGTGCCGCGGTGCGGCGGCGGGCTCCACCGGGGGCCGCGTCGCCCGCCGCGATGCCCGTGCTGCGGTAGACCTCGACCGCCTTGCCGGCGGGGCGGCCGCCGTTCGCGGAGAGCCGGTCGACCCGCACCCACAGCAGCACGTCCCCGGCTCGCTCCCGTCGTCCGAGCCAGGCGGCCTTCAGCCGGAGCCCCGCACCGCACCCGGCGAGCAGCAGGCCCCCGGCGGCGGGCACGGCGAACGCGCTGCCCAGGGCGGCGGCGAAGGCGAGCAGCAGCCACCAGCGGTGGCCGCGGCGCCACACCCGTACGGTCACCCCGCGGTCCTGGAGGACGTCGTGCCGGCCCGCGCGGACCGCGCCGCGCGCGAGATCGGCGTACCGCGCGCGCCGCGTCAGCGCCACCACCGCCGCGGCGACGAGGAACAGCGCGGCCCCGGCCAGTACCCCGATCCGCCGGCCCGTGACGCCGGGCGGCAGGACGCCGACGCCGGCCGCGATCGCACCGGCCCACCACAGGGGGCCGGCCCCCGCCCGTACCACCACGGCCACCCGAGCCAGACCCTGAGCTCTGTGATCCCCGCGTGTCACGTCCCGCCTCCTCGTCGCCTCGACGCTCCCGCCCGTCCGAACGCTGGTCGAGCACGGTAGCGAGCGAACGTGAGACGGGCATGAGAACGGCGGCGCCCGTCAGCCCCGCAGGGCGGCTCCCCCGCCGGCGCCCTGGGGCCTCACTCCACGAACAGCCCTCGCGCCGCCGCCTTGGCGTCGAACTCCTCCAGCCGGGCCTGGGCCTCCGGCAGGCCGTCGCACATCGCCTCCAGCAGCACCCGCCCGAGCAGCATCGGCGCGCACGCCGTGTCGAAGGCGAGGCCCGTGCCGACGGCGGCCGGCAGCAGCAGGTCGGAGACCTTGGCGACGGGCGCGAAGGCGGAGTCGGCGACCGTCACCACGGTCAGCCCCGCCTCCTTGGCGTAGGCGAGGGCGTCGACGACCTCGCGGGGGTGGCGGGGCAGCGCGAAGCAGAGCAGGGCGGTGGCGCCCGCGCGTACGGCCGCGTCGACCCGGTCGTGCAGCATGGTGCCGCCCTCGTGCAGCAGCCGTACGTCCGGGTGGACCTTGGCGGCGAAGTACGCGAAGCCGTGGGCCTGGGCGGCTGCGGCCCGCAGGCCGAGCACCGGCAGCGGCCGCGAGGCGGCGAGGAGCCGGCCCGCCCGCTCCACCGGCCTCGGGTCGGCGAGCACCTCCGCGAGATGCCGCAGGTTCTCGATCTCGGCCTCGACCGCCTGCTGGTACTCGTTGTACGGGACGCCGCCCGCGGGTTGTTCGGCGGGCGCGACCTCGCGCAGATGCCGGCGCAGGGCCGGGTAGCCGTCGAAGCCGAGGGCGACCGCGAAGCGGGTGACGGAGGGCTGGCTGACCCCGGCCAGCTCGGCCAGCTCGACGCTGGACAGGAACGGCACGTCGGCGGCGCGCCGCACCATGCTGTGCGCGATGCGCCGCTGGGTCGGGGTCAGCCGGTGCCCCTCGAACAGCGTCTGGAGCCGCCCGGCGGGACTCTCCGCCACACCGCCTCCCGTCGCCCGGTCCGCGCCGCCGCCCTCGCCCATGCCGCTCCCCCTCCGCATCCGGTCGTCTATTCACTCAACCCAAACTCTGCATGACGCTATACAGCCAGGCAAGGCGACGGACGCCGGCAGCCCGCCCCGCCGCGGGTGAAGTGGGGGGCTAACCCCAGTGCCGGCGGCCCGGCGCGTTCCTACCGTGGAGGTATGACCGGACGGGAGACCAGCATGGACGCACAGGACACCGAGCTGAAGAAGGAGCTCGACGCCGCCCTGAAGGCCCGCAGGGAGCTGGGCGAGGAGTACGAGTCGGCGCTGGTGGACTCGTTCCTGGAGAAGGTGGACCAGCGGATCGACGGCGCGGTCGAGCGCCGGGTGCGCCGTCAGTTCGCGGAGCAGCAGGTGGCGACGGCCCGGGGCGGTCGTGCGGCCGAGGAGCGGGACTCCTGGGGTGAGCGTTTCGGCTTCGGCATCGTCTCGCTGGTGCTGGCGATCCCGCTGTCGGCGATCGGCGCGGCCACCGCCCACCTGCCGGGACTGATCGTCACCTGGACGGGCATCGTCGGCGTCAACGCGTTCCAGGCCGCCCGCGTCAGCCCGCACCTGTTCGGCGGACGCCTGCGCGGCCGCTCGCGCGACGGCGACTGGGAGGGCTGAGCGGGCTGGGCCGCAGGCCCGCGGGAAGTGTGCGCGGGGACCGCCGCACCCCCGTACCGGGGGGCGGGACGACGGCGGTCCCCGCGAGGGACGCGGGCCGGGTCGGGCCTCCGCGTCCGTGGCGTCCATGGATGTCCGGGAGCCGCTCCGGAGGTCCTTGACGCCGTTCGGGCGCCGGCCGGTGCGGGGAGCCTCTCCCGGCGCTCAACGCCTGGGAGGTGCCTCCGCCGCCCTGCCGACACCCACCAATGTGCCGGACGCGTGTTAAGCGTGTGCTGCGCGGACGTGACGCGCTCGTACCACTTCCGCGAAGTCCGCCGCTTCGGCGGGTGAACGCGAACGTCCGCTGCGACACCGGCGGTTCACCGGACGTTCGCCGTCACTTGCCGCCCTTGGCCAGGAAGGCCAGCAGGTCCTGGCGGCTGACGACGCCGGTGGGCTTGCCCTCCACGAGGACGATCGCCGCGTCCGCCGAGCCCAGCACGGACATCAGGTCGCCGACCGGCTCACCGGAGCCGACCTGCGGCAGCGGGGCCGACATGTGCTTCTCCAGCGGGTCCTCGAGCGAGGCCTTCTTGCTGAACAGGGCGTCCAGCAGCTCGCGTTCGACGACCGAGCCGACGACCTCGGCGGCCATGACGTCCGGGTGGCCGGCGCCGGGCTTGACGACGGGCATCTGCGAGACGCCGTACTCGCGCAGCACCTCGATGGCCTGACCGACCGTCTCCTCCGGGTGCATGTGCACGAGGGAGGGCATGGCGCCGTGCACCTTGTCGTTGAGGACGTCGGCGACGCGGGCGCTGGGGCCCTCGTCCTCGAGGAAGCCGTAGTCCGCCATCCATTCGTCGTTGAAGATTTTACTGAGGTAGCCGCGGCCGCTGTCGGGCAGCAGGACGACGACCACGTCGTCCGGGCCGAGCCGCTCGGCGACCCGGAGCGCGGCGACGACGGCCATGCCGCAGGAACCGCCGACGAGCAGCCCCTCCTCCTTGGCCAGACGGCGCGTCATCTGGAAGGAGTCCTTGTCGGACACCGGCACGATCTCGTCGGCGACGGTCCGGTCGTAGGCGGTCGGCCAGAAGTCCTCACCGACGCCCTCGACGAGGTACGGCCGTCCCGAGCCGCCCGAGTAGACGGAGCCCTCGGGGTCCGCGCCGACGACCTTGACCTTGCCGTCGCTGGCGTCCTTCAGGTAGCGGCCGGTGCCGGAGATGGTGCCGCCGGTGCCGACGCCGGTCACGAAGTGGGTGATCCGCCCCTCGGTCTGCTCCCACAGCTCCGGGCCGGTGGAGTGGTAGTGCGAGAGCGGATTGTTGGCGTTGGAGTACTGGTCGGGCTTCCACGCGCCCGGCGTCTCGCGCACCAGCCGGTCGGAGACGTTGTAGTACGAGTCCGGGTGCTCGGGGTCGACGGCGGTGGGGCAGACGACGACCTCGGCGCCGTACGCGCGCAGTACGTTGATCTTGTCGGTGCTCACCTTGTCGGGGCACACGAAGATGCACTTGTACCCCTTCTGCTGGGCCACGATGGCCAGCCCCACGCCGGTGTTGCCGCTGGTCGGCTCGACGATGGTCCCCCCGGGCTTGAGCTCTCCGCTCTGCTCGGCCGCCTCGATCATGCGCAGCGCGATGCGGTCCTTCACGGAGCCGCCCGGGTTGAAGTACTCCACCTTGGCCAGGACGGTGGCCTGGATGCCCGTGGTGACGTTGTTGAGCCTGACCAGCGGGGTGTTGCCGACGAGGCTGATCATCGAGTCGTGGAAATGCACCGTTGTCTCCGGTTGCTTGCAAAGACTGTCGTAGTGGTCCCGCCAGCCTAAGGCGTGCTCCGCACGTTCACTCCCCGTCGAGATTGGCCGACGGTCCGTACGGGGCAAGGAGTGGGTGTACGGACACGAGGAGGTGGCGTCGAGGCATGACGAGCATGTCCAGGGCAAGGGTGGCCCGGCGCATCGCGGCCGGCGCGGCCTACGGCGGAGGCGGGATCGGTCTGGCCGGCGCGGCGGTGGTCGGGTTGCTGCTGGCGGAGGCGCAGTTGGCGCGACGCCATGTGAACGGCAACGGAGCGCATCCGCGTGTCCCGCACGCGGACGGCCTGTACGGCAGGGCGTACGCGGTTCCCGGCGAGGAGGCGCTGCGGCTGACGCTGCTCGGCGACTCCACGGCGGCGGGCCAGGGCGTCCACCGGGCGGGGCAGACGCCGGGGGCGCTGCTGGCGTCGGGGCTGGCGGCGGTGGCGGAGCGGCCGGTGAAGCTGCGGAACGTGGCGCTGCCCGGCGCCCAGTCCGACGATCTCGACCGGCAGGTCGCGGCGGTCCTCGGCAACGCGGGCCGGGTGCCCGACGTGTGCGTGATCATGATCGGCGCGAACGACGTCACCCAGCGCATGCCGCCCACCCGTTCGGTACGGCATCTGTCCTCGGCGGTACGGCGGTTGCGCACCGCCGGCGCGGAGGTGGTCGTCGGCACCTGTCCCGACCTGGGCACGATCGAGCCGGTAGGCCAGCCGCTGCGCTGGCTGGCCCGGCGCGCCTCGCGCCAGCTGGCGGCGGCCCAGACGATCGGCGCGATCGAACAGGGCGGGCGCACGGTGTCGCTGGGCGACCTGTTGGGGCCGGAGTTCGAGGCGAACCCGCGCGAGCTGTTCGGACCGGACCACTACCACCCCTCGGCGGAGGGGTACGCCACGGCGGCGATGGCGGTGCTGCCGACGGTCTGCGCGGCCCTGGGGCTGTGGCCGGCGGAGGAGGAGCGGCCGGACGCCTTCCGCCGCGAGGGCTTCCTGCCGGTGGCCCGGGCCGCGGCGGAGGCGGCGGCGGAGGCCGGCACCGAGGTCACGGCGGCGATGCCGACGGGCCCGCGAGGGCCGTGGGCCCTGCTGAAGCGGAGGCGGAGGCGCCGGGTGCCGGAGCCGGAGACGTCACCGTCACCCACCAGCCCGTCCGGCGTTTGAGGACGAGGCCCTTCGGGCCGGTGGGGGTCTGGGGGCGCAGCCCCCGGGGACGTGAACCCCCACCCACCCGCACCCTCTTCGGCTCACCGCCGGAGGCCCAAGCAAGCGCTTAGTAAACTGCGGCCAGGGTCACACCGGCACCCCCGTGACCCAGGCCATACGTACCGGTAACTTCCCAACCAGCCAACCGGTACGAAGAACCCCGCATGCCAATGGAGCCGTGATGCCCGAAGCCGTCATCGTCTCGACCGCCCGCTCCCCCATCGGCCGCGCCGTCAAGGGCTCCCTCAAGGACCTGCGCCCGGACGACCTCACCGCCACGATCATCCAGGCGGCGCTCGCCAAGATCCCCGAGCTGGACCCGAGGGACATCGACGACCTGATGCTCGGCTGCGGCCTCCCCGGCGGCGAGCAGGGCCACAACCTGGGCCGTATCGTCGCCGTGCAGATGGGCATGGACCACCTGCCCGGCTGCACGATCACCCGTTACTGTTCCTCCTCGCTGCAGACCAGCCGCATGGCCCTGCACGCCATCAAGGCCGGCGAGGGCGACGTCTTCATCTCGGCCGGCGTCGAGATGGTCTCCCGCTACGCCAACGGCAGCTCCGACATGCCGGGCACCCACAACCCCCTCTTCGCCGAGGCCGAGGCCCGCACGGAGGCCGTCGCGCAGCAGGAGGGCACCTCCTGGCACGACCCGCGCGAGGACGGCCTGCTGCCCGACCCGTACATCTCGATGGGCCAGACCGCCGAGAACCTCGCCCGCGCCAAGGGCGTCACCCGCCAGGACATGGACGAGTTCGGCGTCCGCTCGCAGAACCTCGCCGAGGAAGCCATCAAGAACGGCTTCTGGGCGCGCGAGATCACCCCGGTGACGCTGCCCGACGGCACGGTCGTCAGCCAGGACGACGGTCCGCGCGCCGGCGTCACCCTCGAAGGCGTCCAGGGCCTGAAGCCGGTGTTCCGCCCCGACGGCCTGGTCACCGCCGGCAACTGCTGCCCCCTCAACGACGGCGCCGCCGCGGTCGTCGTCATGAGCGACACCAAGGCCCGCGAGCTGGGCCTCACCCCGCTCGCCCGCATCGTGTCGACCGGCGTGTCCGGCCTCTCCCCCGAGATCATGGGCCTCGGCCCGGTCGAGGCGTCCCAGCAGGCCCTGCGCCGGGCCGGTCTCACCATCGACGACATCGACCTGGTCGAGATCAACGAGGCGTTCGCCGCCCAGGTGATCCCCTCCTACCGGGACCTCGGCATCGACCTGGACAAGCTGAACGTCAACGGCGGCGCCATCGCCGTCGGCCACCCCTTCGGCATGACGGGCGCCCGCATCACCGGCACGCTCATCAACTCCCTGCAGTTCCACGACAAGCAGTTCGGCCTGGAGACGATGTGCGTCGGCGGCGGCCAGGGCATGGCGATGGTCATCGAGCGCCTCAGCTGAGTCCGTGACGACCTCTGGGTAGCCGCCGAGGCACCCACCGTGAGCCGATGGCCCGGAGTCCGGGAAACCCCCGGATTCCGGGCCGTTCTGTGATCCAATCTCCCCCAGGATGTGACCTATCTCCCTCGACGTAGGGATTCACGCAGCTCAGAGCAGTCCCATCAACGAGCGCCGGGCCAAAGTCCTGTCCGTTTCGTGACGTTACGCACTGACAGCTGGATAGTCCGCCCTTCAAGCTGATGTAGGAAGTCGGGGGTCGACTTGAAACCGGGAGTACGTCAGTGAGCGCCTTGCCGATCGCCTTGCTGGTCACCACGGCCGCCACGGGCGCCGTGGGTGTCGCCGTCCTGCGCACCCTCTTGCAACTGCGCCGGCAGGTCGCGGCCCTGCACGTCCAGCTCGCCGAGAACGGCCGGCACGCCGCCGGGACGCAGGGGCTCGTGCCGGCCGCCCGGACCACGGCGGACACGGACGAGATACGCGCCGCGGTCGCCGAGGCGCTCGCGGAGGAGCGGGAGCGGGAGCTGGCCGAGGCGCGCGCGTTCTGGGCCGCCCAGGAGGCCCGTGACGCCTCCGACGCGCCCTCCCTGCTGGGCCTGCCCGACAGCGAGCTGTTCCTGCCCCGGCAGGCGGACCTCGTGGGTCTGGAGCACCTGGAGCCGGTGAGCGAGTCGAGTGCGGACAACGACGAGTTCGCCGGGGAGTCCGCCGAGCTGGCCGCGGCCCGCCGCCGTCACCCCTCCCACCCGGACTTCGTCCCGGTGCAGTCGCCGGTCGTCGACGACCACGAGCGCACGGTCGCGGCACTGGAGGACCTGGCCGCCTCCCGCACCGAGCTGACCGACGTCCGCCCGGGCCCGCTGGGCACCCTCGACGTCTACGTCTTCGCCGACGGCACCACCCTGTGCATGACCCCGGGCCACCGTGAGACGGCGGACCGCCTCTCCACGGCCCTCGCGGCCGGCGAGACCCCGTTCCTCCTCGGCGGCTCCGGCATCTCCGGCGCGTACACGCTGACCTTCGCCTGCGGCGGGGAGAGCGTCTACATCCTGGCGGACCGGGTCATAGCGAGCCTGTGAAGGCCCTCCCCCTCAGACGCCGGCCCGCTTCTGGGCCTCCTCCACCAGCCGCACCGCCTCCGCGATGTCGTCGGCGTCCGTCAGCGCGACGGCCAGGTCGTGGCCCGCGACGGTGATCTGGTCGGCGGCGGCGAACATGCCGGCGTCGGGCATCTCGCGGGGCTGTGTGCCGGGCTCCTCCACGCGTTGCGTCCAGCGGGCCAACTCCCTGGCCAGCGCCAGCGCCTCCGCGGCGGCGCCCCGCTGGAGTCGGGACTGCGGCGCCGCCCGCAAACGGTCGGCAAAGTGATCCACCGCACGGATCAAAGGCGTCGTATCAACCACGCGGTGAGCGTACAGCGCCACGCCCGGACTGTTGCCAACCGGCGAACGCTCAGGCACGGTGACCTGTAGGACCGGCTTACACCCATGCGTACCGGAGGCGCCGATGTCCCAAGTCTTCTCCGAGGAGACCCATCGCAACCTGCTAGCCCGCATCCCTCACTGCACCGGTCGTGAAGTCGCCGACTGGTTGCGCACCGTCGACGAAGGCCCCGCTCTCCGCTTCGAGGAGAAGGTCAGCTGGCTGCGCTACGAGCACAACCTCTCGTACGGCCACGCCAAGGCGATCATCCATGAGTACGACCTGAGGAGGGCGGCGCGCAAGCTGCTCTGATCAGCGGACCCTCGCACAGAGCCGCAGGGGGCCCGTCCCGGACTGCCCGGGACGGGCCCCCTGCGCGTACGGCCCCCGCGCGTACGCGTCGGACGGTCAGGCCACCCCGGTCTTCCACGCGCTGCACGGGTCCGGCAGCCACGGCGTGTCGTTGCACGCGCGGAAGAGCACGGTGCGCCCCTCGCCGAAGTTGTGGTCGAACTTGCCGCAGTTGCCGGAGCCCTTGTCGATCTGGTGGCGCCAGGTCCGGCTCGACCCGGCGGCGTTCGTGTAGCGGACGTCGGCGTACGGGTTGCCGCTGTCGGTCGCCATGTCGCACACCTTGAAGTAGTCCCCGTAGCTGTGGAACGTCACCTTCACGCCGGCGGCCTCGGCCGTCGCGTCGATGCCCGCGAAGGCGCTGGTGGCGCCCCCGAGGACGAGGGTTGCGGCCGCTGCGGACACCGCGAGAGTCCTTCGACGGAAGTTCATGTCTGCCTCCGGGGCGACTTCGTGGACGGATTCGGCCTCCGTCCCCTGCCACCGAGCCTCGCGAGGCGGTGTTGTGCCCGCCGACACTTGGGCGTCCTCTTTTGCGTTGACTACGTTGCGTAGAGGAATTTCGGTGCGTGTTGCCGTTGGGTGACCAACGGAAAACCAACACTTTTCTCCCCCCGTCGGCAACGTGCCCGGTGCAGCATCTGTTCACAGTCGGCCGGTGTCCGCGATCGGCACCGATGTGGGAGGAAAGAAGATGAAGCTGCACAAGAAGGTCCTGGGCGTGGGCATGGCCACCGTCGCGCTGAGCATCCCGCTCATGGGCACGGCATTCGCCGGCCAGGACGCCCTTTCGTCGACCCATGGCGCCAGTGCGCATTTCATCAACGTCGGTGACAAGTTCGAGGTGTGCGATCTCGCCTTCGACGGGAACACCGCGAAGGTCGAGTACGAGTACGTGCGCAAGGACGGGACGCTGCAGAAGGGATCGCACAGCGCCACGGTCGACAGCGGCAACTGCTCGATGTTCGACCACGACTTCGGCGAGGGCCGCAAGGTGAAGTTCCGCGCGGTCGTCCAGATCCCGTTCTGGCCCGACGTCACGGGCCCCTGGAAGACGGGCATCGCCTAGATCTCGCCGCCAGGAATCCTCAGCGCCCCGTCCGCCACCCGGACGGGGCGCTTTTCGGCGTACCGGACAAATCCGCAAGCGGGGATGCTCCCCACCTCAGATCATCCTCAACGGAAGGTGACGAATGGCCGGATCTGGTTGACAGTTCACCGACAGCCGTGATGTCGTCCGGTGTCGTGATTCGGCACGGGGGATAATCAAAGGCGACCACCATCGACGATCCCCTGAGTTCAGGGGGAACGTTGCACGAGGCATTCTGCGATACCACGCATCACCGGCCCCAGTTTCTCGCGCTCGGCAGTATCGAGATTTCCGCGATGGACAACTGGCACAGTCGACTTCCTTTGAAATCCCGCCAGGTCCTGGCCATTCTTCTGGTGCTCGGCCGCAACGGTATATCACCGGATCGGATTTCCCGCTGCCTGTGGGGGGAGGAGCCGCCGGCCTCCGCGGTGCAGATGGTCCGGTCCCATGTCATGAAACTGCGCGCCGCCCTGGGGCGTGAGCGTGAGTGGATCACCCACAGCCCCTCTGTCGGCTATCGCGTGGAGGCCGGCGACGACGAGATCGACATCGCCCTCTTCGAGCAGCGCATGCGCGAGGGGCGGCGCCTGCTGGCCCTCGGACACTCGTCCGCGGCGGCGCGGACGCTGCGGTCCGCGCTGAGTCTGTGGCGGGGCAGCGAGGCACTGGCCGACGTCCGGTCGGTCCTGGAACTGGAGGCGGAGGCCACGCGCCTGGGCGAGCTGCGCCTCCAGGCCTCGGAGCTGGCGATCGAGGCCCGCCTGTGGGACGGCGGCGCCTGCGAGGTGCTGCCGGAGCTGCTCGGCCTGGTGATCGTGCACCCGCTGCGGGAACGCCTGGTGACGCTGTTACTGCCGGCCCTGGCGGCCGCCGGCCGTCGACTGGAAGCGGCGGACGTGTATCTGCGCACCCGTGAGCGTTTCCTCGACCAGGTCGGCATCGAACCCTCCGCGGAACTCGCCCGGGTCCATCAGGGTGTGCTGCGCGGCGACGAGTGGCCCGACCTGCTGCAACTGCGCACAGCGGTTTCCGACCTTCCCGTGTCGTCCGCTCCGGCCGACGCCCGGGGCCTCATGACCGGCCTCCGATTCGCCTCCTGAGGACAGCCGGCCGGGCCGCACGCGACGAAGCCGGGTCCTCCTCGAGCCCGGCCCCTCACCAACGCGAGGCGCCCCGCCGGAGATTCTCCGGCGGGGCGCCTCATGCGTTCTCAGGGGCGAGTTCGTCAGTCGCTGTTCAGGATCGACAGCAGCCGCAGGAACTCCATGTAGATCCACACCAGCGTCAGCGTGAGACCGAAGGCCGCGAGCCAGGCCTCCTCGCGCGGGGCGCCGTAGGCGACGCCGTCCTCGACCTGCTTGAAGTCCAGGGCGAGGAAGCACGCGCCGAGGATGATGCCGATGACGCCGAAGACGATGCCGAGGGCGCCGCTGCGGAAGCCGAGGCCGTCACCGCCGCCGAAGACGGCGAACAGCATGTTCACGGCCATCAGCAGCACGAAGCCGAGCGCGGCCGCCATCACGAAGCCGTAGAAGCGGCGGTTGACGCGGATCCAGCCCGCCTTGTAGGCCACCAGCACGCCGGCGAAGACCGCCATGGTGCCGAGGACCGCCTGGGCGACGACGCCGTCCGCGATGTACGTGGACACCGCGCTGGAGATCACGCCGAGGAAGACGCCCTCGAAGGCGGCGTAGGACAGGATCAGCGCGGGCGTGGGACGGCGCTTGAAGGACTGGACCAGCGCCAGCACCATCGCCACCAGGCCGGCGCCGACGCCGATGGCGTACGACTTGCCGAGGTTGGCCTCGTCGACGGGCAGCAGCAGCCACGACAGGACGGCGGTGACGACCACCGTGCCGAGGGTCATGGCGGTGCGCGCGACCACGTCGTCCATGGTCATCACGCCGCCGGCGGTGACCGGGGTCTGCGGGGCGCCGTACTGCGCGTCCTGCTGGGCGTACGGGTTCTGCGCGTACGGGTTGCCGGCCGGCTGGGCGTACGGATTGCCCTGCTGCGTACCGCCAGCGGGACCCCCGGCCTGCGGCGCGGCGTTGAAGCCCGCGTAGCCGTTGTCGCGGCTGAACCCCCGTCGCGAGAAGACCGGGTTGTTGCTCCTCATTTCACTCCTCCATGGCCACACAGCGTGGCCTTGGCTCAAGAGTAATAGGTAGGCAAAGGATTGACCCTACTGCTTGGGGAGGATCTTTCCCTCGTCGTGCTGCGCAACACGCTATGTCCCCGCCTGATTCCCGGCATCGCCCGGCGTCATTCATGACCGTTCCGGTACACGTCCGGAACCGGTCGGAGATCACCCACGCGCGCGTGGCCGGCGTCCCGCCGTCGGCGTCACTCGAAGAGGAAGCCGGTGTACGCCTCGGCGAGGTCGGTCTCGGCGGCGCGCGAGGAGGCGAGGCGTTCCAGGCGGGCGAGCTGGAGGCGGTCCTCGAAGGGGTCGGCGCCGGGGGCGCGGTGGAGGAGGGTCGTCATGTCGTAGGAGAAGCGCTCGGCCTGCCAGACGCGACGCAGGCAGGTGGCGGAGTACGCGTCGAGCAGTTCCGCCGATCCGGTGAGCCGCCGGTGGGCCAGGGCGCGCGCGAAGGTGACGACGTCGCCGACGGCCAGGTTGAGGCCCTTCGCGCCGGTCGGCGGCACGATGTGGGCGGCGTCGCCGGCGAGGAAGAGGCGGCCGTGCCGCATGGGCTCGTGGACGTAGGAGCGCATGGGGGTGACCGACTTCTGGGTGATGGGCCCGCGCTCCAGTCGCCAGTCGTCGTCGGTGGCGAAGCGGCGCTCCAGCTCCGCCCAGATCGCGTCGTCGCTCCAGGACCGGGCGTCGGTGTCCTGCGGCACCTGGAGGTAGAGGCGTGAGACGGCGGGGGAGCGCATGGACAACAGGGCGAATCCGCGGTCGTGGCGGGCGTAGACCAGTTCGTCGTGGAAGGGCGGCACGTCGGCGAGGACGCCGAGCCAGCCGAACGGGTACGTCCGTTCGAAGACGCGGCTCGCTCCGGCGGGGACGGCCCGGCGGGACACGCCCCAGAAACCGTCGCAGCCGACGACGTAGTCGCAGACGAGCACGTCCTCGCGGCCCTCGTGCCGAAAGGGGACGCGGGGGCGGTCGGTGCCGGCGCCCTCCACGGCAAGCGCCTCCGCCTCGAAGAGCAGCGGGCCGCCCTCCTTCAGCTGGAGTGCGATGAGGTCCTTGCACACCTCGGTCTGCGCGTAGACGGTCACCGACCGGCCGCCGGTGAGGGCGGGGAAGTCCACCCGGTGGCGCCGCCGGGCGAACCGCAGCTCGATGCCGTCGTGGCGCAGCCCCTCCCGGTCCATGCGCTCACCGGCCCCGGCCGCGCGCAGCACGTCGGTCGTGCCCTGCTCCAGAATCCCGGCGCGCTGCCGCTGCTCGACGTAGGCGCGGTCGCGGCTCTCCAGGACGACGGAGTCGATGCCGGCGACGTGCAGGAGGCGGGCGAGAAGCAGGCCGGCGGGGCCGGCGCCGATGATGCCGACGGTGGTGCGCATCGGGCGTTCCCTTCGACGGGGCGTCGCCGCCACGGGGGGTCGGTGTTCACGCGTTGCAGTCGGTTCGCACAGTGAAGTTTTCTTCACTTATGCTGGACGTGAGTGTGCGCGTGAGGTCGGCCGGTGTCAACGGTTGTGCGCGTGGACGGCCCGTCGGCGGTCGAGGCGGTCAAGGCCTCCATGGAGGATGCAACGACACGAACGTGTCGGCAGGCGTGGGAGATGCCCGGAACCGGACTTGAACCGGTACGCCCGCGAGGGGCAGCGAGGTTTAAGCTCGCCGTGTCTGCATTCCACCATCCGGGCAGGCCATGGGCTCCGCACTGAGGCTCCGACCCTATCGGGACGCACCTCTCTAACACCGGTCCAGCGAACCGATGTTGTCTTATTTTATTGACGTCTGAGGGTGCATCAGCACCGTGAACTGTCCATCCGCACTTGCCAGTAGCGTCCCCCGCGCGCATCGGCCTTGTATGCGGAATGACGGAATTTCACCGTACGAACGAGGGTGCTCCACCGGTTCTTGACGTTTGACCTGTCGGGGTCACGTGTCATCCCCAGGTATGACGCGGCGTGCCCCGGTCCGACCGGAGTCGGCCTTCGGAACCGGAGCAACGGGTGACTACACGGCGGCGGGCCGCCGGGACGATGGTTCACATCCCCCGGCAACGCCTTCGTCCCGACAGGAGCCCCACCCGTGACCACTGCCCCTCTCGCCGACCGGACCACCGACGTGGCCGCACGCGCCACGGACCTGTCGAAGACGTACGGGGAGGGCGAGACCCGGGTGGTCGCCCTGGACCGGGTGTCCGTCGACTTCCGGCGCGCCGAGTTCACCGCGATCATGGGGCCCTCCGGCTCGGGCAAGTCGACGCTCATGCACTGCGTCGCCGGCCTCGACACCTTCTCCTCCGGCTCCGTGCGCATCGGCGACACCGAGCTGGGCTCCCTGAAGGACAAGCACCTCACCAAGCTGCGCCGGGACAAGATCGGCTTCATCTTCCAGGCGTTCAACCTGCTGCCCACGCTCACCGCCCTGGAGAACATCACCCTCCCGATGGACATCGCGGGCCGCAAGCCGGACAAGCAGTGGCTCGACACGGTGATCGAGATGGTGGGCCTGTCCGGACGGCTCGGCCACCGGCCCTCGCAGCTCTCCGGCGGCCAGCAGCAGCGCGTCGCCGTCGCCCGCGCCCTCGCCTCCCGGCCGGAGATCATCTTCGGTGACGAGCCGACCGGAAACCTCGACTCGCGCTCCGGCGCCGAGGTGCTGGGCTTCCTGCGCAACTCGGTGCGCGAGCTGAAGCAGACGGTGGTGATGGTGACCCACGACCCGGTGGCCGCCGCCTACGCAGACCGGGTGGTCTTCCTCGCGGACGGCCGGATCGTCGACGAGGTCCACGGGCCGACCGCGGAGTCGGTGCTGGACCGCATGAAGCGTTTCGACACCAAGGGCCGCACGAGCTGATCGGGCGTCACCCTCCTTGCCAAAGGGCGACTTGATCGCCTCTCGACCTCCGGACCACCTGGACTGAAGACACCCATGTTCCGTACCGCCTTGCGCAATGTCTCCGCGCACAAGGCCCGGCTCCTGATGACCGTGCTCGCCGTGATGCTCGGCGTGGCCTTCGTGTCGGGGACCCTGGTCTTCACCAACACCATCTCCCAGGCGCTCCAGAAGAGCTCCGCCAAGGGATTCGACCACGTCGACGTCGCCGTCACCCCCAGGGTTCCGGAGGACGAGGGCAACACGATCAGCAAACTCCCCGACCTCACCGACGCGTTGCTCGACCGCAGCGCGCACGCGCCGGGCGCCGCCTCCGCCGTCGGCGTCGTACGCGGCTTCACCGCGATCGCCGGCAAGGACGGCAAGCTCGCCGGCGGCGGCTTCCAGTCGGAAGGCGGGAACTACTGGGGCGCGAAGGACGCGCGCTACCCGCTCGCCGAGGGGCGTGCCCCGAAGGGCGGCGGCGAGGTCCTCATCGACTCGGCGACCGCGAAGCGCACCGGGTACGCGGTCGGCGACACCGTACGGCTCTCGGTGAACGGCCCCGTCCTCGCCCCGAAGATCACCGGCGTGTTCACCACCGACGACGGCAACGTCGCGGCCGGCGGCAGCCTCGCCCTCTTCGACACCGCCACCGCGCAGAAGCTGTTCGGCAAGCCCGGCGCCTACCACGAGATCGACGTGACGGCGAAGCCCGGCGTCAGCCAGGCCGCGCTGCGCGCCGCGCTGGACAAGGCGCTGCCCAAGGGCGTCACGGAGACCGCCACCGGCGAGCAACTCGCCGACGACCAGGCGGAGACGATCTCCCGGCAGATGTCCGGCCTCAAGCAGACCCTGCTGGTCTTCGCCGGCATCGCGCTCTTCGTCGGCACGTTCATCATCGCCAACACCTTCACCATGCTGGTCGCCCAGCGCACCAAGGAACTCGCGCTGATGCGCGCGGTCGGCGCCTCCAGGCGGCAGATCACCCGCTCGGTGCTGATCGAGGCGTTCGTGGTGGGTACGGCCGCGGCCGTGACCGGACTGGTCGCCGGCATCGGCATCGGGGCGGGGCTGCGCTCGCTCATCAGCTCGCTCGGCGCCGTCGTTCCGGCCGGACCGCTGGTGGTCTCCCCCTCCACCGTCGGCACGGCCTTCGCGGTGGGCGTCCTGGTCACCATGCTCGCCGCCTGGCTGCCGGGCCGCCGGGCCGCGAAGATCCCGCCGGTCGCGGCGATGAGCAGCATGCACGCCCCGGCCACCGCCAGGTCGCTGGTGCTGCGCAACACGCTGGGCGCGCTGTGCTCCGCCGCGGGCGCCGCCGCCGTCCTGGCCGCGACCACGATGAAGGGCACCGACGGGCAGGCGCCCATGAGTCTCGGCGCGATGCTGCTGGTGATCGGCGTCTTCATCCTGACCCCGCTGCTGTCGCGCCCGCTCGTCGCGGCCGCGGCCCCGGCCCTGCGCGTGTTCGGCGTCTCGGGCAAGCTGGCCCGGCAGAACGCGGTGCGCAACCCGCGCCGCACGGCGGCCACCGCCTCCGCGCTGATGATCGGCCTCACGCTCATCACCGGTATGACGGTCATGGCCGGCAGCCTCCAGAAGTCGATCGACAAGATGGCGTCGGCGGCGATCCGCGCCGACTACGTGGTGTCCATGGCGAACGGCAACGAGCTCTCGCCGGACGTCGAGAAGAAGCTGAAGGGCGTCGACGGCGTCACCGCCACCAGCCCGATGCGCAACGGCTACGCCCGCATCGACGAGGGAGCCGAGTACCTGACCGGCGTCGACGGACGCACGTTCGGCGAGCTGACCGACCTGAAGGTCGAGAGCGGCGCCTTCACGGTCCGCGGCACCCAGGTCGTCGTCGACGGTGTCACCGCCAAGGCGCACGGCTGGAAGGCCGGTTCGGACTTCACCGCCCACTACGAGGACGGCAAGCCGCAGCGGCTGACCGTCGCCGGCGTCTACGAGGGCAACGAGATGATCCAGGGCATCATCCTCGACAGCTCCGTGCTCTCCCCGCACCTGAGCGACCCGGCCGACATGCAGGTCTTCGTGAAGACCTCGGGCGGCGCCACGGACGCGGCGAAGGACCGGCTGGAGAAGGCCCTCGGCTCCAACCCGGCCGTCAGGGTCCAGGACAAGAAGGACCTGTCCGACGAGATCGCGAAGATGTTCACGCTGATGCTGAACATGGTCTACGGCCTGCTGGCCATGGCCGTGATCGTCGCGGTCATCGGGGTCGTCAACACCCTGGCCATGTCGGTGTTCGAGCGCTCCCAGGAGATCGGCATGCTGCGGGCGATCGGCCTGGACCGCACCGGCATCAAGCGGATGGTCCGGCTGGAGTCCCTGGTGATCTCCCTGTTCGGCGCGGTGCTCGGCATCGGCCTCGGGGTGTTCTTCGGCTGGGCGGCCGGTGAGCTGCTCGGGACGAGCATGGCGACGTACGAACTCGTCCTGCCGTGGGGCCGGATCGCCCTGTTCCTGGTGCTGGCCGCCGCGGTGGGCGTGCTGGCGGCGCTGTGGCCGGCGCGGCGGGCGGCGCGGCTGAACATGCTGGCGGCGATCAAGTCGGAGTGAGCGGTGACTGAGGGACCCCGTCGCGGTGTGCGGCGGGGTCCCTCGCCGTTTGCGCGCGCCGTCAGTTCCAGGTGCGGGCGCGCAGGGGCATGCCGGAGGCGCCCGAGTCCGGGGTGCGGACGGCCAGGACCTGGTTGACGGAGATGCGGTTGCGTTCGAACGCGAGGGCGGACGCCGCCATGTAGAGGAGCCAGACGCGGGCCCGGCCGGGGCTGGTCAGGGCGGTGGCCCGCGACCATCCCGCGTCCAGGTTGGCGACCCAGCGGCGCAGGGTGAGGGCGTAGTGCTCGCGGATCGACTCCACGTCACGGACCTCGAAGCCGGCGCGCTCCAGATGGGTGACCGTGGTGCCGACGGGGGCGAGCTCGCCGTCAGGGAAGACGTAGGCGTCGATGAACGCGTCGAGGCGGTAGGCGGTCTCGTCCTGCTGGGGGCGGCGGGCGATCTGGTGGTTGAGCAGCCGCCCGCCGGGGCGCAGGAGCGTGTGCAGGGCGGCCGCGTACTCCAGGTACTTCTCCGCTCCGACGTGCTCGGCCATGCCGATGGACGAGATCGCGTCGTACGGGCCGTCGGTGACGTCGCGGTAGTCCTGGACGCGGATCTCGACCACGTCGGTGAGGCCGGCGTCCGCGACGCGCTTGCGGGCGTAGGTCGCCTGCTCCCGGGAGAGCGTGACGCCGACGACGCTCACGCCGTGCTCGCGCGCCGCGTGGATCGCCATCGAGCCCCAGCCGCAGCCGACGTCCAGCAGTCGCTTGCCGGGGGGCAGGGCGAGCTTGCGGCAGACGAGTTCCAGCTTGTCGTGCTGGGCCCGCTCGAGCGTGGCCTCGGGGGCCCGGTCGGGGGACTCCCAGTAGGCGCAGGAGTACACCATGGACGGGCCGAGGACGAGTTCGTAGAAGTCGTTGCCCACGTCGTAGTGGTGGCTGATGGCGCGGCGGTCGGAGCGGCGGGTGTGGAGGTGCCCGGGGCGGCGGACCTCCTCCGGCGGCGGGGCGGGCGGCAGCGGCGGGCCGGCGAGGGCGAACAGACCGCGTACTGCCTCGCGGAAGCGGGGGTCGCGCAGGGCCTCGGTGAGGGGTCTCGCGTCCTCGCCCCGCTGCCAGACGGGGCCGGAGATGCGCTCGAGGGTGGTGTAGAGGTCGCCCTCGATCTCCAGGTCGCCGGCCACCCAGGCACGGGCCAGGCCCAGTTCGCCCGGCTTGAACAGGAAACGGCGCAGGGCTCTGCGGTTGTGTACGACGAGGGTCGGCGCGTCGGGCGGCCCGGCCTGCGAACCGTCCCAGGCGCGGATGCGCAGCCGGAAGGGGGCGGCCAGCAACTGTTCGACGAGGGCGTGGAGCCGCGGAGCGGCGTCAGCCATGATGCACACCTCCGTGAGGGGTGATCCCGGAATGTCCTGACACCACGAAAGCACTTGCGGGGCGCTGTGCCAGCACTTGGCGCCGCCGGTTGCGCAGACTTTGCCCACCCGCCCCCTGCGGCCCCGCCCGACCAGTCCCTCCGGCCCCGCCCCCGGTGGTTCCCGCATGCGAAAGGGCCGCCCGCACCACGGATGGCGGGCGGCCCTTTCGGGATGGGTCCGGGCGGGGTCAGGAAGCCTTGACCTCGGTCTTCTCCTGCTTGGGGGCCGCTGCGACCGGGGCCGGCTTCGCGGCCTCGTAGAACTCCTCGCGCGGGGACTCCAGCGCGCCGAGGGCGACGACCTCACGCTTGAGGAACATGCCGAGCGTCCAGTCCGCGAAGACGCGGATCTTGCGGTTCCACGTCGGCATCGCCAGGCCGTGGTAGCCGCGGTGCATGTACCACGCCAGCCGGCCCTTGAGCTTGATCTTCATCTTGCCCATGACGATCATCGCGACGCCCTTGTGCAGGCCGAGACCCGCCACCGCGCCCTTGTTGGAGTGCGAGTACTCCTTCTGCGGGAAGCCCCGCATGCCGGAGACCACGTTGTCGCCGAGCACCTTGGCCTGGCGCAGCGCGTGCTGCGCGTTCGGCGGGCACCAGGCGTTCTCCACGCCGGCCTTGCGGGCGGCGACGTCCGGGACCTGGGCGTTGTCGCCCGCGGCCCAGATGTAGTCGGTGCCCTGCACCTGGAGCGTCGGCGCGCAGTCGACGTGACCGCGCGGGCCGAGCGGCAGACCGTAGCGGCCGAGGACCGGGTTGGGCTTGACGCCGGCCGTCCACACGATCGTGCTGGAGTCGACCTCCAGGCCGTTCTTCAGTACGACGTGACCGTCGACGCAGGAGTCCATCGAGGTGGAGAGGTAGACCTCCACACCGCGGCCCTCCAGGTGCTCCTTGCCGTACTGGCCGAGCTTGGGGCCGACCTCGGGGAGGATCTTGTCGGCGGCGTCGACGAGGATGAAGCGCATGTCCTCACGGGACACGTTCTTGTAGTACTTGGCCGCGTCGCGGGCCATGTCCTCGACCTCGCCGATCGTCTCCGCGCCGGCGAAGCCGCCGCCGATGAAGACGAAGGTGAGCGCCTTGCGGCGGATCTCCTCGTCGTTGGTCGAGTCGGCCTTGTCGAGCTGCTCCAGGACATGGTTGCGCAGGCCGATGGCCTCCTCGATGCCCTTCATACCGATGCCCTGCTCGGCGAGGCCGGGGATCGGGAAGGTGCGGGAGACCGCGCCGAGCGCGACGACCAGGTAGTCGAAGGGCAGCTCGTACGCCTCGCCGACGAGGGGGGCGATCGTGGCGACCTTGCGGTCCTGGTCGATGGTGGTGACCCGGCCGGTGAGGACCTCCGCCTTGGGCAGCACGCGTCGCAGCGGGACGACGACGTGCCGCGGGGAGATGTTGCCGGCGGCGGTTTCGGGGAGGAAGGGCTGGTAGGTCATGTACGACCGGGGGTCGACGACCGTGACGGTCGCCTCGCCGTAGCGCATCTTCTTGAGGATGCGCCGAGCTGCGTACAGGCCTACGTACCCACCGCCTACTACGAGGATCCTGGGACGCTCCGTGGTGCTCATGCCATCGAGTATCCACCCGCCACAGGGGGGTAGCTCGTGCGCCCCTTCACAAGCTCGCACAGGGTGTGTGCTATCCTCCGCGACCCACGTGATCCAGATCATGGCGGCGAAGGGGAACCAGAGGGTATCGCGCACCGTTGTCAATGCCGCGTGAGCTGCCTCTCCGGTGATGAATGGCCCGGGTGAGCCCCCCGAAACACTCCTCCTCCAGCCCCTCGCAAAACGTCCACCCGCGCGCCTTTTGAACATGTTCACAGGGCCGTTGGCCCCCCGGAAGGGCCAACCGGGGTAGATCCACGCTCCCACAGGGCCCATTTCCTTGTGAAGAACTTCACGAAGTTTTTCGGGGCGGCTCCCCGGAGTGCCGAAAAGGGGCCCCGAAGAGCCCCTTCGACCCGCTCATACGTTGTCCGCACTGCTCAGCGGAGTGCTGCGGCGGCGATGGCAAGACCCGCCCGCGAGCACGGGATTCAGGTCAGGCCACCGACCACGCGATGCCGTCGAGGATGTCGTGCTCGCTCACCACGACCTCCTCCGCGCCGATCCGTTCCATGATCGAGAGCAGCACCAGGGCGCCCGCGGCGATGACGTCCACCCGGCCCGGATGCATCGACGGGACGGCCGCGCGCTCGGTGTGAGTGGAGCGCAGCAGCCACTCGGCGATCTCCCGGACCCGCTCCAGCGGGACACGGGAGTGGTGGATGGCCTGCGAGTCGTACTCCGGCAGCTCCTGCGCGATCGCGGACACCGTCGTCACCGAGCCCGCCAGACCCACCAGCGTGCGCGCCTCGCGCAGCGGGACCGTCTCCTCGGCGAGGTCGAGGGCGGCCTCGACGTCGGCGCGTATCGCCGCGATCTGCTCCGCGGTGGGCGGGTCGCTGACCACGCCGTCCACCACGAGGTGCCGCTCGGTCATCCGCACACAGCCGACGTCCACCGAACGCGCCGCCCGCACCCGGTCGTCGCCGACCACGAACTCGGTCGAGCCGCCGCCGATGTCCACCACCAGGTACGGCCTGGCCAGGTCGTCACGGCCCGTCAGTTCCCGCGTCGCCCCGGTGAAGGAGAACTCCGCCTCCTGGTCGCCGGAGATGACCTCCGGCTCCACGCCGAGGATGTCCAGCACCCCGCGCACGAACTCGTCCCGGTTCTCGGCGTCCCGGGAAGCGGAGGTGGCGACGAAGCGCAACCGCTCGGCCCCGTGCTCCTTGATCACCGCCGCGTACTCACGGCACGCGGCGAAGGTCCGCTCCAGCGCCTCGGGCGCCAGCCGGCCGGTGCGGTCGACTCCCTGTCCCAGGCGGACGATCGTCATACGCCGGTCCAGCTCGACGAGTTCACCGGTGACGGGGTCGGCGTCGGCGACCAGCAGCCGGATCGAGTTCGTACCGCAGTCGACGGCGGCGACGCGGGTCACTGCGCTTCTCCCGCGCCGGACGGCGACTCCGCCGGCGTCACGCACGCGCCCTTGGCCCACCACTGGGGCAGCATCGCCAGCGCCTCGTCCCCGAGCGGGTTCACCCCGGGGCCCGCGGCCAGCGAGTGCGCCACGAGGACGTGCAGGCACTTCACCCGGTCCGGCATGCCGCCCGCGCTCGGGAAGCCCTTCAGCTCCTCGATCTCGTCGCGCCGCCGGACGTAGTCCTCGTGCGCGGCCCGGTAGGCGGCGGCGAGCTCCGGGTCCGTCCCCAGCCGCTCCGTCATCTCCTTCATCACGCCGTTCGCCTCCAGCGTGCCGATCGCGGAGTTCGCCTTGGGGCACGTCAGGTAGTACAGCGTCGGGAAGGGCGTGCCGTCGGGCAGACGGGGAGCCGTCTCGACGACGTCCGGCTGCCCGCAGGGACAGCGGTGGGCGATCGCGCGCAGACCGCGCGGCGGGCGTCCGAGCTGCTGCCGGAAGGCCTCGACGTCCGCGTCGGTGGGCTCGGTGCGCTCGGTGGTCGGCGGGGGCGTTTCCATGACTGTCTTTCTATCGGTCATTCACTGGTCGGCGGCGTCGGACTTGTCGACGCCGTCCCAGACGTTCGAGTACCAGGGGCGGTCGGCGGCGCCGAGGTCGGTGCGGGACTGCTTGGCGGCGCCCGGGTCGATGACGACGAAGCCCGTCTCCCCCGGCATCACATAGTGCAGCCGCTCCCGGACCCGCTGCTCGGCGTAGGCGTCGTCCTGCCACCGTGCCTTGAGGTCGCGCAGTTCCTCCACCCGCTGCCGGGCCTGCTCCCGCTCGCGCTGGAGGTCGGCGATCTCGGCGCGCTGGGAGACGTACTGGCGCATGGGGTAGGCGAGGGCCACCACGAGGGAGCACAGGACGAGCGCGAGCAGGGCGGCGCGGCCGGTGAGGCGGGAGCGGCGGGCCTGCCGTTTGGTCTGCGAGCGGTAGACGCGGGCCGCCGTCTGCTCGCCGAGCAGCCTGATCCTGGTCGTGGTGGAGAACCGGTCCCGGTCACTCACGGATCCTCACCTCGCAGCGTTCCGCCCGTCATGTCCACCCACCTGCTGTTCGGCCGGGGGTCCGGGGGTTGTCCCCCGGGAGGGCACAGCACGGACATGTACCCCGCCTCCCGTCTCGTCCCGCGTCACACGCGCGTACGTCCCCGCACACGGTACGGGACCGGGTACGGGGACGTACGTACGACGCTGCCTGAAGGTGTCAGGCCGTGGCCGCGTCTCAGTTCGCGAAGCGGAACCGGGGGAAGGCGCTGCGGCCGGCGTACACCGCGGCGTCGTCGAGGATCTCCTCGATGCGCAGCAGCTGGTTGTACTTGGCGACGCGGTCCGAGCGGGCCGGGGCGCCGGTCTTGATCTGACCGCAGTTCACGGCGACGGCGAGGTCGGCGATGGTGACGTCCTCGGTCTCGCCGGAGCGGTGGGACATCATGCACTTGAAGCCGTTGCGCTGGGCGAGCTCGACGGCGTCGAGGGTCTCGGTCAGCGAGCCGATCTGGTTCACCTTGACCAGCAGGGCGTTGGCGGCGCCCTCCTCGATGCCGCGCGCGAGGCGCTCGGGGTTGGTGACGAACAGGTCGTCGCCGACGAGCTGGACCTTGTCGCCGAGGCGCTCGGTGATGGTCTTCCAGCCGTCCCAGTCGTCCTCGAACAGCGGGTCCTCGATGGAGACCAGCGGGTACGCCTCGACGAGCTCGGCGTAGTAGTCGGTCATCTCGGCGGCGGAGCGCTCCTTGCCCTCGAAGACGTAGACGCCGTCCTTGTAGAACTCGGAGGCGGCGACGTCGAGCGCCAGGGCGATCTGCTCGCCGGGGGTGTAGCCGGCCTCCTTGACGGCCTCGAGGATGAGGTCGAGGGCGGCGCGGTTGGAGTCCAGGTTCGGGGCGAAGCCGCCCTCGTCGCCGAGGCCGGTGCTCAGACCCTTGCGCTTCAGCACCTTCTTGAGGGTGTGGTAGACCTCGGCGCCCCAGCGCAGGGCCTCGGAGAAGGACTCCGCGCCGATCGGGGCGATCATGAACTCCTGGACGTCCACGTTGGTGTCGGCGTGCGAGCCGCCGTTCAGGATGTTCATCATCGGCACCGGCAGCAGGTGCGCGTTGGGGCCGCCCAGGTAGCGGAACAGCGGCAGGTCGCTGGCCTCGGAGGCGGCGTGGGCGACGGCGAGGGAGACGCCGAGGATGGCGTTGGCGCCGAGGGAGCCCTTGTTGTCGGTGGCGTCCAGGTCGAACATGGCCTGGTCGATCAGGCGCTGCTCGGTGGCGTCGTAGCCGACGAGCTCGGGGCCGATCTGCTCGATGACGGCGAGGACGGCCTTCTCGACACCCTTACCGAGGTAGCGGTTGGGGTCACCGTCGCGGAGTTCGACGGCCTCGAAGGCGCCGGTGGAAGCGCCGGAGGGGACGGCGGCACGACCCGTGCTGCCGTCGTCGAGGCCGACCTCGACCTCGACCGTGGGGTTGCCTCGGGAGTCCAGGATTTCCCGGGCTACGACGACGTCGATGGACGGCACGAGCATCTCCTTCATGGGATGTGACGCTGGTTCGACTAGAGCCTAACCGCCCCGGGGCCGTCGGCAGCCGACCGACCGTCCCGTGGACAGACAGACGGTACACATTGTTCCCGGCCGGAACAAAGAGGTTTCGGCAAGGAGGGTGAGCGAACACCGGGAGAACACCCGGCGGCGGAAAGAACGAACCCCGCCCCGGTGCGTACGGGGGAAGACGCACCGGGGCGGGGAGCCCATGGGGACGGGGGCGGCTCTCACGAGGCCTTGAGGGTGTGGGCCTCGCTCGTGAGGGCGCCGTGGCTTCGTCCGGAGCCGGGTGTCACTTCAGGTGAAGCTGCTGGCCCGGGTAGATGAGGTTGGCGTCGTCGACGATGTCCTTGTTCAGCTCGAAGAGCTTGGCCCAGCCGCCGGCGACCTTCTGCTTCGTGGCGATGGAGCTGAGGGTGTCGCCCTCGACGACCTTGTACTCGCCGTCGCCCTTCTTGACCTTCTCGCCGGTCGGCGTGGTGACGGTCTTCTGGCTCTTGACGGCCGGACGCTCGGTCGAGCGGGAGGCGCTCTGCTTCTCGGTGGAGCGGCTGCCCGAGTCCGAGGAGCCGGAACCGCTGTCGGAGGAGCCGGAAGCGGAGCCGCCGTCGGAGGAGCCGCCGGTGTACGCGGCGCCGGACAGGCCCTTGCCGCAGACCGGCCAGGCGCCCTTGCCCTGGCTCGAGAGGACCTTCTCGGCGACCTGGATCTGCTGCGACTTGCTCGCCTTGTCGGCGGTGGAGGCGTACTGCGTGCCGCCGTACGCGGACCAGGTGGAGGCGGAGAACTGCAGACCGCCGTAGTAGCCGTTGCCGGTGTTGATGGACCAGTTGCCGCCCGACTCGCACTGGGCGACGGCGTCCCACTCGGAGGAGGTGGCGGCGGAGGCGTTGCCCGCGGCCATCAGCGGGGCGGCGATGGCGACGCCGGTGACACCGGCCAGCGCGGCGGCACGGGTGGCCTTGGCCGGACGACGGTGCTTGCCCTTGGCGGAAAACAGCATGGTGGATCCCCTCACCGACGCCTACGAGGTGAGCTGTCGGGTTCGGGCCGGTTGAGTTGCCCGGCCACTCCTCCGTCGGAGGCGTGGCTTCACCCCTAGCCGGATCCAGCTGAACCGCTGGGCCCGGCGCTTACCTTGGGTCCCCCGCTCCTGCCCGCGGCGCTTGACGCGACGACTGTTCCCGGGCGGCCGTCGGCAGGATTCGGCGTTGCGGCAGCCGGGGCTCGGGTTGCCGAGCGGTCACGACCGTAGGCACGCGACCGACGGAATATCAAAGACGATAGGGGCTTCTGAGACTCATCCCACACTTTCACCGAACCGGACATTCGGCGCGAAAGGTGACGTGAACTCCCCCCGTTTCGGGGGGTTTTCCACCCTCTTCGCCCGCTCCCCCGCCGGGTCAGCCGACCGCGGTGACCAGGGTCTGACCGGGTGCGATGTCGGCCGGGTCGGCGCCGATGGCATCCCGGTTGGCGTCATAGAGGGCGCGCCATCCGCCGTCGACGCCAAGGGAGTCGGCGATGGAGGCGAGGGAGTCGCCGACGCGGACGGTGTAGGTGTCGGCCGCGCCGAGGGAGTTGGCGGCGTGGCGGCCGGAGGACTGGGCGGCACCGTCACCGGTGTTCTCGTCCGCGGTGGAGCCGCGGTGGCGCCCCGAGCCGAGGGCGTCGGCGCCGAGCGTCTCCGCGTCGGCGGAGCCCGCGGCGAGGGATCCGGTGTCGACGAGGCTCCAGGAACCGGCATCCTGGCCGGACTTGTCCGACTCGTCCAGTTTCGGGGACTCCGTGGGCGAGCTGTGGCCCGTCTGCGCCCCGCCGGAGCCGGCCGCGGTGTCCGGCTTCGCCGACCCGTCGTCCGCGGAGGAGGACGGGGTGGACGAACCGGACGAAGGAGAAGAATGAGAAGAAGGGGACGAAGGTGACGTGGAGGGCGAAGACTGCGCCTTCCCCGCATCCTTCTCGGATCCGGCGGAGCCGCTGCCGGAATCCTGGGAGGAGCCGGAGGAGCCCGAGGAACCGGAGCCTCTGGAGAGGTCGGCCAGGCCGGAGGTGATGGAGGAGTCGGACGAGTCGTCCGCGACGCCGGTGTCCACGTCGCCCGTGGCCGCGTCGGCGGTGAGCCCGGAGGTCAGCCCGCAGGTGCCCCACGCGCCCACACCCTCGCCGGCGAGGACCTTCTGGGCGACGGCGATCTGCTGGTTGCGGCTGGCCAGGTCGGGGCGCGAGGCGTAGTCGCTCCCGCCGTACTTGTCCCAGTCCTCCTGACTGAGGGACAGGCCGCCGTACTCACCGCCACCCTGGTTCGCGCTCCAGGAGCCGCCGCTCTCGCACTCCGCCACCCGGTCCCACACGGCGCCGTCGGCCGCGCTCGCCGCCGAGGCGCCGAGCAGGGGGATGGCGATGGCGGAACCGGTCACACCGGCCGCGACGATGAGGGCCGGGGCCTGGCGGGGGCGACGGTGACGACCGTTCCCGGTGAGCATGCGAACGCCTTTCTCGAGACAGCAGTGCCCTCGCGGCGAGCGGAAGAGGGTCGCCGCGTTGACGAGTGAACGTATCGGCAGACGATCGCTTGTCACAAGTTAATGCCGCGTAGATCACGTGAAGATCACAGACTTGAGGATCGGTCACCTTCGTTTCGCAATCCGGTCACACCACATCAGGTTTGGGAGCCGGCGCTAGTGCCGTGACCGGAAAGGTTTGCCGGGAAGCTCGCGGCGTCCGGCGCGGTGGATCGCAAGGCGGAGCATCGCCCGTGTACTGGATGTACTCG
>NZ_JBIWPF010000026.1:0-79142 GCF_044768125.1 Streptomyces sp. NPDC101166
GGGGCGCCCCGGGGGGGGGGGGGGGGGGGGCCGGGGGGGGGCCCCCCCCCCCCGCGGGGGGGGGGGGGGGGGGGGGGGGGGGGCGGGCCGGGGGGGGGGGCCCCCCCCCCCCCGCTGTGCCACGAGCGCCGGTTACGTCCCGTCGAACAGCTCTTCGGCGGCCGAGGCGGTGAGAGAGCGGTCGAGCCAGGTGCCCAAGGCGTCCAGATCGGTGCAGGACGTGACACGCTCCCGCACCGCCTCGGACACCTCGATGCCACGCCGGTCGAGAATGCGGAGGATGTCCGCGGCGCGCCCCTTGGCCTCGCCTTTTGCCTCACCCTCGCTCATGGCTTCCTCGATGAGCGTGCCGCTGCCGGGGAAACGGGGGGTGTACGTGGCCATGAGGTGCCTCCACATTGCACGGGCCGGGCTGTCACCCAGGCCGACTTCGGTGAATTCCGCCCATCGCTTCGCGGTCTCGCCGCCGGTATCGGTCACCGCCGCCGCCAGCGCGTCCAGTATCGCAAGCAGGGGCCGGCCGCCGGTGGCTGTCCCTCCGGCGGCGGCCTCCATGTGTCTCGTGGAGCGGTCCTCAGCCCTTGTTGGCGCCGAGCGTGAGGCCGCTGACGAACTGGCGTTGCAGCGCGAAGTACACGATGAGCGTGGGGATCGCGGTGAGCAGCGCGCCGGCGGCGACCAGGTTGGGGTCGGTGAAGTACTGGCCGGAGAGGTTGTTGAGGGCGGAGGTGATCGGCATGTTCTCGCCGGTGGAGATCAGGACGATGGCCCAGAAGAAGTCGTTGTAGATCCAGATGGAGAGCAGCGTGGCCAGGGCCGCCATCGCGGGCTTGCACAAGGGCAGCACGATCTGCCGGTAGAGCCGCCACACGGAGGCGCCGTCGACGAGGGCGGCCTCGGTCAGCTCGTGCGGCAGGGAGCGCATGTAGTTGCTCAGCACGAAGGCGCAGAAGCCGGACTGGAACGCCACATGGATCAGCACGAGCCCGAGGGCGGAGTCGTACAGCTTGCCGCTCATGGTGATGCCGGGCAGGTCGACGAGCAGGTACAGGCGGTACAGCGGAGTGATGATCACCTGCTGCGGGAGCAGGTTGCCGGCCGTGAAGACCAGCAGCAGCGCCAGGTTGAGGCGGAAGTCGAAGCGGCTGACGTAGAAGGCGACCATCGACGACAGGAACAGCGTCAGCACCACCGCCGGGACGGCGATGATCAGCGTGTTGCCGAAGTAGTGCAGCATGTCGGACTGCTGATACGCGTTGGTGAAGTTGTCCAGGCTCAGCTTGTCGGGCCAGGAGACGTAGCCCTTCGTGCTGGTCTCGGCGTACGGGCGCATCGCGGCGAGCAGCGCCCACAGCAGCGGGGCGAGCCAGGCCAGGGCGGTGACGACCAGGAAGGCGTGCAGCAGGATCCGGGCGGGGCGGACGGGGGTGCGCCGCTTGCCCGCCGCGCTCGCGGTGCTCATGCGCGCCGCTCCTTCCGGAAGGTCGCCACCAGGTAGGGGATGATCACGGCGAGGGAGATCACCAGGAGGACGACGGCGATGGCGGAGCCGTAGCCGATGCGGCTGGACTCGCCGATGATGTTGTTCGTCACCAGGATCGACAGCAGTTCGGTGCCCTGGGCGCCCTTGTTGAAGACGAAGACGAGGTCGAAGGCGCGCAGGGCCTCGATGATCGTGACGACGAGGACGACGGTGTTGGTGGGGCGCAGGGCGGGGAAGACGACGTTCCTGAACGTCTGCCACTCGCCGGCGCCGTCCAGTGCCGAGGCCTCGCGCAGCGCCGGGTCGACGCTCTTCAGGCCGGCCAGGTAGAGGATCATCATGTATCCGGCGTGCCGCCAGGAGGCGGCGACCAGGACCGCCCAGAGGTTGAGGTCGGGGTCGCCGATCCAGTCGATGTAGTGGCCGGGCCGGTTGGCCCCGATGAGGCTGTTGATCAGCCCCGTGTCGGGGTTGTAGACGAGCTGCCAGACGAATCCGATGACCGCCATGGACACCACGACCGGCAGGAAGAACGCGGTCTGGTAGACCCGGCTGAACCGGATCTTCTTGTCCAGCTGCACGGCGAGGAACAGGCCGATCGGCGTCGGGATCAGGATGAGGACGACGAACCAGATGACGTTGTGCTCGACGGCCGGCCAGAACTGCGGGTTGGTCGTGAACAGTTCCTTGAAGTTCGCCAGGCCGACCCAGCGGATGGAGTCGAAGCCGATGCCGTCCCAGGTGGTGAAGGCCAGCGCGATCGAGGCGAGGGCGGTGATCCAGACCAGGGCCACGTGCAGGACCGTGGGCACACCCGCCATCAGCCCGAGCGTGACGCGGTCACGCCGGGTGAGCAGACGGCGGTGGCCCGTCTTGTCGTCGGTGTCGGTACTCATCAGCCGGACGCGAAGATCGTCTTCTTCTGCCGCTCGATCGAGGTCAGCAGGCTGTCGACGCCCTTGGGGTCGCGGATGAACTTCTGCAGCGCGGGCTGCATCACCGTGGAGGTGAAGTCGGGTCTGCTGTCCCGGTCCATGAACTGGGTGAGGCTCTTGGCGCCGGTGATCATCGCGTACGCCTTCTTCTGCAGGGCGGTGTACGAGGAGGTGTCGGCCTTGGTGGAGGCGGCGACGACACTCGGGTCGGCCTTGAGGTAGACCGCCTCGGCCTGCGGGGTGCCGAGGTACTCCAGCAGTTTGAGGGCGCCCTGCTTGTTCTTGGGGGCCTTACTGAGCATGAAGCCGTCGGTGGGCGCCTCGACGGTGTCCTGGCCGTACGCCGGGTCGATCTCCGGGAAGGCGAAGAAGTCCAGGTCGTCGAGGTCGGCCGGGTTCGTGAACTGCTGGGCGACGAACGTGCCCAGCAGATACATGCCGGCCTTCTTGGAGACGAGGGACTGCGCGGCGTCCTGCCAGGTGCGGCCGACGGCGCCGTCCTGGTGGTAGGGCAGGATCTCGGCCCAGTGGTCAAAGGTCTTGCGCACCTTGGCGTCGGTCCAGGAGGCCTTGCCGGCCATCAGCTCGACGTGGAAGTCGTAGCCGTTGGTGCGGAAGTTGATCTGGTCGAAGGTGCCGAGCGCGGGCCAGGCGTCCTTGTCGCCGAAGGCGATCGGCACGAGCTTGTCCTGCTGCATCCGCTTGCAGAGCGCGACGAGCTGGTCCCAGGTGGTGGGAACGGTGTAGCCGTACTGCCGGAAGACGCTTCTGCGGTAGAAGAGCGCCCACGGGTACGTGTACAGCGGGACGAAGTAGTACTTGCCGTCCTCGCCCTTGCTGAGCGCCTTCATGGCCTCGGGGAAGTCGCCGCCGATCTTCTGCCACACCTCGTCGACCGGGGTGGCGAGCTTCTTGGCCGCGAAGAACTGCATGCGGTAGCCGGCGAACCAGTTGAACACGTCGTCCGGGGTGCCCTGGAGATAGGAGTTGATCTGCTCCTGGAAGGTGTTGTGGTCCTTGGTGTTCACGTCGACCTTGATCCCGGACTGCTGGGTGAAGGCCGCGTAGATCTCGGCGAAGGCCTTCTTCGGCACGGGGTCGGACGCGTTGGAACCGACGGTGACCGTCTTGGGGTCGGCGGCCGTGCCGCTGCCGCCGCAGGCGCTCAGCAGGGGGATGCCGGCGCCGAGGAGGGCGGCGCCGCCCATGCCGCGCAGGAGGGTGCGGCGGCTGGGGGCGAGGCGGCCGAGGCCGGAGGGGGAGAGGTCGTGCATGTACGGCTCCAGGGGCAGGGTTCGGCCACACAGCCCGGCTGAAAATCAGGCCTCAATTGACCAGAAACGAACTTGACCGAACACGGTTGCGCAATGACAGCCCCGTTTCCCTGCATGCGTCAAGAGTTGAGAGCGCCGGTTGTCGAACCGTAATCGACCCGCTCGGCCCACTTCGCCCGATGTGAGATCGCCTGGGAGGCGCGCCGCCGATTCCGCCGCGAGATCACCTGCGAGATCCACGACGCGGCAGGTCAGGCGCGGGGGAAGACCGATCCCGGGCGGCGCGGGCGGCCCGCGCGGCGTCGGCGGACCGCCCCGCGGTGGCCCCGGCGCGGCGGCTCGTGCCCGCTCAGCTGGAGCCGGACACGCACCTCGGTCCCGCCCAGCACCGAGGACCCGATCCGTACGTCCCCGCCGGTCGACTCCGCGAGCCGGCGCACGATGTCCAGCCCGAGCCCGGTCGAGCCCGCGTTCCCGGAGCCCCGGCCGCGCGCCATCGCCGCCTCGGGGTCGGATATGCCGGGGCCGGCGTCCGAGACCAGCACGATCACCGCGTCCTCGGCGTCGTGCACGTCGACGGCGAAGGCGGTTCCCTGCGGGGTGTGCCGGAAGACGTTGCCGAGCAGCGCGTCCAGCGCCGCGGCGAGGTCGGCGCGGGCCACGGGGATGCGCACCGGCCGGTCCACGCCGGCCACCCGCACCGTGCGGTCCTCGTCCTCGGCGAGCGCCGACCAGAACGCCATCCGCTCCCGCACGACCTCGGCCGCGTCGCAGCCGGCGCCCGGTCCGGCGGCGGCCGTCCGAGGCTTGGCCTCCCGCGCGGTGCGGATGATCGTGTCGACCTCCCGCTCCAGCTGGGCGACCGCGGCCCGGGTCTGCTCGGCGGCCGGGGAGTCGCCGAGGGAGGCCGCGTTCAGCCGCAGCACCGTCAGCGGCGTCCGCAGCCGGTGGGACAGGTCGGCCGCCAACTCCCTCTCGTTCGCCATGAGTTGTACGACCTGGTCGGCCATGGAGTTGAACGCCACTGCCGCCAGCCGCAGTTCGCTCGGCCCCTCCTCGGGCACACGCGCCCCGAGTTCGCCCTCCCCCAGTTCGTGCGCGCCCTGCGCCAGCCGCTGGGCGGGCCGCACCATCCGCACGCCCAGGCGGTCGGCGACGGCGACCGAGCCGACGATCAGCGCGACGCCCACCCCGGCGAGCACCGCCCACGCCGTGCCGACGCCGTTGCTGACCTCGGCCTCGGGGACGTACACCTCGATCACCACGGTGCCGATGCCCAGCGCCACGGGCTGGAGCAGCACGGAACCTCCGGGCACACCGGCGGTGGAGGCGCGGCCCAGGGCGCGCACGGCCTCGACGTCGGAGCCGGCGGCACGCGGGCGGCCCAGGCGCGCGGCCGGGCGGCCCTCGCCCGCCGGCAGGTGCACCGCCATGCCGTCGTCGGAGCCGGCGGAGGCGACGACCCGCTCCAACTCGCCCCGGTCGGTGGCGATGGACAGCGCGGGGACCACCACGGCGGCCTCCCGCTCGGCGTTGGAGAAGGCGCGGTCGCGGGCCATCTCCTTGATGACCAGTCCGAGCGGGACGGCGAAGGCGACCACGACCATGGCGGTGACCGCCAGACAGACCTTGACCAGAGCCCACCTCACGACGGTGGCTCCAGCTTCACCCCGACGCCGCGCAGGGTGTGCAGGTAGCGCGGGCGGGCCGCCGTCTCGCCCAGTTTGCGGCGCAGCCAGGACAGATGGACGTCGATGGTCTGGTCGTCGCCGTAGGACTGCTGCCAGACCTCGGCGAGCAGTTCACGGCGGGGCACCACGACGCCGGGCCGGCCGGCGAGGAAGGCGAGCAGGTCGAACTCGCGGCGGGTGAGGTCCAGCCGGACTCCGTCCAACTCCGCCTGGCGGCGCAGCGGATCGACCGTCAGTCCGCCGACCCGCAGCACGGCGGCCGCCGGGGCCGCTCCCGCCCCGGCCCGGGACCGGCGCAGGACGGCCGCCATGCGGGCGGAGAGGTGCTCCACCGAGAAGGGCTTGGTGAGGTAGTCGTCCGCCCCGGCGTTCAGCAGCCGGACGATCTCCGTCTCGTCGTCGCGGGCGGTGGCGATGATGACCGGCACGTCGGTGATGCCGCGCAGCATCTTCAGGGCCTCGGAGCCGTCCAGGTCCGGCAGTCCGAGATCGAGGACGACCACGTCGAAGCGGAAATGGGCGACCTCGCGCAGCGCCTCCAGCGCCGTCCCGACGCTGCGCACCAGGTGCGAGGCTTCGGTCAGGTGCCGGATCAGCGCCGAACGCACGAACTGGTCGTCCTCGACCACGAGCACACTTGCCATGCGCGGCAACCTACGCCATGCGGGCGAGCCCGGTTCCGGCCTGTGGACAACTCGTCGTCTGTGGACAACCGGTGAGGTGTCCATGCGGCGTACGCGCACGTCAGTGCGACACCCGTGGGGCGCGTGGGGCAAGATGGCCGCGATGCGCAGCGGACTCGTACACCTGCTCGCGTGGTCGCTCGCCACGGGCGCGGCGGTCACGCTGTCGTGGTGGGGCGTCCACACGGTGATGGCCGGCACGGCCTACGACCCGCCGCGCGCCCTGCCGCTGACGGCGGGTGAGGCGACCGGGCGGGCCGAGGCGAGCGAACCGCCGGCGACCGGGACGAGCGGCCCCTCGTCCTCCCCTTCCGCGGATCCGTCCCCGGTGCGGCCGAGCCGCACGCCGGACACGTCGTCAGCACCGTCCCCGTCCCCCTCCGGCGCGTCCACCCCGGGCGCGTCCAGGGCGGCGGCCCCCGGAGGGGCCGTCTCCCCGGGCGAGGTCAAGAGCTATGACACCGAGGGCGGCCGGGTGGTCCTCGACCTCGGCGCGACGTCCGCGTCGCTCGTCTCGGCGACGCCCGGCGCGGGCTGGTCGATGCAGGTGTGGAAGACGCAGGTGTGGATCCGGGTGGACTTCGCCTCGGGCGCGGACCGGGTCACTGTCTTCTGCACCTGGCACGACGGACCGCCCCGGGTGGACGTGAACACCTACTGAACTCCGGTGCCCGATACGGCTCTCACTCGAAGACCGAGGGCGGCGGGGCCGGTGACGCCACGGCCGAGGCGTCCGTGACCGGTGCGGCTCCGCCGGTGAAGTCGAGGAGCGACCTGCCGTGTTCGACTCGGCCGGGGTGCGGGTCGGAGGCGGCCCGGCGGGTCAGTTCGGCGATCGGCAGGGGCAGGTCGCAGGCGACCAGGACGGCGTTGCCGAACCGTCTGCCGCGCAGCACGGCCGGGTCGGCGACCAGGGCGAGTTCACGGAAGCGGGCGGCCACGGTGGCTATCTGGCCGCGCAGATGGGCCAGCGGCGGCCCGTCGGCGACGTTGGCGGCGTAGAGCCCGCCGGGCTTCAGCGCCCTGCGGACCTCGTCGAGGAACTCGGACGACGTCAGGTGCGCGGGCGTGCGGGCCCCGCTGAACACGTCGGCCATGACCACGTCGGCCCATCCCTCCGGCACCTTGCCGAGCCCGTCGCGGGCGTCGGCCGACCTGACCCTGATCCGCGCCCCGGGGTCCAACGGCAGCTCACGCCGGACCAGTTGGACGAGACGCGCGTCGCGTTCGACGATCTGCTGGGTGGAGCGGGGGCGGGAGGCGGCGACGTACCGGGCGAGGGTGAAGGCGCCGCCGCCGAGGTGCACGACCTGCAGGGGCTTGCCCCGCGGCGCGGCGAGGTCGACGACGTGACCGAGGCGGCGCTGGTACTCGAAGGACAAGTACGTCGGATCGTCGAGGTCGACGTGCGACTGCGGCGCCCCGTCGATCAGCAGCGTCCAGGCCCGCGCGCGGTCCCGGTCGGCCACCAGCCGGGCCTGCCCGCCGTCGACGGGTTCGACGACGGCGACGGCGTCGCGCTCGCGACGAGAGGTGCGGGACCGTGCCATGAGGGCATTCTCGCAGGTGCGGCGTGGGGCCTCAGCGGCAGTTGTCCGCCGCCTCGATGACGCGGGCCGCCTCGCCCAACGCTCTTCGCAGGACCGCCGGATCCGTCGCGAGATCCGCCTCGCCGGGCGGGACCAGCCAGTCCGCGCCCTCGACCGGCGGCTCGGGGGCCAGCCGCAGCCCGCGGCCGTCCGTCCCCGTGCACGTGCTGCCCGGCACGTCCCAGGCGGCCGCCGTGCCCGCGGGGACCACGAAGCCGAGCGTCCCGCCCCCGTCGTCGTGGAGCACGGGTCCCACCGCGTCTCCCGGACCCCGCCTGCGCAGGATGTCGACGGCCTCCAGCCCCTGCCTCGTGGGGACGGTGACCACGTCACACCCCGGCTGCGGCTCACTGCACTCGACGTCGACGTTCCGGCTGGTCTGCATCCCGGCCTCCACCACTGAACCCCTCCTTCGGCGAGCGGCGCGGGAGTCGGGCGGCTCCCGGTCCACAGGGCTCAACGCGTCACGCCCGTCAAGGGCTACGGCGGAAGTCCGCCGCAAAGGATGGCAGTTCATGGCAGATCTCGTAGGAGATATCCGGTTTGTGGCCAAACACCGCGTGGCGGTCCGGTCACAGCAGGTACGTTCTTGCCGCCGGACAACAGGGTGATCACCTCGGACGATCGATCGGCTCGCCCCGCGCCCGGCATGGTTCGACGGTTCGCACGAGAGGACCCGGCCATGGCGTCGTCGACGGTGCCCCCACCACGGCCCGACCGGCCCCCACGACCCAACCTCGCCTTCCGGCGACTGCGCGGACAGCGCTCGCCGGCCGAGTTCGCCGCGCTGGTACGGCGGGCCGCGCGCGAGATCGGCGAGCGGGTCAGCTGCGACGCGCGCTACATCGGCCGGGTCGAGGCGGGGGAGATCCGCTGTCCCAACTACGCCTACGAGCGGGTGTTCCTGCACATGTTCCCCGGCCGCACTCTCACCGACCTGGGGTTCGCACCCCGTTCGTCCGTACGCGGGCGGGGGGCGCGCATGGAAGAGGAATCGCCCCCGGCGCACCTCGGCCGCCCGACGCGCTCCCCCGCGGGCGCGCCGGGCTCCGATGAGACGCGCCGGACGTACGAGCCGTATGACACGCAGGACCCGTACGACACGCACCACGACCACGAGGAGAGCGACGTGCTGCGTCGCGCATTCATGACCGGCGGAGGCGCCACGGTGGCCGCCGCCTCGCTGGGCCCGCTCGGGTTCGCCCTGGAGGCGCCCGCCCCGGAGCGTCCCGTCCGCCGCGCCGGGAGCAGCCACGCCGGCGCCCTCGAAGAAGCGGTCCGCAGGATCCGGCTGCTGGACGACCGGCACGGCGCGGACGGTCTCTACCGGCGCGCCGCGACACCGCTGCGCGCCGCCTACGCGCTGCTGGACGCAGGGGCGACCCGGCAGGCCACCGTCGACCGGCTCCACTCGGGCGCCGGTGAACTCGCCATCTCCGTCGGCTGGCTGGCGCACGACTCCGGCCGCTTCGACGACGCCCGCTCCCACTACGCCGAGGCCCTGGCCACCGCCCGGATGACCGGCGACCACGCACTGGAGGCGCACGCCTTCTGCAACACCGCGTTCCTCGCGCGCGACGCGGGCCGCCCGCGTGAGGCGGTGCGGGCCGCCCAGGCCGCGCAGCGCGTCGCCCGCCCGCTCGGCTCGCCCCGGCTGATGTCCCTGCTCGCGCTGCGCGAGGCGGGCGGCTGGGCCGGGCTCGCCGACCGCACCGGCTGCGAGCAGGCCCTCGCCCGTGCCCAGGCCCTCTACGCGCGGGGCGACACGGACGCCGACCCCGAGTGGATGTCGTTCTACGGCGAGGCCGAGCTGGAGGGGCTGGAGGCGCAGTGCTGGTCGACGCTGGGCGACTGGCCGCGTGCCGCACGCCACGCGCGCCGGGCGGCGGACCTCCAGGACCCGCACTTCACCCGGAACATCGCCCTGTACACAGCCGAGCTGGCGGACGACCTCGCGCGCGGAGGCCGGCCCGACGAGGCCGCGGCGGCGGGCCTGCGCGTCCTGAACCTGCTGAGCCAGGTGCAGTCCTCACGCATCCAGACCATGCTCGCCGGCACGGCCAGGGTCCTCCTCCCCCACCGCCGGGCCTCGGGAGTCTCGGACTTCCTGGAGAAGCACGCGTCGACACCGCGCGGAGTGACGCCGGCGTGAGGCGTCCGCGGCACCGGGCGCCCGGCCCTGAAGTCGAGCGCCCCCCGGGGCAAGCCCCCTACGCCAAGTGCCCCACGTCGTTCCAGCTCTCGATCGCCGGCTCCCCGTAAGCCCATCCCAGCACCGACAGCGACGTCGGATTCAGCCGTATCCGCCCGGCGAAGGACAACGGCAGCCCCAGCCACCGCGCCCCGATCGACCGAAGTATGTGCCCGTGCGCGAACACCAGCACGTCCCGCTCGGCCGAGCGCGCCCACGCCACGACCTCGTCCGCCCGCGCCGTGACCTCCGCGAGGGACTCCCCGTCCGGCACCCCGTCCCGCCAGATGAGCCAGCCCGGCCGCAGCGCCTGGATGTCGGCGGGGGCGAGCCCCTCGTACGCCCCGTAGTCCCACTCCATCAGCGTGTCCCACCGCGCGGCCCGCTCGCCGAAGCCCGCGATCTCGCACGTCTCCCGCGCGCGTGCCAGCGGGCTGGTGCGGACCTCGACGTCGGGCAGCCCGTCGAACGGCTCCCGCCGCAGCCGCTCACCGAGCAGCTTCGCGCCCCGGCGGCCCTCCTCCAGCAAGGGAACGTCGGTCCTGCCGGTGTGCTTGCCGGACAGCGACCACTCGGTCTGTCCGTGCCGGGCCAGCAGGATGCGCGGTGCCATGGGGGACCTTTCCGGGAGAACCCTGGGGAATCCAGGGGACGAATCGCGGGGAAGTCCCTCCATCATCGCTCACCCTGGGGGTGGGCAACCCGACGGGCGGCCCCGGCGTCTTTGAGGGCCGGGGACGTCCTTGCAGGGGGCGCGAGCACACGCCGTACAGTGGCACCTCCGTGCCACCGGCGCGGCAGCGACGAGAAGGGGGAGGCATCGGATGCCGCAGACCGAGACACCGGACACCGGGGCTATCCCGCGGACCCGGCTGCGCTGGTGGACCGAGCTGCCGCTGATCCTGCTGGTGTACGCCTGCTACACGGCGGGCCGTCTGCTCGCGCGTGGGGACGTCTCCACGGCCGTCGACCACGGCCTGGCCATCCTGCGCGTGGAGGAGTTCCTCCGCATCAACGCCGAGCACCCGCTCAACCGCCTCTTCACGGACCAGGCGTGGATCGGCATACCCGCCGACTTCTGGTACGCGTCGCTGCACTACGTGGTGACGCCGGCGATCCTCGTCTGGCTGTTCCGCTCGCGCGCCCTGCACTACCGCGCAGCCCGCACCTGGCTGATGGCGTCGACCCTCATAGGCCTGATCGGCTTCACGCTGCTGCCCACCTGCCCGCCCCGTCTGCTCTCGGCGGAGCACGGCTTCGTCGACACGATGGCCCAGTACAGCTCGTGGGGCTGGTGGGGCGGCGCGGCGAGCGCCCCGCGCGGCATGGGCGGCATGACCAACCAGTACGCGGCCATGCCCAGCCTGCACGTCGGCTGGGCGCTGTGGTGCGGGGTGATGCTGTGGCGGTACGGCGGCACCCGGCTGGCGAAGACGGCGGCCGTCGTCTACCCGCTGGTGACGACGATCGTGGTGATGGGCACCGCGAACCACTACTTCCTCGACGCGGTCGCGGGCGCGGCCGTGATGGGGGCCGGTCTGCTGCTGACGCCGCTGGTGCTGCGCCGCGCCGAGCGGGTCCGCCAGTGGCACGCGACGCGCACCGGGCTCGCCCCGACGGCGGCCTCTGTCGCCACCCCCGCCCCGATTGTCAGTGGCGGATGCCAGACTTCCACGGGTGAGCGAATTCCACGGCAGCGCGAGTCACGGTCCGGGAGCGGAGCCGAACCAGGTGCCTCCCCCTCGGACGCGGGGGACGGCGCTGCGGCGGCGGCTCGCTGAGCTGCGCGGCCCCGACGTACCGGCCAAGGCGCTGGACGCCCGTGCCCTCGCGGCGCTCGCCGCGAACCCGGGATGCAGCCGGCGCGCCATCCTCGACGGCGCCGGGGTGAACAAGACGGCGCTGGCGAGCGCGCTGGGCTCGCCTTCGGCCTTCGGCCAGTCGCAGTTCGCCCTCACGCGCGGCAACGCCTTCGAGGCGAAGGTGAAGGCGGACGGCGGCACGGAACTGCTGCGTCTGGTGCACGAGAGGCTGGACCCGCGCGCCGAGCCCCCCGCCGGGGCGAGCGTGCCCGACCTGACGGCGGTCGGCCCCGAGGGCCGCACCGCGCGGACGGCGCTGGCCCTGCGCGAGGCCACCGCCGCGGCCGGGACGTGGACGCTCCTGGACCATCCGATGCTCGCGCTCGACGTCGCCGGCTCCCCCGCCTTCCTGGAGCCGGACGCCGTCGTGGTGCACCCCGACGGCAGCTGGACCGTCGTGGAGATCAAGTCGTTCCCGATGCTGGACGGCTCGGCGGACCCGGCGAAGGTGGGCGCCGCGGCCCGGCAGGCCGCGGTGTACGTGCTGGCGCTGGAGCAGGTCGCCGCCCGGCTCGACCCCGCGCCGCCCGTGCGCCACCGGGTGCTCCTCGTGTGCCCGAAGGACTTCTCCAACCTGCCCACCGCCTCCGCCGTGGACGTCCGCAAGCAGCGCGCGGTCACCCGCCGCCAACTGGCCCGGCTCACCCGCATCGAGGACATCGCCGACGCCCTGCCGGAGGGCGTCTGCTTCTCCCCGGAGCTGCCCGCCGACCGGCTCCTGGCCGCCGTCGAGTCGGTCCCGGCGACGTACGCGCCCGAGTGCCTGTCGGCGTGCGAGCTGGCGTTCCACTGCCGCGGCCGCTCCCGCGAGGTGGGCGCGGTGACGACTCTGGGCCGCCCGGTCCGCGCCGAACTGGGCGCGCTGACGACCGTCGAGGACGTGCTGGCGGCGGCGCGCGGGGAGGCCGGCGATCCCGACGACCCCGCGGTCGCGGCCCTGCGCCGGGCGGCGCAGCTGCGCGGCGAGGCGCTGGAGGCGATGTGTCGCTGATCACGACCCTCGCCCGGCTCGAAGCCGTCGCCACCGGAAGGGCCCAGCCCGCCGCGACCGTCCGCCACCGGCATCTGTCCACGCGGCCGCTGGTGTTCGTGCCGCTGACCACCGCCGGCGAGGCCGGCGCCCCGCTGGGCGCCCTCGTCGGCGACGACCGGGACGCGCCCCGACTGCTGGCCGTGCCCCAGCCGCGCGACCGAGACCAGAGGTTCGCCTTCCTCGCCGAACTCGCCGACGTCGTCCTGCCGTACGTCGACTCCTACGCCGACGTCGTGGAGGCGGCCGAGCGCACCGAGACCGACCCGGAGAGCGGCAAGCGGGTCAAGGTCGAGGTCGACCTGTGCGCCGACGCGCCGCAGCTGATCGTGCCGAGCCGCGCCGGCGTCGACTTCGTGCGCCTCCTGGGCCGGTCCATGCGGTTCAGGCGTACGGCGGAGCAGGATCCGCAGACCCCGTATCCCGCTCCCCCACGTGTGCCGCTGCTCGGCCGGTGGCTGACGCACTACGCGGAGCGGGCCCGGGTGCCCGGCTCCTCGCTGCTGCTGGCCGCGACCGAGGTGCTCGGCCGGCACTGGGCGACGGGGCAGTCCAGCCTGGAGGACCAGCACCTCGGGGCGCTGCTCGCCTGGATCGACCCGCCCGGGGACGCCACGGGCGCCGAGGCCGCGCTGCGCGCCGAACTCGCCCGGGACGCACAGGGACAGCTGCTGTGCCCGCCGGCCGGTCCGGCGACCGACCCGGCCTTCGACAACAAGCTGCTCGCCCCCGCCGTCGAGCGCTACGACCGGGCGCGCGTCGCCCTGGCCGCCGCGGAGGACGGCGTGGAGGCCGACGACCGGCTGGGCGCGCTGTCCGCCGCAGAGCGGGAGATCCGCGACCTGGTGGAGAGCCGGACGCGGCCCACCTGGGACGCGGTGTGGCGCGGCCTGGACCTGCTGCGGACGCTGCCCGAGGGCGCGCACGTCGAGGAGCGGTGGACCCGCGACCGCTGGTCGTTCACCGGTCACCGCGACCGGGTGGTGGCCGGCGAGCCCCCGCAGCCCCGCCGCGACGACGCGGTCACCGCGGCCAACAAGCTCGCCACACGCGAGCGTGAGCAGGCCCGGCTGGAGGCGCAGGAGGCGCTGGACGACCCGCTGGTGATGGCGGGACGACGGCTGGCCGGGGAGGCGTTCGCGGGCGAGGTCGTCGACGTCGTCATGGCGTACAGCGAGAGCAAGCGGCCGAGCCCGCGCCCGCTGGTCACGGTCCGCACCGACGACCGGCCGCATCTCGCCGAGCGGGCGAAGGTGTACCGCTCCCTGGGCGGCAAGCCGCAGACCGCGGAGTTCGCGGGCCGGGAGGAAGGGGACGACGGGGCACGGGGCGGCGGGGAGCTGCTCGTGCTGCGGATCGTCGACAAGATGGGCCGCGGCAGGGAACCCGAGCCGGGGTCGGTGCCCGAGAAGGGCGACCGGGTCTGCTTCACGCTCTTCGAGCACGAGCAGCGCGGCGGCGCGAAGCTGCCCGACCCGGAGGAGACGCCGTGGACGCACGGCGGGCCGCCGGGTGAACAGGCCCCCGAAGCACCCGACTCCGTCACCCGGGAGGACCTCCTGTGACGACCGATACCGCCCTCGACCCCGGTACGGCCGCCGCGCGCGCCACCGACGCGATCCTCCGCGACACCCTGCACGGCACCGCTCGCGGCGTCGTCGTGGACTCCCCTCCCGGCGCGGGGAAGTCCACGCTCGTCGTCCGAGCGGCGCTCGAACTCGCCGACGCGGGACGCCCGTTGATGGTGGTGGCGCAGACCAACGCGCAGGTCGACGACCTGGTGCTGCGGCTCGCCGCGAAGAACGGCGAGCTGCCGGTGGGCCGGCTGCACAGCAGCGACGCCGACGCCTACGACAAGGCGCTGGACGCCCTGCCGAACGTGCGGACGTCGGCCAAGGCGGGCGACCTCTCCGGTCTGCCCGTGGTGCTGTCCACGGCGGCGAAGTGGGCGCATGCGAAGGTCGACGAGCCGTGGCGGCACGCCATCGTGGACGAGGCCTACCAGATGCGTTCGGACGGGCTGCTGGCCGTGGCCGGGCTGTTCGAGCGGGCGCTGTTCGTGGGCGACCCGGGGCAGCTGGACCCGTTCGCGATCGTCGGCGCCGAGCAGTGGGCGGGGCTGTCCTACGACCCGTCGGCGTCGGCGGTGTCGACGCTGCTGGCGCACAACCCGGAGCTGCCGCAGCACCGGCTGCCGGTGTCCTGGCGGCTCCCGGCCTCGGCGGCGCCCCTGGTCTCCGACGCCTTCTACCCGTACACGCCGTTCCGCAGCGGCACCGGCCACGGCGACCGGCGGCTGTCCTTCGCCGTGCCGTCGGACGGCTCCGGCCCGGACCGGGTGATCGACGAGGCGGCGCAGTCCGGCTGGGGGCTGTTGGAGCTGCCCGCGCGGCGCACGCCCCGTACCGACCCGGAGGCGGTGCGGGCGGTGGCCGCGGTCGTGCGCCGCCTGCTGGACCGGGGCGGCGCGGCGACGTCCGAGAGCTCGGACGGCCCCGTGCCGCTGACCGCCGACCGGATCGCCGTCGGCACCGCCCACCGCGACCAGGCGGCCGCGATCCGGGCGGCGCTCGCCGAGCTGGGCGCCGCGGGCGTCACCGTCGACACGGCCAACCGGCTCCAGGGCCGGGAGTACGACGTCACGGTGATCCTGCACCCGCTCTCCGGCCGCCCCGACGCCACCGCCTTCCATCTGGAGACGGGCCGCCTCTGCGTCCTGGCCTCCCGCCACCGCCACGCGTGCGTGGTGGTCTGCCGCGAGGGCGTGAGCGACCTCCTGGACGACTACCCGTCGACGGAACCGGTCCAACTGGGCACGCTCGTCCGCTTCCCCGACGGCTGGGAGGCGAACCACGCGGTGCTCTCCCACCTCGCCGAACACCGCGTGCCCTGGCGCCCCTGACCGACGCCGACACCCCGCCCACGCCCCCGCCGGACGGCGTCCGGCACGCCGCCGGAGGCGGCCGACGGTCACAGTCCCGACGGCTGGGAGGCAAATCACGCGGTGCTCTCCCACCTCGCCGAACACCGCGTGCCCTGGCGCCCCTGACCGGTGCCGCGCCGGGTTGCTTTCGGCGTCGTCAGGGGCGCTCGGGGTGGGTAGGGAACAACGCGGGGAGCGGGGGCCTTGAAGGGTCGGGGCTCAGGCCCCCTTGTGTGAGCGGGGGACAATGGAAGGTGGTCCGCTCACCAGTGGCGCCATCACGACCGTAGGAGGAGGACCAGACATGGCGGAGCCCACGCCGCGTCGGAACGAACCGCGGCTACGCCCCGCGCCCCTGCTCTTCGAGCCCGCGGAGGCCGCCGGCGATCCTGAGCACTTCTTCGACCTGGAGTCGATAGACGATCCGGGCGCGCTGCTGGCCCGTGCGACGGAGCTGACGGTGGCGTTCCAGGCGGCGGCCGACCGGGCGCTGGAGTTCCAGGCGATGGCCGCGGCGCAGCTCGCCGATCCGCGCCGGTTCGACCGGATCACCCCGGCGGACATCGCCGCGCGGGCGGAGTGGACCGAGGACTACGCGAAGAAGATGGTCGAGTTCGGCCGGGACCTGCTGCGGGGGGACGTCGAGGGCCGGGGGCACGTCGATCCCGTCTGACCTCGCGGCCGACCGCGTCCGACACTCCGGGTGAAGGCATGGCATATGCCAGGCGGGCAAGTTGCGGGCAAGATACCGCCTTGCGCCCGCTCTCGTCCCGGATTCCCGCAACCCTGGGCGATCGTACCCTCACCGCCGGTAGACAAGAGGCATGAGCAGCGCTTGGGACGCCTCCGCCTCTCCCGCCCCCCTCACCGGTCACGCCGGGCAGTCGGGCGTCGCCGCCGTCACAGCGGACGGCGCCGCCTGGCTGGCCTCCGCCGGCGCCTATCCGCGCAGCACGCTCGCCCTGTGGGAGGAGCGGCCGAACGCCCCGGTCGTGCTGCCCTGCGGCTCCGTCTTCGACGTGGTGAGCGCGCCCGTGATGTTCGGCCGGCTGATGCTGGACCGGCTGTGGGGCGAGGGGCCGGGCTCCGGGCCGGTGGCCGCGTTCCGCGGGCGGACGCTGCTGTTCGCCGCACCGGGAACGGCCCAGCGGCTGCCCTCGCTGCTGGAGTGGGAGGAGTGGAGCGCCGACGGCCGCCCCGACGGCCGTACGGGCACGGTCCCGCCGCTTCTGTGCCACGGCAACGGAGACGCGGTCACCGTGCCGGCGCCGCTCGCCTCTCCGGGGGACACCTCCACCCGCTGGGTGGTCGCCCCGGACACCCGTCACCCGTGGCTTCCGGGCCCCGAGATCCTGCTCTGGGCGGCGGTACGGGCGGCCCGGTCAGCTGTGCGGATATCGATTTCTCACCCCGCCGACCAGGATGCTAAGGTCTACGACGTCAGCAGGCGCCGCTAGCTCAGTTGGTTAGAGCAGCTGACTCTTAATCAGCGGGTCCGGGGTTCGAGTCCCTGGCGGCGCACGACAATCGACGGCGGGGCCGGTCACACAGTGACCGGCCCCGCCGTCGTCATGCGCGCCCTGCGGAGCCACCCCGCGGGCCCACCTGTCACACCCGTCGCCCCGTGGTGATGTCCACCGTCCACGCCCCCGCCAGGGTCCGCCCCTGCACCTGGACCCGCACGTCCTCCCCCGGCACGGTGAAGGCCTCCCCCAGGGAGACCGGGGCGTCCGCGAGGGGCGGGTAGACGGAGTTCTCCCAGCAGGCCTCGGTGCCGGGGTGGGCGTCGACCACCTCGACCGGGCCGCGCCCGGACTCCTCGCCGCTGTGGACGCGGTAGACGAGGATGCCGGCGCGGCAGGCGGAGCCGTCGTTGCCGACGGGACCGCGCGCCTCGAAGGCGAGCACACTGTCGGCGCCGGTGCGCACGACGGCGAGTTTCACGCCGCCCCCCAGCCCGAACGCCGTCGACCTGGACGGCAGCGTCAGCGGTGTGCCGGGCGCGGCGCCGAGCGGCTCCAGCGTCAGCCGGGCCCGCTCCCCGCCCCGTACGCACACCACCTGCCGGGGGTCGAGCCAGCCCAGCTTCCACTTGTGCCAGGCGAACAGGTCCGGGGCCAGTCCGAACTGGCTGCCCATCAGGTCCCAGTCACCCACATGGGTGTCCCAGTCGCCCTTGCCGTCGGCGGGCCGGCGGTAGAGGTCGGGCAGGTCGAAGACGTGGCCGGTCTCATGGGCGAGGACCAGCCGGTCCGGCGGATGCCGCTCGAACACGGTGACGATCCGGCGGAGGTCGGTCCCGTCGGCCCGCAGCGGGGTGCGCAGATTGACGACCTTGGTGGCGTCCGAGTCGACCCCGGGCGCGTCCGGGTCGGCGACGAAGTAGACGAGGTCGTAGCGGGAGAAGTCGACCTGGCCGTCGGCGGCGGCGAGCGCGTCGCGCAGATAGGCGGCCCGGTCCTCGGCCGCCCAGTCGCGCCGTATGGCGTATGCGGTGGACGGCTTCGGCATCCGGATCCAGCGCCGGAGCGGATGCGGGCGCAGGCTGAACCTGCCGTAGGACGCCCGGCGGAAGTAGTCGCTGGTGGCCGGGAAGTGGTCGGCGGTCAGCTCGGCCGGGGAGTTCGCCGGCTTGAAGTCCGGGAACGACAGGAAGACCATCACCGCGTCCAGCCCACGGGCCGGCCGCGGATAGGAGGCGTTCCAGGTGTCCAGCCCTTCCGAGTGGTGGGCGGCGGTGCGCTTGAGCGCGCAGGGCGCGGCCGCGTACGGCTCGGTCGGGCGGGCGCTGACCAGGCAGCACGAGGCGAACGCCGTGAGGGTGGTGAACAGGGCCGCGGTGCTGCGCAGTCGGGGACGCGAGAGCGTACGCGGCACGGAGACCTCCGGGAACGGTTCACGGGACACCGCACCCAGCCTGTGTTGGTTTGTCGTACTACGTCCTGTTTTTCTGCCCCGGACGAGTGAGGAGGCGGAACCGGAACACCGGCGCCGACACCCCGGAACACTCACGGAACGTCACAAGCGGTCGGCGATCCACGGAACCCGGCCGGGTGCGGGCAGAAACGATCTGTCAGAAGCACCGGTTGTTCCGGGACACTGGGCAGTGGCTGCGCGCGTCCGTGGGCAGCCTCTATGATCGGCACACTTTCCTGCGCGGACAGAGATCGAGTGCACTGCGGGAGCGAGCGGTGAGCGGAACGTCCGAAGGGCCGACGCCCGCGGCAGACCTCGACCGGTCCGCCGCCACAGAGAGTGAGACCCCTGCATCTCCAGGTGGCGAGCCCCTGGACGGCGCCGGCGGCGGCCCGCCCGCGCTCCGTCGCGTCCGCTCCGCCTACCGTTCGGTCTTCGCCGCGGCGCCCCTCGCCATGGCCGTCGTCGACCGCGCGGGCCTGATCGCCGACGCCAACGAGGCGTTCGCCCTGCTGCTCGGCGGCGGGAGCGAAACCCTGGTCGGGCGGCCCGCCGCCGATCTGCTGGAGCTGGCCGCCGACGGCCGCACCCGGCACGCCTACCGCGAGGTGCTGTGCGGCCGCCGGGCCGAACTGCGCTGCACCCGTCGGCTGAAACAGCCCGACGGCCGGTCGCTGTGGACCCAGATCGCCCTCACGCCCCTCGACGAGGACGGCGACGGCATCCTGCTCTCCGTCACCGACATCAGCGCCCACCACGACCTCCAGGCCCGGCTGCGTCACCTCCAGATGCACGACCCGGTCACCCGGCTGCCCAACCGCACCCTGTTCTTCGAGCGGGTCACGGCCGCGCTGGAGGCGGAGGTCCACAACGAGCGGGGCACCGGCCGGATCGGGTTGTGCTACCTGGACATCGACGGGTTCAAGGCGGTCAACGACACCCTCGGCCACCGGGTCGGCGACCGGCTCCTGGCCGCCGTCGCCGAGCGGCTCACCGCCTGTGCCGAGGAGGCGGGACGCACCCGGCCGAGCGTGCCGCTGGTGGCCCGGCTAGGCGGGGACGAGTTCGCGCTGCTGGTCGCGGACTCCACCGGCACCGAGCAGGTCGCCGACCTCGCCGAGTCCGCGCTCAAGGCGCTCCAGGCGCCGTTCGACCTGTCCGGGCAGCGGCTGAACGTGTCAGCGTCGATCGGGGTCGTCGAACGGCACGCGGCCGGCACCACCGCCACCGGGCTGATGCAGGCCGCCGACACCACGCTGTACTGGGCGAAGGTCGACGGCAAGGACCGCTGGACGCTGTTCGACCCGGAGCGCAACGCCCATCTGATGACCCGCCAGGCACTGGCCTCCACGCTGCGGCCCGCCATCGAGCGCGGTGAGTTCCGGCTGGAGTACCAGCCGCTGGTGGGCATGGCGGACGGACGGCTGCGCGGGGTGGAGGCGCTGGTGCGCTGGGACCATCCGAGGTTCGGTCCGCTGCCGCCGAATCGGTTCGTCGCGCTGGCCGAGGAGGACGGCTCGATCGTGCCGCTCGGCCGCTGGGTGCTGGACACCGCCTGCCGGCAGGCCCGCCGCTGGCAGACCGACCACCCCGACGAGCCGCCGCTGTTCGTCAGCGTCAACGTGGCGGTCCGTCAGGTGTGGGACTCCGACCTGGTCGCGGACGTGGCGCGGATCCTCGCCGAGACGGGGCTCTCCCCGCGACTGCTCCAGCTGGAGCTGACGGAGTCCGCGGTGATGGGCTCGGCGGGGCAGCCGTTGCAGACCCTTCAGGCCCTCAGCGACATGGGCGTGAACATCGCCATCGACGACTTCGGCACCGGCTACTCCAACCTCGCCTATCTGAGCCGGCTGCCGGTGTCGGTGCTGAAACTGGACGGCTCGTTCGTGCGCGGCTTCCAGCACGAGGGACCGGACGCCCCGCCGAACCCGGCCGACGAGGTCGTCGTCGAGGCGATGATCGCCCTCGCCCACCGGCTCGGGCTGACCGTCACCGCCGAGTGCGTGGAAACCTCCGCGCAGGCCACCCGGCTGCGCAGCATCGGCTGCGACACCGGGCAGGGCTGGCTGTACTCCCGCCCGGTGACGGCGGACCGCATCTCGGAGCTGCTGGAGAGCACCTCCTACGCGGTCGGCAACCCGTAGGCGTCGGCGACGAGTTCGTAGGAACGCAGGCGCAGTTCGCCGCGGTGGGCGTGGCTGGTGAGCATCAACTCGTCGGCGCCGGTGCGCTTGTGCAGGTCGTCGAGGCCGGAGCGGACCTCCTCGGCGGTGCCGTGGACGATGTTGGCCGTCCAGGAGTCGACGAACTCCCGTTCCAGCGGGCTGTATTCGTACGCCTCGGCCTCCTGGGGGGAGGGGAACAGGCCAGGGCGGCCGCTGCGCAGCCGGACCATGTTCAGGCCGGTGGCGCGCACCTGGCGGCGGGCCTCGCGCTCGTCGTCGGCTGCGAGCACGGAGACGCCGATGACGGCGTACGGCGCGTCGAGGACCGCCGACGGCCGGAAGGACTCCCGGTACAGGTCGAGCGCCGGAACGGTGTTCTGCGCCGAGAAGTGGTGGGCGAAGGCGAAGGGCAGGCCCAGCAGTCCGGCCAGACGGGCGCTGAAACCGGAGGAGCCCAGCAGCCAGATCGGCGGGCGGTGGCGGGACTGCACTCCGCCGGGCGAGGTCGCCTGGACCGGGCCGGGCACAGCGTGCACGCGGCGGTAGGGATGGCCGTCGGGGAAGTCGTCGTCGAGGAAGCGGGTGAGCTCGGACAACTGCTCGGGGAAGTCGTCGGCGCCCTCCTGCGGCCGGTCGGTGCGGCGCAGGGCGGCCGCGGTCGCGCCGTCGGTGCCGGGGGCGCGGCCCAGACCCAGGTCGACACGGCCCGGGGCGAGGGCCTCCAGGGTGCCGAACTGCTCGGCGATCACCAGCGGGGCGTGGTTGGGCAGCATCACACCGCCCGAGCCGAGCCGGATGCGGTCGGTGTGGGCGGCGAGATGGGCGAGGATCACGGCCGGCGAGGAGGAGGCGACGCCCGGCATGGAGTGGTGCTCGGCCACCCAGTAACGGTGGAAGCCGCGGGACTCGGCGAGCCGCGCGAGCTCGACGCTGGTGCGCAGCGCGTCGCCGGCGGTGCGACCGGAGCCGACGGTGACCAGGTCCAGCACGGACAGCGGCGTGGGGGCGGCGCCGTGCGCCTCCCCCCGGATGCCGTCGGCCGCCCGCCGCTCGTCCGCCGGCGTGCGCGTCCCTCCCGGCGTCCGCTCCGGCTCGGGGCCTGCCGCCGTCTCGTCTGCCGCCACGGGTTCCTCCTGGTCTCGGCGTGCGCTGTCCTCGCACAGCTAACAGGAGGCTGTCCCCGCTTATTCCTCGCCTCGCGCGCCGCGGGCGTGCGCGGGCTCACACCTGCACGAGCGGCTCCCGGGTGAACAGCGCGCCCAGGCCCGGCGCGTTGACGCGGCGGTCGGCCAGGCGCAGCCCCTCCCAGACGGTGACCTGGTTGGCGGTGAGGACCGGCTTGCCCAGCTCCTTCTCCAGTGCGGGCAGATGGGCGGCCGTGTGCAGGGCGGTGTCGGGCAGCAGCACCGCGTCCGCGTCGGGGGTGTCGGCGGCGCGGGCCAGCGCGAGCACCTCGTCCTCGCCCCACGCGCCGACCTCGGCGGCCGTGACGCTCCCGGAGCTGTGCACCGCGCTCACCTCGACGCCGCCGGCCCGCAGGAACTGAGCGAAGAGCCCGGCCACGTCCTCGGGGTAGGGCGCGCCCACCGCGACCCTGGCGGCGCCCACCTCCTTGGCCGCGTGCACGAAGGCGAAGGAGGTCGAGGAGGCCGGCAGCCCGGCCGTCACGGCCAGCGAGCGCACCTGCTCCTGCGCGCCCTCCCAGCCGTGCACGAAGCCTCCGCTGGTGCAGGCCCACACGACGGCCTCCGCACCGGACAGCCGCAGCTGCTCGACGCCCTTCGCCAGCCGCTCCGGCGTGCCGATCTGCCGCAGCACTTCGATGCGGTGGGCGTCCTCGCCGATGTCCGTGTGGACCAGGTCCACCCGGATGTCACTGCCCAGGAGCTGCTCGATGCGGGCGTAGTCGTCCTCGGCGGAGTGGCCCGGGTAGAGGAGTCCGAGTGCGGTCATGACCAGCCTTCCTGCGGTTCTTCCGGCCGTGCGGGGGGCCGCTGCCGCGCCCCCTCGTCCAGCGGGGCCGCATCGGGCCCCCTGGCTCGGGTACCCATTCGTCGCCGCGCCGCCCACATCGGCGCCGCTTCGGCCGAGATCGCCGGGGTCGCCCGCCTCGACACGGGTCCTGGCGCGCCGGCCGGGCGACCGCGGCGGCCCGTTCACCGGCCGCAGCCGCGCCGGAGTCGCGAACTCGCCCGAGAAACCACCCGATTTACTGCGGCGGGCCGGTCGCCGGTGGACGTAAAAGCCGAACAGTGCAGGCACATGACGGAAATCCGGTCCGCATAAGTCGCGTCGTCCCGGGTAGCCGCGCCGCCATGGCTCCACCGAACAGGTATGTCAGACAAAGCCCACGGTCGACGGGCCCTAGTCGCCGGTCGCTGCTCGCGGGGGTGGCGGCGCTCGGCGCGCTGGGCGCGGCGGGCTGCTCACGTGTGGCCACGGCCTCCACCGAACCCGGTGGTGACCTGCTGGAACGGCTGCGCGCCCAGGGGGTCGTACGACTCGGCATCGCCGGTGAGATCCCCTTCGGGTACATCGACAAGGACGGCCGGCTGACCGGCGAGGCGCCGGAGCTGGCCCGGGTGATATTCAAGCGGCTCGGCATCGACGAGGTGCAGCCCGTGCCCACCGAGTTCGGGTCCCTCATTCCGGGCCTGAATTCCCAGCAGTTCGATGTCGTGGCCGCCGGGATGTATGTCACCCCGGAACGCTGCGGGCAGGTGATATTCGCCGATCCCGACTACCAGATGCTCGATTCCTTCATCGTGCGGAAGGGAAATCCCAAGAACCTTCACAGTTATCGGGATGTCGTGGAGAAGAAGGTGAAGTTCGCGACGGGAACCGGTTACGCGGAGATCCAGTACGCCGTCGAGGCGGGGTACAAGGAGAGCGACATCCTGATCGTGCCGGACCAGGTGGCCGGTCTGAACGCCGTCGAGGCGGGCCGTGTCGACGTGTTCGCGGGGACGGCGGTGACCACCCGTGAGGTGGTGAAGAAGTCCGCGAAGGCGGAGGCGACCGCGCCGTTCAAGCCGGTCGTGGGCGGCAAACCGCATGTGGACGGCGGCGCGTTCGCGTTCCGGCAGACCGAGACGAAGCTGCGGGACGCCTTCAACGTCGAGCTGCGCAAGCTGAAGAAGAGCGGCGAGCTGCTGCGCATCCTGAAGCCCTTCGGGTTCACCGAGGCGGAGATGACCGACCTCACGGCCAAGGAGCTCTGCCGCGGATGACTGCCGGACTCTGGGACCTCGTCCTGCGCGGTATCTGGACGACCGTCCAACTCCTGTTCTTCAGCGCCTTGCTGGCGGCGGCCGTGTCGTTCACCGTCGGGATCGCGCGCAACCACCGGCGGTGGATCGTCCGCTTCCTCGCGGGCTTCTACACCGAGGTGTTCCGCGGCACGTCGGCGCTCGTCATGATCTTCTGGGTGTTCTTCGTGCTGCCGCCCGCCTTCGGCTGGCAGCTGGTGCCGATGTGGGCGGGCACGCTCGCGCTCGGCCTGACCTACGGCGCGTACGGCTCGGAGATCGTGCGCGGCGCGCTGGGCGCCGTCAGCCCCGCCCAGGCGGAGGGCGGCATCGCGCTCGGCTTCACGCCCGGGCAGCGCATGCGCAAGATCCTGCTGCCGCAGGCGGTGCCGGAGATGATCCCGCCCTTCTCCAACCTGCTGATCGAGCTGCTCAAGGGCACCGCCCTGGTGTCCGTCATGGGCATGGGCGACCTGGCCTTCAGCGGCAACCTGGTGCGCCTGGCGCTCCAGGAGAGCGCGGAGATCTACACGTACGTCCTGCTCCTGTACTTCGTCATCGCCTTCCTGCTGACGCGGGTGATGCGCGGTCTCGAGCACCACCTGAAGGCGGGTGTCCGATGAACTGGGACTGGAGCGCCGTCTCCGACTTCATGCCGATGTTCTGGGACGGCCTGCTCGTCACCCTCCAGGCGCTGGTCCTGGGCTCGCTGATCTCCTTCTCGCTGGGCCTGGTGTGGGCGCTGCTGATGCGGACGCCGACGCGCTGGGTGCAGTGGCCGGTGGGGGTCGTCACGGAGTTCGTCCGCGACACCCCGCTGCTGGTGCAGCTGTTCTTCCTCTTCTACGTGCTGCCCGAATGGGGCGTGACCCTGTCCGCGCTGGCGACCGGAGTCCTCGCGATCGGCCTGCACTACTCGACGTACACGATGCAGGTCTATCGGGCAGGCATCGACGCGGTGCCCCCCGGCCAGTGGGAGGCGGCGACGGCGCTGAACCTGCCGAGGACGAGGACCTGGCGCGCGGTGATCCTGCCGCAGGCGGTCCGCCGCGTGGTGCCGGCGCTGGGCAACTACGTCATCGCGATGCTCAAGGACACGCCGCTGCTGATGACGATCACCGTCCTGGACCTGCTGGGCCGGGCCCGGCTCTTCTCCCAGGAGCACTTCCAGTTCACCGAGCCGCTGACGGTGATCGGCGTGGCCTTCATCGTCATCTCCTATCTCGCCTCCCTCCTCCTGCGCACACTGGAGCGACGCCTTGTCCGTTGAGACCAGCAAGACCACACCCGACGCCGTGCCGCAGAGCACCGAGCTGATACGCCTGGAAAAGGTCACCAAGCGGTTCGGGGACAACACCGTCCTCGACAACCTGGACTTCTCCGTGAAGCCGGGCCAGCACGTCACGCTGATCGGCCCCTCCGGCTCCGGCAAGACGACGATCCTGCGGCTGCTGATGACCCTGACCAAGCCCGACGAGGGCACGATCACCGTCGACGGGCAGCGCCTCTTCCCCGCTCCGGAGAAGCAGGTCCGCGAGGTCCGCAAGAAGATCGGGATGGTGTTCCAGCAGTTCAACCTGTTCCCGAACATGAGCGTGCTGAGGAACCTCACCGAGGCCCCGGTGACCGTCCTCGGCCTGTCCAAGGACGAGGCGGAGGAGCGGGCGCGCGAGCTGCTGGACATGGTGGGCCTCGCCGACAAGTGCGACGCCAAGCCGTCCCGGCTGTCCGGCGGACAGCAGCAGCGGGTGGCGATCGCGCGGGCGCTGGCCATGCGGCCGCAGATCCTGCTGCTCGACGAGGTGACCTCGGCGCTCGACCCCGAGCTGGTCGCCGGAGTCCTCGACCTGCTCCGGGACATCGCCCGCTCCACCGACATCACGATGCTCTGCGTGACCCACGAGATGAACTTCGCCCGGGACATCTCCGACCAGGTCCTGATGTTCGACTCGGGCCGGGTCATCGAGTCCGGCCCGCCGGAGAAGATCTTCAGCTCCCCGGAACAGGAGCGCACCCGGGAGTTCCTCGGCGCCGTCCTGTGACCCGCTGAGCACGAGGTGTGAGCGGACCGTCGGGGTTTCTCGCCGACACCTCCTCCCCGCCGCCCCCTCGGCCGTTATCGTGGACCTGATTCGCCGTCAGGATCAGGCCGGAAAGCGACCGCAGGGGGAGACCGTGGCGCTGACGCACGAGCCGACCGCGCCGTACCACTCGGCCCAGGACGCCCTGCGCGTCCTGGAGACAGTGGCCCGGCACAGCAGCGGCGTCACCGACGCCGACCTCGCCCGCCGGACCGGCCTCGGCAGCCGGCGGCTCACACCGCTGCTGAGGATGCTGCGCCGCGAGGGGTACGTGGAGCAGCTCGCCGAGGGCGCCTACGTCACCGGCGCCGCCCTGGCCCGGCTGGGCTCCGCGCACCGGCGTGAGCAGGCGCTGCGCGAGAAGCTCCAGCACGTCCTGGACGAGCTGCGCGACCGGGTCGGCGCGGCCGTCTACGTCAGCCGGTACGTCGACGGCGAGGTGACCGTCACGCAGTACGCCGACGGTCCGGCCACCCCCGCGGTCAACGAGTACGTCGACTTCCGCTCCTGCGCGCACGCCACCGCGCTCGGCAAGAGCCTGCTCGGGCAGCTCGACCACAGGGGCCGGCGCGACCATCTCTCCCGGTACCGGATGGCGCGGCTCACCTCGCGCACCATCACCAGCGACAAGCTGCTGCTCTCCCGTCTGGAGTCCCAGCCGCCCACCGTCCCCGTGCTCGACCTCCAGGAGTACGCCGTGGGCACGGTCTGCGCGGCCGTGCCGATCACCGCCGGCGGCACCGCGGGCTGCCTGGCGCTGTCGTTGCCCGTGGAGCAGGCCCACCGGCTGCGCCGGGCCGCCGACACGCTGAACCGCGGCGCGACGCCCGTGCTGCTCTCCCTCGTCCTGTGAAGCCCGGCCGGAGGGCCAGGCCGGCGGCCCGGCCGGTGGTCCGTAGCACCCCCTCGGGCCAGGTATTATTTTCTTCGTCGCCGGCCGCGGAAACGCGGTGGGCGGGAGTCATGCGCCGCTAGCTCAGTTGGTTAGAGCAGCTGACTCTTAATCAGCGGGTCCGGGGTTCGAGTCCCTGGCGGCGCACCGATGAAGGGCTCCTCGTGAACGCGAGGGGCCCTTCGGCGTCCTCCGGGGTGAGTCTGCGGTAGGCCCGCTCGCCGGGCGGCCGCCACCACACCGGGTCCGCGCACCGCAGGCCCTCCGCCCTGAGCCGCGCCCGCTGGATCTTGTTGGTGGCGGTGACCGGCATCCGCTCCACCACCCGCACGAACCGGGGCGCCATCTTCGTCCCGAGGTCGGGCTGGTCCCGCAGGAACGCGGCGAACGACTCCGGTTCGAACTCCCCGGCGAGCGTCGCCATCACCTGGTCCCCGGTCACCGGGTCCGGCACCGCGTAGACGGCGACCGCGAGCGCCCCCTCGTAGCGCGCGATGATGTTCTCGATCATCGCGGCGGCCAGATTCTCGCCGTCGACGCGCAGCCTGTCGTCGGTGCGGCCCGTGAAGTACAGGTAGCCGTCCGCGTCACGGCAGAAGAGGTCGCCGGTCCAGTACGCGCCGTCCGCGCCCCTGCGCCGCTCGGCCTCCGCGCCGGGGTTGCGCCAGTAGCCCTCGAAGGGATTCGGCCCCCGGTTCACCAGCTCGCCGATCGCCTCCTCCCCGTTGAGCAGCCGCCCGGCGGCGTCGAAACGGGCCGGCGGACACTCGGCGCGCGTGTGCGGATCGAGGACGACGAGGCCGGGTCCAGCCGGTCCGACCGCGCCCGCGGGGGTCCCCGGCGCCCATTGCACGGCCGCGCCGCCCTCCGAGGAGCCGTACCCCTCGACCAGCCGCACCCCGAAGCGCCGCTCGAACGCCGCCGCGTCCACCGCCCCCGCCTCGGTGCCGAAGCCGAGCCGCAGCCGGTGGTCCCGGTCGTGCGGGCCCGGCTCGGTGGCCAGCACGTACTGGATCGCCCGGCCCACATAGGTGAAGTACGTCGCCCGGTGACGCCGTACGTCCGCCAGGAACCCCGACGCCGAGAACCGCCGCCGCAGCGCCACGCCCGCCCCGGCCGCCAGAGCGGGCGCCCAGTCGGCGATCACGGCGTTGCCGTGGAACATCGGCATGCACACGTAGTGGACGTCGTCCGGTGTCACCGCGAACTGCGCCGCCAGGGAACGGCCCGCGGCGGCCAGCCGGCCCTGGCTGCAGAGCGCGGCCTTGGGAGCGCCGGTCGAACCGGAGGTGAAGCACAGGAGGAGCCGGTCTCCGGGTGCGGCCCGGGAGGGGTCCGGGCGGGCGTCTGCGCGAGAGGCGAGCAGTTCCTCGTACTCCGGTGTGCCGGTGATCAGCAGCCGGACTCCGGGCAGGTCCAGCCCGCGCAGGAGGGGGAGACGGGCCTGTTCGGTGATCAGCAGCCGGCACTCGGTGTGCAGGATGTCCCGGGCCAGCTCGGGGCCGCGCCGGGTGGAGTTGATCCCGGCGACGGCCGCCCCGGCGAGAGCCGCAGCCGCCAACCAGAGGGGAAAATCCGGGGTGTTGTCGAGGAGCACCCCGATGTGCGGTGGCGCGTCCGGCGGCAACAGCTCGTCCAGCAGTGCCGCCCGCGCGGCGGCCCCGGCCGCGACCTCGTGGTGGGTCAGGACGCCGTCCTCCCACCACAGCCCCGGCCGGTGGTCACCCCACCGGGCGGCGACGAGTTCGGCGACGGTCGCGACGCTCCCCACGGACTCCATGGACGCGCAAAATAATTGACTATCCGTCACATGTGGAGAGGAGCGGGGCACTTCGTCACGGCAGCAGATCGCCTCCGGCGGAGAACATCATGTGCGCGACGGCCATGAAGCCCACGCAGAAGGCGATGAACACGGCGCAGAAGGCCGTCAGGCAGCCGGCGCCGGCCATGAGCGCGCCTCGTCGCGGGGTGAGCGCCGTCGCCCCCTCGGGCCGGTCCGGCACGTAGTACACGGTGACGACGTCGCCTTCGAGGGTGGTGCCCGGACCTCCGCCCTCGTCGAAGCGGAACACGCGGCCGTCGCGCGCGGTGAACTCGTGGACGTGGTGGAGCGTGGTGCGCACTGAACTGCCGCCACCGCCGCTGGTGCGCGTGTACGTCCGCAGGCAGCGGCCCTCGGCCGTGACGCCGCTGCTCCAGGCCGCGTTCACCCGCCGGGTGCGGCCGAGGGCGCGGTGGAGGACGAAGAGCATGCCCGCGATCATGAGCGACGGCACGACGTAGAAGAAGGCTTCCATGAACTCCCCCGAGTCTCCACGCCGACCGGTCGAGCCGGCGTGCGGGAAACGTACCCGTGCGCGGGCCCGGGAGAGCTCAAGGGAGGCTCAGGATCGGTCCGGTCAGGGCGTCTGCTCCCCCCGCCCCGCGCAGAACGCCACCGTCAGGTCCTTCACCAGCGCCTTGCGCTCGTAGTCGTCGAGCTCCACCAGCCCCCGCATGGTCAGCCGGGTCACGGTGTCCTCCACCGAGTCGACGACCGAGGTCAGCACGGTCGCCCGGTGCTGGGCGTCGAGCGCGGCGATCCGGCGGCGGTTCATCGCGGCGGCCACCTCCGGGGCGTACTCCACCCTGACCGGCTGCACCGAGAACACCTCCAGGCCGATCGCACCCGCGTCCCGCGCCACCCGCCGGGTCAGCGCCTCCCCGGCCGCCTCCACCGAACCCCGCCCCGAACCCGGCGTCTCCACCGGGATCCGGGCGATCGCCGCCTCCACGCACTCCCGCAGATACGTCTCGTGGTCCTCCACGCCCAGCGTCGCCCGTGCGGTGTCCCGCACCCGCCACACCACGAGCGCCACCACCCGCAACGCCACCCCGTTGCCGTCGGCGGCCGGCATCGGCTCGCTGCGCCAGTGCCGCAGCCGCACATCGACCCGGCGGCGCAGCAGCAGCGGGTTCACCCACAGCAGCCCGGTCCGCCGGACCGTCCCCCGGTAGCGGCCGAACAGCCCCAGCGTCCAGGCCAGTCCGGTCCGCCCACGGGCCAGTCCGCCGAACCCGAAGAGCCCGAGGGCGCCCGCCCCCGCGTACGCCGCCCACTGCGCGGGACCCAGTCCGGCCCCCGCGTAGCCGGGCAGCCGCAGCGCCTCCACGACCACCGGCGGCAGGACCCCCGCCCACCACGAGGCGGCCACACAGCCGACCGCCCCGCAAGCGCCGGCTGCCACTCCCGCCGCTCCGGGCAGCACCCGGGCGGGCCGCTCGACGAGGTCGGGATCCACCTCCGCGAGGGGCCGCTCCCGCGCCGGCGCCGGCCTGCGGAACCTCGGCTGCTCCTCCGTCCCCCGCAGCCGCGGCTGTTCGCCGGTGCCGGCCCGGCTGCCGACGACGGCGGGCCCGAGGGGCACCGGCCGCGGCGCGGGCTCGTCGCGGAACAGCAGATGGACGGGGATCTCGGTGGTCGCCTCGTTGTGGATCAGCCGGACGGGCCGGGGGGAGGGCCCCTCGGGCTCGGGCGTCTGGGGAGTGGTCGTGTCGGTCGTGCTCATGCGTGCCTCCAGCCTCCGCGCCAGATACGTCATGACAGTGAAGGGATGCCTGTGGGCTCCGCCTGTGAGCCCGCGTCGGGGCCCCGCCGGCGGGCCCCGCGCACGAGCCCGCTCCGCGGGTCCGCCTAAGAGAAGAGCCTCCGCCAGGTCTCCGGCCCGGGATAGCCGTCCGCCGCGCCGCCGCGCCAGCCCTGGGCACGCTGGAAGGCCTCGACGGCGCGCCGGTCCGCCTCGCCCCAGCGTGGGCCGGGCCCCGTCGCGTAGAACCGGCCGAACCCCTTTTTCACGAGCTGCCGGCCCAGCCGGGTGACATGCGCGCCGGCGGCCCCGGGACGGAACACGCCCCGGCCCGGATAGGCGGGGGCCCGTGCGGCGGCGGAAGCAGGCCCGGCGTGGGCCGCCGGGGACGAGGCGGGCGGCCCCGGCGCGCCGAGCGGGATGTCCCTGCCCGTGCCGGTGGCCAGCAGCCGCCAGGTGCTCGGGCCGGGCACCCCGTCGGCGTTCGCGCCGCTCCAGCCCTGGGCGAGCTGGAACGCCTGGGTGGCCCTGCGATCGGCCTCCGACCAGCGCGGTCCCGGCCCCGAGGCGTAGAAGGGATCGGCGCCGCGCTCGACGAGGAGCTGACCGAGCAGCGTCACGAACGGGTTGTTCGCGCCCGGCCCGAAGGAGCCGTGGCCCGGGTAGGCGGGCGCGGAGCCGTCGTACGTCGCGCCCGCGCCGCCCGCGCCGCTGCTCACCGGGGCCTTGCCCGTCTCCTGCGCCGTCGTGCCCGCGGTGAGGCCCTTGTAGCGGTAGGGGACGTAGCGGTCGGAGTTGGACCAGTAGGCGTAGGGGGTCGCCAGTCGGCGGGTGTGCGGGCGGGTCTGCTCGTAGGCGACGTAGTAGGTGCGGGTGCTGTCCGTCCAGCCGCCGAAGAGGATCACGTGCGAGCCGTTCTCCGGGTTGTCGGGGTTGTGGAAGAGCAGCATGTCGCCGGGCTGGAGCTCCGCCTTGGTGATCCGCGTCGCGAACTGGTGGAGGCTGCCCGTCCACTCGTTGCCGGTGAGCCCCCAGGCCATCGAGACATAGCCCGAGCAGTCCTGCCGGTACCCGTCGGGCCAGAAGGCGCTCATGCTGTACGGCACCTGCGCCGTGACCCAGGTCTGGGCGCGCCGGATGATCTCCGCCCGGGTCGTCGCCGGCGTCTTCACGGTGTCCGCCGGCAGCGCCGGCTTGCCGCCCGGCCCGTGCAGCGGCGCCTTGTGGCCCTGCGGGGTCTGCGGCTCGTCCTCCACGGGGACGCCCGGCCGGCCGGGCAGGTGCGGGGCGGCGAGCGCGGGGGCGATGTGGCCCGCGCCGAGCGCCGCCGAGGCAGCGGTCGCGACGACGACCGCGCGCTGGACGGCCGGGCGGCCGCCGAACCCGGCGGACCGGGGGCGCGGGCTCAGCCGCCGCTGGTGAACGCATCCGGGGCAGTCACAGTCGCTCGCGGGATCGACTTCCTCGAACACCGGAGTCTCCATGCGCTTCCCCTCATACTCCAGATGGAAATGTCCGCGATGTGCACGTTCGCCAGTCTTTCCCAACTGTCCGGCGACCGCGCCCGCTGACGGTCCGAATGGCGTACGCGGGCCCGGGGGACGGCCGGGCGGACCTGGTCGGGAGCACCGTCGTACGTCCTGTAGAGTTGTCGACGTCAGCAGGCGCCGCTAGCTCAGTTGGTTAGAGCAGCTGACTCTTAATCAGCGGGTCCGGGGTTCGAGTCCCTGGCGGCGCACGACACGGAAGGCCCCTCGCGGAAGCGGGGGGCTTTTCGCTGCGCCTCCGCCTGTCAGGCCCCCGTGCCCGTGAGGTACGCCGACACGATCACGTTCGCCGTGTAGCTGTGGCTCACCCGGTCGAAGGAGCCGCCGCAGGTGATCAGCCGCAGCTCGGCGCGGCCCGGCTCGCGCACCCCGTAGGCCCGGTGGGCGTCGAACCCCTCACGCGGGACGACGGCGACGTCGTCGACGGTGAACTCGGCCACCTTGCCGTCGTCGCGGGCGACGCGGATCGTCCCGCCGGCCTTCAGCGTGCTCAGCTTGTAGAACACGGCCGGCCGGGTCTCGGTGTCGACATGCCCCACCATCAGCGCCGTGCCGACGGCGCCGGGCCGCACGCCCGCCCCGTACCAGCCGACGACGCCCGCCTGGTCGTAGGGCGGCGGGTCGATGGCGCCGCGCGCGTCCAGGCCGCGGGCCACCACCGGGGCCTGCACCCCGAGCTCCGGGATGTCCACCCGCCGCGGCAGCGCGCCCCGCAGCGGCTCGGCGGCGGGGGGCAGCGGCATGCCGGCCGGGCGGCCCACGCCGGCCACGTCCCCCGTGGCGGCGGTGGACGCCCCGGGCCGCACTCCGGTCGCCTCACGTCCCCACAGCCACAGCCCGAGCAGCAGCACCACCCAGGCCAGCGCGGTGAGCAGACGCCCGGAGGAGCGCTCCCGGCCGGCCGCCGTCATCCCGCTCCGCTGCGTCGGCGTACGGTGCGCAGCGCCACGGCGACGGTGGCCGCGCCCGCCAGGACCAGGCCGGTGACGGCGTGGGCGGCGCCGGGAGCTCGGACACGGCCACCGCCGGCGGACGCGAGCGGCGCCGCGCCGCCGCCGCCCGCGAGGACGGGGGCGACGGGAGAGGCGGGAGCGGAGGCGGTGTCGTCACCGGAGCCGGTCGCGTCGCCGGACGCGCCGCTGTCGGTGCCGTCGCCCTCGGACTGCCCGTTCTCGGTGCGGCCCGCGGGGCCCGCGACGATCACGATCTTCTTCTCGAGCCGGAAGTCGGCGCAGGTGATCGTCACACCGTAGGAACCGGTGCGCAGCGAGGTGCGGATCCGGGTCTCGCCGGCCAGGACGCTGCCGTCGGAGCCGACGAGGCGGGCCGCCGAGACGAAGGCGGCCGAGACCGCGGTGCCGGTCGTCCCGCGGCAGCCGCTCACCTCCAACGAGACCTCGGAGCCCAGGGAGGGCGTCGACGGCGTCACGGAGACGCCTTCTCTTCCGCCCTCCCCGTCCGCCGCGTGGGCCGTCGGGCCGAGTGCCGCGGTGAGGGCGGCGGCTCCCACACAGAGAGCGACTTTCAGTGAACTCATCGTGAACCTCCCAGCTATCTGGAGGCTCCTCCCGGGCGTCGGACCCCGCACCTCCAGCGGGGGTGCGGGTACGCCGAACGGGTGAGTGGGGTGTCGTGGCGGGCGGCGGGGCGGCGGTGGACGGGGCCGGGGCCCGGGCGGCCGCCGCCCGGGTCAGATCCGGTCGACCAGGTCCGCGATCGAGTCGACGACCTGCGACGGGCGGTACGGGAAGCCCTCGACCTGGTCGGGCCGGGTCAGCCCGGTGAGCACCAGGAACGTCTGCATCCCCGCCTCCATGCCGGCCAGCACGTCGGTGTCCATGCGGTCGCCGATCATCGCGCTGGTCTCGGAGTGCGCGCCGATGGCGTTCAGCCCGGTGCGCATCATCAGCGGGTTGGGCTTGCCCGCGAAGTACGGCTTCTTGCCGGTCGCCTTGGTGATCAGCGCGGCGACGGCGCCGGTGGCGGGCAGCGGGCCCTCGGTGGAGGGGCCGGTCTCGTCCGGGTTGGTGCAGATGAAGCGGGCGCCGTCGTTGATCAGCCGTACGGCCTTGGTCATGGCCTCGAAGGAGTAGGTGCGGGTCTCGCCGAGGACGACGTAGTCGGGCTCGTGGTCGGTGAGGATGTAGCCGATGTCGTGCAGCGCCGTGGTCAGACCGGCCTCGCCGATGACGTAGGCCGACCCGTCGGGCCGCTGGTCGTCCAGGAACTGGGCGGTGGCCATGGCCGAGGTCCAGATGTTCTCGATCGGCACGTCCAGGCCCATGCGGCGCAGCCGGGCGTGCAGGTCGCGCGGGGTGTAGATCGAGTTGTTGGTCAGCACGAGGAACGGCTTGCCCGACTCGCGCAGCTTCTTCAGGAAGGAGTCGGCGCCGGGGATCGGGACGCCCTCGTGGATGAGCACCCCGTCCATGTCGGTGAGCCACGACTGTATCGGCTTGCGGTCTGCCATGTGGTGCGTCTCCTGGCGTGCGTACGGGCAGGGGCGGGGGCGCCGGAACCACGGCGTACCGACGCCCTCAGCCTAGTCAGCGCCGAGCGATCCGGACCCCGTCGGTCCGCCTGTACCCACGGACGCGGTGGGTCAGCGCCGGCGGCGCGCCTGTACGAGGGCGGCGCCGGCCGCGATGAGGCAGACGGTGACCGTGAGGACGCCGGCCGGGGAGGCGAGGCCGGTGAGGGCGAGTTCCTCGGCCTCGTCCGCGAAGGAGGGCGTCCCACTGGGCGAGGGGGACGGCTCGGGATCGGCGGGTGCGGTGCCGCTGGGGGGTTCGGTGCCGGTGGGGCCCGTGGTGCCGGTCGGCGTGCGGCCGGGGGCGGTGGCCCCGGGGCCGGTGGGCTCCGGGGCCGTGGTCGCGGGGGCGCTGGTCGCGGGGGCCGGTGCGCGGGGTCCTGCCTCGACGGTGAAGCGGTAGTCGTTCGACTGCCCGATCCACTCGCCGTCGTCCCCGTGCCGCTGGACGACCGCCGCGTTGAGCGTGACCGCGTCGGGCACGGCGTCCGAGGTGAACGACAGGCGCAGCTTGACGGTCAGGGGCTTGCCGGGGGCGACGGTGAAGCCGGGGAAGGGGGTGGCGGGGTCGGGACCGGAGTCGGCGCCTTCGCCCTCGTCCTCGCCTTCACCGGAATCGGCGGGCGGGTCCATGAGGGCGCCGACGAGTTCGTCCTCGTCGGTGGTCTCGAAGCGGACGGGACGCGGCCGGCCGTCGGCGTAGAACTCCAGCCGGGGCTGCGACGACTTCATCGCACGCGCCGAGTCGACGAGGACGACCACCGGATGGACGCCGGTGCAGGTCCGGCCGGTGGTGTTGGTGAGGTCGAGATACCAGACGCCGTATCCGCCGCCGGCCCGGTAGGAGGGGGGGCCGCCGTGGATCCTGCTGGTGAGCGGGAAAGCGCCGGCGTCGGCCGCGGCGCAGGACGACCCCGGCGGCGCGGCGTACGCGGGCTCGGGGAGGGACACGGACGCGGGCAGGGACACCGGTACGAGAACGGCGGCTGCGGCCAGGTGGAGGGAGACGGGCGTACACAGTCGCATGAACATATGACCTAGCCGGAGCGGCGGCGGCGCGGAGCCTCGCCGCACCGCACGACCGCACGAAGTCCGCTCGTTCGGCGGGCCGACTCAGCCCGTCCGGGGGTGCTCCCCCGGGGAGTTCGAGGACGATCGGATGCGCACCCCGAAGCAGGCTCGCGCCCCGTTCCGGCCGAACCCCACAGCAGGTCTCAGCCGCCCGCGCGTCCGAACACCGGCGCGAGGAGCAGCTGGGCCGCCCCCTCCGCCACCCCGCGCGCCCCGCCCGGCGCAAGGCGTACGGGCACCCGCTCCACCGGGGCCCCCTCCCGCTCGGCGTGGACGGCGAGGACCCCGGCGACCCCGTCGACGAAGGCGTCCGGGGCGGCGGCGATCGTCCGCCCGCCCAGCAGAAGGAGATCGATGTCGAGAAGCCCGACCAGATTCGCGGCGGCCACCCCCAGCACCCGGGCCGCCTCGGCGACGTCCCCCCGGGCGATGGCCGCGAGGCACAGGACCTCGACGCAGCCCCGGTTCCCGCAGGGGCAGGGCGGCCCGTCCAGCTGGACGACCTGGTGGCCGAACTCGCCCGCCCCGGTCCGCGCCCCCCGGTGCACGCTCCCGCCGATCACCAGACCGGCGCCCAGCCCCGTGCCGAGGTGGAGGTACGCGAAGGAGCCGCGTTCACCGCCCACAGCGAGAGAGAGTGCGGCGGCGTTGGTGTCCTTGTCGACGACGACCGGCGTCCCGAGCCGCCGCGCGAGCGCGTCGCGCAGCGGGAAGCCGTCCCACTCGGGGAACCCGGTGACCCGGTGCAGCACGCCGTGGACGTGGTCGAGGGGGCCGGGCAGGGCGACGCCGACGCCGAGGAGAGCGGCGGCGCGACCGCCGGAACCGCCCAGCGCCTCGCCCGCCAGCCCCTCCGTCTCCCGGACCACCGCCCCCACGACGGCCCCCGCCCCCGCCCCCAGGTCCAGCGGCACGCATCGCTCCCCCACCACACCACCGTCGAGGTCGGCGAGGACCACCCGCAGCTCGTCCCGGTCGAGATGGACGCCGACCGCGTGCCCGGCCTCGGGCACCAGCCGCAGGACGGTGCGCGGCTTGCCGCCCGTGGAAGCCCGGCGGCCCGCCTCGGCCGCGAACCCCTCCTCCCTCAGCCGCGCGGTGATCTTGCTGACGGCCTGCGGGGTGAGCCCGGTGCGCTCGGCGAGTTCGAGCCGGCTGATGCCGTCCGGTCCGGCGCCGCGCAGCAGATCGAGCACGAGCGCGGTGTTGTGGCTGCGGACACCGAGCAGGTTCGCGCCCACGACGGCATGCCCCGCCGTACGGCCGGCCGCACGCCGTGCCGCGGGGGCGCCGCCCGATCCGCCGCCCTCACCACCGCCGGCGCCGTGCGGCGCATGGAAGCCCCCGCCGTCCGCAGTGGCGTGCGCCGCCTTGCCGCCGCCGTACCTCACACCTTCGTCCATCCCGCTCACGCGCCCCATTGTCTCCCGCGCTTGCACTTTGGCAACAGCGTTGCGAAAGTGGGCTGCATGACTGCTGGCACTCCCCTCCGCGTGGGCCTGATCGGCTACGGCCTCGCGGGCTCCGTCTTCCACGCCCCGCTGATCGCCGCCACCGAGGGCCTCTCCCTGGACACGGTGGCCACCTCCCACCCCGAGCGGCAGGCGCAGGCCCGCGCCGAGTTCCCGGACGTACGCGTCACCACGACCCCCGACGCGCTCCTCGCCCGCGCCGGCGAACTGGACCTGGTCGTCCTCGCGTCCCCGAACAAGACGCACGTGCCTCTCGCCACCGCCGCGCTCGAAGCGGGCCTCCCGGTCGTCGTCGACAAGCCGATCGCGGGCACGGCGGCGCAGGCCCGCGAGCTGGCCGCCCTCGCCGAGGAGCGCTCCCTGCTGCTCTCGGTCTTCCAGAACCGCCGCTGGGACAACGACTTCCTCACCCTGCGCAAGCTGCTCGCCGAGGGCGCGCTCGGCGACGTGCACCGCTTCGAGTCCCGCTTCGAGCGCTGGCGGCCGCAGCCGAAGGGCGGCTGGCGGGAGTCCGGGGACCCGGCAGAGATCGGAGGTCTGCTGTACGACCTCGGCAGTCATGTCGTCGACCAGGCGCTCACCCTCTTCGGCCCGGCCGCCTCCGTGTACGCCGAGTCGGACGTCCGCCGGCCGGGCGCGGAGGCCGACGACGACACCTTCATCGCCGTCACGCACACCAGCGGCGTCCGCTCCCACCTCCATGTCTCCGCGACGACCGCCCAGCTCGGCCCGCGCTTTCGGGTGCTGGGCTCGCGCGCGGGCTATGTGAAGTACGGCCTCGACCCGCAGGAGGCCGCCCTGCGCGAAGGTCTGCGCCCCGGGGCGGCCTGGGGCGAGGAGCCCGAGTCCCTCTGGGGCCGGCTCGGAGCCGGGGAGTCCCCGCTGACCGGCGGCGGAACCCCTGTACCGACCCTCCCAGGGGACTATCCGGCCTACTACGCTGCGGTGGCCAGGGCATTGATCGACGGCGGGCCCAACCCGGTGACCGCCCTGGAGGCGGCCGCCGCCCTGGACGTCCTCGAGGCGGCCCGCCGTTCGGCACGAGACAAAGTGGCGGTGTCGCTGTGACCCACGAGATGACCCCCAAGTTCACCCCGGAGATCACCCCGACCCTGGAGGAGCTGCAGGCCCAGGAACGGCGGCTGGTGTTCCGCCGGTTCACCCATGACGACGCCTGGGCGCTGGGCTCGCTCCTGATGGAGATGGCCCGGGAGCGCCAGGCACCGGTCGCGGTGGACATCCACCGCGCGGGCCAGCAGCTCTTCCACGCGGCACTGCCCGGCTCCACCCCCGACAACGACGCCTGGATCGCCCGCAAGCGGCGGGTGGTGGAGCGCTACGGCGCCTCCTCCTACCTGGTCGGGGCCCGCTTCCGCGCCAAGGGCACGACCTTCGAGGAGTCCTCCCGCCTCGACCCCGGCGGGTACGCGGCGCACGGCGGCTCCTTCCCCATCCATGTGGAGGGCGTCGGCGTGATCGGCGCGGTGACGGTGTCCGGGCTGCCGCAGCTCGAAGACCACCGGTTCGTGGTGGAGGCGCTGGAGGAGTTCCTCGGCGAACAGCGGTAGGAACGCAGGAATGAAGGCGGGGTCCGTCGTCGTTGACGCCTGCCATGAAGGAGATCATCGGACGGTACGGAATCTGGAGTGTCGGCCTGCGTTCGGAGGACCCGGCCCGGCGCACCGAACTCACCGAGACAGCGGCCGAGTTGGAGGACCTCGGGTTCGGCGCCATCTGGCTGGGCGGCAACACCTCCGCCGCCAACGCGCTGCCGCTCGTCGAGGCGACCTCGAAGATCGTCGTCGGCACCAGCATCCAGAGCATCTGGCAGCACGGCGCGGCCGACTCCGCCGCGCGTCTCGCCGAGCTGGAGGCGGCTCACCCCGGCCGCTTCGTGCTGGGCCTCGGGGTGAGCCACGGGCCCCGGGTGGAGGGCTACCGCCGTCCGTACGCGGCGATGGTCGACTACCTCGACGAGCTGGACGAGGCTGGCGCCCCCGCGGGCTCCCGCATGCTGGCCGCCCTCGGCCCCCGGATGCTGGAGCTGTCCCGGGACCGGGCCGCCGGCGCGATCCCCTACCTGGTCACCCCCGAGCACACGGCCCAGGCCCGTGAGACCCTCGGCGACGGCCCGGTGCTCGCCCCGGAGTTCAAGGTCGTCCTCGAGACCGACCCGACCCGCGCCCGCGCCCTCGCCCGCACCTCCCTCGCCCCGTACCTGGCCCTGCCGAACTACACCAACAGCTTCCTGCGCCTCGGCTTCTCCGAGGACGACCTCGCCGGCGACGGCAGCGACCGCCTGGTCGACGCGCTCTTCGCCTGGGGCGACGAGAGCCGCGTACGGGAGCGGATCGACGCGTTCCACCAGGCGGGCGCGGACCACGTGGCCCTGCAGATAGTGGACGGGGCCCCACGGGACACCCTGCCGAGGCAGTCGTGGCAGAGGCTGGCGAGCATCCTGACGTGAACCGGGAACACGGGACCAGGAAACCTGCCTAAGAGGCGCGGGGAACCGACGTGAACCGGGAACACCGGACCGGAAGACCTGCCTGAGGGGCGCGGGGAACCGACGTGAACCGGGAACACCGGCCCAGGAGACCTGCCTGAGGGGCGCGGGGAACTGCGCGACCAGCCCGGAACGGCCCGCACGCTGAGCCACAAGCCCAGTCCCCCGCGCCCCCCAGCGGAGCGTTCACGCGTCTTTGAGTTCCTGCCGCTGACGCCCCAACCCCCCGATCTCCAACTCCACGACGTCCCCCGCCCGCAGGAACGGCTTCGGCTCGGGCAGCCCGAGGGCCACCCCCGCGGGCGTGCCCGTGTTGATCACATCACCGGGGTACAGGGTCATGAACCGGCTGATGTAGCGCACCACTTCGGCGACCGGGAAGATCTGCTCGGCCGTCGTCCCGTTCTGCTTCAACTCGCCGTTGACCCAGAGCCGGAGGCGCAGCGCCTGCGGGTCGGGCACCTCGTCGGCAGTGACCAGCCACGGCCCCAACGGGTTGAACGTCTCGCAGTTCTTGCCCTTGTCCCAGGTCCCGCCGCGCTCGATCTGGAACTCCCGCTCGGACACGTCGTGCGCGACCGCGTACCCGGCGACATGGGCGAGCGCCTCCTCCGCCGACTCCAGATAGCGGGCCGTACGCCCGATGACGACGGCCAGCTCCACCTCCCAGTCGGTCTTGACGGAGCCGCGCGGCACCAGCACGGTGTCGTACGGCCCGACGACGGTGTCCGCCGCCTTGAAGAAGAGCACGGGCTCGGCGGGCGGCTCGGCCCCGGTCTCGCGCGCGTGGTCGTGGTAGTTCAGCCCGACGCACACGATCTTGCCGATCCGGCCGACCGGCGGCCCGACGCGCAACCCGGCCGCGTCCAGCGCGGGCAGCTCGCCGGCCTCGGCGGCGGCGCGGACCCGGCCCAGGGCCTCGTCATCGGCGAGGAGCGCGCCATCGACGTCGTCCACGATCCCCGACAGGTCCCGCAGGGTCCCCTCGGCGTCGAGCAGCGCGGGGCGCTCCGCCCCCGCCGTGCCGACTCGCAGCAGCTTCATGGTCATCGTCTCCCTGGGTGGCGGGCCGTCCGCCGACGCGTGCAGTCATCGGAGGTCTGCCCGATCCTTCCGACCGGCGGGTCACTCCACAAGACCCGGTTCACGTACTGGACCGTGCGCTGTCGCCGCCCGGCCGGTACAGCACCGCGCGTTCGACGGTGCTCCAGGCGGTGCTGGTGATGACGTACAGCGCGGCGGCCAACGGCACGAAAGCCACCGTGACGAGGGTGAAGAACGACAGCAACGGCATGACCTTCGCGACGGCGGCCATCCCGGGCGCCTCCTCGCCGGCCGTGGCCCCGGCCGTCGCCCCGACGGCGGCCGTCATCCGCTGCGAGAGCCGGTAGTTGAGGGTCGCGACCGCCGTGACGACGGCGAACAGCACGAGATAGACCGACCCGGCCGCGCCGAACATCCCGCCGGCGGTGAGGGCGTCGGCCCAGCGGTCGCCGAGGGGCGCGTCGAGGAGCCGGTGGGTGAGCAGGTCGTTGGTCTCGCCGCCGACCGAGGAGTGCGAGAAGACGTAGTAGAGGAGCAGGAAGGCGGGCGCCTGGAGCAGGCTGGGCAGGCAGCCCGACAGCGGGGACACCTGTTCCTCGGCGTGCAGTTCCAGTACCGCCCGCTGGAGTCGCTCGGGGTCGCGCGCGTGCTTGCGGCGCAGTTCGGCGATGCGCGGCTGGAGCGCGGCCCGCGCCTTCTGCCCTCGGGCGGCGGCCCGGGACAGGGGGTGGACGAGCAGCCGTACGAGCGCGGTGAACAGGACGATCGCGGCGGCGGCCGCCGAGGCCCCGAAGAGGGGCGCGAGCAGATCGGCGAACCGCTCAACGAGGTGGACGAAGGCGGACAGGAGAACGGACATGGGTGAGGAGCCCTCCGGGGGGTCTCGTCGTGCCGGGAAGAGTGCGGTCGGCATGACGGCCCCGCGCGGGGCGCACACGGGTGCGGGTGTGCTGGAGCGGCGCTCGTGCCCTACGCGACGGCCGTCGGCAGGGCGAGACCGGGCGCCCTGGGCCTGGACCGCCCGGAGGCGTCGGGATCGCGCTGCGGCAGGAAGGCCGTACGCCGGTCCCGGTCGCGGATGGCCGTGCGCACCCGGGTGGGCGCCACGGCCGGCGCGCAGCGCGCGGCGACGAGACGGCAGACGGCGAAGGCCGCGCCGGCGGCGGCCGTCGCGGTCGCGGCGAGCGCGACGGTGACGGAGAGGCTGCCGGTGTCGAGGGCGAGGACGGCGAGACCGAGAAGGGCGAACAGGAACGCGGCGACAGGGCTGGGAAGGGTGCGCGCGGGCACGTTCCGCATGCCGGTCCGCTGACGGATCACCGCCCTCCCCCTCCTCTCAAGTCGCGTCCCGCCGTGGGCTCTTGCGCCCCTCGGGTACTACGGGTACTACCTGTATACCCGATCGCGCCCGCGTTCAGGGCAGCGCAGTGGCGACCAGCCTCGCCCACACCACCAGCCGGTATCTGGAGGTGTACTCCGGTGTGCAGGTGGTGAGGGTGAGGTAGCGGCCGGGGCGGTCGTACCCGTAGGCCGGATGGACCAGCGACCGGGGCACGGCCCGCAGGACGCCCGCGTCACGGGCCGAGGTCTGCGGCAGGACGAGATCGACGGCGTACGTGTACGTCCCCGCCGCCGTCCGCACCTCGACGGTGTCCTCGCGCCGCAGCCGGTTCAGGTACCGGAACGGCTCACCGTGGCTGTTGCGGTGCCCCGCGAGGGCGAAGTTCCCAGGCTGCCCCGGCTGCTGGGTGCCGCTGTAGTGGCCGGCGTACCCCTTGTCGAGGACACCCCGCTTCCCGGTGCCCTCGGCGACGGGGACGCGGAGGTGGAGACGGGGGATGCTGAGGACGGCGTAGGCCTGGGAGGGGGCGGGGCCGTGCCCGCTCGGCGAGGACGGCCCCGCACCGCCGCCCACGTCACTCCCGGAACGGCCGGAACTCCCTTGTGAACCCGGCTCTTTGAGCGAACCGGCGTCGTCGAGCCCACCGCCTGCGTCACCGGGAGCACCCGCACCCCCGGAAGCGCGGCCCCCCGCCCACTCCCGCTCCAGCGCCTCCACCCTCCGCTCGGCGCCCTCTCGGGCCTCACGGTTGGTCCACCACAGCTGATGGACGACGAACAGCAACCCCAGCACGCCCGCTGTGAAGACCAGTTCGGCGCCGCACCACAGCACGCGCCGGCGGCGGGCGCGCCGCCTCCGGACACCGTGCTCGACGACGGGAACCCGCATACGGATCACGCCCTTCCCCGACGGGCCGACCGACCGGGCGCACGATAGAGCCGAAGGCGAGAGGTCTCCAGAGCCGCACCCGCGGGCCTTCCTCCCGCACCCCCTTCCTCAACCGGTTCGAGAAAGGGGTGTCGGAACTCTCGACAACACCATGCGCCACGCCCGATGCTTCGTGACGCGCATCGAGCGACGCGCATCCCCCACCAGGAACCACCCAGTCCTGCACTCACATCCCCCCGCGAGCCGCCGGCCCGCCCGCAACGGCGGGCCCGGCTCGGTCGAGTGAAGCGGAGAAGCCGAATGATCCGACGCAGAACACTGCTGACCGCCGCGGGCGGTGCGGTGCTCGGCAGCGCCCTGGCGACCGGCACGGCCCACGCCGACGCGACGATCGCCGTCAGTCCCTCCACGTCGTACGGCACTTGGGAGGGCTGGGGCACCTCGCTCGCCTGGTGGGCCAACGTCTTCGGCGCCCGGAACGACTTCGCCGACCTGTTCTTCACCACCGACTCCGTGACGTACAACGGCACGGCGCTCCCCGGCCTGGGCCTCACGCTCGCCCGCTACAACCTCGGCGGGTGCAGCTGGAACACGGTGAACGGCGAGTCGATGGCCGTCTCCCCGAACATCCCCCGCTTCAAGCAGATCGAGGGCTTCTGGCAGGACTGGAACAACGAGGACCCCGCCTCCTCGGCCTGGAACTGGTCGGCGGACGCCAACCAGCGGGCGATGCTCCAGAAGGCGTCCCAGCGGGGCGCGACGACCGAGCTGTTCGCCAACTCCCCCATGTGGTGGATGTGCTCCAACCACAACCCGTCCGGGGCGGCGAACGGCGGCAACAACCTCCAGTCCTGGAACTACCGCCAGCACGCCTCCCACTTGGCGGCGACGGCCCTGTACGCCAGGAACAACTGGGGAGTGAACTTCGGGACGGTCGACCCCTTCAACGAGCCGGCGTCGTCCTGGTGGACGGCCACCGGGACGCAGGAGGGCTGCCACATGGACCCGGCGGTCCAGGCGGCCGTACTGCCCTACCTGCGCAGCGAGTTGGACAAGCGCGGTCTGACCGGCGTCCGTATCGCGGCGTCCGACGAGACCAACTACGACACCGCCCGCTCGACGTGGTCGTCGTTCGGCTCCGCCACCAGGGCCCTGGTGAACCAGGTGAACGTGCACGGCTACCAGGGCTCGGGGGGCCGCCGGGACCTGCTCTACTCGGACGTGGTGACGGCGTCGGGCAAGAAGCTGTGGAACTCGGAGACGGGCGACAGCGACGGCACCGGGCTGACCATGGCGTCGAACCTCTGCTACGACTTCCGCTGGCTGCACCCGACGGCCTGGTGCTACTGGCAGGTCATGGACCCGTCGGCGGGCTGGGCGATGATCGCGTACGACGCGAACACGCTCCAGCCGACGACCGTCCAGACCAAGTACTACGTGATGGCCCAGTTCAGCCGCCACATCCGCCCCGGCATGCGCATCCTCGACACCGGCGTGAGCTACGCGGCGGCGGCCTACGACCCGACGGCCCGCAGGCTGGTCGTCGTCGCCGTGAACACCTCCTCGTCCGCCCAGACCCTGACCTTCGACCTCTCCCGCTTCTCCACCGTGACCGGCGGCACGGGCGGTCTGGTCCCCCGCTGGAACACGGTCACGACGGGCGGCGACCGGTACCGGGCGTACACGAACACGTACCTGAGCGGAAAGTCGGTGGCGGTGCCGTTCGCCGCGAAGGCGGTGCAGACGCTGCAGGTGGACGGCGTGACGATCTAGGAACCCGCCGCGGGCCGGACGGCCGCCCGGCCGCCCGGCAACTGCCCGGCCTGCGGGTCTCACCTTTGTCACCGGCGGGCAGTACGGTGTCGGTCATGCGCCCCGACACGCCTGCCGAGAACGTCGACCACACCGCCGAAGCGGCACGCCTGGAGCGGACCGCCGGCCTGTACCCGGAGGACGCCGAAGCCCTGCTGCTGCAGGCCGCGGCCCACCTGGAACTCTCCGGCGACCGCCCCGCCGCGACCGCGCTCTACGACCGCCTGCTGTCCTCCGGGGCCCCGCTGGACGAGCCGCACCTGATCAGAGCGCTCAAGGCGTCGAACCTGTGGGAGTACGGCCACGAGGCCGAGGCCCGCGCGATCATCGACGGGATCCGGGCGACGGCCCCGCGCGACGCGGCCCCGTGGGTGATCGTCGCGGAGTCGCTGGAGGCGCACGACGAGCTGGAGGCGGCGGAGAAGACGTTCACGGAGGCGGCGCGGCTGCTGCTGACGGACGTGCCGGAGCCCCCGCACTCCACGCACCCCCTCCTCTTCGGCCGCCACCGGGTGCGCCGCATGCTGGGCGCGGCCCACGACGAGTGGGACACCCTGGCGGACACCCTCCACACGTCCCCCGTCTCCCTGGACGAACTCCACGACCCCAAGAGGGTGTGGTCCCTGGGCTCGGACAACCCACTGGAGCTGGAGGCGGAGATCTCCCGCCTGCGCGCGGAACTGGGCGCCTACCGGGAGGCCCTGTCCCGCCCGTTCCCGGTGGCGGTCCTGCACTGGCCGGCCGGCGAACTGGCGGAACTGCTGTCGGCGTACCCGTCGCTGTCCGAGGAGTACCCCTCCCACCCCGACCACCTCGCGACGATAGAGGCCTCCCTCCGCGAACTGTCGGCCTCCGGCACCCCCAACCTGGGCATCGTCACGGGCACGGTCCCGTCCTACGAGGCCTTCGCGGCCTCGGAACTCTCCTCCCCCACCGACACGACCCTCCTCCCCCAGTACGCGACGACCCTGGCAGCCCGAGGCCGAGCGGTGGCCTGGCCCCCGGAGAGGGGGGCGGGGTGCTGGTGCGGGTCGGGAGGGGCTTACGCGGCTTGTCATGGGGGCGACGCCTAACGCCGCATGCCGACGGCCCGCCCCACGACGCCCCTGCGTCCCGCACGCGCCGGGCGTCGCCCTGACACAACACGGCGCGGGCCCGCCGCACACCTTCGGCGTGCCGTCGAAGCGTGATCGCGCCCCCACCCCGACGCACGCCCTGTTCCACCCACGCTGCACCCGCTTCACCCGGGCCGCCGCCCGCTCGCATCCACCGAGCTCTGGAGCGGCCCCTGGTCAAGGGTGGCCCGAAGGGCCATAGCCGCAAGCGTTGCGGAATGCAGCGCAGCGAAGGGAGACTCCCTCGAGACGAGTCGCAGAAGCACGACATACTGTCCGGGAAGCGAGCGGCCCTGGCTCACCCCACCTCTTGCGGATAGCGGCCTGCTCCCCGCCTTGAGAACCTCCGTGTCATGCGCCTCCCAGCCGTATTACGCTCAGCGGTGTGTCCAAAGATGCCGAGTGGGAAGCCCCAGAGGGTTCCTGGGCTTCATCCGCAGCCCGCCGTCGCAACATGCAGGCGATCCGCAGCCGTGACACAAAGCCCGAGAAGCTGGTCCGACGGTTGGTTCACGCCCGAGGGCTCCGCTACCGCGTTGCCGCACGCCCTCTGCCGGACCTGCGCCGGACAGCGGACATGGTGTTCGGCCCTGCAAAAATCGCCGTCTTCATCGACGGCTGCTACTGGCATGGCTGCCCCGAGCACTATGTGCCCCCTAAGACGAATCAGGGCTACTGGTCCGACAAGGTACTCCGCAACATGGAACGTGACCGCGACACGGATCAGCGGCTGAGGAAGGCGGGGTGGCTCGTCCTTCGCTTCTGGGAACACGAGTCGGCGGAAGAGTGCTCGCTCGCGGTCTGCAAGGCGGTGGCCGACCGAAAAGTCCGGGGTAGCAAGACACACGATGCGGGCGACGGCACGGAAGCAACTCCTTGAATCCACGCAAGGAGTACGAGTCCAGGTCACCTACCTTGCTGACGGAGCGGATCACAGGGCTACGAAACCGGTACCGGCGCAAGTTCCTGATAGCGGACGTAGCGGCGACAGAGAAACCGCCACTCGGTCTCCCGTGCTTCCCGGGTATGCCGAGGCCGGCCGGAACGTGCCTGTCGCGACAGCAGAGACAAATGGCTGGAACTGGATCGGATGGATCGACCCCCTGTTTCGAAGCAGCGCTCGCCGCTGCCTCCAGCGGCCTCGCAGGTTACGTGCCGGTCTACGGTAAGACCGCACCGCTGCGTGTCATGGTGCGGGCGGTGTGACCTTCGGCCTGGGCCAGTTCGTCGTCCTAGGTCATGGTCCAGTGGCGGACGGCGGTAAAGGCCGAATGGTGCCCTGAGCTGGATGCCCCCCAGTGGCCCGCCGAGCCCGTCGAGTTCCTGCTCAGCCCGGCCTTGGCGTACCCCTGAGCATCTCGGGGGCAGTCGAGACAAGTATCGGCACAATGCTCGGAATACCCGGCACTGGTATCTCTGGAGGGATATCGAGCCGACAGGATTCCCAGCGTCCTTGAGCGCTGCGGTCTGCAGGAACCTGATCCGCGATCCACTCCCTCGGGACAGCTGCTACTGTCCTGATCCTCAACTCTGGTGTGAGGCGAACCGTCACCAGTTCCCAGGCCGGATCCCGCAGCATGGTCTCGTACTCGTTACGGGAGATGTAAACCGTGAGTCGGCCAACACGCACCGTGGTTTTCACTTCGAGATGGGCGGAGTGCTGCCGCGCGTCTACGAAGATGTCGTATCCGTGGCCGTCAGACCATGCGGCTACGTGCTCCACCCGGCCTTCCGCTGATTTGGAGAGCAGCTCTACGAGGGCGAGCTCGCCCGCTGAGCCGATCCGAGAGCGCTCTTCCGTGTCTACCTTCCCCCACGCGGTACTCACTTGCGCGTATGCCTCCTCTGGGAGGAGGCCGAGAGTCTCCGCCGCGCGCAGAGCGTCTTCCGGGAGTTCGTCCGGTCTGCGGACTAGCAGGTCAGCATCCCGGAACCAGGGCACCCCGCTATGGGCCACCGCTGCTTCGAAGACCCTGTGCTCCACGGGCACGACACTGTCCGGCTCGTCCAGCAGGCCTGCCTCCCGGATCCAGGCGTATGCCGCGTCGTACTGCGTCGGCGTGATGTCGCTGAAGTCGTTATGCGTGGTGAAGAGGGCACGTACACGTGCGATACCGCTGGCTGGGAGTCTGTCCAACCAACGGACCGCCGCGCGCAAGACCGGCTCAGGCGGCACGGGCACGGAGGTGACCCATCAGCGCCTGGAGGTCTCGTTGATCCAGGCCACCGCCGATAGCTGGCTCTTCCTCAAGGTCGGCCAGTTGCTGAACGGCAGGATCGTCGAGGATCCCTCCCATGAATTGCAGCTTGTCACTCAGCCGTTGATCGACGATTTCGTCGATCGTGCCCTCCGAAGCGAGCACCGTGATCCGAGTCTCGGTCTCGGGATCGAGCCCGAGACGGTGAATCCGGTCAAGGCTCTGCAGGAAACGGCCGGCCGCGAAGTCGCGGTCAACATACACGGCGTCGTGGCAGTGGTGGTGGAGACTGATCCCCTCGCCGAGGGTACCGGGATTGGACAAGAGGACCATGCAAGCCGGATCGCTCCGGAATCTGCTGATGGCCGTCTCACGATCAGCGTCATCCAGGGCGCCGTACACCAACGCAGGCGAGAACTCCTTGAGCATGCGCTCCAGAGTGTTGAGGCTCCGCACGAAGGTCGACCAGACCAACGTCTTGCGACCTTGAGCCGCGTTCCGACTGACGATGGCCAGGACCTCACGGTACTTCGGTGACATCTCGTAGCTTGGAAGGTCCCTCATGAGCTCGAAAAGCGGCGTTCCCTCCGGCACGGAAAGCGGAGGCACCTGGTACGACAGCGGTTCATAGCGTGTCGTGCCCACCGCGAGCAGCGCGGGGCTGGTCGCCGCCATCAGCATGTAGACGATGACTTTACCGAGGGCCAGAAAGTCGCCCTCGGCACCTGCAGCCCGGGCCGAGAAGCGCCCGACGAGCGCCTCGTACACCTCTTGATGAAGCGGCGGCAAGGACACAGTCGTCAGGTTCGTCGTAACAGGCGGCAAACCGAGTTCGCCTTTGGTGGTCCGGGTGAACAGGGGGCGCAGAACCCGGCTAGCCTTCGCCAGGTCTCCGCCGGCCACAGCTTGGATAACCTTCTGGCGGCCATGACCGGGCCATACGAAGCCGAAGAGGTTCTCCAGATCCTTCACGCCGTTCGGTGCTGGTGTCCCCGTGAGGATCAGCCGGTGTCGGCTGCGTGGCCCAAGGGCGAGACAGGCGGCGCCGTCCGTGCCGTCGGCTCCGCGCTTCATCCGGTGTGCCTCATCAAGCAGAAGCATGGACGGCCGCGCAGCCAGCCACTGGCCCAGCTCGTTGACGACGCCGTCCTGCCGCAGACGTTCGTAGTTGACGATCAGCGCGTCCGTCCCCAGGCCGGCATCCTTGGAGAACACGTCCATGCTGAGAGGTTCACTCAGACACTGCTGGTTCTCGTGTTTCCAGGACTCATAGCAGGACTTCGGCCCGACGATCAGAAGCCGCTCGATGCCCTTGTTGCGCCGCAGAGAGTGGAATACAGCGAGACCCACACGGGTCTTGCCAGCACCAGGAACAGAGAAGTTAGCCCCATGGCGGAGGGAGAGCAGCTTTGCGATGTCCCGGCGCTGGAACTCCGTGAGATCCCCTACCCAATCAGGGCCAAGCAGACCCCGGATATCTTCTGGGTCGACTTCCCCGTCCGGGCGAGCTGAGGAGTCCAGGCGCTTGGCGACGGTCTGTGCGTCGATGGCGGAATCCTTGGCCAGCGCGGCCAGTTGCGGGTCCCAAGCCACGCTACTGGGCTCAGGCCACGTGGCGAGCGCTACCAGGTTCGTCAGAAGGTCATCGATCTCGACCTCCATGGTTCCAGGTGATCGTTGAACACTGCTCTGGAACCTCAGTGCCAGCCGACGCAGGTCGCTCTCATATCCGTTACCCGCGCGAAGGCGCGCGCGAGTCACTCCGTCGCCGAACCCGATGTCCAGACTCACCGCGGTGGACTGCCCCACCATCAGTTTTCCCGTGTGGCGTCGAGCAGCCACGCAACCCCGTTGCCTGGCGAACTGAAAGTTCGCCCAGCCTGCTTGGCAAGACGCGCAAGACTCGCCTTCAGAGTGAGCAGCGCATCATCGAACGCGTCCTCATCCAGGGCCCGCTTGGCCTTGGCCTCAGCGAACTCAGCAGCGCACTGGTTGACGTAGTCGGCCGCGTCGGTGAGGCGCTCGGGCACGGCTACCTGACGCTTGTGCAATTCGGCGTTCGCGCCCGCCAGCTTGACGGCGGCGTCGAACGTCTTCCGCGCGGTCTTGATGAGCACATCAGCCTGCGCCACGACCGCCGCGTCCAGCTTGTCGCCTGCCTGCGCCGCCGCCTTCGCCTGAAGCAGCGCATCCGTAAGGGCGCGTGTGGCCTTGACGGTGGCGGTAGCGTCCGGGATGGCCACGCCGACCAAGCCGGGGATCGCGACAGCGGCGGACTCTTGCGCCGGCGGCCTCAGTTCGCCGGGCAGACGCTCCTCGAGGTAGCGGTTGTGGAAGTCAGCTTCAGCAAGACGCACCGTCGTCTTTGCGTAGTTGAGCACGACCATCGCCAGCCGCGATTCCTTGAGCTGCTCGGCAGCATCCGGGTCGGTCTTAGCCAGCTTGATGTAGTCCCGGTGCAGTTCCCGGAGCTTCTCCTGATGGTCCTCGAAGTCGACCAGCCGCAGGGCTGCGCCCTCCGCGGACTTGCTGCGGTCGATCGCATCGTTGATCAGCTGGTAGACCCAGCGGTCCTGTTGAAGAGTGGTCTTCTTGATGTTGAAGTCGCGGGCTACATCTTCTTCACGACGGCCATCGGCCAGCTCGTCTTCGATCGCGATGAGGCGGTTGATGTACGAGTACTCACGCCGTTTGTCGCGGCGCAGCTGCAAGGCCAGTTCCACGCTGTTGATGTCACGGCGGGAGGTGTCCTTCGGCAAGACGCCAACCCGGATGTTCTTGATTCCCAGGTCCTTGAGCGCGGCACAGCGAGTGTTGCCGTCGACCAGGATGCCGTCGGGGCTGATGATCCCCGGCTCCCTCTGGCCCCCGTCGTCCAACTCGTCCTGCAGAGCTAGGTAGTCGGGGTCGGTCTGGCTCGGGTTCGACGGTCGGCACCGCAACAGATGATGCAGATACGTTTGTGCGGATTCGCTCCAGGGCTCTTCCTCCAACACCCGGTTGCGCGCCGGGTCGAGGGTGCGCTGTGCGCGGATGCGGTGTGTGTCGGGGTTGAAGTAGAGCATGTCGACCGGCATAGAGATCACGTGCAGATGCTTCTGCTCGCCGCGCCACTCGACGGTGATCTTCGCCCCGTCCTCGGCCATGGCCTGTTTCAGTCGCTCGTCCACCAGCGAGCGGATCTTCTCGCCTTCAGGCGGAACGCCGAACCTCACAGCCATAACCAGAGCCTCCCCAGAGCCAGACGTAGCTTGCAGCGCCATCATGTCAGGCCCCGCTGACAGAGGACGTGCCCATGTTCCACAATCAACATCTCGATCACTTGGAGAACGGAGCATGAAGTGACGCCGCCTGCCTGGAACGACCCTGAGCTCAAGGCTGGAACCATGGTCCGCGGGGCGCTCTGGCTCGTCCAAGTGATCGGAGAAGGCAACACCTTCACCAAGGAGCAGATCCGCAACGCGTTCCCTGGGATCTCGCAGGCGGACAGGCGGATAAGGGATCTCCGCGACTACGGCTGGGTCCTCCTCACGAACTCTGACGACGCAACGCTGACGGCTGAGGACCAGCGGTTCGTCAAGACGGGTGTGGCAGTGTGGGATCCGGTGGCCCGTCGTGCCGCAGCCCCTCAGAAGGCCATCTCCAGCAAGGAGAAGCAGGAGATCATGGCCCGTGACGACTACATGTGCAGCGTCTGCGGCATTTCCGGAGGCGAGCCCTACGTCGACGACTCCAACCAGACCGCTGTGCTCTCCATCACTCGCCGCGAGACGGTGCTCCCAGACGGACGGGAGAAAATTCTGCTCATCACGGAGTGCAAGCGATGTCGGGCAGGCGGTCACGGCCAGCCCGCACGGGCCGATGAGACGGTGGCCGATATCAGGGCCCTCGACCCCGGCGACCAGCGTCGGCTGCTTCGTTGGATCGAGCGCGGGCGCCGAGGTTCCACGTCTCTAGACAGGGCCTGGAACGCCTATCGGCGACTCCCTGCCGATGCCCGGGACGAAGTGCGTGCGGCTCTCGAAGGGTGACTGCTCGGCAACAAATGGGACATCTGGGCCGCGTGGGTTTCCCGCATGTCAGTGGACCGCCGTACACTTCACAACCGCTCGGCTCACCATTTGGGTGACCCGTCGAAGATCGACGACTAGGGTGCTGCTGCGGACGCGTGAGCAAGCGGCGGCCCGCTGTGATACAGAGCCGAGCGCAATACCCTCGGCTTCGCGCTGGCCTGGCCTGCGCGCCTGAAAGGAGATCCCATGGCGGCTTCGGAGCGCGGCAAACAGCTCGAGGTCGTCGAGATCTGCGCGGGCGCGGGGGGCCAGACCCTCGGACTGGAGCGAGCCGGATTCCGCCACCGGATTGCGGTAGAGCTGGACGAGAGCGCTGCGGGCACGCTGCGCCACAATCTCCGGGACGTACTCGGATACAGCACGGAAGAAGCGAAGAAGGCTGTGGCAGTCGGCGATGTGGCCGACCCTCAGACGTGGAATCCTGCCGAGCACAAGGAAGTCGACCTGCTTGCTGGCGGTGTGCCGTGCCCACCGTTCAGCATCGCGGGCAAGCAGCTGGGGGCCAATGACGAGCGCGATCTCTTCGCGTGGGCGATCGAACTCTGCGGCGACATTCAGCCGAAGGCGCTCCTTCTAGAGAACGTCCGAGGGCTGAGCGCCAATCGGTTCACCGCATATCGGCAACACGTGCTGGACAAGCTTCATGAATACGGCTATATCGGCGACTGGAAGCTTCTGCACGCCAACGAGTTCGGCGTCTCCCAGCTCCGGCCCCGCTTTGTGCTCGTGGCTCTCAAGCGGGAATACGCGGAGTACTTTGATTGGCCGACGCCTCACAAGGAGGCCCCCCTCACCGTGGGGGAGCTTCTGGCGGACCTCATGGCTGCAAACGGCTGGGAGGAAGATCAAGTCGACGCATGGGTCAGGCGGGCCAACGACATCGCGCCGACGATCGTCGGTGGTTCCAAGAAGCATGGCGGTGCCGACCTCGGCCCTACGCGGGCCAAGCGGGCCTGGGCAGCTCTCGGTGTGGACGCCATGGGTGTAGCCAACGAGGCCCCAGTAAAGGGGTGGCGAATTCCGGAAGGTGTCCCGGGACCAAAGCTCACTACCGCGATGGTGGCCCGAATCCAAGGCTGGCATGACTTCGGGCCGGCCGAAGAGGTCCGCTCTGGCGCAGACGGCGATTTTCGTTGGAAGTTCCACGGCCGCAAGACCTCCATCTACCGGCAGATCGGCAATGCCTTCCCCCCTCCGGTTGCCAAGGCACTGGGCGTGGCGATCCGGAAGGCCATCCAGCAGGAGGGTGAGCGACGAACCCTCGTAGAGAACACCGACCGAGTTCTGGATCCGGTGTACAAGCTGCTGCGGGGCCTCGACCGCCCTCAGACTGTCGACCAGATCATTGAGAAGCTGACCAAGCAGGGCATCTTGCTCGAGCAACCGGAAGTTGAGCGGCGCTTGAACCACCTTGGCCACGACTTCGCGGTGACGTTGACGACTCGCTCCAACGGAGCTATTGCTTACAGCCTTGGCGAATTCAAGGCATTCATCGGACAGGACGACCATCAACGGCACGACCTCTTCACTCAACTTCGCGCGAAGATCAGTTAGGCGGTCGGCGGCTGCGGGGCGATCTTCTGGCGACGGCATCACCCCGCTATTCGCGCGCTACTTAGTCAGGCTAGCCACAAGGCGCTCCTTCTCGCCTCCAGGGAGAGACGATTTCTTGATCTCCTTCGCGATGAGTTCCGGCACCTTCGCGTAGTCGATGTCCAGGCCCAGCAATGTGTACGCCTGGGTGCCGTCCACCTCGGACGTCGTGATGTTGAATCCCAGCTCTCGGAGTTCTCTGGTACGCCGCTCCGTATGGACGTTGTCGCGGTTCGCGAGGCGGAGTCTGTCGCTACCGACTGGCTTTCCGATGCTACGCAAAAGGATCATGAATAGGAGTTCGTGCGTCTTGCTGCCATAGGGCACCTTGAGGAACTGTTCTGGAATCTTGTCCGCGTAACGATTCTTCATCTCGCCCTGAATCCGGTCCCTGAGTTGCGTGAACTCGGGGCACGCGGCGGGAAGCTGCGAGAGTATCAACGCCTGAATGGACTGGGCGAGGTGACGCTTTGCGAAAAGGTACGCATCAATGATGTCGTCCGGTGACGCATCATCCTTCGCGAAGGCGGCACTCAACTCTCGCACGGCATAGGCCGATGTCGGCTTGAGGCTCATCCATACCTCGTTCTGCCCTTCGTTCCCTGCGCCCATAGCAGCGTCTCTTTCGTCGACGTGGGAGCGGAAACGGTGACGACAGCGCACCGGGTAACGGCAGCGCGTTAGGTCTCTTCACCGCGTCCGCAGGAGTTACGAAATCATTCGTCCCGCTGGTCAGGCCAGCTAGCGGGAGAGCTGATTCTCTGAGGCTTGCTCCGAGGCCAGCGCGCAGAGCACGCCGCGGTCCGCTGGCGGCGCGGACGCAACAAGTTCGAGGAACCAAGGCGCGATCCATGAAGAGTCGCGGTGGATCCAGTCCCCGGAAGGCAACACGGTGCCGGGCTTCCAACTGGGTGCGGGCGCCTTATTGCCCCGCACAGCGGCCACGAGCACTACGCGAGGTTCCCCTTCGGTGACTTCGCGCCGCCGCAACTGCGCTGTCACCCCGACAAGCCACCACTGGGCCAGACGATCGGCTGAATCCGACGATTCCATAGTGCTGCGGACCACGGGGGAAGTGAGTCCAGCAGACCGGTAGGAGGCAAGAGCCAACTCGTTATCAGGGGCCAACTGCAGGGCTGTCGTAGCCGTGATCACGGTACCGTCGTCCGACGTCGGGGGCGTGAACGTCTCGGATACTCGCCGGATCTCTTCGTAGGTGTCGGCCGCAAGGTCTGCGTTCAGATACTGGCCAACCCCGGCGTAGAAGTCTGGTGGAGTTTCGAGACGCAGTTCGGCACCGGCACGACGGTGCATCTCATCTAGCATCGCGGGCCACGGGCGCTGCTTGCCATTACTGGTGTCGTACCAGTCTTCTTTAACATCGTTCGAGACGAAGAGCACCCGTCGATCCCCTTCCGGCAGCAGGGCAGCCTGCTGGATCACTTCCTCCCATATCAAAAAATCGCCCGCAGCCCTGAGCGGAGTACCCTTGTCAAAGTCTGCGAACCCGGGCGGTATCTGATTCGGGAAGCGGAATGCCACAGCCTCGTCCAGTCGCCGCTGCAGCAGTTGGTCATCGGGCTGAGGGCCGACTCGGTTGCCGTAGAGGTCTGCCACCCGCGGCAAGATCGGATCTGCCGTATCTACATTGGCAGGCGTCAGATCATGCCCTTCCTTGAGCATGTCCAAGTGGGCTTTGAACGCCTCGCGATACACAGCGAGATGCTCGTTGACGGCAGCCTCGCTAACCAACCGCTCCAAGGCGGCGATCTCAGCAGGCACCCGGGCGTACTTCTCCAGCTGAGACCGCACCGTGGCCTTCGCGTCAATGATCGCGTTGCGCGCCGCCGTCAGCTTGGCATTGACGGACCTCGCCGCGTCGGTGAGGATCCGCTTGCGTGACTCCAACACGCTTCGGCGCCCACGGACAAATTCAAGCCCTACCTGATAGGGCATCCAAAGGCGCCCAGAGACCTGCCCCAAGGCCGCGAGGACTTCTTCTCGGGACTCCGCCGTGTACTCGTAGAGGCTGAGCAACACGTTGGTATCCAGAACGATCAGAGCGTCCTGGAAGAAGGCCAAGCGGGCAGTGTCCTGCGGTGACGGCACAGGCTGCAGCCAGGCGTGGAACCGCCGCAGCAGTGCTGGGTCTTCCATCTGCGAATCCCCCTGAAGTCGCGTGATCTCAACCAGAGATCATCTTGACACAGGAGTGGATGCACTGGCCTGACGCAGGGAGAGCAGGATGCCCCGTTGGCGGGCATCCTGCAGACATCGCAGTCAAGCGGCCTGGCCGCTAGGCCGCGTCCGTTTGCGCCTCGTAGTGCGTTTGCACACGGTCTAGGAAGTCATCGGGATCATGACCGCGAGCGGCACTCCAGTAGAGGAGGTCCGCGATCAACTCGATCGCCGTCTCCTCGAGGTCCCTTCCACGAGGGCCAGGGATTCTGAGGCTTCCCTGGTAATACCCAAGCGCGCCTGCCGCTCGCTCTACTCGACAGCGTCCGTTGAGGGGCATCTCGCACCAGACAGCCTTGCCGGCCGCAGTGAGCACTGTGCCCCAGTCCGCGGCCAGCGAGGCGAGCAGATGGAGGCCTCTGCCGCATTCCTGGTCACAGTCGGCCGCTCGCAGCGAAGGGGCGACGCGGCTCTTGTCGTGGACCTCGACCCGTAGCCGATCACCCCTCACTTCGAGGATCAGGGTCGCCGAAACCCCCTCCCCCACATGCCTGACGACATTGGTGGCCAGCTCCGTGACGACCAGCTCGGCCTCATCGGCCGCAACGGGCGCCCCCCACTGGCTCAACTGCTTGGCCGTTGCCCTCCGCAGTAGGCGGACTTCTGCCGGAACCGCCTGGAACGGCAGGACACAGCGGAGTCGCGGTTGGGTGACTTCACAGTCGGGCATGACCGACTCCCTCCTCCACAAGCCACGCACATGCTGCGCCTGCCGTATCCGTACGACTGCACCGCGTAGCGGTCTATGAGGGAGAATGGCATGGAGAACTCTCGCTATGTAACTTCTCACGAGAATCCTTCGGGTGAATCTGATGGTGGGCCGCCTGCGTGATCCCTAGCCTGAGGGCGTTCTCCGGGCCCGTCGCCCGGTTCATGGCGAAGGAGCCGCATGTCCGAACGCACCACCACGCGCCGCCGTCAACTGGGGGCGATGATGCGTAAGTTGCGTGCCCGTAAGGCGTTGACCCTTGAGGAGGCGGGGCAGCGCGTAGGTGTCTCCAAGGCCACGATCAGCCGGTATGAAACTCAGTCAGGGCCGGTCAAGTGGATCGTCATCGATGCTCTGTGCCGTGAGTACGGGGCGAGCGACGTCGAACGGCAAGCAGTTGTGCGCCTGGCGAAGGAGGCCAAGCAGCAAGGGTGGTGGAGCTCCTTCGCCGACGCGATCCCGGAGAGCATGAACCTGCTGCTCACGCTGGAAAACGAAGCGGTGCGCGAGAGCCACTTCTCCTGCGTGTACGTCCCCGGCCTTCTCCAGACGCGTGCCTACAGCACGGCCTTGCAGAGGGCCAACGAAGTCCCGCTGCAACAGGCGGAGATCGAGCGACTGGTCGACATCCGCATGAAACGGCAGGAGATCCTCAGCCGGCCGAGTCCGCCGCACTTGTGGGCGATCCTCGACGAATCGGTGATTCGTCGGGTCGTCGGCTCACCTGCGGTGATGAGGGATCAGCTCGGCCGACTCCTCGAAGCGACCGAATCCGGCAGCCCCACCACTCTGCAGATTCTGCCCTTCTCCCGAGGGGCCCACGCCGCCGCGCTGGGAAGCTTCGTCGTCATCGGAGGGCCGGAACCGAGCCTCGACGTGGTCTACGTCGACTTCCACACCGGGTCCCTCTTCCTGGAGAAGGAGGAGGAACTGAATCGCTACAGGCTTGCGTTCGAGTACCTCCGCGCACAAGCGTTGGACATGGAGGCTTCCACCGCCATGATCCACCGTGCACGCAAGGAGCTGTGAATGCCCATCGGTCCCCTGACTGCGCCCATACCTGCCTGGTTCAAGTCCTCTTACAGCGGCGGTAACACTACGGAGTGCCTTGAGGCCGCGTCAGTGCCGGGAGGCCTGCTGGTGCGCGATTCCAAGAGTCCTGACGGCCCTCACATCACGGTGTCGTCCGAGGCTTGGAGCAGGTTCGCAGCCGCCTTGGCCAAGTGAGCCTCGCTGTAGGGCGGTCGAATTCTGGCAGGGCTTCTGGGCTCCGATCCCCTCCCGCCTACCGGAGTCCGTGGGGCAGCACGCCATGCGGAAGCTGGCGCGCGCCGCGGCTCAGACGCGCCCTTGACCAAGGTCTACTAGGACTGTTCCGTTAGGGAAGTTGAGGCGTCGTACTCGGGGGTTGCCTTCGTGGCCAGGTCGGTTGGCAGTGCGTGGTGTCTCATCAGCGGCACCAGGTGGGAAGCGGCCGCTCCGCTGGCTGCTGCTGGGGTCTCCGTATGAGGCTCCGTCGCGGGTTCGCGATCGCTGTCGTCGCCGGAGGCGGCGCTGTGACCACCATGCTGGTGGGGCTCGTCACGAACGCCGTGTCCGATGAGTCGCGGTGGCCCGGCTGGCTGGGGTGGTTACAGGAGCACGCCTGGTTCTCGTTCGTCGTGTTGGGCGTGACGATGGCGGGGCTTACGGCCCTGCTCGCCGGTCTCTCCGAGACGCGGCCTCCCACCCCGCCGGGACGACCGGAGGATGGAGTGGGGCCACCGGGGGCCGCTCAGGTGCTGCGTTCGTTGCCGCGCGACACCGCCGCGTTCACCGACCGTGCCGCGGAGCTGGAGCGGCTGGTGGGCTCGGTGCGGGCCTCACAGGAGCGTGGCGAGGGGCTGCCCGTTCACGTGATCGACGGCATGCCCGGCGTCGGGAAGACCACCTTCGCCGTGCACGCCGGCCACCTGCTCTCGGAGCGGTTCCCCGACGGACAGCTCTTCGTGAATCTCAATGGGCACACGCCGGGGCGTGCTCCGGTGCAGGCCGGCGAGGCGCTCGCCTCGCTTCTCGCGGCCGCCGGCGTGCCGACGCAGCAGATTCCTGTCGGAGACGACGTCGGAGCGGTCACCGAGGCCCGGGCCGCCATGTGGCGGAGCAGGCTCGCGGACAAGAAGGCACTGCTGATTCTGGACAACGCGGCCAGCTACCGGCAGCTGGAGCCGCTGCTCCCCGGTGGGAGCGGGTGTCTGGTGTTGGTGACCAGCCGCAAGCGGCTGGTGGCGAACGAGGAGGTGGTCATGTCGGTGGACGCACTGCCGCCGGATCACGCGGTCGACCTCTTCGTGCGGCTCAGTGGGCGGCCGGCCGACGCTCTCGGCCGGGATGTGGTGGACGAGTTGGTGCGGCTGGCCGGGTGCCTGCCGCTGGGCGTGTCGCTCCTCGCGGCACGGCTGCGGCACCATCCGTCCTGGAGCGCCGAGGACCTGCGCGGGCGGCTGGTAGCGGCGCGGGACCGGCTGGGAGAGCTGCGGGCTGGGGAACGAGCCGTCACCGCGACCTTCGATCTCTCCTATCGGGATCTCGCGCCGGAGCGGCAGCGCTTCTTCGGACAACTCGGCTTCTTCCCCGGAACCGATCTCGACCCGCACGTCGGTGCGGCTCTTGGTGACGTCTCGGTCCTGGTGGCCCGTCGGCATCTTGAGGCGCTCTACGACGACCACCTGATCGACGAGCAACCGGGGAGTCGCTACCGGCTGCACGATCTCTTGCGCGACTACGCTCGCGGTCTCGCCGCTGAGGGAGACAGCATGGACCATGTACAGGCCGTACAGCGCGTGTGCACCTACTACCTGGCCGCTCTCGCCGTCGCGAACGGACACATTGTGCGCAGCGGAGCTGCGGTGCCACCGGCGCCGGACGATGCCTCGCGGGTGGAGACCCCAGCCTTGGAGTCGCGGGCGGATGCCCTGAGCTGGCTGGAGACCGAGCGGGCCAACATCCTGACCTGCGTCCGTCGGGCGAACGGCCTCGCCTTGTACGACTTCGTGGTCCGGCTCGCCGCGGCCATGGCGCCCTTCCTGCGCCAGGCCGGTCCGTGGGACCAGGCCGTAGGGCTCCACCGGACCGCCGCCGAGGCCACCCGCCACACAGGCGACCAGCGGGCGCGGGGCGACGCTCTCGCCGAGCTGGGTGTCGTACGCCGCTTCATGGCCGCCTACCCACAGGCGATCGAGGCCCTGAACGACGCCGTGACGGCGTACGAAGCGGTCGACGACCGGCGCGGCAAGGCGGACGCACTCAACCAGCTCGGCATCGTCTGGTACCTGACCGCGGACAACGAGGACGCTGCCCGCGCCCAGACCGAGGCCCTCGCCCTCTACCGTGAGCTGGGGAACCGGCTCGGACAGGCGAACGCGCTCGCGGATCTCGGCATGACATACCGGCAGTTGAGCCGGTTCGACGCGGCGGTAGAGGCGCAGAGTGAGGCCCTGGCGATCTACCGGGAACTCGGTGACCGGTACGGGGAGGCGAACTCCCTGCGGGACCTGGGTGTCGCGCACTGCCTCATGGGCGCGTACGACCTGGCCGCGCGGCATCACCAGGAAGCGTTCGACATCTACCTGGAGCTGGATGACCGTGTGCACCAGGCTTACGCGTTGAACGAATTGGGCGCCGTCCGACGGCTGACCGGGGACATCGAGGGAGCGCGGACGGCACACAGCCAGGCCCTGACGCACTTCACCGAGCTCGGCGAACGGTTCGGCCGCGCGACCAGCGTCCGCCATCTTGGCGTCGTGGAGCGTGTGACCGGGGATGCGACAGAGGCGATCCGGCTTCTGGAGGAGGCCCTGGACGCCTACCGCGAGCTCGGCAGCCGCGGTGGTGAGGCCGCCTCACTGAGCGAGCTGGGCGTGGCGCGCGGCATCGTCGGTGAGCGGGACGGCGCGATCGAGGCGTTCCGACGCGGTGTGGAGATCCTGCGGGAGCTGGGCGACCGGTGCGGCGAGGCAGAGGTACTGAACCACTGGGGGATGCTGCTGTTCACCGCCGATGAACCGCCGGCCGCCCGTCGGCACTTCGAGCAGGCGCTCACGCTCGCGCGGGACGTCCTCTGCCCGTTGGAGGAGGCGCGGGCGCTGGAGGGCATCGGCCGCTGCGACGGGACGATTGACGGGCCTGGGCATGGCGTGGGTTCGTTGCGAGCCGCCGTGACTGTGTATCGGCGATTGGGAGTGAGCGCGGCCGTGGAAGACATCGAACGGTTGCTGGTGCCGCGGTCCGGCTGACGCCGACCATGTGGCCGAATTTCCCGTGCCAGGTCTGTGGTTGAGGATGCTACGTTTCCGGCTGATCTGTCGCTTCAGCCCCGTCGCACCGTGCCGCTTCCGGCACGTACCTCACGAGGAGCGTTGGATGCCGTCACCCACGTCCGTAACCGAGCCAGGCACCATCACGGCCGCCGGCCCGGCGTCCACGGAGCTGACGGCGGCCGGCACCGCCGTCCTGGACCGCGTGGCCGCCCGCGTCCGGCAACGGCTGGAGGCCGAGGAGGGCGCGACGGCCCGGGTCGGCGACGGCGCCCACGCGGCCTCGCTCATCTGGCCCTGGCCGCTGTGAGCACGTCCGCTCGATGACAGAACCCGAAGGCCCCGTTCCTTTCCGGACGTTCATCCTCAAGGTCGCCAACCGCTGCAACATCGACTGCGACTACTGCTTCGTCTTCAACTCCAAGGACCAAGCGGCACGGCGCCTGCCCGCCCGAATGGACCTCGCTGTGGCCCAGGCTGCGGCCCGGCGGATCGGTGAACATGCCACCGCGCACGGCCTTCGGACCATCCACGTCGTACTGCACGGCGGGGAGCCGCTTCTCGTCGGCGTCGGGCACATGGCCGGTCTGCTGGAGGCCGTCCGGGACGCCGCGCCGGCCGGGACCCGGGTCCTCTTCGAGCTCCAGACCAACGGGACCCTTCTGTCCGGTGCCTGGCTGGACCTCTTCGAACGGTACGAGGTCTCGGTCGGCGTCAGCCTCGACGGACCGCCCCCTGCGAATGACCGGCACCGGCTGACCCACGCCGGGCGGTCGAGCGCCGTCTCCGCCGTGCGCGGCATCGAACTCCTACGGTCGCGGCCACACCTGTTCGCGGGGCTGCTCGCCGTCGTGGACCTGGCCAACGACCCCATGGAGGTCCACGACTACCTGGCGGCGTTCGAACCGCCCGTGATCGACTTCGGCCTGCCGCACGCCACCCACGACGACCCGCCGCACCGCGCCGACCCAAGCGCACCCGAATACGGGTTGTGGATGAGCAGGGTGTACGACGCCTGGCTCGCCCGGCCCGAGTACGAGCACAGCGTCCGGATGCTGGAGGACATCGTGGCCCTCAGCTCTGGCGTGCGCGGTTCGGTGGAGACGCTCGGCCTGGCCCCGCCGACTAGCGTCGTGATCGAGTCCGACGGCTCCATCGAGGCCGTGGACACCCTGCGGTCGGTCGAGGAGGGGGCCACCTGGCTCGGGCTCGACGTCCTCCACCACTCCTTCGACGAAGCTCTGTCCCATCCAAAGCTGCTGCACCGGCAACACGGCAAGGAAGCGCTCGCCGAGCAGTGCCGCGCCTGCCCACTTGTGGACGTGTGCGGCGGTGGCTACCTCCCACACCGCTTCAGCGAAGCCCAGGGCTACCGAAACCCGTCCGTCTACTGCGCGGACCTGGAGTACCTCATCCGACACGTCCAGGGCTCCCTGCGGCGGCACGGCTGGAACCCCTACACGCAGGCCGCCTCGTCGCCGTAGACGCGTGTGCCGTACCTCCGGGAGGGGATCACGCGTTGGAACGAGCGAGTGCAGCAGCGACCGAAGCTACCGAGGAACGACAGGAGGCGCCGATGAGCGTGACGATTCGCCCTGCGGAGAAGCGGGACGTCCCGGCCGTGGCCGAGCTGATCGAGGAGATCGAGCGGTTCTACGGGGCGACCGACAGCGGCATCCAGCCATTGGAGGAACGCCGCACCCAGGTCGAGGAGGCGCTGTTCGGCTCACCGCCGCTGGCCTCCGCGCTGCTCGTCGAGGATGAGGCCGGGGACATCATCGGCCTCGCCGCCTACTCGTTCCTCTGGCCGGCCGCCGGGTCCTCGCACTCCCTGTTCCTCAAGGAGCTGTACGTCCGTGACACGCTCCAACGGCAGGGCATCGGTGCCCGCCTCATGGACGAACTCCGTGCCATCGCCGCAGCGCGCCCCGGGTGCAGCCGCGTGGAATGGATGACCGACAGCGACAACCCGGGGGCACGGGCCTTCTACAAGTCACTCGGGTTCGCCGAGTTCGACGGGAAGATCGTCTACCGGTTCGACTCCGACAGCGCGTGAGGGTGGTACGAGGCTTGGAAGTGGAGCGCTGCGACGAGTGCGGCGGCAAGATCGTCATCGGGCTCGGATGCGAGTGTCCGCCGGGCTCGTTTCGATCGGCGTCGGCGACTCCGCGTTCGGTGAGTACGTTCGTGAGAACGGAGTGGCGTACTCACCCGGATGACACGATCCTGATCTCCCCGGCTCAGTGTGCGCACAGGGCGGGATGGTGCGACCACATGACCGAGGACGACGTACAGCCGCCGCGCTGGGGGTGGATCCCGAATCCTCCGCCCGGGCTCTGGGAGCGGTTGAGCAGCGCTTCTCCGGCGACCGCCACCGCGGGCAATCAGAGGCGGCGGGCAGTGCGACGGTGCACCACCTGTGAGGCGAACCTCGCCCATGGCTGACCACCGTGCTGCGACATCGCCCCGTTCTCGCTTCGAAGGGCGCGGCCTCACCCGTCAACGGCCGCGCCCACCTGCGTCAGCATCAGTAGCTGACGACGAGCCGCACGGAGGGCCGGTCGATCACGGCTCCGTCGGCGAGGTCACTCCGGTGTGTCCACGGGGTAGGCCTTCCCGCGACCGGTCTGGGCCGGCCGACGGCCAGCGGCGTTCCGGGGAGGGCGGCGGTTCTTCGCCGAGCGGCGGGCAGTCGGCGGTGAGTTTCGTCGAACGTGCCGTTCGTCGGCCGGGCTCCGCGGGGGGAGCCTGAGCCACCGAGGCGGAGCGCCAATTCGGTCTGCGGCGCCGCCGGTGTATCAATGTCGGCGGCGCCGGGACGGGGTCGGTCAGGGGTGCGGGGTCAGTTCTGCCTTGCCGAACAGCAGGGCGTAGCCCGAGGGGAGTTGGGCCAGTAGGCGGGTGGCCAGGGGGGTGCCCAGTAGGGGTGGGAGGGCGCTGAGGACCGAGCCGGCGTGCCAGCGGGCTGTGGCCGGAGTCGCGCCCTGAAGGTGCTCGGTGAGCGAATCGACGAAGTCCCTTGCAGGTAGAGGGCGTGGGGCGGGCGGTCGCGATGCGATCAGGGCCGCCGCCCTTCTCGGGAGTGCGTGGGCCAGGGCTACTCGTTCGTCGCCGGTGATCTGACCGCCCAGGGCGGACAGGACGACGCTGGTGATGTGTTCGGCTTCGGCGGTCGTCGGGTAACCGCCCGCCTCACGGACCGCTTCGATCAAGGCCGCCCAGGTGAGGGGACGTTGAGAGTGCGTTCGTCTTCCGTGCGCCGGGGACGGGATCAGCGTTCTCGCCGGCTGCTGCGTCGTGGTCGTCGGTCGGGTGCCCGTCGGCGTCATGGTCATGATCGGGGGTTTCTGCTCTCCGTTCGGGGCGCGGACAGGGGGCGGCGCGTCCCACGGCCGCAGAGCGGGGGCTGGGGGTGCGCCCGGGGTGCCTGCACGGTCAGGGGTGCACCCCGGGAGCCTCGTCGTGCGGGACGCGCCTCGGTGGGTCAGCTGTTCAGCTGCCTGCGGCCGGTGTCGCCGCCTGTGATCTGGATGCGGCGGGGCTTGGCCTGTTCGGCCACCGGGATGCGCAGGGTCAGGACACCGGACTCGTAGGAGGCGTCGATGCGCTCCGTGTCGAGGGTGTCCCCCAGGAACAGCTGGCGGGTGCAGACGCCCGTCGGGCGCTCGGCGACGATGAGCTCCGCTCCCTCGGGGGCGGGGGAACGGCGCTCGGCGCGGACGCTGAGGACGTTGCGCTCGACGTCCAGCTCGATGGTCTCCGGGTCGATGCCGGGGAGGTCGAAATGGACGAGGAAGTCGTCACCCGAACGGTAGGCGTCCATCGCCATCGCGGCGGGGCGGTTGGTCGTGGCGCCCAGGACCTGCTGCGCGAGCCGGTCGAGATCGCGGAACGGGTCGGTTCGCATGAGCATCACAGTCCACTCCTCTCTTCAATGCAGTCGGTGCGATGCCCTACGGGTACTTATATAGCTCGGAGGAGGAAAGTTGACAAGCCTGGGCTCACGTTCGGAGGGGCGGCTCGTTCGGGAGTTAGCCTCACGGTGATCCACAGTGACTGCTACAGCGTCGGAGGCTTGAGTCATGGCGAAGAATTCTGGTGTCAGGGTTCCCGGTGCGGTGATCGCCGCGGGTGGGCTCGTCGGCGGGTACGGCGTGGCCCGGTGGACGAAGAAGCGGCAGCTCGGCGGGGTCGTGCTGGCCGCCGCGGGGGCCGCCGCCGCACAGCAGTGGCGGCAGCGGGCCGGCGGGAAGGCCGCGGGGGCGTTGAGCGTCGCGTACGTCGCCGCCTTCGCCGGGTCGCATCCGCTGGCGAAGAAGGTGGGCGCCTGGCCGTCGGTGTTCGGGGTCGCCGGTGCCGTCGCGCTGGCCTCCTGGGTCGTGGCGGACCGGCGCGGCTGAGGCAGGACACGTCCGCGTGGGATGAACTGCGCCGGCGCGGCGTCCTACGAGGAGTACGGCGGGTACGTCGGCTGCGGCGGGTACACGGCGTACGGGGACGGCTCCCCGGAAGCCGGTGGCGGGGCCTGCGCCGGGATCCCCACCACCGGCTCGGGCACGGCGTCCCGCTCCCGTCCCAGCGCCGAGCGGAACGTCACCCCGTACCGCCGGTTCAGTCGGCGTATCTCCCACACCGACAGCAGCGTCACCGACAGCGGGCCGCCGAGCAGGAAGCCGTAGAGGACCAGCGGCGGTGCTGCGACGTCGGGGCCGTCGAAGAGGCTCAGCACGAACAGCGCCCAGACGAGAAACGGGGAGATCAGCGCCGGCAGCAGTTCGTGCACGTCGCCCACGCGGAAGCAGGAGTTGAGGGCGTACACCACCGCGCCCAGCGTGAAGAGCGCGGCGACGACCACCACGATCAGGCCGCCGAGCAGCAGCACGAGGAACAGCAGCAGGCACAGGAGCCAGACGAGGATGCCCGCGGACCGGGCGTCGGCCCAGGGGATGATCTCCCCGCGCGTCAGCCTGGGCAGCAGCGTCGCCACGCCGGCGGCCAGCGCCGCGCATCCGAGGATCGCGCCGAGCGCGGAGCCGGGGCCGGTGAGGCGTCTGACGTAGAGGCGGCGCAGCGGAGGGCGGGCCGCGCCGATGAAGACGCTCAGGCAGACCAGGCCGGCGACGAAGGTGATCGCGCAGCCGGCCAGCACGTCCACCAGCTTGCCCAGCAGGATGTCCTCGCCGCTCTGCGCCAGCGGGTAGGCCGCGAGCATCCACACCGTGGCGACCACGCCGACCGCGGTACGGCCGGAGCGGAGGCGCTGGACGATGTCGTCCTGGATGCGGTCGGCGCGGGAGTCGCGGGTGACGGCCGCGGCCAGGCCGAACGGGTTGCGCACGGAGCGCGGCACGACGGACGTGCGCCTGCGGTCGCTGTTCACGAAGTCGTCTCCCCCGAGTACGAGCCATGGTTCACGTGTTCGCACGTGCCACGGCCCGTCACCCTAGCCGATCATCGACCGGCCGCGAGATCATGCTCCCGTCAGGCCACCGGCCGCTCCGCGCGGAATGCCGCGGAACGCCTTGCGGTAACCCTGGGGGCTCGTTCCGACCACGCGCCGGAAGCGTTCACGGAAGGCGGTCGGGGAGCCGAACCCCGCCTGGGCGGCGATGCGTTCGACGGGGTGGGCCGTCGTCTCCAGCAGGTGCTGGGCCCTGCGGATCCGGGCCCGGTGCAGCCACCGCAGCGGCGTCGTCCCGGTCTGTTCGCGGAAGCGGCGGTTGAGAGTGCGGGTACTCATGCCCGCGCGGGACGCGATCTCGTCGAGGGTGAGGTCGCGGTCGCAATGGTCCTGGAGCCACCGCAGCACGGGTTCGAGCGTGGACCCGGCGGGCGTCGGCGGCATGTCGTGGACGATGAACTGGGCCTGGCCGCCCTCCCGTTCGAGCGGCATGACACACATGCGGGCCGCCTGGGCGGCGACCGCGGAGCCGTGGTCCCTGCGGATCATGTGCAGGCACATGTCCAGCGCCGCGGCGGCGCCGGCCGAGGTGAGGAACTGGCCGTTGTCGACGTACAGGACGTCCGGGTCGACCGTCACCTTCGGGTAGCGCTCGGCCAGTTCGCGCGCCGCGAACCAGTGGGTGGTGGCGCGCAGGCCGTCCAGCAGGCCGGTGGCGGCGAAGAGGAACGCGCCCACGCAGATGGAGGCGATGCGGGTGCCGTTCGCCGCGGCCTCCCGCAGCGCCTCGGCGACGCCGTCCGGCAGCGGGTCGGGCGGCTCCTCGACGCCGGGCAGGACGATCGTGTCCGCCTCCGCGAGCGCCTCCAGGCCGTACGGCGTCCGCACGGTGAACGGTCCGGCGTCGACCTCTCCCGACGGGTACGGGGAGCAGACCCGCACCCGGTACGCCTCCCGGCCGTCGGGCAGCCGCACCCAGCCGAAGGTGTCGACCGGGACGGACAGATCGAACGGGACGACCCCGTCGAGGGCCAGTACGGCGACGGTGTGCATGGCCAGAGCGTAGAACGTGGGCCGGCGGCAATCCGGGGGCGGCCCGCCCCCTGGCGGCGTGGGCGGCACTCCGGCTCCTCCGGCTCCCCCCTGGCGGAGTGGACGGCACTCCGGCTCCTCCGGCTTCCCTTGGCGGGAATCCGGTGGCCTCTGGCATTTCCGCCACTTCTGCCGGGTCGGCCGCCCGCCTACCGTCGGCCCGTGACCAAGTTCCTGCTCGCTCTCCACGTCCTCGCCGCGATCGTCGCGGTCGGCCCCGTCACCGTCGCGGCCAGCATGTTCCCGCCCGCGGCGCGCCGCGCCCTGCTCGCGCCCGACGACGTGGGGGCGGCCGGGACGATCCGGTTGCTGCACCGGATCTGCCGGGTCTACGCCGGTCTCGGCGTCGCCGTTCCCGTGCTCGGGTTCGCCACGGCGAGCGTGATGGGGGTCATGGGCGACGCCTGGCTGATCGTGTCGGCGGCGCTGACCGTGCTGGCCGCGATCGTCCTGGTCGTCCTGGTGCTGCCCCGGCAGGAGGTGCTCCTGGAGGGCGGCGGCAGTCGGGAGACGACCGCGCGGCTCGCGATGTTCACCGGGGTGTTCAACCTGCTGTGGGCCACGGTGACGGTGCTGATGATCGTCCGGCCGGGGTCCACCACGGGGGCCTGAACCGCCCCCGCCGGGGAGCGGCACGGCCCCCTGCGGGGAGGCCGCCCTCGCCTACGCTTCCGCCTTCGTGCCGTCCTGCGACGCCGCCGTCAGCGGCTGTGCGACGTCCTCCAGCGAGCGGCGTTCCGCGCTGACCGCCAGGAAGGCGGCGACCAGGCCCGCCGCGCACATCAGGCCCGCGCCGATCTGGAACGCGAGGACCGTGTCGCCGACGTGGCCGGTGCCGGTGAGGTCGGCGAACAGCAGGGGGCCGCTGATGCCGCCGGCGGCGGTGCCGAGGGCGTAGAAGAAGGCGATGGACATCGCCCGGGTCTCCATCGGGAAGACCTCGGAGACCGTGAGGTAGGCGCTGGAGGCGCCCGCCGAGGCGAAGAACAGCACCGCGCACCAGCACGCCGTCAGCGTGGACGCGCTCAGCGAGCCCCGGTCGAACAGCCAGGCCGTGGCGAAGAGGAACAGCCCGGACAGCAGGTACGTCGACGAGATCATCACCCGGCGGCCGACCGTGTCGAACAGCTTGCCCAGCAGGATCGGGCCGAAGAAGTTCCCGAGCGCGATGACGGCGAAGTAGTAGCCGGTGTCGCCGGTCGGCACGTCGAAGAACGTGGTCAGGATCGCGCCGAAGCCGAAGGTGATCGCGTTGTAGAGGAACGCCTGGCCGATGAAGAGGGAGAAGCCGAGGATCGCGCGCCGCCGGTAGTCGGAGAACACCGTGCGGCCGATCTCCAGGAAGGACACGCTGCGACGCTGGTGGATGGTCAGCTCGCCCTCGGCCGCCGGCAGCGGCTCGCCCTTCTCCTCCTCCACCCGCCGTTCGATGGCGGAGACGATCCGCTCCGCCTCGTCGTCCCGCCCGTGGATCAGCAGCCAGCGCGGACTCTCCGGGACGTGCCGCCGTACGAGAAGGATGACCAGGGAGAGCACGGCGCCCAGCGCGAAGGTCAGACGCCAGCCGACGTTCGCCGCGAACAGGTCCGTGTTCAGCGCGACGATCGACAGCAGCGAACCGCCGACCGCGCCCAGCCAGAAGCTGCCGTTGATCATCAGGTCCACGCGGCCCCGGTACTCCGCCGGAATCAGCTCGTCGATCGCCGAGTTGATCGCCGCGTACTCGCCGCCGATGCCGAAGCCCGTCAGGAAGCGGAAGAGCAGGAACCACCAGGTGTCGAAGGAGACCGCGGTCAGGGCGGTCGCCACCAGGTACACCGCGAGGGTGATCATGAAGAGTTTCTTGCGGCCCCAGCGGTCGGTCAGCCGGCCCCAGAAGAGCGCGCCGAGGCAGGCGCCCGCGACGTACAGGGCGGCGGCGATGCCGGTGACCGTGCCGGAGGAGATCGGCAGACCGCTGCCCGGCTCGGACAGCCGGCTCGCGATGTTGCCGACGACCGTGACCTCCAGGCCGTCGAGGATCCACACGGTGCCGAGGCCGATCACGACCGTCCAGTGCCAGCGGGACCAGGGCAGGCGGTCGAGTCTGGCGGGGATGTCGGTGGTGATGGTTCGGCCGATGTCGGCCTGTGCGGTGGTCATGGGCTCCCTCCTCGTCGAGCGGACCTCGGCACGAGTGCCCGGGCGCTGCCGCTTTAGGCCGGGTGGGGTGGGGTGGGGTGCCCTCCGCTTTTCAGGTGCTCGGTGTTTCTGCCGGCGGTGCTGGGGGCTGCCGCCCCCAGGCCCCCGCTTCGGCCCTGGACGGGCCTCGTCCTCAAACGCCGGACGGGCTGGGACAACCACCCGGCGCCTTGAAGCACCGCCCCTTACGCCCCCAACGCCCCCAACGCCCCCAACGCCCCCAACGCCCCGGACGGGCTGGGACAGCCACCCGGTGTCTTCAAGCACCGCCTCTTACGCCCCCAGCCCCCTCGCCACCGCGTAGATCACCAGTCCCGCCAGCGAGCCGACCACCGTGCCGTTGATGCGGATGAACTGGAGGTCCCGGCCGATGTGGGCCTCGATCTTGCGGGTGGTGTGCTCGGCGTCCCAGCCGGCGACCGTGTCGGTGATCAGGGAGGTGATCTCACGGCGGTACGTCGTCACGACGTGGACCGCCGCGCCCTCCACCCAGCTGTCCACCTTCTCCTGGACCTTGGGCTCGTGGGCCATCCGGCCGCCCAGGGAGAGGAGCGAGGCGCGCACGCGCAGCCTGAGTTCACTGCGTTCGTCCTCCGCCGCGGCGACGATCATGGATCGTACGGCGGTCCAGGCCGACGCGATGAGGTCCTGGACCTCGCCGCGCCCGAGCACCTCACCCTTGAGCCGTTCCACACGCGCGCGTGTGTCGCCGTCGGACTGGAGGTCGGAGGCGAAGTCGGTGAGGAAGCGGTCCAGGGCGCCGCGGGCCGGGTGGGACGGCATGTCCCGCATCTCCGTGCAGAACCGGAGCAGCTCCTTGTAGACGCGTTCACCGACCTTCTTGTCGACGAACCGCGGGGTCCAGCCGGGCGCGCCGCCCTGGACCGCGTCCATCACGGAGTCGGCGTGCAGGACCAGCCAGTCGTGCGCCCGGGAGACCACCAGGTCGACGGCTCGGCGGTGGCCGCCGTCGGCGACGATCTTCTCCAGCATCTTGCCCATGCCGGGGGCGATCTCCCGGGCGTCGGCACGGCGGGTGATCGCCTCGCCGACCACCGCCTGCACGTCGGAGTCGCGCAGCACGGTCAGCGCGCCGCGCAGCGCGGTGGCCAGCTCCGCCGTCACCCGGTCAGCGTTGCCCGGCTCCGCCAGCCAGGCGCCCAGCCGGCTGCCGATGCCGACGGCGCGCAGCCGCTGCCGTACGACGTCCTCGGAGAGGAAGTTCTCGCCGACGAACTCGCCGAGGGAGATGCCCAGCTGGTCCTTCTTGGTGGGGATGATCGCCGTGTGCGGGATGGGCAGGCCCAGCGGGCGGCGGAAGAGCGCGGTGACGGCGAACCAGTCGGCGAGCGCGCCGACCATGCCGGCCTCGGCCGCCGCCGCGACGTACCCGGCCCAGGCGCCGGCGCCGTGGTGCGCGGCGAGTTCGGCGAGGACGTACACCACGGCGACGAACAGCAGCAGGCCGGTCGCGGTGATCTTCATCCGGCGCACGCCGCGGCGGCGCTCCTCGTCGGCGGCGCTGAAGACGGTCATGGCGCGCGCCGCGGCCGTGCCCGCGCGGCCGCCCGCACCGGCGCCCGCCGCCTCACCGGCTGCCGGCCGCTCGTCCGCCTCGGTCTGCGTCTGTGTATGCGTCTGCGTACGGTCCATCCGCTCCACCCGTTCCGGTCCCACACGTCCCACACTTGGACATTCTCCCTTCCTGACCGACTCCCGGAACGGAACAGGAGTTCCCTTCGTCTGTCTGTCGGGGAGTTCGACGGCGATCTCCCGTATGTCGTCGGGAGCCTCGGCGCTCCCCCGCCCGAGGAGATTCACCACCGCATGTCCGCCACCCGGCACATCGCCCTGCCGGCCGCCCTCCTCGCCGTGATCGTGTCCCTTTCCGCCGTCGTCTTCCTGAGCGTCGACGCCGCCGACGGCCGTCACGGCGACTCCCCGGGCACGGCCCGCTCACCGCACGGCGCCGCCGCCCCCGCCGGGGTATGGGTCGGCACCTGGGCCGCCGCCCCCGTGGCCGGCGAGCCGGGCACCCGGACGACCGGCATGGCGGGCCGCACGGTGCGCAACGTCGTCCACACCAGCGTCGCCGGCACGAGTGCCCGCATCACGCTGTCCAATCTCTACGGCACCCTCCCGCTGCGCGTCACCGCCGCCTCCCTCGCCGTCGCGGACGGCGACGACGCCCCGGAGGCGGCCGACGGCACCCTGCGCAGCCTCACCTTCGGCGGGCGCGGCTCGGTCGTCGTCCCGGCGGGCGGGCAGGCCGTCAGCGACGCCGTCGCCCTCGTCATCCCCAGGGACTGCGACGTGCTGGTCAGCACCTACACGCCGGCCTCCTCCGGACCGGTCACCTACCACCCGTACGCCCGCAGGACCAGCTACGTCGCCGTGGGCGAGCACACCGGGGACACGACGGGCGACGTCTACACCGGCCGGATCGGCTCCTGGCGCTACCTCACCGCCCTGGACGTGCTCAGCCACGAGGCCGAGGGAACCGTCGTCGCCTTCGGCGACTCCCTCACCGACGGCGTCACCTCCACCCCGAACGCCGACCGCCGCTATCCCGACGTGCTGTCCGACCGGCTGCGCGCCGCCGCCTCCCACGGCCGGGACACGCCGCGCTACGGCGTCGTCAACGCGGGCATCAGCGGCAACCGGGTCCTCGCCGACGGCGGCGGGACGGCGGGCAACACCGGCGGGATCAAGCGGTTCGCGCGGGACGTCCTCGGCCGTCCGCACGTCAAGGTCGTCGTGATCGACCTCGGCGTCAACGACATCCTGCGCCACCCGGCGGGCGGCGACGCGGACGCGATCCTCGCCGGGCTGCGCACGCTGGTGAGCCGCGCCCACGCCCACGGCGTCAAGGCCGTCGGCGCCACCCTCATGCCCTTCCGGGGCCACCCCTCCTTCTCGGACGCCCGGGAGGCGACCCGGCTGCGGGTCAACGCGGGAATCCGGTCGGGGTCCGTCTTCGACGAGGTCGTCGACGTCGACCAGGCACTGCATGATCCCTACGATCCCCGGCAGCTGCGGCCGGAGTACGACTCGGGGGACCATCTCCACCCCAGCGACCTCGGGTACCGGCGGATGGCGCAGGCCGTCGAGTTGGCGCAACTGAAGGCGTCCGCGCCGGCCCGGCTGTGACGCGGGCGGGCCGGCGACGGGTCAGTGCTCCCAGTGCCGCCGGCCGTCCCGTCGCCCTTCGTCGAGCTCCCGCCGGCCTTCCCCGCCCTCCAGCCGCCCGCCGCCCGCCTTGCTCCCCTTGCGGCGCTTGCGCTCGATCCCCACGCCGCCCCAGAACGCGAACCCCGTCACCACCACCCGCGGCGCGCCCCGCTGCGCCGGCACGCCGTCCTCGCCGTGGTCGAAGCCGCCCATGACGCCCAGGCCCCGGACGACGACCTCCACGCCCGGCGGCACGACGACGCTGATCCCGCCCATGATCGCCACGCAGTTGATGACGACCTCCCCGGCCGCGAAGTCCGCCTCGCGCAGGTCGATCTCGCCCCCGCCCCAGAACGCGACGGTGTTGAAGCGCCGCGGGACCGTCCACCGCCCCCTGCGCTGGAACCCGGACATCACCGCGACGGCCCACCCGGACGTCCCCTCGCCGCCGACGATCCGCCCGTCCCAACTCCCCCGCTGCGCGGGCTCCTTGCTCATCGACACCGGGGCGGCGCCTGCAGCGGCGGGGAGATCCCTGGTGATCGGGGCGAGTTCGCCGTACGTCCGCGCCCGGTACGCGGCGTCCAGCCGCTCCTCGAACTCCCCCATGTCGAGCCGCCCTTCGGCGAGGGCGTCCCGCAGGACCTCGGCGACTCGTTCACGATCGGCGTCGGAAGCGCGCAGCTCCGGAACATCCTCGGTCATGGGCAGCAGCCTACGAGTTCCGGGCGGCCGGCACTACGCGATCGCGCCGGGCGTCGCACGGTGCAGCATCTCGGCGATCACCGCCTCGATGTCCGGCTCCCGCACCGACAGATCCACCAGCGGATACCGCGCCGCGATCCCCGCGACCAGCGGCGCCGCCGACTGCGACGCCGGGAACGCCAGCCACTGCCGCGGCCCGTCCACCCGCACGACCCGGGCGGGCGGCGGCGCGTCGATCGGCGGCAGCTCCCGCTCCAGGTCGACCACCAGCATCCGTTCGCTCTCCCCCGCCTCGTGCAGCCCGGCGAGCGGACCGTCGTACATCATCCGCCCGTGGTCGATGACCATCACCCGGGAGCACAACTGCTCGATGTCCTGGAGGTCATGGGTGGTGAGCAGGACCGTCGTGCCCCGCTCGGTGTTCAGCTCCCGCAGGAACTCACGCACCCTGGCCTTGGACACGACGTCCAGTCCGATCGTCGGCTCGTCGAGGTAGAGCACCTCCGGGTCGTGCAGCAGGGCCGCCGCGATGTCGCCGCGCATCCGCTGCCCGAGCGACAGCTGCCGCACGGGCACGTCCAACAGCACGCCCAGGTCGAGGAGTTCGACCAGCCGGTCGAGGTTCTCGCGGTAACGGGCCTGCGGAATGCGGTACATGCGGTGCGCGAGCCGGTAGGAGTCGATGAGCGGCAGATCCCACCAGAGCGTGGTCCGCTGCCCGAACACCACCCCCATCCGGTAGGCCAGCCGGGCGCGTTCGCGCGACGGGTCGATGCCCGACACCCGCACCCGGCCCCCGCTCGGCACCAGGATTCCGGTCAGCATCTTGATCGTGGTCGACTTCCCCGCACCGTTCGGCCCGATGTAGCCGACCATCTCCCCGCGCGCCACGGTGAAGGAGATCGAGTCGACCGCCCGAACCCGCCGCAGCTCCCGCTTCAGCAAGCCCGTCCTCTTGCGCACGTCGAAGACCTTCTCGACCCGGTCCACCTCGATGAACGCCGAACTCACAGGCTCCGCGCCGTCCATGGGCCTCCTCAACTTCCCGTGCTCCGATATGACCGCAGCCCCGCCCGCCAGGCCAGCCCCGCCAGCGCGCAGCACACAGCCGCCACCAACGGCGGCGCGAACGCGGCCCCTCCGGGCAGCCCCAGCGGATAAGGCCGCCCCAACAGATACGCGGCGGGAACCCAGTTGACGAACGCCAACGGCAACAGGAACGTCACCCCGCGCACCAGCTCCTTGCCGAACACCGTCGGCGGGTACTGCAACAGCGTCTGACCGCCGAACGTGAACGCCGCCTGCACCTCCGCCGCGTCCCGCGCGAGGAACTGAAAAGCCGCGCCCGCCACGCACACCGCCGAGAAGATCACCGCGCCGCACACCAGCATCACCGGCACCAGCAGCACCTTGACGGGCGTCCACCGCACGTCCAGGTCCGCCAGCGCCCAGCCCAGCACCAACGCGCCCTGGACGACCCGGGCGATCCGCCGCAACGCGAACCGGTCCGCCGCCACCTGGGCCAGCACCGGCGCGGGCCGCACCAGCAGCGTGTCGAGCGTGCCGTCGCGCACCCGCGCGCCCAGCCGGGACGCCGAACCGATCGCCAGCTCCGCACAGCCGAAGCTGGTCGCCGACAGACCGTACAGGAGGGCGACCTCGGGCAGCGTGTAGCCGCCGAGTACGTCGACCTGCGAGAACATCAGCAGGATCGCCACGAAGTCGAGCCCGGTCACCAGCAGCCCGCCGAGCACCGTCATCACGAACGACGCCCGGTAGGCGAGCGTGGAGCGCACCCACATCCCGGCGATCAGCCGGTAGGCGCGCAGCCCTTCGCGCACCCGGCCGCCCGCACCCCGCTCCCGATCGTCGGCAAAGCCCCGGCCACCCTCACCCGGCCCCCGGCCGTCGTACGAGCCCCGGCCCGCCTCACCCGGCCCCGGGCCGTCGAGGGGGCCCCGGCCCGCCCCACCCCGCCCCCGGCCGTCATGGAGGCCCCGGCCCGCCCCACCCTGCCCCGGCACACCGCCCACCTCACCCACCCTGGACCACCACCCGTCGCGTCGCCGCCGCCTGCACCGCACGCCCCGCCGCCAACAGCGCCACCGCCCACGCCGCCTGGAACGCGAAGGCGTGCGCCCAGTCGGCCTCCCCCATGAGCACATCGGCCGGCATCTGGAGCTGCGCCGCCCACGGCAGCACCCGCACGACCTCACCCAACGGCCCCGGGACGGCGTTCAGCGGCAACGTCATGCCCGAACAGAACACCCCCGTGATCATCAGCGCCTGGAGCGCGCCCGTGCCGTCCAGCAGCCAGAAACCGCTCAGCGCCACCAGATAGCGGATGGCGAAGCTCACCACCATCGCCAGCAGCACCGCGACCAGGAAAGCCGCCCAGAGCCCCGGATCGGCCGGAAGCGCGGTGGGGAAGACCAGCGCGCCGAAAGCGAACGGGACCACCCCGCGCCCCAGCAGCTGGAACAGCGCCCGCCCCAGGTCGTTCGCCAGCCACCACCACTGAAGGTCCGCCGGCCGGTACAGGTCGACCGCCACGTCCCCGGTGCGCACCCGCTCCATGAACTCGGTCTCGAAACCGCCGCCCTGGATCGCCAGCGTCGCGTACAGCGCCTGCCCCAACCACACGAAGGTGACGGCCTGCGCCTGGTCGTAGCCGCCGAGCTGCGGCCGCTCGTCCCACAACGCCAGATAGGTGTAGACCAGGATCAGCCCGAAGACGGTGTTGGTGAACACCCCCGCGGCCGTGGCCGTCCGGTACGTCGCGTACCGTCTGAAACCGCCCGCTGCGACGGCCGCATACAACCGCACCGCACCCACGGCACCCGTTCCTTCCCGACCCGGGCCCACCCGCCCGGCCCGCCGACACCGAAGCGCAGGAGCCTAGTGCGCGGGCACGACGACGTGCCAGGCGTTTTCCGGCATGACGCGGCGACAGACGCCGCACCGCCGACCGGGCCGCACAACGCGTGCCGATTGCCGGGAACGGAACCGTTGGTGCGAGAGTCTTCAACAGGGGGCGCAGAACGCGCACGAGGCGTACGGGAAACGTACGACGCGAAACAGGAGTCCGAGCAAACAGATGAGCGACGATCCGAAGCCGCAGAAGCCGACCGAGGGCTGGGCGGCCCCCGCAGAGCCCGGACCGCCGGCGGAGGGGAAGAAGCCCAAGCGGCCCAAGCGCACCGGCTGGCGCCGACTGCTGCCCACCTGGCGGATGGTGCTCGGCACCTTCGTCATCGGCACGATGGTCCTGGCCGCCCTGTTCTTCCTCGGCTACTCCATGGTGAAGATCCCGCCCGCCAACGCCCTCGCCATGAAGCAGAGCAACGTCTACCTCTACGCGGACGGCACCGAGATCGCCCGCGACGGCGAGGTCAACCGCGAGAACGTCACCCTCGCGCAGATCTCCAAGCCCGCCCAGCACGCCATACTGGCCGCCGAGGACCGTGACTTCTACACCGAGTCCGCCGTCGACCCCAAGGCGATGCTGCGCGCCGGCTTGAACACCGCACTCGGCAAGGGCAAGCAGTCCGGCTCCACCATCACCCAGCAGTACGTGAAGAACTACTACCTCGCCCAGGAGCAGACCGTCACCCGCAAGGTGAAGGAGTTCTTCATCGCCATCAAGCTGGACCGCGAGACCTCCAAGGACGAGATCCTCGAGGGCTACCTCAACACCAGCTTCTTCGGCCGCAACGCCTACGGCATCCAGGCCGCCGCCCAGGCCTACTACGGCATCGACGCCTCCGAGCTCACCGCCGGGCAGGGCGCCTACCTCGCCGCGCTGGTCAACGCGCCCAGCCAGTACGACGTGACCGCCCACCCCGAGAACCAGAAGGCCGCCGAGTCCCGCTGGAACTACGTCCTCAACGGAATGGTCGACAAGGGCTGGCTCAGCCCGTCCGAGCGCACCGGCATGAAGTTCCCCGCGCCCAAGGAGACCTCCGGCGCCGACACCGGCATGTCCGGGCAGCGCGGTTACCTCGTGCGCGCCATCAAGGACGAGCTGATCCGCGGCGGGATCGTGGACGAGAAGTCCCTCGACACGGGCGGCTACCGCATCACCACCACCCTGCAGAAGAAGAAGCAGGACGCCTTCGTCGACGCCGTCAACGACCAGCTGATGTCCAAGCTGGACAAGAAAAAGCGCAAGGTCGACGGCTACGTCCGCGCCGGCGGCGCCTCCGTCGACCCCAGGACCGGCAAGGTCGTCGCCATGTACGGCGGCGTCGACTACGTCAAGCAGTACACCAACAACGCCACCCGCCGGGACTTCCAGGTCGGCTCCACCTTCAAGCCGTTCGTGTTCACCTCGGCCGTCGAGAACGACTCCTCCACCCAGGACGGCCGGCGCATCAACCCGAACACGATCTACGACGGCAGCAACAAGCGCCCCGTCCAGGGCTGGAGCGGCGGCGCCTACAGCCCCGAGAACGAGGACGACGGCGACTACGGCGACATCACCGTGCGCGAGGCCACCGACAAGTCCGTCAACTCCGTGTACGCGCAGATGGCCGTCGACGTCGGCCCCGCCAAGGTCAAGCGGACCGCCCTCGACCTGGGCCTGCCCGCCGACACCCCCGAACTCCAGCCGTACCCCTCGGTCGCACTGGGCGTGGCCACCGCCAGCGTCCTGGACATGGCGGAGGCCTACGCGACGCTCGCCAACCACGGCAAGCACGGCCCGTACACGATGATCGAGAAGGTGCAGAAGGACGGCACCGACGTCGACGTGCCCAAGCGCAAGACCACCCAGGCCGTCTCCCGCGAGGCCGCCGACACCACCACCTCCGTCCTGCGCAGCGTCGTCGAGAACGGCACCGCCACCAAGGCCCTCAAGGCGGACCGCCCCGCCGCCGGCAAGACCGGCACCGCCGAGGAGGACACCGCCGCCTGGTTCGCCGGCTACACCCCCGACCTCGCCACGGTCGTCTCCGTGATGGGCCAGGACCCGGTCACCGCCGCCCACAAGTCGCTCTACGGCGTGATGGGCCTGGACCGCATCAACGGCGGCGGCGCGCCCACCCAGATCTGGGCGCAGTACACCAAGGAGGCCCTCAAGGGCACCGAGGCCCGCGACTTCGACCTCGAGGTCGAGGAGGGCTCCGAGGTGTCGGTCGCCCCGCCGGCCCAGCCCTCGCAGAGCCAGTCCTCGCCGAACGAGACGGACGACCCCGCCACGAACCGGCCCAGCGACAGCGCTCCCGCCACCAGCGGCGGCACCGCCACCAGCGGCGGCCCGTCGACCGGCGGTGGGGCGAGCCAGGGCGCGACGACCGGCGGCCCCGCCACCAGCGGCGCCACCAGCGACGGCGCCACCGGGAACACCTCCGACGGCGGCGCGACCGGCGACACCTCCGACGGCGGCGCGACCGGGGAGACGACCGCCGACGGCGGCACGGCCACGGACGGCGGCGCCGCAACCGCCGGCGGCGGCACACCGGGCACACCCGGAGGCAACGGCCCGTAAGGGGCGCCAGGGTTCTCCCAACGGGCCACTGGGGAGTCGTCACGGCCCCTAGGGCGTGTTTCGAAAGTAGCGTCGTCCGCCCGGAGGGCGGGGCTCGCGGCGGCGATGGGGGCACCTCCCGCGCGAGTTCGGTTCGAGCGTG
>NZ_JBIWPF010000027.1:0-74727 GCF_044768125.1 Streptomyces sp. NPDC101166
CCCACGCTCGAACCGAACTCGCGCGGGAGGTGCCCCCATCGCCGCCGCGAGCCCCGCCCTCCGGGCGGACGACGCTACTTTCGAAACACGCCCTAACCCCTGAGAGCCCAGGTCGGCCGAGGCGAGGGCGGTGTCACTGCCCTGGGCCGACCTCGATGACAGGACTCTGCCGTCTGATGCGGCTCTCATGGTCGTCCGGCTCGGCGGGCAGGGTGGGCCGGGGGCCTTCGTCGGGCACAACCACCAGGCGTACAGCCATCTGCCGTGAGTCGGGTGGGTGGTCACCGGGCTCCGGCAGGTATTTACGCAGCAGCGCCTGGTACTCCTCGACGAACGTGGCGACCTGCTCCTTCGTCATCCGCAATCCGGCGCGGTGGATCTGGTTCCAGCCTGCGGAGGAGTCGTACCCGGCGTATGCGCTCACGACCAGGCTCAGGTCATGGGTCATCTTGAGCGCGCCGATCTTCACCGCGGCCTCGCGTTCATCGGCCGTCAACTCCAGGCCCGGTGGCGTGAAGATGTCCGTCATGAGCGACTTCCACCAGCGTTCCCGGCCTGCGGACCGCTCCTCGATCTCGGCGATCAACTTGAGGTCGGCGAGCTTGCGCAGGTGGTAGCTGGTGGTGCCGGTGCTTTCGCCGAGCGCTTTGGCGACGCTGGTGGAGTTCGCTTCACCGTGCTCTCCGAGGTAGCTCAGGATGTCGCGGCGCACCGGGTTGGACAGGGCCTTGTAGAAGGCTTTGAGGTCCGGGCCGGTGAGCACTCTCTTCTCAGTGCGCTCGACCATGCCGACCAGCGTACTGCAGAGACTCTCTGCAGTCATTGCAGAGGTTGTTTGCAGAACATCTCTGTAATCGCTACCTTGGTTCGGGAGGGTGCCAGCAGGTGCCCAGGCTGGGGGTTGGGATGCGAATAGACCTGTTCGGGAGGGTGTTACTGGCTGCGGGGGTGGCGTTGGTGCCGTGGCTCGCGGTGCTGTGGACGACGCTGCCGGACGCCTACCCGGCGCAGCACTGGCGGGTCGCCTGGGTCGGCTTCGATGCGTTGCAGATCGCCGGTCTGCTGACGTCGGCGGTGCTGGTGCGGCGCAGTGACCACCGGGCGCCGCTGGCGTCGATCGCGACGGCCGTGTTGTTACTGGTCGACGCATGGTTCGACGTCGTGACGGCCGGGCGAGACGTGGTCTTCTCATTGGCGCTGGCCTGCACGCTGGAGCTGCCCCTGGCGATATTGTGCGCTGTCGCCGCGCTGCGGCTGCCAGGGGTGGCTTCCGTTCAGCCAGCCGTGGTGCAACAGGCGGCCGTCCATGTCTGACTCGCTGGATGCCCGGATGCGGGACGAGATCGACGACCAGGTCGCGGAAGCCTTCGATGCCTACCTGGCCGACCGGCTGACTGAGCCGGGGCCGCTGCGCGCGTCAGTGGCGTCGGGACGCAGCGCCGGGGTGGTGCTGGGCACCGTCGGGTTGGGTGCCCTCGCCACGGCGCTGACGCCGACCGGAGGCGCCGTCGTGTGCTGGATCTGGGGGGCGATCGCAGTGATCGATCTCGTCTGGTTGCTGAGCGCGCGCCGTCGTTGAGGTTCCGTGGACCAAGCTCTCGCCGACGTGACCCTGCCCCGCCAACAGAACAGACCGAGCAGGCCGCCGACGCTGCCATCGACACCGTAGCGCGCTGCGTCACGTCACCGAGCGGCACCAGGACGCGGCCGTGCCGTACGCGGCCCGTGTACTGCGAGCAGACCGCCTCTACCGCTGACACCGCTCAGCATCCCGCCTAACCGCTCGTCGCACGGTCATCAGCAGCTCGGTGAGGAAGCCGCGGTAGGTCATCTGGTCCTTGGCAGCCGCTGTCGCGATGTCGGGGAACTCGGCCCGGATCGTCGGCAGCCGCACGAGACGCCATAGCGGCCGCACCGGTGGCATAGCGGCTACGGCCTGGGTCCAGGCTTCGTGCAGGCGCGCTGCGCGCTCAGCGGCCTGGATTCGGCGCGCCTGCCGGTCGAGAAGACCGACGGGGCCACCCGCATTGCGGGTTGGGGCACCCCGCTGGCGCGTATGAGTGGGGGAGGGGCGCGTCGGCCGCGCTTCGAAGCGGAAAGTGCTCGGCGTAGCGGTTCTCGGTGGTGGCAATCAGCACTCGTTCCCAGCCGCCGGGAAGATCCCAGAGGACGTCCTCGGCCTGGTCGACTAGGCAGTTTCGTTTGGATCACCGGGCGGACGAGAGGAAGACGCCCGCGATGTGGAGTCCGGCCAGGTAGATGGTGGCGGTCTTCTCGTAGCGGGTGGCGATACCTCGCCACTGCTTCAGGCGGTTGATGCACCGCTCGACGGTGTCGCGCTGCTTGTAGGTCTCGCGGTCGAAGGCTGGTGGCCTGCCACCGCGGCTGCCCCGACGGAGCCGGTGGCTGCGCTGGTCAGCGGGAACGGGGATGACTGCGCGGATGCCGCGCTTGCGCAGGTGCTCGCGGATCGCTCGGGAGGATTACGCCTTGTCGGCCAGGACCAGGTCCGGCCTGGTGCCCCCAGTGGGGACGTTCGAGCCGCCAGCCGACCTCGACCGTCGGCAGTACCTCCGGCAGGAAGTCGGGCACCGAAAGGCCGGTGAACCCGGCCAGCTCGCCAGTGGACCGGACCTCTCCAGCGAACAGGCCGAATTCCGGGGACTCCCACTCGCTCTCCCATACCTGGGTCCCGCTGCGAGTCTGCTGTTCGTCACGGACGCTGCCGTCACGGATCCACCGCATGACCTCGGGTCGGCGTTGATGGCAGCCATGGGCGCAACGTCTTCCTCGCGCCGGCGGCGCAGGATCAAACGGGGAGCCTCGAGCGTGACCATCCGATCACCCGAGCCGGGCCCCGATCGCGGGAGTCTTGCGTGTGCATCGGCTGGCCACGATCAGGTGGACCTGGGCACTTCCTGACCGCAACGACCCGGCCCGCGGCAACTCTAGGAGACGGCCAGTTCGGCCCAGATGGTCTTCCCGGAGGCGGTGTACCGCGTGCCCCAGCGCTGGGACACCTGGGCGACGAGGAACAGGCCGCGGCCCCCTTCGTCGTCCCGGCGCGCTCGGCGCAGGTGGGGTGCCGTGTGTGCCTTGTCGGAGACCTCGCACAGCAGGCAGCGATCCCTGATCAGCCGCAGCGTGACGGGGCCGCTGGCGTATCGCAGGCCGTTGGTGACCAGCTCGCTCACCACGAGTGAGGCGGTGAACGAGAGCTCGGACAGGTCCCAGGCCGCCAGCTGCCGCTCGGTGTGCGCGCGGGCCTGAGCCACCATCGCCGGATCGGGCGGCAGCTCCAGATCCGCCACGTCGTCCTCGTCGAGACGCCGGGTGCGGACGAGCAGCAGTGTGGCATCGTCCGCCTGAGGGCCGGGCGGCAGGGTCGCCAGAGCCCGGTCGCACAGCTCCTCCACCGGGCATCGCTGCCAGGTCAGCACCTGGGCCAGGCGGTCGACCCCGCTGTCGATGTCGGTGCGCCGGTCCTCCACGACACCGTCGGTGAAGAACGCCACCACGCTGTCGCCGGACAGGTTCAGTTCGACGTTCTCGTAGGGCAGGCCGCACAGCCCCAGGGGTGGCCCCGGCGGCAGCGCGGACCAGGCCACCGACCCGCTCGCGTCCGCCACGATCGGCGGGGGGTGGCCCGCGCTCGCCCAGACGCACCGGCCGCCGACCGGGTCGTAGATCGCGTACAGGCAGGTCACCCCGAGAGCCTCGTCGTGGCTCAGCCCATCGTCTTCGGAGGATTCCGAGTCCTGCGCGACCAGGTCGTCGAGCCGGGTGAGCAGCTCCGCCGGATCCAGGTCCAGCAGGGCCAGAGTCCGCACGGTGGCGCGCAACCGGCCCATGGTCGCGGCAGCGTGCACGCCGTGCCCGACGACGTCGCCGACGGTCAGGCCCACCCTTGCGCCGGACAGCGGGATCACGTCGAACCAGTCGCCGCCCACGCCCACGCGGCTGTCGGCCGGCAGGTATCGGTACGCCACGTCGACCCCGCTCAGCTCGGGAAGGCGCTGCGGCAGCAGGCTCCGCTGCAGCACCAGAGCCGCCTCGTGCTGGCTGGTGTAACGGCGGGCGTTGTCGATGCCGACAGCGGCTCGCTCGGCCAGTTCCACGGCGAGCGCCTGCTCCTCGGCTCCGAAGGGGTCGGGATTGCTGCTGCGCCGGAAGGTGGCGAGGCCCAGGACCGCGTCGCGCGTGAGCAGCGGCACGAAGAGGCAGGAATGCCAGGTGGCCGCTGCCGCCTCGACCGTCGTCTCGGGCGGGGAGGCGTCGACGACGGGGCGGCTGGTGGTCAGGCTCGTGGCCTGCGGTGACGACGGCGGGTAGGAGACGGGAGTGGTCCGGAACTCCTCCGGGGTCCGACCGTGCATCCGCAGCAGACTGTGCCCCGGCGCCGAGCCCGTCGGCGGCTGCCGCCCCTCGATGACCGCCGGCGGCAGGTCCACCAGCACCTCGTCGGCCAGTTGCGGCACCGCCACGTCGGCGAGCTCCGCGGCCGTACGGCGCACGTCCAGCGAGGCTCCGATGCGCTTGCCTGCCCGCACCAGCAGCGACAGCCGCTCCTGGGCACGGTAGCGCTCGGTGATGTCCAGGGACTCCTCGAACAATCCGAGCGGGTCTCCCCGGGCGTCCAGCAGCCGGTGGTAGGAGCAGGACCAGACGTGCTCGCGCACCGGATCGACGGGGGCCCGCCCGCGGTAGTGCATGCCGAGGATCGGTTCCCCCGTCGACAGCACGTGCTCCATCACCTGCTCTTCGTCCGGAGGATGGTGGCGGGAGACGAACTCGCCCTCGGGAAAAAGGTCCGAGGCCGGTCGTCCGACGTAGTGGGCGACCCCTGCGAGCTCCAGATCGGTGGAGACGTTGCCCCAGACGACGCGCAGGTCGGTGCCGAAGATGGTCAGGCCGACGGGAGACTCGGTCGCCAGTCCCTGGAGCATCGCCAGTTGCGCCTCCCAGGCACGTTGCGTCTCCAGGTCGGCCGCGACCACGACGGTCGCGGCGACGCCGTGGTGCGCGAGCGGGCTGAACGTCACGGCCGCGCGCACGGTGCCTCCGTCGCGGCGGCAGAGCTCCAGGACCGCGCTGCGGGGCTTGTGAGCCTTGCAGAGTCCGGACAGCCGCTGCTCCGGTTTCGCCGCGAGCAGCCTGGCGGCCGGCTGACCCAGCACGTCCTCGGCGGAATGTCCGAGGAGGCGCTGGGCCGAGGGACCCCACCCGGAAACCCGGCCTTCCTCGTCCAGCACAGCGGCAGCGGCCTTGGAGAGGTCCAGGGGACTGTGGAAGTCGACGTCGGCCGCCTTCGGAAAACGATCCATGACCACCGCTTCCCTTCGTGCCCCCTCAGCATCCCGTGCCGCACGTCCGACGACAACCGCACCCGGTCCGGCCACCGCCCGGCCGGAAGACACCTGGCGGTGGGCGTGACCGGATATACAACGACGGGCATGGCGATACGGACCTCATGGATACCCGTCCGCGCGCCGGCGAGCCTGGCTGATATGGCTCCTGGGTGTGATGGACGGAGCCTGGAGGGTACCTGCGGTTGAGTACAACGCACGCGCGATCGTGGGAGGTACCCATGGGCAAGCTGGGAGACATGGCGAACAAGGCCAAGGAGATGGCGAAGGGCCATCCGGACCAGGCCGACAAGGGTGTCGCGGGCGCCGAGCGGCTGGTCGACGAGCGGACGGGCGACAAGTACGACGTCCAGACCGACAAGGGCGCCGACGCTGTGCGCCGTACCTACCGCGACAGCGGTACGACAGAGCGCTGACCCTCGAAGTCGGACCCTGGCCCCTCGGCGCAACCCGCCGGGGGGCCAGTGCGTCGAGGTCGCCGTGCCCCGTCTGGAAAGTGATCTCTCATCGCCGGTCGGGGCTTACGGATGTGACAACGCCCGAGGCCATACGCGAGGCTCGCCGGCATGGAGATCAGAACGGGCGTGCGGGGCGACGTGGAGCAGATCGCGGCGCTTCACGCAGAGAGTTGGCGTACGGCCTACGCAGGGATCATGCCGAGTGATTTCTTGGGCGGCCCCCTGTTCGAGGACCGCCTGGCGCTGTGGCTGGGGCGGGTCGACGAGCCGCAGCCGGACGCAGGACTGTTCGTGGCCGTCAGCGGAGGCGAGATCGACGGTTTCGTGTACCTCGTTCCGCGTCCCGACGGCCGCGTCCTTCTGGACAATCTGCATGCCAGACCTGGCCGTACTGGCTCCGGCATCGGGGGCCGACTGCTCCGGCACGCCCTCGCTTGGGCTGCCGCCGCGCATCCGGGGCGGGATGTCTGTCTGGAGGTGTTGCGCGCCAATACGCGCGCCATCGCTTTCTACGAGCGACATGGCGCTCTCCGTACCGACGAGCGGGTCTGCGTGTTCGAGCAGGGCTTTGAGTTGCCCGAGTTCGAGTACACCTGGGCGGCCGAGTCCGTGCCGACGGCTTCGGGCTCGTCGGCACAGTGATCGAGTCCGGGTCGGGACGCCTCCCATATTGCTGAGGGAGCGGCAGGCGGGTACGTCGGAGGTGCCGCGTTCGGCGGTCGGGACTGAATGCGATCACCGGTGCCAAAGGGAGAGACCCGTGGAACTCTGCTATTTCGCCGCCCAGGCGAAAACCGGCTTCTGGCCCACCGGCATGGTGATGATCGTTGTCATCACCGTCATCACGGCGGGAATCGGCTTCTGGCGGAGCCGCAACGCGAAGAAGGGAAGGGGCGGGCCGGGCAAGTAGCGGAAACGAGCGTTATGCAGGCCGCTGTGCCGCGGTTGCTGACAGCTGGTCACCGGGCCCGGCGCCGGATACGGCGCCTGCTTTGGTCGGGACGGCGGGCTGCGCCGAGACGTTCCGTCAGAGGCGCTGCGGGCAGGTGACGCGCCGTCCGCCGTCCGACACGCGGCAGCGGAGAAGTGGTTGATGTGATTCCGTGCAAACCCCCTTCCGCGGGCGATCTTGCGAATGGCACGATCGGGGCGGCGTACGCGCCGTGAACCCATTTCCCGATCGAAAGTGTGACCGTCAGCAGATGCGCATATCCCTCGGCGTGACGCGCCGTACCGCCGGCGCGGCCGTGCTCTCCCTGGTCACCGCCCTGAGCGGACTCGCCTTCCCTGCCACCGCGCAGGCGGCTGTGACCTGCTCGGCCGGCGTGTGGAAGGCCCAGTACTACGCCAACACCACACTCACCGGCACCCCGAAGGCCACCGTCTGCGATGCCGCCATCGCCGAGAACTACGGCCTCGGCGACCCTGCCGGCGTCACCCTGCCGCGGGACAACTTCGGCGTCCGCTGGAGCACCACCCGCGACTTCGGCTCCGGCGGCCCCTTCGACCTCACCGTCGCCGTCCAGGACGGAGCCCGCGTCTACCTCGACGGCTACCGCAAGATCGATCTGTGGCGCAACGTCAACCAGACCCAGAAGAAGACCCTCCGCCTCACCGTCCCGCGCGGGATCCACACCCTGCGCGTGGACTTCGCCGCCTTCACCGGCACCGCCGACATCGCCTTCGCCTACAAGCCCGTCATCGGCGCGGCCTACGACAAGACCGCCCCCCTGGCCCCGTCCGGCCTGAAGGCCGGCTACGCGGCAGCCACCCTGAAGGCGACTCTCGCCTGGTCCCGCAACTCCGAGCTGGACCTGGCCGGCTACAGCGTCTACCGCCGCACGGGCAGCACCGGCGCCTGGAGCCTGCGCAACAGCACCCCGGTCACCGGCGTCGCCTTCACCGACACACCCCCGGCCACCGGCGCCGCCTACGAGTACGCCGTCCGCGCCGTCGACCGCTCCGGGAACCTCTCCCCGCTGTCCGCCCTGGCGCGCGTCGTCAGCGCCGACAAGACGGCCCCGGCCGCCCCCACCGGACTCACCGCCACGCACGACGACTTCGGCGCCCGGCTCTCCTGGTCCGCGGTGAGCGGGGCGAGTTCGTACGAGGTGCAGCGGTCCACCGCGCCCGAGGGTCCGTTCTCCCCCGTCTCCACTCCCACCCCGAGCACCGCCCTGACCGACGTCAGCGCCGCCGGGGGCATGACTTACCACTACCGTGTGCGAGCCCTGGACGCCGCTGGCAACGCCTCCCCGTACTCCGCGCCCGTCCGGCTGGACGCGATCGAGCTCAAGCCCCTGCCGCCGGCAGACGTCTCCGCCAACGGCTGGGTCGACCGCAACACCGTCGGCTGGCGGTACGACGGTGACGCGTCCCACCGGTTCCACGTCTACGCCGCCGAGTCGGCCACCGGCCCGTGGACCCGGCTGACCGAAACGCCCGTCACCGGCCCCGCCTACGACGACTTCACGGCGCCCATCGGCCAGGTGCGCCACTACCAGGTCAGGACGGTCACGACGCACGGCACGGAGTCCGACCCGTCGGCGACGGCCTCGGCCACCCGCACCGGCGACGTCACCCCGCCGCACATGCCGTACGGCCTGAACGCGTGGAACGGCACCGACGGCGTGCACCTCGCCTGGACGGCCAACACCGACGACACGGAGCACTACGTCGTCATGCGCAAGTCGATGTTCGGCGCGTGGGAGCAGATCGCCGTGGTGCGGGACGTCAAGTACCTGGACGCCAGCACCCCGGCCGACGCGCAGTTCGGCTACACCGTCCGCGCCGTCGACGCGGCAGGCAACGTCTCCACCATGCCCGAGCCCGGCTACGGCACCGTCTACGGCAAGCGCCTGCCGGTCTACGAGAAGCCGGTCGCACCCGCCTCGGTGACCGCGACGGCCGAGAACGGCAACGTCACGGTGACATGGACCGCCAGCACGTCGGCCGACGTGGCCGGCTACTACGTCTACCGCACGACCTCTTCGGACCCCGCGTCGGCCTCCTCGGTCTCCCCGCTGATCACCGGGACGACGTTCACGAACGAGAACGTGCCCGCCGGCCGGACGTGGCACTACGTGGTGCGCGCCGTCAGCACGCACAGCATGTGGTCCGACTTCTCACCGATGGCCGAAGTCACCGTGCCCTGCCCTGTGATGACCGGCCCGGCCACGCCCCGGATCACCGGGGGAGGCAGGGGCGCGGACTTCGTCCGGCTCAACTGGGAGGTCGGAGCATGCGATCAGGGTGCCACCGTCTCGTACAACGTCTACCGGTCCACGTCCGGCCAGGACGTCTTCACCCCTGAGCACCGCATCGCCTCGGGCGTGACGGAACCGACCTACACGGACCCCGGCCTGGCTCGGGCGTACTACTACTACGTCGTCACCGCGGTGGCCGCCGACGGCACCGAATCGGCCCCGCAGGCCCGGCCGTTCGAGATTTCGACGCAGGCGCCCTGACGCCCCGTCGACCCCACAGGCCCCCGCCGTCCGGACGCCTTCGCGCCTCCGGACGGCGGGGGCCTGTCTCGGGAGGGCCCCAGCACGATCACCGCACACTGGTCATACGACATCGCCCGGACCTGCTCCAGCCAGGACGCGAACGCCGCAGCCTATGAGAGCCCGTCAGCAGTGTTGCCGATCGGCCTGGCCCCCGGTGGAAACAGGGTTGTCACCACTGGCAGTGCACATGGGTGGAGTGGCCCGCGTCTCCTGGCCCGAGCACCAGCGTCGCTCCGTAGCTCTTGCAGGCCCTCATGAACGCTTTGGCCTTGGTGTAGCCCTGACCGCTGGTGCTCACCCTTGAGCCGTTGACGGTGCCGACGTCGAACGCCCTGCCCTTGTAGTGGGCCGAGCCGGCCGAGTGACTGCCGCCGGCGATCTCGGTGACCTTGAAGGTGAACCGGTTCTTGGTGTTCAGCTTGAGCATCGCGTTCAGCATCGTCTTGTTGAGCGCGACGACCCCGCCGGGGGCGGTGCCGTAGTGGCTGCGCCTGGCCTTGTGACCCGCAGCGGTGTCCTGGACGTTCTTCTTGGCGCCGGCCTTGTCCACGACGCCGCTGTCGTGGGTGGTGGCGAGGGTGATGCCGCGGGAGTGACTGAGGATCGCCTTCGCGACGTCGGCGCTGGTCGCGGCGTGCGCGGACGTCGCCGGGGCCAGCACGACCAGCGAGGAGGCCAGCGCCGTCGAGGCCAGGAACCGTATGCTCTTCATGAGGTGGATGTCCTTCCGGAAGTCGCTGAACACTGTTGTGGGCGCGCTGCGGCGCTCTGCTCGGCGCCGGTACACCAGCGCTGGGGGAGCGGCCCCGCCGCCTGGCGGGTCAGGCGGGACACGCGCTGCGGAGCGCCGCCCAGGTGCGGACGCCGACGATCCCGTCGACCACGACCAGCGGGTTGCACTCGGACTGGTACATGGCCTGGAAGCGGCGCACGGCGGACCGGGTGACCGAGCCGAAGGCCCCGTCCACGTCGCTCCGCTGGAGGTACCCGGAGCTGTACAGGAGGCACTGCACTTCCTTGACCCGGGCCCCGGTGTCGCCGTAACTGGTCGTGGCCGTGCCGGTGTACCAATAGCCCTGGTAGGAGCACCGGTAAGTGGTCGTCACGGACACAGCGTCCGTCGCCCCCGTGGCGCGTGCGGAGGGGGAGCCCTGCGTGGCCTGGGCGGTTGCGGTCATGGAGCCCAGCACGAGCAGGGCTCCCGTCGCCGAAACGGCGACGGCATGGCGAAGTCGCATGTCTTTCTCCCTCGGTTGAAGGCCGTAGATGCTCGGCCACCGGTGATCGCCCGACGACAGACCGCCTACCGGTGGTGCGTTGCTGCCGAGCCTCGGTGGTGAGAAAGAGCCTGCCTTCACCGCATTCCGGTCGCCATGCCTTTCATCCGTGGCCAAAAGGGTCAGACCGGGCCGAGGATCGGACTCATGCTGCGCATCCACTTCACCGAAGCCGACCTGCGCCAGATCACCGTCGCGCCCGTCCCGAACGCGCTGCTGGAAGCCGCACTCAGCGTCCGCTACTTACGCACGGGACCGACCGGAATGGTCCGGTCGCGTCCCGGCCTCACGCAGTGGCGTAGCAAGATCGTCCGGAGCCTGGCTCCCCGAGCCGGGGTCCTGCTGGACCTGGATCCCCGTCAGGGCGGCCTGCTCGACTTCTTCTTCCAACTGTCGACACCCACGCTGCACGACGGCGTCGAACGAGCCGCAGCCACACCGGCCCGGGAACTGGCGGACGAGATCGCCTTCCTCGACAGCCGTGCCCGCGAGAGCGAAAAGCTGCGGGAGCTCGCCGACGGCACGACCAGGGGCCGGCAGATCCTGGCAGGCGACACTCTGCGCTACTTCGACTCAACCCTCGCCCCCTTGTGGCCGCAGATGCAGGCCACCGCCGTCGCCGACCGGGCCCTGCGCGCCGAGACACTGCTGCGCGGCGGAGTCGACGCCATGCTCGCCACCCTCGTCCCCACCTGGCACTGGCAGTCACCGACCTGGCACATCCCCTCACACTGCGACCCCACCGACCTGTACCTGGGCGGCCACGGCCTGATCCTCATCCCCTCCTACTTCGCCCTGGGACCGATGTACGGCCACCGTCCCGGCGAACCCTGGACACTGACCTACCCCCTGCACACCGACGAGCAGCCCACGCATGCCGCCGACACTCTCGGCCCCCTGCTCGGACGCACCCGCGCTGCCGTCCTCGCCAGTCTCCGCCGCCCCGCCACCACCACCGAAACAGCCGACCACGTGGGCATCTCCCTGCCCTCCGCCAGCCAGCACACCACCGTCCTGCGCAAAGCCGGACTCATCACCACCACCCGCACCGGCACCGCGGTCCTCCACACCCTCACCCCCCTCGGTACAGCCCTCCTCCGCAACGACATCGCTCGACCGGGAAGTTGAAAGGGCCCGTGCACCGTTGACAGCAATTCGCTGGTATTCATGCGGACTTCACATCGACTCGGGTACAAAGGGGTCGCGAGATGTCGACCTTGAAAGAGTCGTTGCGGCTGACGGTGGCCGCGTTGACGCAGGTGTCGCGTCGGCGGTCAGGTGCCGTGTCATGGAGTCTGTGCGACATGGATGTCCGGGCCGAGCACGAGCATCATGGCATCGGCTCCCTGGACTTGCCGGCGGGTCCGACCGGCGCCGTTCCGTCCGGTCCGAGACGAAGGGGACGAGCCGGTGAGCGACTTCGACGCGATCGACTCGCTGCTCGACGCCGTCGGCCCGGAGGCGGAACTCCCGCCCTGCCAGGTACGCCGCGAGCTGCGGGAGCGGGCCCGGCTGTCCAAGGCGCGGGCGGCCCGTGCACTCGGGGTGAGCCCCTCCACCCTCAGCGGGTGGGAGGGCGGCCGGGACCCGTCCGGCGAGGTCCGCGCCAAGTACGCGTATCTGCTGGACGGGCTGAACGCCAAACTCGCCTCCGCCTCCGCCACCGAGACCGAGACCGTGGCGGTGCCGGCTGCGGAGCGGTCCGCGCCATCAGGCGCTGCTGCGGCGGCCGTCCCCTCCACGTCTTCGACCGAACCCGGCCACGACGAGGACGAGGTGGAGCTGCTCGCCGTGTCCGAGCCGTGTGTGCTGTGCGGTCGTCCGGCCAACCGGCGAGTGGCGGGTTTCGCTCAGCATCTGGACCCCTCCGGCTGCCAGGCGAACCCTGCGCACACCCCGCCTAGTCCGGCCGGCGGCCAAGGCGCGGCCCCGCGCGGGCGGGCGTTCCAGGAGCCCTCCGGGCCGGCCGACTTGATCCACGAAGCGGTGCACTCCGTGCTCGCCGAGTACCGGGGCGACGTCGAAGCCGCAAGCGCCGTGCTGCTGAAGCGGGCCATCCCGGACGCGATGCGCCTGCTGGACGAGACCCGCAAGGGCGCCCGCTACGACGTGATCGCCCACCCCTGGGTCCCCGACGTCCTCAAGAAGCAGACCTCCAGGGGCGCCGACCGGATCTGGGAGGCCCGCCCCAAATGGACCCGCACCGCGCTTCCGCCCGGCCGCCACGAGGTCACCGCACTCGACATCAACGGCGCCTACCTCTCGGCCCTCAAGACCCACCTCCCGCTCGGCCGGCTGGAACACGCCACGGGCTTCACGCACGACCGGCGCCGCGCCGGAGTCCACCTGATCACCCCGCCCGCCTGGGAGCACGACGCGGTGCTGCCCAACCCGATCGGCCGGCGCGACGAACCAGGACCCCTGTGGGTCACCGAACCGATCCTGCGCCTGCTGCTGCGCCTGTCCGGACCGAAGCACCGCCTGTGCGAGCCGCCCGAGATCCACGAGTCGTACACCTCGGGCGCCACCGAGAACCTCCTGGAGAAATTCCGGATCGCCCTCAAGGACGCCCGAGACACCGCGATCGCCGACGGCGACGGGCTGACGCTGGAGTACGTGAAGGCGATGTACTCCAAGTTCGTGTCCACGATGGGGGAGTCGAACTACAACCGGGCGCTCTACCGCCCGGACTGGATGCACATCATCCGCTCCCAGGCCTTCGCCAACCTCTGGATGAAGGCGCTCAAGGCCCACGACGCGGGACTGACGGTCGTGCGGGCGATGGGCACCGACGAACTCCACGTCATCGGAGACTGGCGCCGTGTCTTCCCCGAAGGCCGCGGTGTCACCGAGGTCAAGGTCAAGGACACGTACACCGCCGGAACCGGCACCGAAGCCGACACGGGGCAGGGGCAGTAGATGCCGGAGAAGAACATCGACTTCGGGAAGTTCGGCGCGAACGGGATCAAGGGCAGCGAAGCCGTCGCCCGCCAGCTCGACCGGCTCGCCGCTCACATCGCCACTCCGGTGACCGCCAGGCGCGGCCTGATGGCACGCCTGCATTACCTGACGACGTCGGACAGGGCCCGGAAGGCGGCCAAGGACGCCGGACTGACCGTCAGCGACCGGACGCTGAAGGCATGGCTGAAGGGCGAACGCCGTCCCTCGAAGGCCAACCTGGAACGCATCGAGGCCGCCTGCAAGGCGGTGCGGCGCCGCAACGTCGCCCGCCACCTCGCCGCCCGACTCAACCGAGAGGGCCGCGGAACTCGCGTGGAGATCCACCCCCTCGACCAGTCCGGCGTGGAGCGACGGTTCCAGCGAGTCGTGCCACACCGGACGATGAATGTACGCCGCTGGGACAGGATCGTCGGAACCTGGGCGGCCGGTGACCACCGGGGCCTGGACGACGCCTGGACCGTCGATGTCCTGCCCGACCTGGGCTCCCAGTGGGGCCAGTACGAGTACGTCGAGAACATCGGCTTCGCCGCGTAAGGGATGTCCCGCATGTGCCTCGTGGGGCTGTCGGCTGAGACAGAGCGTGGGAGAGGATCAAGGGCAACCTGGTCCATCGAGTGTTCAAGAGGCAGCAGCTGTGATCGACGAAGTGCAGGCGGTCGAACTCTTCCGGTTCGCAGACCCGGTCCAGAGCGTCACCGTTGAGGTGAGATGCAGCGATCCTCTGCGAATGGGGGAAGAGCGGTACTACGCCGGCGAAATCGTCGTGGAGAGCGTCTTCGTCAGCGGACGGGTCGGGCTGCAGGTGTCGCTGGAGGACCTGGACGATTGGGAGCGGTGCCTCGGCGCCCTTCAGGCCGAGGAGGGAGTCGAGTCTGCCTGATCACCCACCGCCACGTTCAACGGCTTTGTCAGGGGCTTTTAGGCTCAATGGACCGAAGCACCTGCTTCCAGCAGCTGCTGGCGAGCATCCACGGTCTGGCCGATACGTGGTCACCAGCGACGCGATGCACCCGCAGTACCAACGCGCCACCTACCTCCTGGGGCGGCGTGGCCGATGAAGTACTGGCGGTAGCCGTCGTCGACCCAGACCTTGCTGATGGCGGGACAGGCGGTGCGACCGCCTCGTCGGCCAAATGGGTGCCGGCGACGGAGTCCTGCACGCTTGTGGCCGTGACCAGCACCACCCCGAGCAGCAGGCCGGGGATGTCGGTGACGATGCTCCGGTTGAGCGCCGCGCTGTGCCGAAACCGACCGCACCGCCGCGGTGGTGGAGCAATGCCGGTACCGCGGCCATGGATGCCATCGGGCGCCGTACCGGGACCGGCACGCGTGCCACAAGGTTTCCGCAAGGTCCTGGCGGCACGATGCACGTATGCGCCGCACGACCTCTGAGAGCCCGCGCGGGCATGGCCGTCGTGGTGATCCCAGTAACCAGTGATTCCAGAAAGGGGACTCTCATGTCCGCTTCCTCGTCCGTATCCTCACCCCGCCTGTCACGGCCGAGGCTCGCGGCCGTCTCCGGTCTGGCGTTGACCGTGTCGTTGGTCGGTGCGGCCGTCGCGCCGACAACGGCCTCCGCCGACACCGGCGACCGCACCAGGACCGTCAACTGTGCATCGCTGTACGTCTCGGACAGCGGCGGCACGGTCCACGCCAGGACCAGGAACTGCACGGTCACCTGGGGCAAGAACATCCACGACAACGTCTACTGGCAGACCGTGAAGTTCCAGCTGCTCGACGACGACACCGACGGTGTGTGTGCCAAGGCGAACGCGATCGCATCCGACTCGGGGAAGAGCGCCTCGTTCAGCGAGTGCGACGGTGTCTGGACGACGAAGACCGCCACGCTGAACGGCCGCAGCTCCAACATCTTCATCAGGGTCGCCTACGGGTCGCACTCCCAGCACGGCAAGATCAGCACGAACATCGAGGCGCCTTCCGGGTTCTGACCGGCGGCTCGGGGCGGGGCCGGGGACACTCTGATGGATTCCGAACCAGGGCAGTGACGGCAACGGATGGTCCGATGGGACAAGGCGATCGCGATGTCCTGGTCAGCGGCTGCGCCTGGCGTCAGCTCCGCCCTGTTTCGGCATGTCGAAGTCAACGGCTCACCGCCGCTTCGTGATCTGGTCGAGAGCCGGTTGTCGGGCGGCTTTGAAGTTTTCAGTACCGCACAATTCATTTCAGTAGAGGCTTCAGTAGCGCATGAATGACTTCAGTGCGATCGCTGAAATTTGTCACGTCTGCTGAGCTTCAAAGCGTGGTGTCGGCAGGGGCTGACGGCTCGTGACCCCTGCGGTATGCCGACTGCATGAGGTATGCGCAAGGGGGCGGGCTGACCGACGAGCGGCGGGCCTTCCGCGAGAAGCTGAGGTTGGAGGCGTCCGAGCGGTTCGCCCTGGGCGACGAGAACACGGTCATCGCGCACGACCTGCGGGTCAGCGTCCGATCGGTGCAGCGCTGGCGCAGGGCCTGGGCCCAGGACGGGCCGAGAGCTTTGGTCTCCAAGGGACCGGCGTCCTTGCCGCTGCTCAGTGATGAGCGGTTTGCCGTGCTGGGGGTGCAACTGGCCAAGGGGCCGGTAGCGCACGGTTGGCCGGACCAGACGTGGACCCTGTCATGGATCAAGACCCTCATCGGGCACCGGTTCCACAAGAGCTGCACCGTGCAGGGTGTCGCCGCGCTCCTCAAACGGCACGGCTGGAGCTGCCAGGTGCCGGCCCGCCGGGCGGTGGAGCGCGACGAGGCGGCAGTGGCCGGCTGGGTGGCGGAGACCTGGCCCCAGGTGGAAGGACCGTGGCGGCGCTCGATGCCTGGCTCGTCTTCGAGGACGAGGCCGGCTTCTCGATGACGCCGCCCACCCGCCATACCTGGTCCCGCCGTGGCCGCACTCCCGTCGTGCGCGTGCGGGGCCGCTCCCGCCGCCGCTTGTCCGTCGCCGCCCTGGCCTGCTACAAACCCGGCGAACGCTCACGGCTGATCTACCGGCCCTGCCCGGACGCCCGGCCAGATGGACGCAAGAGCTTCTCCTGGGAGGACTACCGCGACCTGATCCAAACCGCACACCAGCAGCTCGGCGGCCCGATCGTGCTGGTCTGGGACAACTTGAACTCCCACCTAACCGCCGGGATGCGCCGCTACATCGCCGAACGCGACTGGCTCACCGTCTACCAACTCCCGCCCTACGCACCGGACCTCAACCCGGTAGAAGGCATCTGGTCGGTACTGCGACGCACCACCACGGCCAACCGCGCCTTCGCCAACCCTCACGACCTGATCACCGCCGTCCGGCGGGGCCTACGGCAACTCCAATATCGCCACGACGTCCTCGACGGCTGCCTCACCGGAACCGGACTGGTGCCCGCCTCCCCACGATGTGACTGAGCGCCTCGGTCGGCGAGCGGAGCAGTGGTGAAAGCGCTCCGACGAAGGGAAGCGGTCATGAGGCCGAATGCGGAGATGCCCAGCGTCGGACTGAGCTCGAGGTGAGCGGCGCGTCGGTCAGTAGTGGTGAACGTCGTACCGTAGCGCCGGTCGACGCAGGATCTCACCGAGCCAGTCGATGGTGAAGGCCGCCAGGTCCTCGACCGGTCCGGTACGCTCGCACGGCACGATGTCCGGGCGCTCCTGCGTCAATGAAGATTGATGGGTGCCCGAGGGGCCGGTTCGAGGATCAACGAAGTCATCGACGCGACCTGCGCCTGTGGCATGTCTGGATCGTCCTGCCCTTGGCCTTCGCCACTGCGGTACTCGGCCGCCACGGTGTTCTACACCTGATGGGACCTGCTCGAAGCCCGAGGACTCAACGCTGCAGGGCCAGCGCGTCCTCCTCCTGGACTGATCCATGCTTGCCAGGTCTGGCAGCTATCCTCCGCGCATGCGTGCACAGTTCACCGGCTGGCCGGAGCAGGCCATGGATGTGTTGTGGCAGCTCCAGGGTGAACCGAGCCACGCGACTCGGGAGCGCCACCGCGCGGACCGCGAACGCCTGGTCCGGCAGCCGATGATCGCCCTGCTCAACGCGGTCGCGGACACCGACCCCCGATACGAGGACTTCTCCGTCTGGCACTACCGCACCGACTCCTGGTGGTGGCAGCACCAGGGGGCGGTGATCCGGCTCGGCCGCAAGATCGAGATCGGTCTCCGGTTCGACCTGGACGGCCTGCGGATCCAGGGCGCCTGGTGGTACCCCGATCCCGGCCAGGTGGACATGTTCCGCAAAGCCGTGGCCTCCGAGGGGAGCGGCGGCGAACTGTCCGCCATCGTCGAAGACGTGCGGCACAAGGGCTACGACATCTCCGGGGACGTGATGAAACGCCCCCCGCGCGGCTATCCGACGGACCACTCCCGTATGGACCTGCTGCGCCACCGTTCGCTGATCGCCGCCCGCCCCCTCGGCTGCGAGGAGTGGCTGCACACTCCCGAGGCGGTCGAACGGGTCCTCTCGGCCGCCGCCGACCTGGATGCCCTGCTGATGTGGCTGGTCCGCCACGTGAAGCGCGCCGCCTGACATCACCTCGGCCAGAGGGGATGGCGCGGTCTAACGAGCTCGCCCGATGGGTGTAGCCAGCGCTGCGCGTGCGGTCGTTGTTCACCCAGGGCAGTGTTGCCGCTCCGTGCAGGTCCACCTTCAACACCAGCAGCGCCCCATTGCGCGGCCCGCCTCCTCGACGCCCAGGACGCCGACGCGAGTGAGCGCCGGCTGCGCGACATCGCCGCCGAAGGCCTGGGCGAGATCTACTTCCGCGACGGCGGCCGCCTGGTTCTCTCCACGAGCCTCACCAGCAGTTGTTCAACTCTTGGGAGGCGCCCCGTTGGCGCCGGGGCCGATGTTCACGAGAACTGACAGCACACCTCCGAAGGGGTGCTCTGGCGTCAGTGGCGTTCGTATGCTCGGGCGAGTACCTCTACGGTGGCGGCCATGGCCTGGCGCAGTTCGGCCGGTGCGACGACCTCGACGTCTGCACCGAGCCGCAGCAGCTCGCCGCATGCCTGCTCGGTGCCCTCGATCGGGATGACCGCCTCGACCCATCCGCCGTCCCGCGATCCGAACTCGTGCTGCGGACCTGCCCATCCGGTGTCTTCGGAGCTCTGGAGGTCCCGCTCGGTCACTCAAGCGGGAACTGTACCGTCCGGTACACTGTCGCGCACTTGTCACACACAGAATGCACACCGGATCGCCCCACGCCGGGGGCGACGACGTGGCGAGAACACAACTGCCGGGTGAGCCGTGAACGGCCATGCGCGGGGGACTTCGAAGCTGCGGCTACTTCGGCATGCCCAGACCAAGACAGGAAAGCCGCTTGAACGATCTGCGATTCGTTGTGCTCGGGCCGATGCGGGGGCGTCTGGGTTCGAGAGATCTCCACTTGGGCGGGCCGAGGCAGCAGGCCATGCTCGCCGTTCTGCTGCTCATGCGTCCCGGCCGGCCGGTCGGGGCCGCTGACCTGATCCACGGCATCTGGGGGGCAGAGGCGCCCAACGCCGCCATGACCACCCTGCGTACGTTCGCCTGGCGCTGGCGCAAAGTACTGGAGAGCGACCGGGCGGCGCCCAGCGTCCTGGTCTCCGACGGTGACGGCTACCGCTTGATCCTGCCGACGGACTCGGTGGACGCGCTCCGGGCCGAAAGCCTGGCGGCGCAGGCCGAGCGGGCCGGCGCCGCAGGCCGGCTGGAGGAATCACGCGACCTGCTGAACAGCGCGCTGGCGCTCTGGGAGGGAGAACCACTGGCCGGTATACCCGGCCCCTGTGCGGAGTACCACCGTCAGCGGTTCAGCGAGCTGCGCTTGGTCCTGCTCGAGGAACGGATATCCCTCGATCTGGAACTGGGCAAGGCCGCTCGTTGCGTGCCGGAGCTGAGGAGCATCACCGCACAGGACCCCTTCCGGGAGCGTCCCTACTGCCTGCTCATGCGCGCGTTCTACCAGACCGGGAGACAGGCGGAAGCGCTGGCCGTGTTCCGTGCCGCGCGGCAGACGTTCATCGACGAACTCGGCGTCGAGCCCACCGTCGAACTGCAGAACCTGCACCGACGCGTCCTCGACGGCGATCCCACCCTGGTGCCGAGTGCCCCCACGCGCGCGGCGTACGGCCTCTCACAGCCCACCGTGGGAGCGGCCCCGAGCGGGGCGGGCGCCGCCACCGGAGCGCACGGCGGTGAAGCGGGCCCGAGCCGCGCCCGGAAGCTGGAACCGAGCGCCCCGGCGCTGCCGCGGCCGGCGCAACTACCGGCCGACGCGGTCGATTTCACCGGGCGGACGCCCCTTGCCACCGCACTGTGCTTAGCACTGACCGCTCCTGACCGCCAGGCTCTGGCGATGGTGAGCATCGTCGGCATGGGCGGGGTGGGGAAGACAACGTTGGCACTCCACGTCGCACACCGGGCGCGAGCTTCCTTCCCGGACGGACAGCTCTACGCCGATCTGCGAGGCAGCGACACGGTGCCGGCGGACCCGGGGACGGTGCTGGCCGGCTTCCTCACCGCCTTGGGCATCGCCTCCGAGAGCCTGCCCGACGACCTGGCGGCCCGAGGCGCGCTGTTCCGGTCCGCTGTCGACGGACGCCGGTTGCTCATCGTCCTGGACGACGCGAAGGATGCCGCCCAGGTGCGGGCCCTGCTGCCGGGATCGGCCGGCTGCGTCGTCCTGGTGACCGCCCGGCGCCGGCTGCCCGGGCTGCCCGCCGCGCTGCAGTCCGACCTTGAGGGCTTCCACCCCCCCGAGGCCATCGAACTGCTCAGCCAGGTGATCGGTGAGCACCGAGTGGCAGCCGAGCCGGAAGCGGCCCTGGCCCTGGCCGAAGCATGCGGATTCCTGCCGCTGGCGGTGCGGATCGTCGCCTCCCGACTGGCCGCCCGGCCCAGATGGACCATCGGGAGTCTGAGCGACCGGCTGGTCGACGAGCAACGGCGCATCGATGAGCTGCGCGTCGGCGACCTCGCCGTCGAGGCGACCTTCGAGCTGGGCTACGAGCAGTTGACGGAGGAGCAGGCCCGCGCCTTCCGACTGGTCGCCGCTGTCGACGGCCCTGCGGCGCCCCTGACATGGGCCGCCGCTCTGCTGGGCATTCCCGTCTTCGAGGCCGAGGACCTGCTGGAGTCCTTGGTCGACGTGGCCATGCTGGAATCCCCCGGCGTGGGCCGATACGGCTACCACGACCTGCTGCGCGCCTTCGCCCGGCGGAAGGCCAAGGCCGATCCGGTCGCCACCGCCGACGCCGTCGACCGTCTCCTCGACCATCTGCTGGCCACTGCCTGCTCCGCGTTTCAGCAGGCGGTTCCGGGAGACCCCATGGGCGGCGCCCTGCGGTCGGCCCGGTCCAGCGGTCTGCCCCTGACGAGCGCGGCTGAGGCACGTGCCTGGGCGGCGAGCGAGGGCGAGAATGCCTACGCGCTGGTGGAGCAGATCACCCGGGCGGTTGTCGCCGACGGGCCGGAGGACGCCCACCGTGCAGGCCGTGTGCCCGTCGTCGGCCCCGTCATCGACCTGCTCATCGCGCTCAGCCCGTTCACCGCGGACATCCTGGTGAAGCTGTCGGTGAGCACGGTGGTGCCCCTGGCGGAGGCGGCCGCCAGGGCGGGAGACCGCAAGGCGGAGGGCCGGGCCCGGTTCCTCTGCGGCAACATCGCGTTGAGCCAGTCCCGGCTCGGCGAGGCCAGGAGCCAAGCGCTGCTCGCCGTGCAGGCCTGTCGCGAGGCCGGCGATGCCTTCATCCTGCGCCAGGCGCTCAACGACCTGGGCCTGGCCTGTGCGCTGATGTCCCGTCACGAGCAGTCAATCGGGTACTACGAAGAGGCCATAGCCATCGCACGGGACCTAGGACACCGTTCGGGAGAGGTCGTCAGCACGGTCAACGTCGCCCTCGCGCGCATCCGTGCCGGCCAGGCCGACGACGCGGTGCGCATCTGCCGGGACGTGCTGACCCTGCTGAAGACCTTCCGTGACGATGCCGGGGAGGCCTACGCCCGCTATGTTCTCGGCCTCGCGCACCATGAACTGGAACGGTACGAGGAGGCGGCTGCCGATCTGACAGCCTGCCTCGAACTCTGTGTGGCCATCGGTCTGCGTCGACGTGAGGCCCAGGCGCGGTACCGGCTTGCCGATGCCCTGCGGCTGCTCGGGAGCCCGGTGCGGGCGGCGGAGCAGGCCCGGCGGGCCCTGTCGGCCTGCGAGGAGTTCGGCGACCAGCGCGATCAGGCCAACGCACTGGTCGTGGCCGGTCGGGTGTACATGGATCAAGGGCGAACGGACGACGCCCGAGGCGCCCTGGAACGCGCACGGGAGCTGTACCGGAGACTCGGCCTGCCCGACGCCGACACGGTCGCGTCGCTGCTCGACGAGTTGACGGATCCGGTGGCCGGGCCCGTCCTCGGCTGCTGAGGGGAACGGGGTTTGCCGATCAACGGCGATGTCCCGGCGCTCGTCCGCCGGGCCCTCGATCACCACGGGATTCGCGCGCCGACGCCGGCCGCATCTTCTCGCGGTGCTCGTGTGGTGATCGGCCGTTGAACGACCTTTGCCACCATCGGACCGACGGCAGGCCGCAGGTGCCGGCTGATCGAAGGGGATTGACTGATGATCAAGTACATGCGCGGGCTCATCGGCCACCGTGGACTGCGTCTGGCCGCGGCTGGCCTCGCACTCCTGGTGGTGCCGGTACTGGCCGGGGCGGCGGGGGAGAGCCCTCGTGAGGTGTTCGCGAGGTCGACGCACCGGTGCGTCGACCTCGCGAACGAACTCCCGGAGGGGTGGAACAGCACCGGTTCGGCGGTGAAGCCTCCGCTCCCGAGGTGATGGCACGACCACGTGCGCGACGTCCCGGACCTCTGCCTCCCGGCCACCTCGCTTCCCGGGCGAGGACGGTGCGAGGCGTGGTCCGGCCGTCCGCGAGTCGGGCGCCGCGCGTTCACCGGCCGGCCCCGACCGCCACCGACGGCCGGACCCGGCACGGTGCCGGACCACGCGACCTCATCGGGCGCTCATGGTGAAAGGGCCCCTCAACCGCGGGCATCGACCCTAGGATCGGCGGATGCCCGTCTGGACCTACCCCGACAAGGCCCGCCCGGGAGACAGGGTTGCCGTGCTGTCGCCCTCCGCGGCCGTGCCCGCACGTCTGCCGCTTCCCTACGAGCTCGGAGTCAAGCGCCTGACCACCGACTTCGGGCTTGAGGTCGTCGAGTATCCGACGACCCGGAAGCTCGGCGCGACACCGGCCGAGAGGGCTGCGGACATCCATGCCGCATTCACGGACGACCGCGTGAAAGCGGTGATCGCCAGCATCGGCGGAGACGATCAGATCACCGTGCTCCCCCATCTCGACCGTGACCTGCTGAGGTCATGCCCGAAACCCTTCTTCGGCTACAGCGACAACACCAACCTGCTGGTCCTTTTGTGGAACCTCGGGATCGTCGGGTACCACGGAGGGACCGTGATGGTGGAGTTCGGACGGCCGGGCGCCATGCATCCGCTCACCGCGCAGTCCCTGCGCGCTGCCCTGTTCACGTCCGGTGACTACGAACTGTTCTTCGCCCGCGAGTGGGGTGACGTCACCGGCCGTTGGGACGATCCGGAAACCTTCACGCGTGAGCCCGAGATGGAGCCGGCCACCGGCTGGATCTGGCACAACGCCGACGCCGTCGTGGAGGGCACAGCCTGGGGCGGCAACCTGGAAGCGCTCTCGTGGCTCCTGATGGCGGACCGGGAGATCCAGCCGCCCGAGGCGTACGAGGGGTGCGTTCTGTTCCTGGAGACGTCCGAGGAGATGCCCCGGTCCGTGGAGGTTTACCGCGTACTGCGGAACATGGGGGAGCGCGGTTTGCTGGGACGGTTCCCGGCTCTGCTCATGGGCCGGGCCAGGAGTTGGTCGCGCAGGAAACCGCTCGACCCCTGCGGGCGGGCCGCCCACCGGGCCGAGCAGCGCGAGGCGGTGCTGGCGGCACTGGACCGTTACGCCCCGCGGACCCTGGCGGTCTTCGACGTGGATCTGGGACACACCGACCCGCAGGTGGTCGTCCCCTGTGGAGGACGCGTACGGGTGGACGGCCCCGCCAGACGCATCACCGTCCGGTACTGAACAACCCGTCCGGCAATCGGCAACAGCCCGCACGACAATGGGTACGGTATTCCTCCGCGATTCCCGGGGCAGTTGCTCCCGGCGTCTTTCTCCCGCCTAGGCTGGAACGGCCGGACCCGCATGAGGCCGGGTGATTCCGCGTACTTGGGAGTGCAATGAGCGGCCCGCTTGATCTGCCGTCAGTGGAGATGGACGTACTGGAATTCTGGCGGCAGGCCGACATTCCGGGGGCTTTCGCTCGGCGTAATCCCGAAGGCAAGCCGTGGGTCACCTACGAGGGGCCGCCGACCGTCAATGGCTCACCCGCCCTGCACCACGTGTGGACCAGCACCTACAAGGACGTCTACGGTCGCTTCCAGACCCTGCGCGGACGTCGGGTGGACCGCAGGGGCGGCTGGGACTGCCAGGGCCTTCCCGTGGAGATCGCGGTGGAGCGGTCGCTGGGTCTCAAGAACAAGCGGGACATCGAGCGATACGGTATCGGCGCCTTCGTGGAAAAGTGCCGCGAACTCGCCGAGGGAAACATCTCCACCTTCGCCGAAGTGCTCAGCCGAATCGGTTACTGGGTGGATTACGAGAACGCCTACCGGACCATGGACGACTCCTTCGTCGAATCCGTCTGGTGGCAGCTCAAGCAGATATGGGACCAGGACCTGGTCTACGAGGGCCACAAGGTCGTCCCCTATTGCGTCCGGTGCGCCACCGGTCTGTCCTCCCACGAACTGGGCCAACCGGGGGTGTACCGCGAGGTAACCCACCAGTCGGTTTTCGTCGGCTTCCCCCTGGAGGAGGGAGGCGATCAGTTGCTCGTGTGGACCACCACACCGTGGACCCTCCCGGCGAACGCCGCGGTGGCCGTCGACCCCGACGCCCTCTACGGACGCTACGAGGTCGACGGGCGAGCCCTGATCGTCGCGGTCGACCGGGCTGCCCAGGTGCTCCCGGAAGCGGTGGCCGACGACACCTTCCCCGGCAGTGATCTGGTCGGCCGTGGCTACCTGCGGCCGTACCCCGACGTGGAACCCGCCGACGGCCGGTGCGCGGTCGTCGTCGGCTGGGACGGAGTCGCCGAAGACACGGGAACCGGTCTCGTGCACATCGCGCCGGCCTTCGGCGAGGAGGACAACGCCCTGGGGCTGCGCGAAGGACTGGCCGTCCTCAATCCCATCGACGGCAACGGCGAGTACCTGGCCTCCCCCTTCCGCGGTCGCGGTGTCCACGAGGCGACTCCCGCCGTTCTCGACGACCTGCTCGCGCGAAACCTCGTCCTGCGGGTCCAGCCGTACCAGCACCAGTACCCCCACTGTTGGCGGTGCAACTGCGAGCTCATCCACTGGGCCAAGCCGAGCTGGTTCATCCGCACCTCCGCGCGCAGGGACGACCTGCTCGCGCAGAACGAGAGCGTTACCTGGCACCCCGCCCACCTCAAGGACGGCCGTTTCGGCAACTGGCTCAAGGAGAACGTGGACTGGGCAGTCTCCCGCGACCGGTTCTGGGGCACCCCCTTGCCGATCTGGCGGTGCCCGTCCAACCACACAGTCTGCGTGGGCTCCCGGGCCGAACTCAGCGAGCTCACCGGCCGCGACCAGTCCAGCCTCTCGCTGCACCGGCCGCACATCGACGACATCACCTTCCCCTGCGCGCAGTGCGGTGAGACCGCCACCCGGACACCGGCGGTCTGCGACGTCTGGCTGGACTCCGGTTGCGTACCTGCCGCCCAGTGGGGACACCCCCACAACCCGGAGAGCGGGTTCGCCGGGGCGTATCCGGCCGACTTCATCTGCGAGGCCGTCGACCAGACCCGCGGCTGGTTCTACTCCCTGCTGGCCGCCAACACCATGGCGTTCGGCCAAGGCCCCTACTCCACCGTCGTCTGCCTGGGGCACCTGGTCGACGACGACGGACGCAAGATGTCCAAGTCGATCGGCAACGTCATCGACCCGCAGGAACTCCTGCCCGAGTACGGGGCCGACGGCATCCGCTGGTACCTGCTGTCCGCGGGCGCCCCCTGGGGCTCCCGACGGATCTCCTTCGAGGCCATCGACCAGCGCGTGCGGCGGGACCTGCACACTCTGTGGAACGTCGTGGCCTTCCACGCCCGCTACGCCGAGATCGAGAAGTTCACTCCCACCCCGGGCCACCGCAGTGAGCACCTGATGGACCGGTGGATCAGCTCCCGTCTGCTGCGGCTCGTCCGTGACGTCACCGACGACATGGAGAGCTACGCGGCCCACCTAGCCGTCAAGCGGACAGGTGACTTCATCGACGAACTCTCCAACTGGTACGTCCGACGCAGCCGCCGCCGTTTCTGGGAAGGCGACCGGGACGCGCTCGGGACCCTGTCACACGTCCTGGAGACGCTCGCGGTACTCCTCGCCCCCTTCTGTCCCTTCCTCGCCGAGGCCGTCCACCAGCGGATCACGGGGCCCGGGGCCGGATCGGTCCACCTGTCCGACTGGCCCCTCGTCCCCGCCGCGGACACCGTCGACGAGGCTCTGGAAGCGCAGATGGCCGAGGCCCGGCGGGCCAGCACGCTGGGCCGCGCCGCCCGGCGCGACGCGGGACTGCCCGGACGTCAGCCGCTGCGCACGGCGGTGGTCGCCGGAGTGTCGGACTGGTCCCAGGCGATCCGGGACATCGCCCTCGAGGAACTCAACGTGCACCAGTTGCACATCGGCGCCGAGGCCAAACTGCCGCTCAGCCACCGGCTGCGCGCCAACTGGAAGATCCTCGGCCCCCGTCACCGCGACGCGGTCACCCAGGTCGCCGACGCGGTGGCAGCCGTCACGGACCCCGAGCGGATCGCCGCGCTCCATGCCGGACAGCCGATACGGCTGGCGGTCGGCGGGAGTGAGGTGACGGTGGCGCCGGACGAGGTCACCATCGAGGAGGTACTGCAGGGCGGCTGGCAGATCTCCGCGTCCGACGGCCTCACCGTGGCACTGGAGACCACCGTCGACGAGGCACTCGCCCTGGAAGGACGCCGGCGCACGGTGATCCGCCACATCCAGGTGGCTCGCAGGGACGCCGGGCTGGAGATCCTGGATCGCATTCGCCTTTGGGTGGACGAGGAACTGCTGCCCGAGGCCGCCACCATCGCCGGCGAAGTACTGGCGGAGTCCGTCGAAGGCCTGCGGAACCTGCCCGACGACGGCATCACCGCCCGCGGTGAGGGTTTCGCCTTCACCCCGGCACGCACGAGTTGACGGACGGCCGCGACCGAGCCGCGAAGTCCTTCGAGCCTTCGAACCGGCGCGAGCATCACAGCCACACCCAGAGCCCCCTGGGCCCTGTCGATCTCACGAACGACCGGATCCGAACCACGTCCAGAAAGGTAGGACCAGCATGGCCGACTCAGACGTGCGGCTCCCGCATCTCCTGCTCATTGTCGGGATCGGCGGGCCCAGCCCCAAGCTCCTGGCCCCCGGCCTGGCCGGCATCGCCCGGGTATCGTGGCTCTTCGACTCGCGGGACCTGACCAAGCCCGAACGGGACGTCCCGATCATGGCGGAGGCAGGGCAGGCGATCGCCGTCTCCTCCCAGGAGGGGATGGTCGCCGCCGCCGCGGCGCTGCACGGCGAGTGCCGCGTCGACGGTGTGCTCACCTTCTCCGAGAACGCCCTGCGGGCGGGCGCCGCCGTGGCCGAGAAACTGGGCCTCCCCTTCAACTCGCCCGCCACCGCGCGGCGGCTGACCGACAAGTACCTCCAGAGGGAGGCGCTCGCCGCTGCCGGTGTGCCCTGCCCGCGCTTCCACCCGGTCCGCACGGCCGACGACTTGACCCCGGCCGCCGAGACCGTGGGCTTTCCCGCTGTACTCAAACCGATGAGAGGCGGCGGAAGCGCCCTGACCCGCCGCGTCGACCTTCCGGCGGAGTTGCTCGCCGCCTGGGACGAGGCCGCCGCGTTCCTCGGGGCCCTCGACGGCCTGGACCGCGCCCACCGGCTGCTCGCCGACACCGAGAGCCCGCACATGATCCTCGAGGAGCTGCTGACGGGCGTGGAGCGCGGCGACGACCCCCGCTACGGCGACTACGTCAGCGTGGAGTCGCTCGTCAGCGACGGCACCGTGCGCCATCTCGCCGTAGGAGACAAGCTGCCGTTGTCTCCACGGTTCCGGGAGAACGGGCAGGTCCATCCGTCGGTGCTGCCCGCGGCCGAACAGGCGCGGATCACCGACATGGCCGCCGCCGCTCTCAAGGCCCTCGGTGTCACGGAGGGCGTCACCCACACCGAGTTGAAGCTCACGGCCGAGGGCCCCCGTGTGATCGAGGTCAACGGGCGTGCTGCCGGGGGCCTGTGGATGACGCTGCTGCACTCGGCCGGCTACGACCTGATCGGAGAAGCCGCCAGAGCGGCCCTGCGCGTGGAGCCGGTTCGGCTCCCGCACTTCACCGGGTACGCGGCCATGCTCACCCCCTGCCTCGACGCGTCGCTCGCCGACCGGTGCACCGAGGTGCGGCTCGACCCGTGCTTCGAGGAACGCGACGGCGTGCACAGTGTGCACGGGCTGCACTCCGGGACGTTCGATCTGTCCCTCGGCGGCGGCCACGCGCTGCTCGCCTATGTCAGCGCGGCCGACGCCGAGGGGATCCACGGACACGAGCGAGCCCTGCGCGACGCGATGCGGGTCGTGGCACAAGAGCAGTGACGCATGGGCGGCGGCGCAAGAGCGGTGACACAGGGTGCGGCCGGTGACCGGCCGCACCCCCGTCGGATCAGCGGCGCGGCGCGGGACCCTCGCGCCGCGCCCAGGCCGTGGCCTCGTGGAGCAGGCCCGGTGTCGCGGCCGCCACCAGATGGCGGCGCTGGAACACCCCGTCCCCGAACCGGCCGGGTGCCCGGTGGAGCGTGGCGACGGCGGCTCCCGCGGCGCCGGCGATCAGCAGGCCGGCACTGTGGTCCCAGGACTCGGTGCCGCTGCGGGAGAGGTCCATCGACACATGGAAGTCCCCACTCGCCACGGCGCACAGATCCAGGGCGCTGGACCCCAGGTTGCGCACCGTCGCGCAGGGCACCGGACGGGCCGGATAGCCCGAGTAGAGCACCCTCGCGGCGGCCAGCGATTCGACGGGCGCCACGGTGAGGCGTCGCCGGCCCCCTGCGTCGAGCGCCCACGCGCCGCCGTCCCGTATGCCGAGAACCGACTCGCCGGTGGCGAGGTTGCGCACCAGCCCGATCGCCGGCCGGCCGTCCGTGATCAGGCAGGCGCTGAAGGCGTACCAGGGCACGCCCAGCCGGAAGTTGCGTGATCCGTCGAGCGGATCCACGATCACGGCGTGCCGGCCCGCCCCCGGGGGAACGGTGCTGCCGCTCTCCTCGCTGTGGACGACCATGCCCCTGCCGGCCAGCAGGGGTACCACCGCCGCGTCGATGCCTTCGTCGGCCAGGACGTCGTCGCGCGGGCCGTGGACGGCGGGAGAGCGTATGACGTCCAGGGCCGCGTCCGCCGCCTCGATCAGGGTCTCGACGAGTTTCCGGGTCGTGTCCGAACTCATGGGTCTTCCTCACGGGTGTTCAGCAAGGCGTGCAGGCGGGAAAGCGGGCCGTGGGCAGGCCGGCCCGCGGCCCGGGCCCGGGTGACGTCACTCATGGCACGGACCAGGCGCTGCACGGTCACCGACTCCGCGTCGGCGTCGGCGCCGTATCCGCGCAGCAGGCCCGGGGTGTGGTCGACGTCGTCGAGGGTCAGCACGGCGATGTCCCACATGGGGTCGGCGACGCGCACGTCGGCCCAGTCGATGAAGCGTGTGCCGACGCGGTCGTGGAAGACGTGTTCACGCTTCAGATCGCCGTGCACGACCGCCCGGGTGCGGGGCAGCGCCTCGACGCGTTCTCGCAGCCGGGCGGCCGTGCGGGCCGACAACTCGCCCCAGGAGACGAGCAGCCGGGCCTGCGCGCAGCCGAAGTCGCCGATGCGCGGCGGGTCGCGGAGGGCCGGCGCGGTGCCGGGGTCGAGCGACACCAGGGACCGGTGCAGGGTCCGCACGTGCGCGCCCAGCACTTGGCGGCCGACGGCGTCGGGACCGCCCGGTGCGGCCGGGAGGCCGGTCGGGTCCGGTCCGACGGCTTCGGTCTGGAGGTACGCTGTGCCGTCGGGCAGCAGCCCGTGCCGTCCGACCGCCGGAACCAGAGAAGCGGCCGGTCCCCCGGCGAGGTGGGTGAGCACGGCTCGTTCGCGGGCACTGCGCTCGGGCCGTTCGTCGAACTTGATCACGGACGGGCTGCCGTCGCGGTCCGTGACGCGTACCACGAACCGACCCGGACGGTCCTGGAGCAGGTGGTACGCGCGCCGGCCGGTGATCCGGCGTACGGCCTCGGTCAGGTCGCGCATTCAGATCTCGTAACCGAACCGGGCGGCTGTTTCGCGTACCTGCCGCGGCTCGAAGGAGACCGCCAGCGAGGCCGTGTACCACTCCCGCCACTCGCCCACCTTCCCGCGCCGCATGATGCGTGCCGCCGAACCGTGCGCCCGGATGTTCTCGTGGGCCCGCATGGCCTGGAACGAACTGCGGCGGGCCGCGTCCGCGAGGCGCGCCGGGTCACTCGCGACGCCCAGGTCCGACAGCACCGTATGTACGGCCCGCACCGGGTCGCGTTTGACGTCCTCGAAGCGCAGCGTGGGCACCGGCCCACCGGGCAGGTCCGCCCAGCGGCGGTTGAACTCCGCCCAGTTCAGGGCGGGGACCAGGCCGTCGGCCGCGGGCCGGCGGAGGAACTCCGCGAAGCTGCCGTGCTCACCGCTCTCGGAGAAACCCTGCCGCCAGCGGAAGTACGAGTGCACGGCGTCGCGCGGGTCCCGGACCAGCAGGACGGCGGCGCGCAGGGGCACACCGCCGAACTCTTCCGGGTGGCGGTGCGTCTTGACGAAGACGGGCCCGGGCACGCCGTCGGGCTGCGCCGCGTCCCTCCCCTCGCCGCGACCCGCACGGTCCCGCAGGTCCGACGCCGCGAGCCGGCTGCGGTAGGCGACCCTCTGTTCGGCCGGTGTCACTCGCCCGTCCTCGTGTACCACCTCGGTGTAGGGGTCGAGGTAGTCGAACCCGGCCTCCAGCAGGATGTTGCCGACCAGCGCTGCTCCGGAGCCGGGGTAGCCGGCCACGACGACGGCGCCTTCCCCCAGCCGTGCCACGTTCGCGGCGTGCAGTGCCAGGGGGTCGAGAGCGGCGGTTTCGCGCATGACTCAGACCTCTTCCCGACGGGCGACCCACTTGGCCAGCCGCGCCATCGCCTCGTCGAGGACGGACTCGGGCAGGCAGGGGCTCAGCCGGACCAGACCGGGGCCGCCGGCCATGCAGAGCAGCCCCGGGTAGGTCGACACGCCCGTCTCGCTGATCAGGCGTCGGTAGGTGCGGTAGCTGGGCTCGTCGCCGAACCGGGCGAGCAGGTTGATGGAGTACGCGGGCACCAGCACGGGCACCCCCATGGAGTCGAGCGCGTCGACCGCGTGGCTTCGGCAGCGCAGCACCTGCTCGGACATCTCCTCGGTGGCCCGCAGGTAGTCCGCGAACCCCGCCTCGAGCGTCGCGGTGTTCAGCCCGTAGTCGTCCGAGAGGCGCCCCAGCACGGCCGGGACGTCCATGGCGCCGCCGAGCCGCGCGGCCTCGAAGAGTCCCAGCATCTCGATCAGCAGGTAGAACAGTGAGGGCGGACCGCCGTAGGTGGTGGACGCCTGGCTGTAGAACTCGTCGATGACGTCGGGAGAGGCGACCAGCCAGCCCGCCTTCAGGCCCGGGGCTCCCCAGCGTTTGGAGACGCTGCGGATGGATATGACGTTGTCGGCCATACGCGCGGGCGTCAGCGGCACTTCCGGGCCGAAGGCGTCGTGGCACTCGTCGAGGAGGATGTAGCAGTCCCGGGGCGTCGCCTCGATCAGCTCCGCGAGCCGGTCCTCCGGTACACGCAGTCCCGACGGATTCGTGATGGTTTGAAGGAGGATCATCCGGGCGCCGCCGCGGGCCCGCTCGATGAGCGCGGTGATGTCGGTGCCACCGTCGGCGATCGGGGTCTCGACGCAGTGCACCGGCATCCGGCGGGCCATCGCCGCCATCAGCGGCGGGTAGTTGGGGACGGCGCACACAGTCGGCCTGGTGTCGTACGGCCGGGCCCCGGCCAGGAGGTCGACGATCGAGGCCAGCGCGGCGGTACCGCCCAGGGTCACCGCGATCCGGTCCGCGCCGATGGCCAGCCGGCCGCCGGAGCGTGCGGTCTCCAGGACGGCCAGCGCCTCACGTGCCGAGGTCCGGCCCAACGAGTCCGAGTAGCCGTACCAGTTGCGGTCCAGGGCGAACCGGATGCAGTCCTTGAGGGAGGCGGGCAGACCGAAGACGGTCTCGTCGTAGGAGCCGCTGGACAGGACGATGGGCTCCTGGCCGGCCCAGTGGCCGTAGAGGTCGTCGCGGAAGTAGAAGTCGAACACCGACTTCACCAGGCGCGGCAGTGCGGGCTGTTCCAGAAGCTCGCGCGAGGACAGGGAGCGCCGCCGCGGTGACGACGACCAGGCGTCCCGTGCCGCGTCACGTCCGATGGGCGGCGCGGTCGCCTCCTGCTGACCCACGAAGAGTTCCAGCAGCCGGCCGGCGTCGGTTGGGTCGGGAGCGTGCTCGAACACGGAGCGCAGCTCGTCCGCCGCGTCGTGACCGCCTGCCCCGGCGGGCAGCAGGGCGGTGGCGGGCGCGGTCCGCGGCAGGCGTGCCCGTGGTGGCGTGCTCCGGGGGGCAGGCAGGTGGGCGAACAAGCCGCGCTCCTGTCCCGCGGCTTGCCAGGGTCGCGTTCTCACCGGATGGGCCTCGTTTCTCGGTCGGTCTGCGGGTCGGGATGCCTGGTCGCGTGGGTGACGATGCGCAGGCGCTGGAGGTGCCGACCGGTGGCCTGGGTGCTGCTGCGCGTACGTCCGTGGAACGCGCGGTGGTTGTCGAGCAGGACCAGCAGCCCCGGCTGCCACGGCACCGCCGACACCGTCTCGGTGTGGTGGGCGGCGGCGCACAGGGCCGTCACGGCCGCCCGCACGTCCTGGGCGGTGACGCCCGGGTCCGCGTCCAGGACGAGGGGGTGCGGCCCGGGGTCGCGGAAGGAGAACACCGTGCGGCCCTCCTCGACACGGGCCAGCGCGTGCCGGGCACCGCGGTAGCGCAGCCGTGTGAGCAGGGTGATGACCACTGGATCGAGCCGGTCGGCCACGCGGTCGAAGGGGATGACGATGGTCTGGCCGTCGATCGGCGAGGCCGCGGCGGACAGGCACTGGAAGAGGAGATACCGGGGCTGGCGGGCGAGCGGGCGGGCGCTGCTCTCGCTGTGGACGAGCAGCCGGCCCGCGGCGAAGGGCTGTTGGTCGATGTCCGCCGTTTCCGGCGTGTCCGTCACCAGATCGAGGATGCGGCCGGCGGTGACCCGATGCCGAACCGCCGGTGCGGTCTCGGGCACCGGGTGGCCCAGCGCCTCACCCAGGGTGAGGAACTCCTCGGGCGGCAGCGGTCTTTCCAGCAGCACCGCTGCCACACCGTCCGCCGAGGCCGCGGGGACCAGCTCCGCGAGTGCGTGTCCAGGGCCGGTGCGGCGCGGCACCGCGGGGAACGGATAGCGGTGCCCGGGGTCCAGGACCCGGGAGCGGGCCGCTGCCAGCTCCGGTCCGTCCAGGATGACGACGTGCTCGGTCATGCCGTCCCTCCCGGGACGAGGTCCTCGGTCTCCAGGGCATCGAGGGCGGCGACCACGGGGCGGCCGAGCGCGAGGTCGCAGACATGGTCGAATTCGAACCACGGGTGGCTCAGGGGAACCGCGGACACGGGCAGTCGTCCGGCGCGCACGACACGGGCCAGCAGGTCCGTCATGTGGGCCACCGCGGGCCCCGCCGCGAGGACGCGGCGCACCTCCCGCCAGCCCTGAGGTGTGAAGCGCAGCAGCCCGACGTACTGGCCGGTGACGTCCTCCAGCCGGGAGGGCCGGCCGCCGATCTCGGCCAGTCGGCCGGTGGCGTCCAGCGCGAAGGTCTCGGCGTCCGCCAGGGGATCGGTGAACCGCCTCTCCCACAGCGTGCGCCACCTCGGGTCGTACGCCACCGCGATCGGGGCGTCCAGTGCGGCCAGGGCCGCGGCGTCCGCTGATGCGTAGACGATGTCGCCGTAGCTGACGAGCGTCGTGTCACTGGTCAGCCACGCCTCCGCCCGCACCAGGGTGTCGACCATGGTCGTGCTCGCCCACCGGGAGTTGTGCCAGCGAGTCAGGGGCAGACGCGCGAACCCTTCCGGCCGCCAGCCGGTGATCACCCCGACGGACCGCGCACCCGCCCCGCGCAGCGCGGTGACCTGCCGGTCCAGCAGCGTGCGACCGCCCACCTCGATCAGGCACTTGGGGCGGTCGTCGGTGAACGGGGCCAGCCGGGAGCCGCGGCCCGCGGCCAGTACCACGGCCTTCACCCGGCACCCCCGAACACCGAGCGGAACAGGGCGACATCCGCCTCATCGGGCTGCTGTTCGCGTTCGGGGTGCCACATGACGCCGTGCACCGGGGCGGTTAGCGCGCGCAGCCCCTCCACCACCTCGCCGCGTCGGGCGGTCACGGCGAGGGTCTCGGGCAGCTCCACGGCCGCCCACCGGTGATAGCAGGTGACCGTGCGGACGCCGTGGCCCACGCATACCTCGTGCCGGGCGGCGACGTGTCCGTCCACCTGGCGCAGTGCGGCACCGAAGTGGTCCGCGACGACCTGCATGCCCCGGCACACGCCGAGCAGCGGCCGCCCGGTTTCCAGGCACCGGGCGAGCAGGGCGCGTTCCGTGGCGTCCCGCTCGGGCGCGTCACCGCCGTAGTGGGCCAGGTCCTCGCCGCCCGACAGCACGATTCCGGCCAGCGGCACGGACTCCACGACTGCCACGGCCAGGCCCGGTTCGGCGGGCAGCGGGACCGCGACCAGACCGCAGCGCGCCAGGAAGGCCGGCCAGCGGACGTCCAGCGCGGTCCGGCGCTCGCCGAACCGGTCCGGCCCGGTCAGACGCTGGGTGATGCCGACGTGGATCACGGCCGTACCTCCGCTCGTGTGCCGACGGCGCTCACGACAGCACCTCCACCATCCGGTTGGCGCAGTCGAGATCGAGGACCTCGGCTCGACGCCACAGGGCGAACTTCCGCTCCCCGACGCCCATGACCGCCGGGATGCCCAGTTCCTGAGCACGGATCGCCATGTGCGAGTTCATGCCGCCGTAGGCGGTCACCAGTGCTCGGATACCGCGTGCGAAAAGCCAGTCGTAGCCGGGGTCGGCGCCGGCGACGAACGCGATGGCACCCTCCGGCGCGTCACCGCGTTCGATGTCCGCGACCGGCGCCCGGACCCGCAACTGCGTCACGAAGTTCGGCACCAGGTCGGGGAGTTCAAAACCCCACGCGTCCTCGGGGGAGAGCAGCAGCGGAGGCAGGAGCACCGAGCGGGTGCCGGCGTGGCGCCCGCGGCCGGATTCCACGGCGCGTCCCAGGGCCGCCCGGTCCGAGGCGTCACCGCGCAGCGCGGTGAGCGTGTCGATCTCCACGTAGGAGATGTCCTCGGCGTCGAAACCATGGCTGCGCCCGGTGCGGCGCGCCGTCACCAGCACGTCGCTCAGCACCCGGGTGAACTCGAACTTCGCCCGCTCACGCTCCTTGATGGACTCGCCGATGAAATACAGGAGTTCGTCGGCCGTGCAGGTGAAGCCCGCTTCGCGGAGCAGTTCGCGGATGGCGCGGCGCTGCGCCGCGGAAGGACGGAAGACCTCCGCCCCGGCCGGGGGCGACATCCCCCTGGCCCAGTCGAAGTAGAGGTCGGGGGCCTCGTCGTACCGGGGCGAGAGTATGTCGTACGTGCCGGGACGCAGATGACCGTAGCGTTCGAGGAAGGCGGCCCGGTCCAGCGTGGCGAAGTCCTCGGTGATGGCGCTCGCGACCGTGCGCAGACCGCCCAGCAGCGCTGCCCGGTCGGCCTGGGACAGCACTCCGGAGGCGACCAGGCCGTCCAGTAGCTGCACTCCCACGAAGCCCGCGCGGGCCAGGCCCGCGAACGGCAGCGCGCCGTACTCCACGCAGGCTGTCAGGGCGGCCCCGGCGTCGTCGTCGTCGGTCGGCAGCCGCTCCAGCAGGCGCACGTCCCGCCGCCAGGCCCCGTCGGGGGCCAGCAGCCGGTTGGTCAGCGCCACGAGGCTTCGCCGGACCAGGGCGCGGTCGGCGGCCCCGAATCCGTGATCCGCCAGTTCCGCCACCTGCCGGCGCAGGTCGAAGCTGTTGCAGGACAGGACGATCGTGAACTCGACCTTGTCGTGCAGGTGGAGGTTGTCGGCCAGCCGGGTGGTGTAGTGGTCCACCAGGCGCCCGGCGAGCCCGTCGGGCAGGGCCGCGGGCACGAACGAGGAGAAGCTGGCGCGGACGTCGACGTAGGGGATGCCGGCGAAATCGACGAGCAGCGGGACGCCGGTCAGGTCCCGGTAGCCGTACGCCGCCCGCGAGCGCGCCCAGGTACGGTCGGTGATCAGCCTGCGGTACAGGGACAGGGCGAGCGGCCGTGGACGAACCCCGATGATCTCCGCCGGGTTCCAGTCCGGCATCACGCCGTACAGGGGCCGGCTGCCCAGTACCTTCCCGGTGTTCGCGGCGCTGTCCGCCCAGCGGTCCGCCACGGCACCGAGCAGCGCACTGTGGGCTCGCGCCCCGACCTCGCTCGGCTGGACCACCAAGGGCCGCGCCTGGAGGAGCACCACGTCGCCGTCGGTCGTGACGGCGAACTCCACCTCGACACGGTCGTGCCCGGTCAGGGCCACCACTTCGGTCACCAACGCCAGTACCCCGGCGAGGTGCGCCACCGGCGGCCGGGTGGTGCCGGCCCGAACGGCCTCGACGGCCCCGTACCAGGTGCGTACGCCTTCGCCGCGACCGCTGGTCACCGCGTCGGTTCCACCACCGTCGAGCCATGTGAGGACCCGGTAGGGGGCGCCGCTGCTGGGGTCGCAGGAGCAGGCCACCCCGCTGGCCGACACGTTCGTCAACTGCGGTTGGACGAGGACCTGATGGTCGCCGTCCGGTCCGTCGTACGAGGCGATGACCCTCTCCACCGCGCGTTCCAGCGCATCCCTGCCCACGACCCCGAGGGAGGTGTGGAACCGTCCGGCCTGGGAGGCCAGCAGGGAGTCCTCGCCCTGGGCGCTGCTGCGCACCGCGAGTGGCCCGGCGGCCCAGGGCGACCGCAGGATGCGGCCGATCACCTCGGCGCGGTCCTCGGACCAGTCACGGACCGTGAAGTGGACGGCGGGCAGCACCTTGCCGCTCGCCAGCAGCGGTTCGAGCGCCTTCAACGTTTCGGCCTTGGTACCGAAGCGCACGAGGGTGGCGGTCACGGCCGGTCCGCCTTCGACAGCACCTGCGCCGTCCAGCCGCGCGTCACGTACGGGATCTCCAGCCGGACCGCGCCACGGGCGCGCACCAGACGGCCGATGGCCTCCACCACGGCGTCGAAGTCCTCACCCGCCTGCCGGGCGAGGGTCGCGTGCGAACGCCACGCCGCGCACCAGGTCTCGGCGTCCACCTCGTGTACCACCTCGTGCTCCAGGGCGTGGACCTGGCCGAACAGCCCGCTGGCGTCGATGACGGTGCTCTGGTCGGCCCGTCGGCTGCCGTAGGAGTAGCCCGGCACCCGCTCGGCAATCAGGTCCTCGATCTCCGACTGCAGCGGGTCCGTCAGGTCCCGGTGATTCCACAGGCACGCGAACCAGCCGCCGTCCGTGAGGACGCGTGCCGTCTCCGGCAGGGTGAGCGCGGGGTCGGCGACGTTGAACGAGGAGCCGAAGGTGACCAGCCGGTAGCGGCCGGAGGCTTGCCCCGTGCGCTCGGCGGTTCCCTCGAACCACCGCACCGAGGGGTGCGCGGCGGTGCGGCCGGCGCCGAGCGCACGCATCTCGGCGTTGGGTTCGACCGCGTCGACGCGCAGTTTCCGCTCCAGCAGCGGCACGGTGAGGTGGCCGGAGCCCGCGCCTATGTCACAGGCGAGGTCCTCCGGGGCGGCGCCGGCCAGGCTCAGGATGGCGTCCACGGCCTCCGGCGCGTAGTCCGGACGGTCCGCGTAGGCCGGAGCCAGTCTCGTGTAGTCCCAGTTCGTCGTGGTCACAGCAGTTTCCTCCGCTGGAGTGTGTGCAGGACGGTGGCTGCCGCCCGGTCGGGTGTGGTGCCCACCGAGTTGTCGATGACGAGGTCGGGCGAGCTGGGGAACTCGACGGCTTGGCCGACCCCCGCGAGGTCGCCCGATGCCCGTAGGTAGAGGCCCTTGGGGTCCCGGCGTCGCAACTCGTCCTCGGGAACCCGCAGCCACACCTCGACGTAGCCGGGCAGGTGCGCGCGGTTCCAGCGGTGCACGTCGTGGAAGAGGGAGATCGTCGAGCACAGGACGGTGTGTCCCTGCTCCGCGAACTCCCGGGCGAGGCGCCCGTATCCGGCGGCGAGTGCTCGCCGTTCCGGCGGGGTGTGGCCGAACTCCCCCGGGAGCGCGGCCCGTATCCGGTCGCCGTCCAGGACGACCGGACGCACGCCGCGTTGCAGCAGCAGGTCGCGCAGCCGGGCGCCGACGGTGGATTTGCCGGCCCCTGAAAGGCCCGTCAGCCAGACGACGGCTCCGTGTCGATCCATGAGTGCTCCGTGGTGTGCCAGAGGGACGTTCCCGCCACCGGGGGGCCGGTGCCCCGGAGGGCGGTGGCCGGGGTGTGTGACGCGTCAGCCGCCCGGCGGTGTGGTCACCGGGGCCCACTGGGCGTGGCGGTCGGGTCAGGTGAGGTAGAGGGCTCCGGTGCGCCGCCCGCGGGTCTCCTGGCGCCGGAAGGCCAGGTAGGCCGCGACGAACCAGCTCACCGAGACCAGCAGGGCCAGCCCGGCTTCGGCCAGGACGGCCGCCGTGCGGCCGGCACCGGCCAGCTCGCGCACGGCGGACAGCGTGTGCGTGAGCGGCAGCGGCCATGCCAGCACGCCCACCCACCCCGGCCAGAAGGACGTCGGTACCTGGACGCCGCAGACCGCCATCATCAGCAGGTACGCGCTGTTGGAGACGATGTTGCGCAGTCCCGGCAGATTGATCACCAGCCCGGCCAGGAAGAGCCCGAAGCAGTAGGTGCCCAGCGCGGTCAGCAGTACGAGCAGCACGACCCCCGGCACCTGGCCGGCCCGCCAGTCGACGCCGAACGCCGGTCCCAGCGCGAAGAGAGCCACGAGGGAGGTGCCCGCGCCGCTGAACGGCCACTGAAGGCTTCGGCCGAAGAACACCCAGACCAGTCGCGCCGGAGACGCGGACAGCAGGGGCAGGGTGCCCAGGAACCGCTCCCAGCTGGAGGAGGCAACGACCATCATCGACTCCACCACGCACGTCATCAGGGCGTTGCCGAGCACCAGGTACGTCAGGGCGCCGGGCCGGTCGAGCATGGTGCCCACCAGCGCGAAGAAGGTGACCTGGGCGAGCATCCGGCCGAGCCAGCCGAAGGTCCAGGTCTTCCAGGTGTAGACGGCGCGCAGATCGGCGAGCGCGTTGTGCGCGCTGTGCAGGACGATGTGCGCCGGGCCGGGCGGCGGCAAGGACGTCCGGGCGGTGGTCCGGCCGCTCATGTCCCGGCCAGCGTTCCGAGCAGGCGGACACGTCGCAGGACGCGCCCCAGCAGGATCGCTCCGACCGCCGCGCCGGCCGCCCCGAGGACGGTCAGCGCCAGCAGCCGCAGGGCGACGTGGTGCACGGGCGGGTCGAGCAGGCTGTCGCGCAGCAGGTCGGCCGCCCAGGACAGGAAGACCACGGCGGACGCGGGCCGCAGCCAGGCCGGAAGGTGGGACACCGGTACCATCACGCCGCCCAGCAGGTAGAAGGGGTATGTCAGGGTGTTCTGCACGGTCCGCGCGTTGGGCACGAGCACGAACAGCGGCGACAGCACGCTCGCCGTACCGGCCGTGGCCAGGCCGGCCGCCAGCAGGGTGATCACGAAGACGGTCCCGTGTGCCGGGACCATCCATCGCCCGAAGACCGCCCCGGCCACCAGCCAGGCCTCCACGAAGGCCACGAGTCCCACGGCGATGACCGCGGACATGCGGCTGATCACCAGTACCCACAGCGAGGCGGGTGCGGCGACCAGGCCCTCCAGCGTGCCCAGGATGCGTTCCTCGGTGATGATCTGGCCAGCGAGGTTGAGCGCCATGGTCCACAGGGCCATCAGCGTGGGCGCCACGACGCCGTACGCCGCCAGGTCTCCACGTCCGCCGTGCTCGGTTATGGCCAGCAGGATCAGGGTGTAGAGAGGGGCGGTCACGCAGACCAGCGCGGTGTCGGGGGAACGCCGGACCAGCCGTAGCTGGAAGGCGAACCCCACCCAGGCGAGTCTCACCGGCTCACCGACATTCCCCGGTCCCCCATCACGTGCAGGTAGACCTCTTCGAGACTCGGACGCCCGGTGCTGATCCGCGTGACCCCGGCCGCGACCAGCCGTTGAAGGACACGCGCCGTGGCGAGGGTGCCGTCCGTCTCGATGCGCTGCGTGGCGTCGTCCAGCCGCACGGCGGAGATCACGCCCGGCGTCGCCGGCAGCTCCGCCCACAGGACGTCGGGCACGCCGACGGCGTCGATCCGCTCGTGCCGGGAGACCAGTGACCCGATGGCGTCGGGGGTGTCGGTGACCAGCAGACCGCCCCGGTCGATCAGGCTCACCCGGTCGCAGACCGCGGTGGCCTCGGCCATGTCGTGGGTGGTGATCAGCAGGGTACGGCGCTCGGTGCGGAGTTCGGCCACCAGGACCCGGAAGTCCCGGGCGGCGACCGGGTCCATGCCCGCGGTCGGTTCGTCCAGGATCAGCACCGGCGACTCGGCGACCATCCCCCGGGTCAGGTGCAGGCGCTGCTTCATGCCCCGGGAAAACGTGTCGACGCGTTCCTCGGCGCGGTCGGCGAGACCGGTCCGCTCCAGCAGGGCGTCCACCCGCAGGCGCAGCGCCTTTCCGCGCAGACCGTACAGGGCCGCCCAGAAGGCCAGGTTCTGGCGGGCCGTCAACTTGCCGTAGAGACCCTTCTCCCCGCCGAAGACGATGCCCACCGAATGCTTCACCGCCAGGGGATCGGCGACCACGTCGTGTCCGAGCACCGTGGCGGTCCCTGAGGTGGGCAGCAGCACCGTGGACAGGATCCGGCACAGGGTGGTCTTGCCCGCGCCGTTGGGACCGAGCAGACCGCGGACCTCACCGGGTTCGACGGTCAGGTCCAGGGCGTCCAGGGCGTGCACGGTGCGGGCGGTGTCGCCCTTGCCGGTCCGGTAGGACCGCGTCAGTCCCCGTGTGACGACCGCGGCGGTCACGACCGCTCACCGTCCCATGCCGCCAGTGCGGCGGTCGCGTTGTCGTACGCGGTCCGCGCGACGACCCCGGCGCCCGTCAGCAGGTAGTCCGCGACCGGGGTGAGCAGCAGTTCACCGGCGTCGCACGGCACGATCCTCGCCGAGTCCCAGTCCCGCCGGGTCGGCACCCGGCGCAGCAGGAGACCGTGCCTCGGCACGACCGGGACCGCCCCCGCCTCGCGCCGCTCCAGCTCGCGGGCGGCCTCCGGGCCGAGGGCACGGCGTACGGCGTCCAGCGGGCCGAGCGGGACGTACCGGGCGGCGAAGTCCAGCAGTCCGGCAGCCTCCGGGGCGAGCCGGTACTCCGCGACCGTCGCGGCTGTCACCTCGACGTCGAAGTCCGCCCCCGAGAGCATCAGGACGTCCACGGCGTCCCGGTGGCGGAAGTCGCGCTGCAGGCCCTCCTCGGCCAGGGCGATCAGACTCTCCACCTCGTCCGGGGCGCGGAGCACCGGGCGCACCGGGACGGCCGCGAGGTCGCCCACGAGGGCGGCGGTGCACACCTCCACCTTGTACCAGGGGTCCACCAGCCGGTCCTCGGCCGGCCAGAACAGGGTGACCAGCGTGTGCCGCGGTTCCCCGAACACCGTGACGTCGATGTTCTCCACCGGGTTCCCGGCCACCAGACGGGCGACGGTCCGCCACAGCGCGGCCTCGGTGGGGGCGATCAGGTCGAGGTCTCCCATCGGGCGCAGCAGGTCGCGCGGGTAGCGCTCGGCGAGCTGGATGCCCTTGATCGTGCGCACCCCGGTCGCGGCCTTCAGCTCGGCGGCCAGTTCGGCGTACCGGCGCGCCCGGGCCTCGGCGCGGGCCAGTTCGGCGCGGGCGTGCTCCCCCATCGCGGCGCCCTCCCGGGCGAGGGAGGACAGGACGAGGTAGGGCAGCTGGTAGTGGGTTCCCCTGGCGCGGAACAACAGCTCGGCGGGGCCGGAGTCGGGGTCCACGTCCAGGAGGTCGTACAACAGGTCGGTCTTCACGGCGTGAGCCTCCAGAAGGTGTGGTCGACAGCCCAGCCGGAGGTGAGCAGGCCGCGCAGGATGCGCTCACCGTGACCCGGGGCGAGACTTTCGTCGGGGTGGTGCACCTGGCCGAGCAGCGGCTCACGCGGGTCCGACCGGCCGATCGCGGTGGCGAGCAGGGCGGCCGAGGCGGCCTTGCGGAGTTCGGCAGGCTCCACCAGCACGTCGTACAACTCGACGTACTCCTCCCCGGTGACCTCGTCGCGCTGGTGCCGGCGCAGCGTCAGATGGCCGACCGGGCGGCCGTCGTACAGGGCTACGTAGGAGAGCCGTCCGGGGGTGTCCAGCACGTCCCCGGCGACGCGCCGCACCACAGCGGGATCGGCCGGCCGCCCGCGCTCGCCGGCCGCCCTGACGAGGGCTTCGAAGATCCAGCCGAGCAGGACGTCGTGGTGTTCCGGACCCGCCGGTACGACGGTGACGACTCCGTCGCTCACGGCCGGCGGCGGGCCGGTGCGCCGGACGTACGTCTGATGCCGCTGCCAGGGCGCGGGCAGTTCGGCTCCGTCCCGGGCGCGGACCACGATCAGGTCGGTGCCGGGATGTTCCGCCCGCACCCGTGCGGTCAGCCATTCCAGCGCGGCCCCGGCGGCCAGCAGCGCCGGGTCGCAGTACTCGACGTAGTACTGGAGCTCGCCGGTCGCCGGGTCGGTGCCGCAGCCGGCCACGTAGGGAAGGCCCGCATGGCGGTGGAGCAGTCCGCACGCGTCGGCCTCGGCGAGGTACGCGTCCGGGACCAGGGGGATCGCCGGCATCGTCAGACCTCCGGAGAGACGGCGACGGTCAGTCGGCCGAGCACGCGGGCCGCGGCCCGGCCCACGGCGTCGGTGGTGACCGCGTCGAGGGCGGCCAGTTCACCGTCGAGCGACCAGGGAAGTGTTCCGGCGCAGGTGCGTTGCGCCATGCCGCGGACGAACTCGAGGGGTTCCTCGTGCCCGACGATCAGTGACATACGGGCCTGCCTGCGCGCGGCGTCGAAGTCTTGCGGGGCGATCTTCTCGGCGGCCTGCTCCAGCACGGTGCGCACGGTGTCGACCACGGCGTCGCCGTTCCCGGGTTCCACGCCCACCAGGACGCGCCAGGCGCCGGTCTCGCGGTAACTGCGGTTCCACGCCTGGAACATGTAGGCGAGACCGCGCTCGTTGCGCAGGCTGCGGTAGAGCAGGGACGAAGGGCTGCCGCCGAGCAGGTGCGCCAGCAGCTCGAAGCTGTGCCGGTCCGGGTCGGTGAGGCCGGCGGAACGGGACCCGATCGCCGCCCAGGCGTATTCGCCGGGCCAGGTGACCGGAGCCGGCCGGCCGGCGGGCGGGAGCTCGCAGCGCGAGAACGCATGGGTGCCGTGTGCCGGTGCGGGGAGCCCCGCGAAGGCCGCCGGGACGCGGGGGCCGGTGACGAAGACCGTCATCGGGGACGACATGAAGAGTTCGCGGTGACCGGACGTCACGGCGTCCAGGTCCAGCGCTTCCACCTCGGCGCGGCTGCCGCCCACCGGCCGCCCCAGCGGATGGCCGGCGAAGAGCAGGGAGAGGAAGCGGTCCTGCACCACGTCGCTGTCATCCGCCTCCGCGGCTGCCAGCTCGCTGAGCACCACGCTCCGCTCCGACCGCAGCAGGTCGCCGTCCCAGGCCGGGGAGAGCACCGCCCGCAGCAGTGAGCGGCTGGTCTCGTCGGCGTCGTCGGCGTGCACACGTGCGTAGAAGAGCATCTGTTCGAGACCGGTTTCGGCGTTCGCGTGCCCGCCGAGCCGTTCCACGTACTCCGCGAAGGAGGCCGCACCGTCCGGCGCAGCCGCCATGAGCAGGTGTTCCAGCAGATGGGCCAGGCCACCTCGGCCCGCCGGGTCGTGACGGGCGCCGTAGCCGACGGCCAGGCAGATGCTGGTGGTCGTCAACCGCTCGTCGACGCAGGCGACGACCGGCGGTGTGCCTTGGAGAATCATGAGGGTCCCCTCGTGTCCAGGGGCGCGCCGGGACCGGTCGTCGTACGGACGATGCGCCGGCCCCGGCTGCCCTCATGCACTACTTCACTTCTTCTTGGCCGACACCTTCTCGAGGCGCGGGCGCATACCGACGGCGTGCTGACGCATGAAAAACACCTCCACTCAAATTCGTTGTTTTTCCGGCCGGACCTTTCGGGTGCCTGCCGAGATCAATTCAACGGAGCTGTCGTACGGGAGTCAAGAAGAGTTCCGGAGAACTGCCATCCGGCCCGGGAAATATGCAGAGCCAGCCCCTGCGGTAATCCAATTGCCCCGGAAGCGATGGAGGTTGCATCTGGGCTGCGAAGGGTCCAACTGTGCCGGAAAAACTGGAGAATCCGGTTGACGGAGTCACGCGCGGCGATCGGGGTCGAAATATTCCGCGATGCGGGGTGGGCGTGCATTTCCGCCGACGTCAGGTCGCTGTGCATCAGCATTGGAATGGCCGCCGGATGTCGTTCACGAAAAACAGCGGTAGTTCTTTCCCCGGAGAGTACGACCACTGTGCTCCATGCGCCGGCCGATGCTCACAGGCCATGCTCATGATCCGGGCGACCGACCGCGTAGAACGGTCAGCCGCCCGGCGTCACCGACACCAGCAGACCGCGTCTCGTCAGCCGGTCCGCCAGCGCCTGCACCTGCGGGCGGGCACCGGCGAAGACTGCCGCCGAGCCTGCCTGATCCACCCTCAGCACGGCCTCCAGCGTGCGTTCCGGCGTCAGCCGTGGATGCTCCTCGTACAGTGCCGAGGCCGCGTAGTCGAGGGAATGCGCGTCGTCCGACACCAGCCGGACCTCCCACTCGCCACACCGCGTCGGCCAGGACCACAACCCGTTCCAGCCCACCTCCTCCAGCCTGGCCCACACGGCGCTCCCCAGGGCGTCGAAGTCGGCCTCCGCCAGGTCGCCCTCGACACCGGGGACCAGGTCGACGGGGGCCGAAGCCGGGACGCTGCCGGTGTCCCGCGACCACTGAGCGGGAACTTCGTGCTCCTCGGCCAGCCAGGCCAGTTGGGCCGTGGCCTCGGCGGAGTCGGCCGCGACGTGCAGGCAGTTCGCCAGGCCCGCGACGGCGTGCCGCTTACGCACCACACGTCGGATCCGCCGTCCCGCGTCGAGGGCGTCCGCGCCGCACAGCACCATGAATCGCACCGGCCCGCTGGTCAGGTACGACAGCAACAGCGCCCTGGTCAGGGGATAGCGAACCTCGTCGAACGAGGGGAACAGCACCCTCGCGCGTTCCCGGGTGAGCCGCGTGTCCACCGTCCGGCACACCGTCAGAGCGGAGAGCCTCAGCCGGTCTTCGATGTCGGCGAGGACCTCGGGCCGCCGCATACCGTCGGGTTTGACCATCAGGAGGGTGTAGGGCACGGGACGGTGTCCTTTCGGGAGGATGAGCCCTGCCGGGTGTCGTCGTCCAGCAGTCGGCGCAGGGAACGTGAGACGTCGACGGGGTCGTCGCAGTCGAGAACGGATGCAGTACCTCCCCGAAGCCGGCCCGACACCTGGCCGTCGCAGGACACTTCGAGGCGGACGGCGGCACCGACGTAGTCGGCGAAACGGTGGCGCGCCACGACCGACCGGTTCACGCGGTCGTCGAGCGCCGCGCGCACACCGGCGGCCACGAGCACGTCGTAGAGGCGTTCGGCCGTCGGCAGCGCCGCGCCACCCGAGGGGACCACGACCACGTCGAACGGACGCAACTCGGCGGGCAGGGCGAAGCCCAGCGAGTCCCTGTGCTGGTCGAAGACGGCGTACAGCACCCGGTTCGTGCACAGCGCATAGGTCGCCACGGAGGCCCCGGCGAGTGTGTTGTCCGACGAGCGGTAACTGACCGTGGGCGGCAGGCCGGCACCGTAGTGGTACCCGATCGCGAGACTCAACGCCTTCGTCCGACCGGTCAGGGAAGCGGGGTCGGGGACGTTGGTGCTGCCTTCCGTCGAGGCGCAGAACAACTCGACGTGCAGTGGGTCCGAGCGCCATGTGGCCGTGGTACGCAGCCCGAACCGGTCGAGCGTGCCCACGGTGGCCCGCACCAGGTCCTGCAGGGCGCCACCCACCCCGGCCGGTTCGGCGGTGAGGGCGAGACCGCCGAGCACACGGAACTGGCGCAGGCGCAGGATCGACCGGGTGTTCTTCATCTGACGGAAGATGTCCGTCAGATAGCTCGCCCGGACGGGCAGATCACGATGGGACAGCGGCGCGTCGACGAGAGCGCCGGTCAGCAGCATCTCCGGACTGGTCATCAGGTGGTAGCCGCTCATCATGTCGGACAGGAAGAGGATCTTGCCCAGGAACTGCTCTCCGACCTCCTGGCCCGCCTCCAGGTCGCTGTCCTTCATGATCGACGGTATGTGGATCCGGGAGAATCCGGATCGCTCCGCCGCGCCCGCGAGGGCGTACTCGATCCGGTCGAGGACGTCCCTGCCCATCGCTGTGTAGGTCGGCAGTCCCGGGTAGCCGAGGTGAGCGAGCAGACCTCCACTGAGCAGAGCGGAGGTTCGCACGTGCCGGAAGCCCGACGGCACGTGAAGACCTGATTTGTGCAACTGCGTCGAGAATCTCATCGAATCGCTTCTGTTCTCTGGGAGGGGCGGAGCTCGGATCGGAACGTTTCCCGGTCGGCGAGCGTCCGGCGCAGGTTCGGCGAGCCGCTCGCGCCGGACATTCCCGCCTGCCGCATCAGCCGCTCGACGGTGCAGCGGGCGACGTCGACGCCCTGCTCGCGGAGCACCGTCCACACCCGTCGAGCACCGAACGTCCGGCCGCTCTCGTCATGGACCCGCCTGATCACCACCAGCAGCTCGGCATCACGCCGGCCGCGGGCCGACAGCGGCCTGGACCGGGCCGCGTAGTAGGTCGACGGAGAGATGTTCAGCGTCCGGCAGATGCGCTCGACTCCGTACAGCTCCTTGTGGTCCTCGATGAAACGGATCATCTGCGCAGTGGGCGGTCGAGCTCCCGGGCGAAAAAAGGCGAGGCCGCCTTGAGGATGTCGTTCTCCCGCTGCAAGGCGTCGAGACGACGGGTCAGCACGGCAACCTCATCGCCGCCGGCCGGCGCGGGCGCGCCCGTTTCGGCTTGTGCCACCCAGGAGGACAGAACGTGCGGGTCGAGTCCCAGACGGTCGGCCACCGCGGCGACTGCGCCTGTGCTCCGCCCGGTCCGCTCTCGTACCTCGGACACCATCCGGACCGCGCGCTCACGCAGCGGTGTGGAGTACTTGCCTTCTCTCACCATGATCGTCCTCCTGCTGGGGTGGCCGACGCCCGCTGCCTCGCCGGCCGGACGCCTCCCCGGACGCTAGGGGGACTGATTCAACGCGCGATCACCACACGTTCACCGGCGATCACCGAGCCCCGCCCTGGGGCGCAACTGCAACCAGCTCCCGCGCGGCGGCACCGTGGAGCGTTCGCAGGACAGGATCACCGCGTTCAACCTCATCAACGCGTTGGGTTCCCTGCGCAACGCCCCCCCCGCTACCTCGCCACCTCCAACGGCCGTGACACCTTCGCGCAGAACCTCGTGCGGATCATCCAGGCCATCCTCCATGGCCGATACTGCTGCTGCCAGCACGAGCAGCCGGAAGAGTGCGAATTCCGGCTGGTCGTGCACGATCTGCGGGGCGAGCATCAAGTACGTGACGGCCATGGCCCCTCGCAACAGGTGGTGTGGGATCCCGTCGACAAAACCAGCCGGCCACTCCACCGCAGCGAGTCCACTCGGTGCGCGCACCACCGCACCAGTGCACACCGGGTGGGTGCGGTGGTGCGGTCAGCGGTGCAGAGCCACCACGTTCTCCACCACCGCGCAGGTTCGCGGCACCTGTTCATCGCGCAGCTCCTGCAGAGCCGGGACAACATCGGTCGGTGCGTCGGCGAGGACCTGGCCGACGAAGTGCGCGATGGTGCGGGCGATCCCCGGCGCGGCAGCCGCGGGGCGTGCGTGGCCCACTCCCTGATCGCCATCAGGTAGATGACGCCGACCTCGTCCAGGACGAAGGAGTCGGCGCAGGTGCCGGTGTCGTCGGACAGCGCGGTCACGGGGAAGACGACCAGTTTCGCGATGGCCGGCAGCAGCAGCCCCGGCACCTGCTCCACCATGGGCGCGAGCCGCGCCGTGGTGGCGTCGTTGCCGGTCTCCTCGGCCAGGACGTAGTCGAAGCCGAGCTGGACCAGGTACGAGGGCAGTGAGGGAACGATCGCCGTGAATTAAATTTCAAGCACTATCGTCTGGCTGTGCACATACTCTTGGTGGAAGACGACGAGCCGGTCGCCGAGTCGCTCCGGCGCGGATTGAAACGCTACGGCTTCGAGGTCGACCGGGTCGCCACGGGCGCCGCCGCCCTCACCCACTCCGGCCCCTACGACGTCGTCCTGCTGGACCTCGGCCTGCCCGACACCGACGGCTTGGACGTCTGCAGGGCGCTGCGCGAACGCGGCGATGTGCCGATCATCGTGATCAGCGCGCGCAGCGACGAGACGGACCGGGTGGTCGGGCTGGAGCTGGGCGCCGACGACTATGTCTCCAAGCCGTTCGGGGTGCGGGAGGTCATAGCCCGCATACGGGCGGTGATGCGGCGCGTGCAGCCCCGTACGGCCGAGACGGGCGAGGGCGGCGCGGCCGGGGCCGACCGGTACGGACCCCGGCTGACCGTCGACCGCAAGGCGGCTCGCGTGCACGTGGACGGCGAGGAGGTCGCCCTCGCGCCCAAGGAGTACGACCTGCTGGTTTTCCTCACCGAGGAACCGGGCGCGCTGATGTCGCGCGAGCAGATCATGGAAGCGGTCTGGGACGCGAACTGGTTCGGCCCGACGAAGACACTGGACGTGCATGTGGCGGCGTTGCGACGGAAGTTCGCCGGTGTCCTCACCATCGACGCGGTGCGCGGGGTTGGCTTCCGGCTGGAGATCGTCGAGGACGCCGCGGTCTCATGAACCGCCAGCTCATCCGCAGCTACATCCTGCTCGTCGCGGTCGCCGTCCTGCTGTTCACGGTGCCGGTGGCCTTCACGCTCACCAAGCAGCTGCGGGACGACACAGAGCTGTCCGTCCTGCGTGAGGCCGACACCATGGCGCTGCTGCTGGGCAACGGCGACACCATCTCGTGCGAGGCCCTAACCGAGGTGGCCAAAGCCTATGGTGAGGAGACCCCCGGCGACGTCCAGGTGACCCCCACCAGCAGCTGCGCCCCGGGCTTGCCGGAGCCCGCCGTGGACGCGGCGCTGGCCTGGGCCGTGGAGCACAACGGGGCGACGACCGACTGGGGCTCAGACTTCATCTGGGGCCGGCATCTGACCGTCACCGTCCCCGCCCAGGGGCGGGCGGCCGTCCGGATCGTCTACTCCACCTCGGACATGACCAGGCGGCTGTGGCAGATCTGGGGGTTCCGGGCCGGGCTCGCCGTGATCGTCCTGGCGGCGGCGGCCGCGATCGGCGCGTTCGCCGCCCGCCGGATCACCGCGCCGCTGCGCGCGCTGAACTCCATGGCGAGCAGATTCAGCGACGGTGACCTGACCGCGCGCTCCCCGGTGACGGGCCCGCCGGAGACCCGGACACTGGCACTCACCCTCAACCAGGGCGCGGAACGCCTGGACACGCTGGTCGCCGCTCAGCGAATCTTCGTGGCAGACGCCTCGCACCAGCTCCGTACGCCGCTCACGGCGTTGCGTCTTTCGCTGGACAACATCGCCGACGGGGTGGACGACGAGTTCGTGCGGGAGGACGTGGAGCTGGCGACGGCGGAGGTGGTCCGCATGAGCCGACTGGTGAACGGCCTGCTGGTGCTGGCGCGGGCCGAGGCGAAGGTGACGGCCGCGGAGCCGCTGCCTCTCAAGGACATCGTCGAGGAACGGCTGACGGTGTGGAGACCGGCCGCCGACGAGCGCGGAGTCACCATCGCGCTCGGGGGAAGTGGTGTCGGCGACCGGCCGTCTGTGTTGGCCGGCCCGGGCCATCTGGACCAGGTGCTGGACAACGTGCTCTCGAACGCCCTGGAGGTCTCACCGGACGGCGGGACGATCACCGTGCGGATGGAGTCCGGGGTCGGCGAGGTGGTCCTGTCCGTCGCGGACGAGGGGCCGGGCATGTCGGAAGCGGAGAAGTCGCGCGCGTTCGACCGCTTCTGGCGCGGTCAGGGCCTGACCGGGCGCTCCGGCTCCGGGCTCGGCCTCGCCGTCGTCAAACAGCTGGTGACGGACGACGGCGGCATGGTGACCCTCACGGACGCCCTCGGGGGCGGGCTGTGCGTGCGCCTCACCCTGCGGGCGGCGCCGCGCACGGGGTGAGGCGCGCTGCCGCGGCTCAGCCCTCGGGCATCGCGGACGAGTGGTGGTTGACGATCAGCCACGTGCCGCCGCGCTTCTCGTACGCGTACGTGTAGCGGGCCTTCACGACGCGCTTGTCGCCGGTCTCGTGGTCGGTGAGGGTGAACTCATAGACGCCGGAGTCGAGGGCGGAGTTGTGGTCCAGGACGTTGATGTGCGTCTCGATCTTTTTGCTGGCCGGCTTGTTCTCCAGGAAGTGCCCCATGTAGGCGACGATGGCGGCGCGGTCGGTGCGGACCTGGTTCGACAGGGTGGGCAGCAGGACCGCGTCCTTGGCGTAACGGTTCGCGACCTGGTGCGGGTCACCGCTGCGCAGCGCGGCGTTCCAGCCGTCGAAGAGGGCGGCGATCTGCTTCTTGCTGGGCTTTTCCGGCTCCTCGTTGCCGGCCGCGCTGACCCCGGCCGTCACCGTTGCGGTGGTGACGAGGGCAGTGGCGGTGACGAGAGCGGCGCGTATGCGGGTCTTGCGGGTCATCGCAACTCCTGTGCGGCTGGTGCCTGTTGGGTTGCCTCAAGACTCGCGTCCGGCCGGTTAGGGCCCGTGCAGCGCTTGTACAGGGCACATCTAAGACCCTGCCAATTTCTCCGACCTGCGCTGAAACGGCGTGACGCCGAGCCGGCCAAAAGAAGATCGTCGGCATACGAAACCTTGCCCACCCGCTCCGAAGCCGTGATCCACATCGCCATGACCGACCTCATGGCCCGCCGCCTCACCGGCGAGAACACCATTTCCTGGCGCGACCCGACACCGCAGACCAACCACTAGATTCCGGGATGAAACGACGGGATAAAACGACCTCTCACGAGATGAGCTGACTCCGGTTCACAGCGAAGGTGTCCCGTCCATCCGGCGTCGTGACCCCGTCCGGCGAAATAGAGATAGTCACGACTCCGTCGCCGCCCATCGCCTCGATGTCGCCCTGGACCTCGCACGCCACCGTGACCTTCACCGGGTAGACCGACACGGGGGACAGCTCAGCGAACTGCGCGAAGATCGAGCTCTTGTCGATCAAAGACCATCGTTGGCCCGCAGCGTCAACGAACTGAACCTCGACGATGCCGGGAAACGGCTCGTCATCCACCCAACGAACCGCTTCACACCGCAACCCAGGCACTCAGGCTCCCCTCCCGGGTCCGGACCCCAGCGACAACGAGCGCCTATGCCTGAGACCCCGGACCTCGATACGGGACAACCTTTAGCCGGCGCCCCGCAGGAAAATGGTCTGCAGCACCTGCCGCCATGACGTAGTGTGGTGTTCACCGACGCGGGGTGGAGCAGCTCGGTAGCTCGCTGGGCTCATAACCCAGAGGTCGCAGGTTCAAATCCTGTCCCCGCTACTTCAGGATGGAGGGCTCCGAACCGTACGGTTCGGAGCCCTCCACTCGTATGCGGCCCACATCTCGGCAGCCGTCATGCCCAACTGACAATTCACGCATGAGCCTTGGCGAACAAGGCACCCTGTAAATAACGTGACCTTGCCGCCGGCAGGTGGAGCGCGGCCGTCGAGGCGAAAACGGGGGTACGGGGTGAAGGAGTACAGGGCTGTGCCGGTCCGGCAGCTCGCCGACGCGGTCGAGCGTGTGGCCCCGCGGGACAGGCGCGTGTGGGAGGGGCGGTTGCCGGTCGCCGGAGCGGGCGGGATTGCGGTGAAGGTGTCGCCGGTGCGGGCCCGTCAGCTGTGGATGGTGGTGGGCATGTGGGACCGTGCCGTGCGGTCCGAGCGCCTGCGGGGCAGGAGGATCCGGTCGGCGGCCGCGCTGTTCGGCCGATCGGTCCTGGAGGTTTTCTGGGACCTTGCCCAGGCCGGCGAGTTGCGCGCGCTGGAGCCGGGCCCGGGCCGGGAACGTGCGCTGCCGACGGCGACGCTGCGGATCGTGCGGGACTGTCTGGGGATCATGGCGGGACTGGTGAAGCCGGCCGACGGGGCCGTGCGGCTGCCGTCGGTGGAGCAGCCCGAACCCAAGGCGACGGTGCGGGCCGAAGTGCTGGGGGAGGTCTACCGCGGACTCGTGGATCTGGCGGGGGCAGGTCCTCTGGAGCGCGACGGAACGGCTCTGTCCTACGAGGACCGGACACGGCTGCTCGCCATGGTGTGCGTAGTACTCGATGCCGCACCGCGCTCGGGTGAGCTCGCGGCGCTGAGGCTGGGCGATCTGACCGCGGGGGAGCGGGCGGTGGGGCTGCGGCGCCGGCAGCAGAAGGCGCCGCCGAACCGGGCCGAGGAGATCGCGGCGCTGGCAGAGGTCCGGCCCTCCAGCGTGCGTGCGGTCCTGTGGGGCCGCCGTCATCAGGTCTCCGAGGCCGTGTACCAGCGGATCGCGGCGGCCCGGGCCGAGCTGGAGCCGCTGCCCGAGGTCGAGTGGTACGCACTGCGGCCCGGGACGCAGGTGGCCCTGCGGCGCTGGCTCGCGGTACGTGAGCGGCTGGTGGAGCCGATCCAGGGTGGGCGCTCGGCGCTGTGGGTGACGCTGGTGCCGACCAAGGCGGGGCCGCCCGGCGTCACGCTGCGCCCACAGGGCCTGACCCAGGCCTTCGCCCGCGGAATGACCGCCCTGAACTGGGTGATGGCAGGCCAGTACGGGTGGGAGCCGATGCCGACCAGGATGGAACAACTGCGCCGGGCCATCACGGTGTCACCGGTCCCCGCCGAAGTCGTCGGTAAATAACGTGACCCATGCGCGCGGTCTGCTCCGCAGACGCGACGCGCCGTCGCTACGCGACGGTCGAAAGGCGCTTGTTCGCCGCTCCGCGGCGCAGCCTCGGGGGGGGGGGGGGGGGGCCCCCCCCCCCGCCCCCCGGGGGCCCCCCCCCCCCCCCCCGGGGGGGGCCGGGGGGGGGCCCCGCCCCCCGCGGGGGCCCCGCCCCCCCCCCAACCCCCCGCCCCCCCCCCCCGGCGCGCGCGCCCCGCCCCCCCGCCCGGCGCGCCCCCGCGGCCCCCGGGGCGCCGCGGCCCCCCCCCCCCCCCCGCTCCGCGCCCCCGATGAGTTCGGGAGCGCTCCGCGCTCCCAACTGAGTGACAGGGGAGCGCTCCGCGCCCCGGATGTCCTCCTGCCCGACGCCTTCTCCCCGGCACGGGCGGGGCCCGAGCCCTGTCAGCGCTGCCGCACCCCTCCCACCAACCCCTTCTCGTACGCCAGGATCACCAGTTGCACCCGGTCACGGGCGTCGAGTTTGGCCAGCAGGCGCGTGACGTAGGTCTTCGCCGTGGCGACGCTGATGGTCAGCCGCTCGGCGATCTCCGTGTTGGTCAGCCCGGTGCCGATGAGGGTGAGCACCTCCTTCTCACGGTCGGTGATGCCCTCGATCTCCTCGGGGGGCGCGGAAGCCGACCGGCCGGCGAAGTCCTTGATCAGACGGCGGGTGATCCCCGGAGCGATCAGTGCGTCTCCGGCGGCGACCACCCGGACCGCCCCGAGGATCTCCTCCAGGGCCATGTCCTTGACGAGGAACCCGGCTGCCCCGGCGCTCAGCGCCCCGTACACGTACTCGTCGTCTTCGAAGGTCGTCAACACGATGACCTGGGCCTGCGACGGACCGGCGACGATCCTTCGGGTCGCCTCGATGCCGTCCATGCCGGGCATCCGGATGTCCATCACGATGACGTCCGGCGCGGCGTCCACCGCGAGTCGGACCGCCTCGGCGCCGTCGCCGGCCTCGCCGACCACCTCCAGATCGTCGGCCTGGGCCATGACCATCTGCAGCGCGGTGCGCACCAGCGGCTGGTCGTCGACGAGCGCGACCCGGATCACCGGGCACCTGCCGGAACGCGCAGCGCGGCCGCGAGACGGAAGCCGCCTCCCGGGCGGCCGTCCGCACCGGACTCGCTGGGCGGCAGCGCGGCCCGCTCACGCATCCCTGGGAGCCGGAAGCCGTGCGCGCCGTGCCGCGCCGGGCCGCGGCCGCGATCGCTCGTCTCGTCGACGCCCGGCGGCAGCGGCCGCCGCTCGCCCGTCCCGGCCACGCCCAGCTCCATGTCGGCCGCCGACGTGGGCTCGGCGAGGCGTTCGACGGCGTACACGCCCTGCCGCGGGGCGGGTTCGGCCTTCAGCGGCGCACCCGGCGTCCGCCGCAGGCCCGCGAGGGTGTCGCGGCCCGCCTGCTGCACCCTACGCATCGCCTCGCTCGCCGGGACCGGCTCCTCGTGCCTGCCCCGGGCCTCCGCGCCCGTCTGCGGCGCGTCGATGCCGTGGGCGACCGTGCCGCGCATCTCCCGGGCGGCCAACGGGCGTTCGGCGACCGCCGCCTCGTCGGCCGCCCTTGTGCGGTGTGCGTCGGCGAGCGCGCCGCGGTACGGAGCGAAGGCCGTGTCCAGACAGGGCACGAGCTCGTACAAGGGGCTGAGGCCGTCGCTCGGCCTCAGCAGCGCGGCGGCGGCGTCGCCGGACGGCCGGAAGGACTCGGGGAGAGGCGTGAACGGCGTCGTCGTGCACCGCACGGCGACAGCCCAGCTCTCCGGGCCAAGGCGCCTGAGCGAGGGCGCGGGCGTGACAGCGGACATGCGGCGATCGTAGTGCGGCGACCGCGTCCCGCGCCTCGGACTGTGGATGTGCCGTACGGCAGGACCTCACGGCCCGTCAACCGCTCGCGGCCCCGCGCAGGTCACCGATGGCGAAACTCGCAGATCCCGGGCGCCGGCCACGGCCGTGACCACTTCGTCAGCACCACCCGCCCGGCAGCCGGCGCCACCCTCAGTCGTTCGGGGGCAGGTTGACGGCGCCGCAGTTCCAGCAGTCCACCTCCAGCGGCAGGAGGTACTGCTCGGCCCACATACCGGTAGGCCTCTCCCAGGTGGCGTTGGTCTCGCCGCAGGTCTCGCACCGGAACTCGTACTCCATGGCCGCTCCTCTCCACGCAGGCGAACGAGCGTGGCAAGTCGTGCCACCGTCCGCCAGGCGGGGACGTTGCAGTCGGACAGCTGTGGAGATCCTCTTTCTGCGCCTGGACGGCCGTCCGGCGTCGGGGAGCGACCGAAGCGACGAGTGCCCGAAGAGGATTCGGTCGCTGATCGGAGCTCCGGCGTTTGTGCACGTCACAGGTTCGGGCGGCAGAAGAGAGCGACCGAAGCGACCGGTGGTCCCCATATGAGGAGAGCACCGACGATGTGAGGTCGGGTCATAGATAGTGAACCTTGGTCGCTTCGGTCGCTGATGCGACCAAGAGGGCCAGCCTGAACTGGAGTTTTGCCGTGGGGAGTGGGCGGCGACTCACGAAGATCCGGTCGCTGGGAATGGTTCAGGCCACTGGTCCACTCTGTGTGCCCTAGATCGACAAGCTGTTTTAGTCTGTGGCCATCGAAGAGTCGCTTCGGTCGCTCTGGGGGATGCGGATGCTTGATGACCTGCGACGTCATCACAGTGACGCATGGCGTGACGCCGCCATGCCGGACAACGCCACCTTACGGACCGCAGTGTGGTGCGCCGGCCAAGGCTGGCCAGTGCATCCGCTGCTTCCGGGACGCAAGACCCCGCTGGCCAACTGCACCGCGTGCCGGGCCCCCGGGCATTCGCTGGAGAACTGTCCCTGCCTGGCGACGCAACGCTGGTGCCACGGTTTTCACGCCGCGACCGTCGACCGGGATCGCATCGACCACTGGTGGAGGAGGAACCCGCGCCACGGAGTGGGGGTGTCCTGCGGCCCGGCAGGACTCCTGGTCATCGATGTGGACGCTCATTCCGGGCCGTTGCCCGAACGCAACCGGATCCTGCCGGGAATCGAGATCGGTGAAGGAGTGGACCTCACCGGTCTCAGCAACGGATTTCACACACTGGCGGTGCTCGCCGCCCTGCGGGGCGTGCCCAGCCCGGCGGAGGACACCTCGACCTTGCGGGTGCGCACCCCTTCAGGCGGACTGCATGTCTGGTATCGGGTGAACGAGGCCCAGCACTGGCGGTGTTCCTCGGGCAACAGCGCCGGGCGCGCCCTCGCCTGGCAGGTGGACGTCCGTGCCCACGGCGGCTACATCGTGGCGCCGGGAACCCACACCTCCGCGGGCGCCTACGAGGTGCTGGGCGAGGTACGCGATCCGGCTCCGCTGCCCTCGTGGCTCGCGGCCGAACTCGAACGCACCGGCCACCGCCACGTCGAGAAGGCCCCCGCCCCCGCCGCCCGTCGCGTGCCGCCACGCGCACAGCAGGCCGTGCGGGCCGCCGGGGGAGGACGTGAGCAGATCACCCGCATCATGACGTCGGCACTCGAAGAGGTCAGTGCCTGCGGACGGGTGCGCGACGGTGCGGGCTTCTCCGAGGTCCTCAACCGAGCGGCCTACACCTTCGGAGGGCTGGTGGCCGCCGGCTTTCTCGTCCAGGACGCGGCCACCCGGGCGCTGACGGAAGCAGCCCACGCGGCCCGCCCCGGGCAGGAGAGACGCTCGATGCAGATCATCGCCAGTGGTATGAGTGCCGGTCTGGCCCGCCCCCTGACGCTGGGAAGACTCCGGTGAGCGGACCCGGACGACCGGACACCGCTTCCCGTTCGGAGAGCTTCGACGCGCGCGCAGTGGCCGACCAGATCATCGCCCAGTCCGCCATGGCGGCGCCGGTACCGGCGCACAGCGGGCTCGTGGCGTCGGACGTCGCCGGGGTCACCGACCAGGGACTGCTGCCCGACAGCCTCACCGACCGGGGCAACGCCAAACTGTTCGCCCGGCTCTACGCGCACGACTACCGCCACGTCCCGGGGCTCGGCTGGTATCGCTGGGACGGCATTCGCTGGCAGGCGGACGAGGAGGACACGGTGTTGTGGGCGGCCGGCGACCTCGCCGAAACCCTCGCCACCACCGACATCACCGGCCGCCACGCGCCCCAGGCCCTGCAGCAGCACCGGCGCAGGGCCCTGTCAACGACCGGCATCAACGCCATGCTCGCCCAGGCCCGCAGCGCTCCCGGCATGATCCTCAACGCCGCGCTTCTGGACGCCGACAGCTACGCGCTGTGCACCCCGGGCGGCATCGTCGACCTGAGGACCGGCCTCGTGCGCACGCCCGACCCCGACAAGGACTTCCACTCCCGCTCCACCAGCACCGCCGCCCGCCAGATGCCCACGCCGCGCTGGCACCGCTTCCTCGCCGACACCTTCGGCGACGACACCGACGGCCGGCAGATGATCGACTTCCTGCAACTGCTGCTCGGGTACTCCATCACCGGTGATGTCGGCGGTCAGGTCATGCCCTTCCTGTTCGGCGTCGGAAAGAACGGCAAGTCCGTACTGCTCGACGTACTGATGAAGCTCCTGGGCGACTACGCCGACGCCTCCCCGCCGGGCTTCCTCATGGCCCGCCCCTACGAAGGACACCCCACCGACCTGGCCGAACTCCACGGACGCCGCGTCGTCGTGTGCAGCGAGGTAAGACCGGGCGACAAATTCGACGAGGCGCGGGTCAAGCTGCTGACCGGCGGCGACCGCATCAAGGCCCGGCGCATGCGGCAGGACTTCTTCTCCTTCCAACCCACCCACAAACTCTGGCTCCTCGGCAATCACCGTCCCGAAGTCGGCACCGGAGGCTTCGCGTTCTGGCGCCGCATACGGCTGATCCCCTTCGAACGGGTGGTGAGCGACGACCGCAAGGTGGACAACCTCGCCGACATCCTCGTCACGGAGGAAGGCCCCGGCATCATGGGCTGGCTCATCGACGGCGCACGCCGCTACCTTTCGGAAGGCCGTGATCTCAGCGGCCCCGAGCGGGTACGCATCGCGACCAGCACCTACGCCGAGACCGAGGACCACACCGGCCGGTTCTTCGAGGAATGCTGCACGGTCGGCCATGCGTACAGGGCCGAGCAGGCCCGGCTGTACGCTCGGTACAAGAAGTGGTGCCAGACCGAGGGGGCTCCAGCCATCACGTCACGAGCCTTCGCCCAACGCGCCCGCGAACTCGCCGGCTTGACCTCGCCCAAGGAAATGGTCCTGTCGAACTCGCGGAAATACTATCCAGGCATCGGTCTGCTCGCCGACGAGGAGGACGCATGAGCTCTCTGATCACCAATGACGAGCTCACCCACGAGAGCGAAATCGTCTGGCTCGAGCCGATCGACACCCTCGACTACGTGCGCCAGTCACTCGACCGGCTTCCCACCCGCCGGGGCAAACCCGCCTATCACCGCGACGGCAGGATGGTCGGCTACGCGATGCTCGGGCCCCAGGCCAAGGCCTCCCGTGCCTCCGGCACCTTCCTGCGCCGGGTCTTCTGGCTCAAGTGCAACGACCGCAACTTCGTGCCCGACGGGCTGTACGCGAAGGGCGCACCGGCCGAAGCGGTCGATCCGCGGACGGTGGCCGCCCGGGAGAAGGGTCGCAAGACCCTGCGCTCCGAAGGGGAGCCGCCCTCCACCGCCGCTGAACCGGGTGTGAGTCAGGCGGGATGACCGTCAGGCCTCTGCCGGGGCCAAGGCGGCGTCGGAGGCCGTACGGCCCGGCGGGGCGGGCAGCGCGGCCAGCACGCGGAAACCTCCTGACGGCAGCGGATCCGCGCTGAACTCGCCGTGCAGCAGCGCCACTCGCTCACACATCCCGGCAAGTCCGAATCCCACGCCCATGGTCGCCGCCGGCCCGGATCCGTGGTCGGTGATCTCCACGATCAGCTCGGTGGCCGCGAACGTGATGGCGACCTGGCACGAGGTGGTGCCCGCGTGCCGGATCACGTTGGTGACCGACTCCTGCACGATCCGGAACGCCGCGAAGTCGACTTCCTGCGGCAGCGGCCGCCGTTCACCCTCCCGGCGCACCTCGACGCGGACCCCGGCGGAGGTGGCCTTCGCCGCCAGCCGGTCGATGCCGTCCAGTCCCTCAGGGGGAGCCAGCGGCACCGGTTGCCTGCCCTGGCCACGTCCGTCGTCCGCCTCGCGCAAGGCGCCCAGCAGCCGCCGCAGCCCCGCCAGCGTCTCGCGGCCCGAATGCTCCACGGCCAGCATGGCCCGGCGGGCATCGTCGGGCCGGGTGTCGATCACCCGGGCGGCGGCGCCCGCCTGCAGTGCGATGATGCCGATGCTGTGGGCGACGCTGTCGTGCACCTCCCGCGCGATACGCAGCTGCTCATTGATCACCGCACGCGCCGCGACCTGCTCGGCGTACTGACGTCGAACCTGCTCGGCGTGGGCGCGCGACTGGTGGACCGAGCGGCCGGCGAGCCAGGCCACGAGGACCGTCAACGCGACGTACGGCTCGGAGGGCGTCCCGGTCTCGGCGCCCTGCACCAGCCTGACGCTCAGACACACGCCCAGAACGGCGAGTGCGGCTCCCGCGAAGAGGATCGAGGCACGGGGAGTGTGCCTGGCCGCCAGGAAGGCGATCGCCACGTCCACGGCGACGAACTGCAGCGGGGACGGCTCCCCCAGCCCCCACGCCTGTGCGAACGCCACCGTGCCGGCGAGCAGCATCAGCACGGCCGGCCACGGACGGCGCATCAGCAGCACGCTGCCGCCCAGGGCCGCTGTCACGCCGACGGCCAGCAGGAGTTGCCCTTGCAAGTGGTCCAGGGCGTTGGGGGCCGACGCCGGATCGTCGACCGTCCCCTCGGCCGGCCAGACGACCGGGACCAGGGCCGCGAGGAACCACGTGCCGCCCGTCCATAAACCCGGCGGCACCCGCTGGAAGAGAGCGTGGCAGGAGAAGGACATGGCGGCATCGTAGCCACGCGGTGCGCTCGCCGGATCAACCCGACGCTGTACAACCTGGGCTGACACCGCTGTTCAAGCAGTGTCACCCTCGGAGTGATGACGGGTGGTGTGAGCCACGCCATCATGAAGGGCATGATCGAAGCAAGGGAACTCACCAAGCGTTACGGCCGGAAGACCGCAGTCAGCGACCTGAGCTTCACCGTGAAGCCCGGTCACGTCACCGGATTCCTGGGCCCCAACGGCGCCGGCAAGAGTACGACCCTGCGTATGATCCTCGGTCTGCACCGGCCCACCAGCGGCACCGTCACCGTCGACGGCCGTCCGTACGCGGACCGCCCCCGTGGCATGCGTGACGTCGGGGCGCTCCTGGACGCGCACCATGTGCACGGCGGACGTACCGCACGTGCGCATCTGGCCTCGCTCGCGGTCAGTAACCGCCTGCCGCGCCGCCGGGTCGACGAGGTACTGGAGGAAGTGGGTCTCGCCGACGCCGGAAACCGACGCATCGGCGGCTATTCACTGGGCATGAAACAGCGCCTCGGCATCGCGACGGCGCTGATCGGCAACCCCCCGGTGCTCCTTTTCGACGAGCCGCTCAACGGCCTCGACCCCGAGGGTGTGAAGTGGGTGCGCGGGCTCTTCCAGCGGCTCGCCGCCGAGGGCCGGACGGTGTTCGTCTCCAGTCACCTCATGTCGGAGATGGAGAACACCGCCGACCGGCTCGTCGTCGTTGGCAGGGGCAAACTCATCGCCGAGGAAAGCCTCAAGGAGTTCGCCGGGCGGGGCACCCAGCGAAGCGTCACGCTCCGCACCCCCGAAGCCGGCACTCTGAGCTCCGTCCTGGTGGACGCCGGGGCCGTGGTCGAGCCGCAGGCCGACGACGTGCTGACCGTGCGTGGCCTGAGCGCGGAGCGCATCGGCGACCTCGCCTTCAAGCACATGGCCCCGGTGTACGAGCTGACCGACAACACCGCATCCCTGGAATCCGCATTCATGGAACTCACCGCCGACAGCGTCGAGTACGCCGCAGGAGACGCCCGATGACACTCACATCCACTCCCCCCACCGGCGCCGCTGGGCGGACGGCCGCGCAGAGCGCGCCCCGTGCCCGCTTCGTCGACCTGCTCGCCGCCGAGTGGATCAAGATGTGGTCGCTGCGCTCCACCGCGTGGACCATCGCCGTCGGCACCCTGGCCATCGTCGGCTTCAACGTCTTCACCGCTTACGACGACTACAGCAACTGGCCGTCCTGGGGAGCCGAGCAGCGGGCCGACTTCCTCCCCAACTGGGCGATGCTCGACTCCTTCACCGACGCCGCCCTGCTGTGCCTGATGCTGATCGCGAGCGCCATGGGCTCGCTGAGCGTGGTCGGCGAGTACAGCACCGGCCAGATCCGCACCACCTTCACGGTCGTGCCCGCCCGCAGCGCCGTCATGGCCGCCAAGGTGGTCGTGGTCACCGTCGTCTCCACCGGGCTCGGCCTGCTCGCTGCCGGCGGCTCCTTCTGGGCGACCCAGGCGATCCTGTCCGGACGCGACGCCGGACTGTCCCTGTCGGATGCGGGCGTCCTGCCCGCGCTGGCTTCCTGCGTCCTCGCCGCGCCTGTCGCCGCCCTGGTCGGCATGGCCGTCGGCACCGTCATCCGCGCGAGCGCCGCCACGATGGGGACGAGCTTCGCGCTGCTGCTTCTCGTGCCCATGGGGGTCAGCGACGACCACCACGCCTCGGCCGTGATCGACCACACCCTGCCCTACAGCGCCTGGGCACGGCTGATGCAGGTGGCGGAGAAGCCCGCCCACTTCCCGTGGTCCACCGCGGGCGCGTGGACCGTCTACGCGGTCTGGGCCGTCGTCGCCGCCGTGATCACCATCTTCGCCGTTCAGCGCCGGGACCAGTGACGCCCGGTCACGAAGGAGCCGCTGCCGGAAGTCACGGCAGCGGCTTTTTCGTTCTGAGACAGTGATCGTCCGCCCGTACGCCGAATGAATCCCTGTGGGGCGGACACATTTCTGGTGCGGCGACATTCGAGATCGATGTACCCGCCACAAGCGGTGCGCGGAACTGCGCCGGCGGATATTTCCTGGGAGCACACCGCCGTAGAACCCGACGCTTTTCAGCGACTCAGGTCCTTTCTGTCCTCCGGTCCGGTTTCCTACTGGGTTATCAGGCGTCCGCCCGAGGGCTACGGGCTACGGGCTACGGGCGACGGGCAAGCGCTCCGAGGCGGCTCGCGCGCCGGTGTTCAACCGCGCCGGCGGCAGCGGTTGAACACCGGACGCGGAACTCTGCGAGTGCGGGCGGTTCGGATAACCCGGGCCTCGACCTCTTTTCCCTCGCCTGTTCAACCAGTCGGACCATGCTCGTATTGATCGTCACGGGCCGCGCCGGTCATTCTGCTGCTGCAGGCACGTCCTGAGCATGTTCCCGGCGTCCTGTGCTCCTTCTTGTCTTTCTCACGGTCCGCTATGTGTCATGGGCATACGTGTGCCCCCAGGCGGTCCTGTTCCTTGGTTCTCCTGGAGGGAATGCACACATGGCTGACGAACAGCTGTACCTGCGGTCGAAGGCGATCATCGAGCCGCTCGTGGACCGCTTCTTCGCCTGGCCCTACACGATCGCGCCGGTCCAGGCGGCGATGAACCTGGCATTTCTCCAGGTCCCGCTTCTCGAGTCCTATCTGCAGTCCCCGCAGGTGCACGTCGCGGCCAGCAACAACCCCGAACTGCGCGGCGGCTACTTCATCAACATCCCCGAGGAGCGCGCCGACGAGGTACGCGACCTGCTCGCGGCCATCAAGCGGGACCGCGCCGACATGCTCCGCTTCGCCCACGCGATAGCCGCCGGCCAGGAGATCCTGCGGGCCAACGCCACCGGCTTCGACCTGACCCCGCTCTATCCCAAGCTGCCCAGCGAGCTCGGTGGTCTGGTCGAGCTCGCCTACGACACCGACAACCAGGCGCAGATGCGCTTCATGGAGCCGGTCGTCTACAAGAGCAACGTCTACCAGGAAGAGCGCCAGTCGGTGCAGCTGTCCCTGGAGACGGGCATCGAGCGGCCGTTCATCCTCAGCACCCCGCGCCTTCCCTCACCGGACGTCCTGGAACTTCAGATCCCCTTCCGTCATGAGGGCCTCGCGGAGCTCTTCAAGAGCCGTGTGCACCCGACGACCCTCGCGCACCTGCGCGAGGCGCTCGGCCTCGACGACGCGCAGACCAAGCAGCTGCGCACCCTGCTCACCGACAAGCCGAGCCTGTCCCCGGACCGCCACATCGAGAGCGGCGGCCGGATCCGCTACTTCGGGCACGCCTGCCTCGTCCTGCAGACGCCCGAAGCGGCCATCGTCACCGACCCGTTCATCAGCGCGGACAGCGACAAGACCGACCGGTACACGCTGGACGACCTGCCCGACTACATCGACCTCGTCCTGATCACGCACGGCCACCAGGACCACATCGTCCTGGAGACGCTGCTGCAGCTGCGCGGCCGGCTCGGCGCGATCGTCGTGCCGCGCTCCTCGCGCGGCAACCTGGCCGACCCGTCCATGGCGCTGATGCTCCGCAACCAGGGCTTCAACGTCATCGAGGTCGACGACTTCGACGAGGTGGAGTTCCCCGGCGGCAAGGTCACCGCCACGCCGTTCCTCGGCGAGCACTGCGACCTCGACATCCGTGCCAAGTCGACGTACTGGGCGGAGCTGGCCGGCAAGAAGGTCTTCATCGGCGCCGACTCCTCGGGCATCGAGCCGTCCCTGTACCGCTACGTGAAGGGGCACCTGGGCCAGGCCGACATCGCCTTCCTCGGCATGGAGTGCGACGGCGCTCCGCTGACCTGGCTGTACCAGGCGCTGCTGACCATCCCGGTCACCAAGAAGATGAGCAACTCCCGCAAGCTGTCCGGCTCCAACGCGGAGCAGGCCGCCGCGATCATGACCGAACTCGGGGCGAAGGAGGCCTACGTCTACGCCATGGGCGAGGAGGACTGGCTCGGCCACGTCATGGCCACCACGTACACGGAGGACACGTACCAGATCAAGCAGATCGAGGAGTTCCTGAGCTGGTGCAAGGACCGCGACGTCCCCGCCGGTCACCTCTTCAAGCAGCAGGAGTGGCGCTGGTAGCCGTCACCTGACCCGGATTCCGGACGGCTCGGGGCGGGACACCCGGTCAGCACCGCGGGTGTCCCGCCCGGCCGTCGGCACACAAACGTCACACGGCATCTGCCTTGAGGAGGTCGCTCCATGGTCGTGCAAGACATCGCGTACGTAGAGCTGTTCACCAAGGACAAGTCCTCGACCACCGAGTACTTCGTGTCCGCCATGGGCTTCACCCAGGTCGCCGACTCGGTCGAGGTCGACCGCAGTTCCGTACTGCTCAGACAGGGCGACGTCCAAGTCGTCGTCACCACCGGACGAGGCACCTGGAAGTTCCGCGACGAACACGGCGACGGTATCGCGGACATCGCCATGACCTGCGACGACGTCGCGGCCACCCGGGACGCCGCGCTGCTCGCGGGCGCCAAGCCCGAAACCTCCCTGCGGGGCGACACCGTCGTCTCCGGCTTCGGCGACGTCGTGCACACACTGATACCGGCCCCCAGGACCGCCGCCGACCGGCTGCCGCCCGGCCGCACCTGGGTCCCGCTCGACGGACCGCAGCGCCCCCCGGGCCGGGTGAAGTCCCTGGACCACATAGCGGTGTGTCTGCCCGGAGGCTCTCTCACCGAGTACGCGCGGTTCTACCAGGAGGGTTTCGGGCTCGACCGCTTCTACTCGGAGTACGTCAGCGTCGGTGGCCAGGCGATGGACTCCGTCGTCGTCCGCAGTGCCACCGGAGGCACCACCTTCACACTGGTCGCACCGGACCCGGCGAAGGACGCCGGTCAGCTCGACGCCTTCCTGGAGCGCAACGGGGGCCCCGGCGTTCAGCACCTCGCCTTCCTCGTCGACGACATCATCCCGGCCGTACGGGAGTTCAAGCAGCGCGGCGTCGACTTCCTCACCACCCCCGACGCCTACTACGACGTCCTCGCCGACCGGTTCCCGGGACTGCGGGGCATCGTCGGCGAACTGCGCGACACCCAGGTGCTGGCCGACCGCGACGAGTGGGGCCACCTGCTGCAGCTGTTCAGCCGGTCTCCTTATGAACGCAGCACCCTCTTCTACGAACTGATCCAGCGACATGGCTCGCGCGGCTTCGGCAGCTCCAACATCCGCGCCCTGTACGAAGCGGTGGAACGCGAGCGGCTGACGTCCCGATGACCGCCTCCGACCGCCTGCTGACCCTGGCCGACTACGCGTCCGCGGCGGCCTCGCGCTTCTCGCCGGGAGTCAGGGACTTCCTCGAGGGCGGCGCGGGCGACGAGCGCACGCTCGCCGCCAACGCGTCCGCCTTCGACGACATCCGCCTCTGGCCCCGTGTCCTGGCCGGGCACGGAACGCCCGACACCAAGAGGGACATCCTGGGCCGCAGTTGGGCCGGGCCCATCGGCATCGCCCCGATGGCCTACCACACCCTGGCCCACCCCGATGGAGAGGTCGCCGCCGCGCGGGGCGCCGCCGCCGCGGGCGCCGCACTGATCGTCAGCACCTTCGCGAGCCGTACGTTCGAGGACATCGCCGCCGCCACCGCGTCCCCGCTGTGGCTCCAGGTGTACTGCTTCCGCGACCGGGCCACCACACGCGCACTGATCGAGCGCGCCGCACAGGCGGGGTTCGAAGCCCTCGTGCTGACGGTGGACGCCCCACGCCTGGGCCGTCGGCTGCGCGATCTGCGCAACGGCTTCGCACTGCCCGACGGCGTCGCGCCGGCCAACCTGACCGGAAGCGGATTCGACTCGCCGAGCGAGCATGCGCTCGCCGAGTTCGACCCCGCTCTCGACTGGTCGGTCATCGACTGGCTGCGCTCGGTCAGCTCACTGCCGGTGCTCGTCAAAGGCGTCCTCACCCCCGAGGACGCCCGGCTGGCGGTCGCCGCGGGCGCGGCCGGCGTCATCGTCTCCAACCACGGCGGGCGTCAGCTGGACGGCGCCCCGGCCACGCTCACCGCGCTGCCCGCGGTCGCCGAGGCCGTGGGCGGCGCCTGCCCGGTCCTGCTCGACGGCGGCGTACGTCGCGGCGCCGACGTGCTGGCCGCGCTCGCCCTCGGAGCCAACGCCGTGCTCATCGGCCGGCCCGCCCTGCACGGACTCGCCGTGGCCGGGGCGGAGGGCGTCGCGGACGTCCTCGACATCGTCCGGGACGAGCTGATCGAGGCGATGGCGCTGACCGGCACCGGGTCCGTGGCGGACGCGGGACCCGGTCTCGTAGCACCGACCGCGGCCGGGTCCGTGGCGGACGCGGGGCCCGGTCTCGTCGCACCGACCGCGGGGCCGGCTGCCACGGCGGGCGCCCCGCCAAGCCCGACCGTGCCGCCCGCCCTGCCGAAAGCCGCCGGGCTGGGACCACAGGACCTGCACGGAAGCGTCTGGGACCCCGTCCTGGACACGATGAACTTCCTCAACGAGATCACCACCCGCTATCCCCGCGCCGTCTCCTTCGCGCCGGGCCGGCCCTACGACGGCTTCTTCGACACCGAGCAGATCTTCACCTACCTGCGCCGCTACGTGGACCACCTGGAGGAGCAGGGCGCTTCACCCCAGCAGGTGCGCTCCGCGCTGTTCCAGTACGGGCCGACGAGCGGGCAGATCCGCGAGCTGATCGCGGACTCGCTGAGCAAGGACGAGGGCATCCACGTCGCGCCCGAGTCCGTCGTGGTGACCGTCGGCGCCCAGGAGGCGATGCTGCTCGCCGTCCGTGCGCTGATCACCGGACCGGACGACGTCCTGCTGGTCTCCAGCCCCTGCTACGTCGGCATCACCGGCGCGGCCCGGCTGCTCGACATCAGCCCGGTCGCGGTCGCCGAGGGCGAAGACGGGGTGCGGATCGCCGAGTTGGCCGCCACGATCCGGGCGGAGCGCGCCCGGGGACGGCGTCCCCGCGCCTTCTACGTCATCCCGGACCACTCCAACCCCTCCGGCGCCACCATGTCGCTTCAGGCCCGCGAGGAGCTCCTCGCCCTCGCCGAGCGCGAGGACATCCTGCTCCTGGAGGACAGCCCGTACCGGCTGGTCAGTCCGGGGAGCCGGCTCCCGACGCTGAAGTCGCTGGACCGGGCCCACCGCGTGGTGCACATCGGCTCGCTGTCCAAGACGCTGTTCCCCGGCGCGCGCGTCGGCTTCGCCGTCGCCGACCAGCCCGTCACCGACGCGGCCGGCCGCACCACGGTGCTCGCCGAAGCCCTCAGCAAGATCAAATCGATGGTGACGGTCAACACCTCACCGGTGAGCCAGGCCTTGGTGGCCGGCATGCTGCTGACGGCCGACGGCAGGGCCGGCGACCTCAACGTCGCCACGGCCGCCCACTACGGGGACACGATGTGGGTCACGCTCGACTCCCTGGAGGCGGCCTTCCCGCCGGCGGAGCGCGCCGCGCTCGGAGTGCGCTGGAACGAGCCGAGCGGAGGCTTCTTCCTCTCCGTCACGGTGCCCTTCCGCGCCGACGAGGCTGCACTGACGTACGCGGCCGAGGAGTTCGGTGTCATCTGGACCCCGATGTCCTACTTCCATCCGCGAGGCGGCGGCGAGCACGCACTGCGGCTGTCCGTCAGCTACCTGACGCACGAGCAGATCAGGGACGGCATCAGCCGGCTGGCCCGCTTCATCCGGGCGCGGGCGACCGCGGCCCGGACATGAACGACGGCGGGCCCGGACGATCCTGGTCCCGGGCGGCGACGAGGGCGGTGGAGGGGCCTGCCCCGTCACCGCCGCCGCCCGGGACGCCGTCGAAGAAGGCACCGGTCACCGTGGTCCGCCGTGCCCGGCGGACGGTCGGCGCCGGCGTGGCCCGCGCGCGTGCGCCCAGCGCGGTGCGGATGATGCTCTCGGCCTGGACGAACGCACGGTCAGTGAACCGATCCCGCGCAGCGGCGAAGTGCGCGGCCACCGGGCCTGACCGGCACCGGTCTCGCCGGTCCGGCGCACGACCGGCCGGAACCCCCACAGCCGCTCCGCTGCCTCGTTCACCAGCCCTGAGGCACGCCCCCGCGCCCTGACCGAGCGGCGCAGAGGTCGCTCGCGGGCGCCTGCCGCGGATCACGCGGCAGCGGCCAGGGGGCCAGCCGCGGATCGGGGATCGGCTTGTCGACGGTCTGCGCCTCGGCCGTCTCGAAGCCACGCGCAAGATAGTTGCGCACGGCGTGACGGTGGTCGAGCGTGCTGGTGCGCAGATAGACGTGACGCGTGGGGCCGGCGTCAGGGCCGCCCCAGTCGACGCCGCCGCGCCAGGCCTGCTCCACACAGGTCGTCAGCAGCGCACCCCCCAGGCCCCGGCCGTGGAACTGGGGCAGCAACCCGAACAGCACCACCTCGACCCCGCCGTCCGGCTGGGCCTCCAGCTCGAAGAACCCGGCGACAGTGCCCTGGACCGAGGCGATCCAGGTGGCCATGGACGGCCGGTGGACCCAGGCCTGCCACGTCTCGTGACTCCACGAGAAGCGATCCGTCCAGCACACATGGGCTCCCACGGCGGCGTACAGGGCCCGGCTCAGATCGATCGACGGCACTTGCGAGCGTTCCACCCGCATCGCGATCTCGGCCCGGACCGGCCGCAGCTGCTCGGGTGAGGACATCCGCAGCGTCCACGTCGTGACGTCCTGCCGGACGGTCTTCGCCGCGGGGCCCGGATCGAAGCGCTCTGTCTGGTTCACAGCGAGGCCTTACGTGAAGGGGCGGATGAAGGGGGCGGTGCGCGGTGGACGCCCGGCGTCAGTGCTTGTCCAGGAACTCGATGATCGCGGTGTTCACGGCCTGCGGACGCTCCAGGTTCCCCAGGTGCCCGCAGTCCTCGATCTCCACGTGATCGCAACCGGGGATGGCGTCCGCCACCTCGGCCACCAGATGCGGCGGGCAGATCAGGTCGTCCGAGAAGGCGATCGTGCGGCACGGCACGCTGATGGAGCGCAACACCTCACGACGGTCGCCGGCCCGGTCCACCCCGGCCTGCCCGCCACCGTTGCCGCCGCCGGTCAGCTCGAAGATCTCCAGCCAGCTCTTCGCCGCGCCGTCGTCGTTGAGCGTGGCGGGGGAGAGCATCTCCAGGACGGTCCGCATCGCCTCGTACTTCAGGGGCAGCCGAACGCCGCTCTCGCGCAGGGCGAGATCGGCCTCGGTCAGCGCCCGCCGGGTCGCGTCGGAGCGCGCGCGGGTGGCGATCAGCACGGCTGAACGCACCAGATGAGGGTACTGACTCGCCAGCTCCTGAGCGATCATCGCGCCCATCGAGGTGCCGACGACGCGGCAGGGACCCAGCCCCAGAGCCTCGATCAGCCCCTTGGTGTCGGCCACCATGTCGGCCAGCGCATACATTCCGGGCGGCGCGTCGGACGCGCCGATGCCCCGATTGTCGAAGACGACCGTCTCGTAACCGGCCGCGTTGAGCGCCGGCGTCTGATGCGTCGTCCAGACATGCCCGGCGGCGCCCGAGCCCATGATGAGCAACACCGGCTCGCCGCGGCCCTGGCGCTGATAGGAGAGCCGGATCCCGTTCGAGGTCACATAGGGCACGACGCGCCCCCGGTCAGAGTCTCGGTGCGCAAGAGGGTCTCCAGGTCGTCCGGGACGAAGTCGTCGCAGTCAGCAGGCACAAGAGGCGGGTCGTCACGGGCCCGGCGCGGCCGTACCGAAGAGGGCTCGAACAGCGCCGACCACACACGGCGACCACAGCGGGGCCACAACCCCCGGTGGTGCGGGACGGTTCACCATGACACCGCCCCGACCCGTTGATCAACGGTGTTCAGCCACGCGGCGCGCGCACCCGATCGGCGCCTCCCGCCTGTTCAACGGAGGCGACTGCGCAGTTGAACGGCCGCCGTTGACCCGGGCCGGTGCACCGGGGGCATAGTGAGCGTCCGGCCGCGCCCGTCGGGCCAGCCCGAAGCCGCCGGAGCCGGGGCCGTGCCCCGCGCAGCTCCCGGTCCCCCCGAGGAACCCCCGTCCCGGCGGGGACCGGGAGCACGGGAAGCTCCCACCATCCACCCCCTGGAGGCCGATGTGCCGCCGCGCCAGTCGACCGCCACCGGGCATGCGCGACGCGTCCTGTTCGCACCGGTACCCATCGCTCCGACCAAGCCGCTGACACTCAGCCATGTCAAAGGGCTGCTCTGGGGCGATGTCATGCACCGGGCCACGGCCCTGCTGCACCACGTCGACGTGCTCTACAGCTGGAGCGTCGGCGTACTCAACGCACAGACACTCGGTTTCTGGGCGCACCTCGACCGCACCGCGCCGCACGCCGACTTCACCGCCTTCGACGAGGAGGGCATCGGCGCCCTGTACGTCGACTACCAGCGAAACCGCGCCCCCGAGGCCGCGCCCGCCCTGCTCGCGCCGGACGCGCCGCTCCACCCCGCCGGCGACCGCATCCTCGAGCTGTGGACCAGGCGACTGCGCGAACTCGGCGTCGACGACCCAGGGTTGCGCAACCGGACGAACCCGCGGATCGGCCTCGACGACCTCGTCGCGCTCCTTGCAGAACTGCACCTGTGCATCGACCAGCGCCGCTGGGGCGGCCCCGTGCACCTCGACGCCACCGGGGCCGGCATGCCCCTGCGCCTGCTCGTCTCCGCCGACGGCACGCCCAACTACCTGGCGTCCATGCTGCGTGAACTCGTGCCGCTGGTACGCGACTACGACGACCTGGTGCTGACCTGCGACCGTGAGGCGCGCCCCGACTTCGCCCTCGTACGGCATGTGCTGGAGCGGCTCGGCGCCCGCGTCCACCTCGTGGTGCTCGGGCGGGTGCGCGGCGCCGACGGGCACATCAAGTCCGCGCGCCACGGCGGGTGGGAGGGACTGACCGCGGCGGCGCTGGCCGAGCGGTACCTCGACCTGGTCGGCCCGGACATCTACCGCCTCGGGATGCGCCTGTACTTCATCGCCGTACTCGGCCGTGGAGATCCGCAGCCGCACCGCACGGAGCTGTTGCGGCGCTGCATGGGCCGCGCACAGCGCGTGCTCAAGATGCAGGCCCCGCAACCGGCGGAGACGACCCTGCGCGACCTGCTCGCCCGGCACCAGCGCCCACACCCCTGCGTGGACCCTTACCGGCTCACCACCGGCCTGCTGGCCCAGCACCGTCGGGGCACGACGAACACCGCCCTCCTGGACGAGGTGTATCTGTGAACCATCCGGCGTCCGCACCCACGCCCGAGCCGCTCCGGTGTCCGTGCGCGGAGCGGGAGCCGCATCAGCACGATGACGAGCACATCCAGCGGCGGCTGCGCGAACTCCTGGACGCCCGGCTGAGCGTCGCGGCAGGTCATGCCACGACCGCCGAAGTGCCCCGCGCGCCCGCCGTGGCCGTGCTCCGCGACCTCGATCCGTCCCGGTTCGCCCAGTCCGTCGTGGACTTCACGGCCACGCTCTCACCCGGCACCGCCGCCGGCTGGCTCGCCGACTTCACCCGCACCGTCTTCCTCGTGGGCGACCCGGTCAATCTGGCTCGCCGGCTGCCGCCGTCCTTCACCAGCGCCGACCGGCGCATCGCCTGGTACGCGCCCCACCCCGGCAACCGCCACCGTGAGCTGAGCCGGCTGCTGCGCCGGGTCGACGGCACGGTGCCGACCGCACCGCCCTCCTACACCGTGCGCGGGCCCAGCGGCACCGCGCAGAAGGCCGCAAGCGGTCGGCTCACCGTCGCGACCTGCGGTCTCACCCTCCCGCACTACCTCATCCACCTGAGCCACACGCTCGCCGAGGCACAGCTGACCGGAGCCCTCGCCCCCGGCGACCGCGTCGTCGTCGACCACGCGCCACACATCGACCGACTTCCGCGGAGGGCCTCGTACACAAGGGTCCATACGGATCCCCTCAGAGCCGGGAAGCTGCGCGCGTTCGCCACGCTCGCCCAGGACCCGCAACGGACGAAGGAACGATCATGACTGTGAGCGAGCCCGCGAGCGTCCTCACGGACCTGCCGGGCGACAGCGAGACCGCCTACCGCAGCCGCCTCGTCGCGGCCAAGGAGCAACTGACGGCGACCCTCCCGGACGCCGCGGCGTGGCAGCGGCGCATCCTTGACGACCTGCTCGCCGACAACGCCGACACCGCCTTCGGGCGGGAGCACGGATTCGCCCGTATCCGCACCGTCGACGACTACCGGGCGGCCGTACCACTGCGCACCCACGAGGACCTCACCCCCTGGATCACCCGCGCGGCACAGGGCGAACGACGGGTCCTGACGCGGGAGGAACCACGGCTGTTCTTCACGACCAGCGGCTCCACCGGCCGCCGCAAACGCGTCCCCGTCACGGACAGCTTCGTCAGACGGGTCTATCTGCCCTTCTTCCAGGCGGCGATGGGCGTGCCCGCCCAGTACCACCCCGAGGCCTTCGCCCGTGGCTCGCGCTGTCTGAACCTCCGGCACGACCCGCTGCCCCGGGCGGCCGCCGACGCCGGCGGGCCACCGCAAGTCGGCCCCAGCCGGGCCGATCTGGGCCCCGGGGCCGGTGCGCTCGGGCAGGAGCCCGGCAGCAGCGCACCCTGGGCGGAGCTGCCGGTGCCGCTGGACGACGGGGCCCACCTCGACAAGCTCTACGCCCGTGTGCGCGTCGCCGCCGAGCACGATGTCCGGTCCGTGATCGGCCACAACCCGACGCTGCTGGCCATGCTGCCCGAGCTGCTCGTCCAGTGGTGGCCCGCACTGCTCAAGGACATCCACGACGGCACCTGCCTCGGCCGGCCCGGCGGCGCCCCGAACCCGGAGCGCGCCGCCGAACTGCGGCAACGGGCCTCCCGGGCACCGGGGCGACGCCCCACACCGGCCGTCCTGTGGCCCCGCATGCGCCTGCTCTACGGCTGGACCAGCGGCCTCGCCTCGCTGTATCTGCCGCGCCTGACCGAGGAGTACGGCAGCGATGTCGTCATGCTGCCGGCTCCGAGCGCGGCGTCCGAAGGCCCCGTCGGCGTCCCCTGCGACGACCACCCCACCGCGGGCCCGCTGGCGGTCTCCTGCGCCCTGTACGAGTTCGTCGACGCGGACCGGGACGTCCTGCCCGACAGTCCCACGCTGCTGTACGACGAGCTCGAGCCGGGACGCGACTACCACGTGGTGCTCTCGCATCCGGGCGGCCTGTACCGCTACGTCCTCGGCGACGTCACGCACGTCGTGGACCGGGTGGCCGGAGTACCGCGCGTCGAGTACGCGGGACGCGCCACCGTGTCCGACACGGCCGGCGAGCGGCTGCGGGAGGCGCACGTCGTACGGGCGATGCGCGAGGCGAGCCGGCGGCTCGGCGTCGACGTCGTCAACCTGACCTGCCGCAGCGAGCAGGGCCCCGACCGCCCCCACTACACACTCGCCGTCGCCGTGCGCACGCCACTGCCCCTGACCATGAGGCTCGCCTTCCAGGACCTGGTGGACAAGGAACTCGGCCGGGTCAGCCGCGGATACCGCTCCGCCCGCTCCATGGCGGCGCTCGGCCCGCTGCGCGTCGCCGTGGTGCCCGAATCGGCCTTCACCGAGCACTGGCACCGGCGCCTCGCGGCCGGGATGCGGCCGGCCGAGATCAAGGACCAGGTGTTCCAGCAGGACGACGACGCCTGGTCACGCATAACGAGTCAGTAGCCGAGGAGTCCAGCCATGAGCGAAACCAGCACCATCGACGACGCGACCCCCACCGCCGGCACGACCCCGGCGCAGGGCGCCCGCGACTGGCGCCCACTCGACATACACCCCGAAGGCGGACCGCTGGGCGCCGAAGGGGTGCGCCGACGGCTCGAGGCCCTGGGAGAGCCGGCGGAGCTTCTGGCCCGCGAAAAGGCGCTGGTCTTCCGGGGGTTCGGGATATCCGAGCGGGAGATAGAGACGGTGATGGAGCTGCTCCTGCCCAACCGGCTCGGATACCTGCACGGCACCTCGCCGCGTACCCAGCTCGGCGGAAACCTCTACACGTCGACCGAGTACCCGCAGCACATGACCATCGCGATGCACAGCGAACTGTCCTACAGCCACCACTGGCCGGAGCGCCTCTTCTTCTACTGCGCCACCACCCCCGGCTCCGGCGGGGCGACACCCGTCGTGGACGGTTCACTCTGGCTCGCCTCCCTGGACGCAGAAGTCCGGGAGGCCTTCGGCGACGGCATCCGCTACACCCAGAACCTGCACGACGGATTCGGGCTCGGCCGAGGCTGGCGCCAGACGTTCGAGACCGACGACCGGGACGAGGTCGAAGCCTTCCTCGAGGCGGGGCGGTTCACCTGGAACTGGGATGCCGACGGCGGCCTGCGCATGATCAGCCCGGTCCGCCCTGCCACCATCCGGCACCCGGTGACCGGCACCGAGGTCTGGTTCAACCAGGCCGACCACTTCCACCCGGCCGCCCTCGGCGACGAGACCGCCCGCGAACTGGCGCAGATCCTGCCACCCGAGGAACTGCCCCAGTCGGTCACCTTCGCGGACGGCAGCCCCATCCCCGACGAGCACATCCTCCACATCCACGACCGGGGCCTGGAGACGGCCGTCGACGTGGACTGGTGGCAAGGCGACTTCATGGTCATCGACAACGTGGCCACCGGGCACGGCAGGCGCCCCTTCACCGGTGAGCGCAGGGTGCTGGTCGCCATGTCCGGCTGAGCCGGCCGCGGACCCGAGCGGGGGGGGGCGCCCGGGGGGGGGGCCCCCCCCCCCCCGGCGCCCCCCCCCCCCCGGGGCGGCGGGAACACCCCCCCCCCCCCCGCCCCCCCCCCCACCCACCGCCCCGCC